>NZ_PPDE01000006.1 GCF_002959915.1 Veillonella atypica KON | reverse complement strand
TGAAATACTGAGACGTTTATGTGAATATAAGGGCGTCAAGATTATAGAGGGGGAGCTTATGGCAGATCATGTGCATATGCTAGTGTTAATTCCACCTAAAATATCAGTTTCATCTTTTATGGGATATCTAAAGGGTAAAAGTGCGCTAATGATGTTCGATAAACACGCAAACTTAAAGTATAAATTTGGAAATAGACACTTTTGGTCCGAGGGATATTATGTAAGTACGGTAGGATTAAATGAAGCTACCGTAAAAAAATATATACGTGAGCAAGAGTTACATGACCAAATGAAAGATAAACTTAGTGTAAAAGAATATGAGGACCCTTTTAAGGGTAGCAAGTAATACATATCCCCTTTAAGGGGACCGTTACGAGTCAATGGCTATGCGGCTTGAACGTAGTGAAAGCCAGCGCCTTTAGACGCTGGCCTAGTACTACGGGCTTATAGCCCGTGAGCAAACCACCCGTTTTACGGGTGGTTCTGATTGCAAAAAATAATGTTGGAAGTGACACCGTAGTGTGTCACCCCAACATTTATTATAGAGCCTTATTTTTTATTGTTGCATATATCGACTAATCTCTATTAAAATTACCAGATTTTAACGAATTTATAAGTGTTTTATGATAAAATAAAAGGTATGAATACTTCAACAACTCGGTCTATTACCTACAATGGTGACACAATTGAATATGAGTTAACAATCAAGCGTGTAAAGAATATAAACATGCGTGTGCACAAGGATGGTAGTGTCCATGTTTCGGCGAATGCTTATGTACCAGATCATCGCATCGATGCGTTTGTTATTGAAAATATACCCTTTATTGAGCGGGCTCGTTTTAAATTAGAAGCATTAACGGCACAACGGATAGAGGCATTACAATATGTAACGGGTGAAACCATATCTATTTTGGGTATGCCTATTTCGCTAGAGGTGCTAGAAACATCTGGCAAGCCGCATATTAAGTTTGATGGTTCTAATCGTATTGTGATGTTTGTTAAACCTAATTACACCTATGAAGACAAGCATAAATTAATGCAAACCTTTTGGCGCCAGCTAGGGGAAAAGGTGTTTACCCATTGGGCGAAGGTCGTATATCAACGCTTTCACCAGCAACATATTGATGTACCCATGCCAACGGTAAAGCAACAGTGCATGAAGAGTCGTTGGGGTTCTTGTACGCCATCAAAGCAGCTCATTAAGATGAATATGCGTTTATTAGAAGGGCCTCAGGCCTATATTGAATACGTTATGGTCCATGAGTTTGCCCATTTCAAATACTTGGATCATTCCAAGAACTTTCACAATTTAGTGGCCCAATTTTTACCAGATTGGAAGGATCGAAAGAAATCATTAAATATCTATTTTGCACATAGACCGTAAGGAGGTGTACCATGAAGCCATTTGTACATTTACATAGTCATACGGAGTTTAGTTTATTGGACGGCATCAGTCGTTTGCCGGATATGGTGCGCCGCGCGAAGGAATTGGAACAACCAGCCCTTGCCATTACGGACCATGGCAATATGTATGCGGCTATCTATTTTTATAAGGAATGTGTGGCACAAGGCATTAAACCGATTATTGGGTGTGAAGTGTATGTCACAGAAGGTAGCCGCCTTGATAAGCCAGAAGGGCGTAGCCGTGAGCGATTAAAACATCTTATTTTGCTAGCCGAAACGATGGAAGGCTATCGAAACCTTGTTAAAATCGTATCGAAAGCCTCTACGGAAGGTTTTAATTATAAGCCCCGTGCTGACCATGATTTGTTGCGTCAATACAGCAAGGGCATCATCGCCCTTAGTGCATGTATTCAAGGGGAAGTGCCTCAATATATTCTGCAAGATAATATGGAGGGGGCTCGCCGAGCTGTTGAGTGGTACATTGAAACCTTCGGTAAAGACAATTTCTTTTTAGAAATTCAAAATCACGGTTTACCTGAAGAGTTACGGGCTCAGCAAGTGCTATGCCAATTAGCTGACGAATATGGCCTAGGCATCGTGGCGTCCAATGATTTCCACTATGTTATGAAAGACGACGCTGATGCTCAGGATATCCGCGTTTGTATTCAAACGGGCCGACGTCGCGCCGAAGTAGATCGTTTGAAATTCCCTAATGATGAGTTCTATCTCAAATCTGGGGACGAGATGGCGGAGCTCTTTGGACACATCCCTGGGGCCTTAGAAAATACAGTAAAGATTGCAGACCGATGCAATGTAGAATTTAATTTTGATGAACACCATTTGCCGCACTTTGATGTGCCTGAGGGCGAAACGTCTAAGACTTATTTACGCAAGGTCTGTGAACGAGAAATACCTCGCTTATATGGCGATACATCGGAGGAACTCAAAAAACGTCTTGACTACGAACTCGATGTTATCGGAACGATGGGCTTTGAAGACTATTTCCTTATCGTATGGGACTATGTGCGTTATGCGCGTGAACACGATATCCTTGTAGGCCCAGGTCGTGGCTCTGCGGCAGGTTCTGTAGTAGCTTATTTATTAGGTATCACAGGGCTCGACCCATTACAATACGATTTGCTCTTTGAACGGTTTTTAAACCCAGAACGGGTAAGCATGCCTGATATTGATATTGACTTCTGCTATGAAAAGCGGGGTGAAGCCATCGATTACGTAACGCGAAAATATGGACAGGCTCGCGTGTCTCAAATCATCACCTTTGGTACAGAAGCGGCCCGCGCCGTTATTCGTGACGTAGGTCGTGTGCTCGATTTACCATTAGCTGAGGTCAATCGCATTGCGAAGATGATTCCTAATGAATTGGGCATCACCTTAGGAAAGGCTTTAAAGGGTAAAGATTTAAAAGCCTTATATGATACAGACCCTAATGTAAAAGAGCTATTTGATTTTGGTCAAAAACTAGAAGGTATTGCACGTAACTCGTCCACTCATGCAGCAGGCGTTGTAATTTCTGCGGATCCTCTAGATGACCATGTGCCTGTACAAAACTCTAATGAAGAAGGTTTTGTCACTCAATATGATAAGGATAATATCGAAGAATTAGGCCTGTTAAAGATGGACTTTTTGGGCCTCCGTACATTAACCGTTATGGGGGATGCCCTTAAGCTCATCAAGGCAAACCGAGGTATTGACCTCGATTTAGATGCTATCCCATTAGATGATAAAGAGGCTTGTGAGCTCCTTACCAAGGGCGATACATCGGGTGTGTTCCAGCTTGAGTCCGATGGGATTACCAAGCTCGTTATGGATTTGAAGCCGGAGCATTTTGAGGATTTAATCCCTCTCGTTGCACTCTATCGCCCAGGTCCTTTGGGATCTGGCATGGTGGCGGATTTTGTCGATCGTCGTCATGGTAAAAAAGAGGTGACTTATTTACATCCGATTTTGGAACCTATTTTGAAAGATACGTTCGGCGTTATTCTCTACCAAGAACAGGTTATGCAAATTGCGTCTGCCATGGGCGGTTTCTCCCTTGGCCAAGCAGATTTAATGCGTCGTGCGATGGGTAAGAAAAAAGAATCCGTCCTCAAGGCGCAACGGGAATCCTTTATACAAGGTTCTATCAATAATGGCATCGAAGAGTCCATTGCAAATGAAGTATTTGACTTGCTCGTTTACTTCGCAGGCTATGGCTTTAATAAATCTCATAGTGCGGCCTATGCGTATATTGCGTACCAAACAGCATATCTTAAGGTGCACTACTTCCCAGAATTTATGGCCGCTACCATGACCAGCTTTATGCAAAATATGGATAAGCTCACATACTATATCAATGCTTGTAAAAAACATAATGTGCAGGTCCTCGGTCCCGATGTGAACCATTCCTTGCGTAGCTTTGCCGTACAAGGTGATGCCATTCGCTTTGGTCTTGGGGGCATCAAGAACGTAGGGGACAATGCTATCGATCGACTCATTACAGAGCGTGAGGCCCATGGTCTCTATACGAGCATTACCGATTTTTGTCGCCGCGTAGATAGCAAGGTCGTTAATAAACGGTTGCTGGAAAGCTTAATTCGCTGCGGTGCTATGGACGGATTCGAGGAAAACCGCAATCAGTTATTGCACATGTATGAAAGTGCACAGGCTGTAGGGGCTAAGCAGCAAAAGGATGCTGCCATGGGGACTATGAGTCTCTTTGGTGAAAGCACAGATGATGTCGATATGATTCCGGTACCGAATTTACCTGATTTATCGGAAGATGATAAATTGAAGGATGAAAAGGACTACACAGGATTCTATATTACGGGTCATCCATTGCAAGGTTATAACAAGGAATTGAAAGGCCTTTTTGAACTGGGGCAACTTCTTGAAAACCCAGAGCGTTTTGATGGTCAAACGATTACCTTTGGCGGTCTCATTGCTGAAAGAGGGGATAGACCTACAAAACGGGGCGATGTCATGAGTATTCTTCGCATCGAAGATTACTCTGGTTCGGCTCAAGTGGTGGCATTTCCGAAGGTATTTGCTCAGAGCCAACAATTCTTGGCTGTCGATATGGTTGTTAAGGTGCGAGGCCGTGTTGATGCGGATGAAAAGGGTGTACAGATTATTGCGGACCGCATTGCACCGCTAAAGGTGAATTATAACAATGCACGACAAATCGCCATCCATATTCGCAGTGCTTATGATACGCCAGAGAATAGTAATGCGTTGAAGGAAATACTTTCACAAGCAGAAGGGCAAGTCCCGACAGCATTATATTTACACAAACAACGAAAACGAATTAATTTATCACCTCAATTATGCTTTGCACCTACAGATGAGATCATCGCACGCATTGAAGCGGTATTAGGTGAAGGTGCCGTAGAGGTACAATAGGGTGTGCATAGATAGGGCATATGCAATAGATTTATATCGAAAGATGTAAATTTGGTATTGGTCAAAGCTCAATGGGGACAGGTATAATTAAATTTGTAGATATATTAAATAAAATCCCTTTAGGAGGATATATGAAACGTACAAAAATCGTATGTACCGTAGGTCCGGGCACGGATAAGTTCGGTATTTTAGAAGATATGATGCGCGCTGGCATGAATGTGGCTCGTTTTAACTTCTCTCATGGTTCGCATGAAGAGCAAGCAGAGCGCATGCAAATGGTGCGTGATGCGGCGATGATTGTCAATAAACCAATCGCATTATTGCTCGATACAAAAGGTCCAGAGGTTCGTCTAGGACTGTTTAAAGAAGGCAAGGTATTCCTCGAAGCGGGGCAACAATTTACATTGACTACGGATGATGTAGAAGGCACGTTAGAGATTAGTACTGTAAACCATAAAGGTTTAGTAGGCGATGTGCACGTTGGCGATACAGTTCTCTTAGCTGATGGCCTTGTTAGATTGACTATCGATGCTATTGAAGGTAATAACATCATTACCACCGTTCAAAATAGTGGTGAAATCGGCAATCGCAAACGGGTAGCCGTGCCAGGCGTAGCGCTTAGCTTGCCGCCTGTATCCGAGCAAGATGAATTAGATTTACGCTTTGGTTGCCAACAAGGTGTAGACTTTGTGGCTGCATCCTTTATGCAACGCGCTAAGGATGTAGTGGCTATTCGCCGTATCTTGGAATCTGAACAAAAGGATATTAAGATTATCGCCAAAATTGAAAATGCTGAAGGAGTCAATAATATTGATGAAATTCTCGATGTAGCGGATGGTCTTATGATTGCTCGTGGTGATTTGGGCGTAGAAATTCCAGCCGAAGAAGTACCGGTATTGCAAAAGATGATGATTGAAAAATGTAATCGTCTTGGCAAACCTGTTATTACGGCTACGCAAATGTTGGAGTCTATGATTCAAAACCCTCGTCCTACGCGTGCCGAAGCGAGTGATGTGGCCAATGCAATCTTAGATGGCACCGATGCTATTATGTTATCTGGTGAGACTGCTAATGGCGCATATCCGGTGGAAGCTGTTACAACGATGACACGCATTGCAGAGGTAACGGAGCAGTCTGCTATTTATGATCATAAGAGTAGAACGAAGGAAAGCGATGATGTGACAACCACTGAGGCTGTATGTTTGGCCAGTGTGCGCGTTGCGAGTGATCTTGGGGCAGCAGCTATTTTAACATGTACCGAATCTGGTCATACTGCGATTAGTGTGGCTCGTCACCGTCCAGATTGTAAAATTATTGCTATTACACCGCATGATGAAACGATTCGTCGCATGCAATTATGCTGGGGGGTTGAAGCCATCAAGGGCCGTGAAAATATCAACTCTGATGAAATGGTGAAACAGGCGATTACCGGTGCTCTCGGGGCAAATGCCATCAACTCTGGTGATCTAGTTGTCGTTACCGCTGGCGTACCTTCTGGTTCTACAGGTACTACGAATATGATTCGCGTTCATATTGCAGGCAAGGTGTTGTTATCTGGCAATGGTATCTTGCGTAAATCCGCTACGGGTCGCGTATTTATTGCAGCTAATCATAAGAATGATTATGAAAGCTTCCAATCCGGCGATATTCTTGTAGTAGGGACTATGGAACCAGAATTGATGAACATTGCTAAACGCGCTGGCGGTATCATTTCTGTTGAAGATGGGTACACATCAGATAGTGCTATTGCAGGCATTACCTATGGTATTCCTGTCATCTTAGGCGCCAAAGATTCTTATGACGTATTGCTGGAAGGCGCAGAGGTCACCATCGATGGCGAACGAGGTAAGGTCTTTGCAGGCATTGCGAATGCTAGATAAGCAATATATAATATAAATAGGTTGGTCATAAAAAAGGAGTACGACTATGGATGATAAAGAATGGCGTACCTTTGTAACTGTTGTGGATGAAGGTAATATAACAAAAGCAGCTGAAAAGTTATTTGTTTCGCAGCCTGCTTTGAGCTATCGACTGCGTCATTTAGAGGATAGCGTAGGGTACTCCTTGTTGCTTCGTACTACAGAAGGTATTGCATTGACGCCACAAGGTGAAATCTATTATGACTATTGCAAACGCATGCTGCATGATAGAGAGGCCTTAGACCATGCATTGACGTCGTCTACTGGTAAGATTCAAGGTACCTTAAAAATTGCATCATCCATCAATTTTGCAGATTATGAATTACCAGCTTTGTTGAAATCGTTCCGCGAACAGTATCCAGATGTACATATTCAAGTTAAGACAGCTTTCAGCCATCAAGTTGTAAAGATGTTTAATACCGGTGATTGTATGGTGGCGTTTGCACGTGGTGGATATGAAGTATCAGGCAATTCAGAATTGTTATTGGAAGAACCGTATTGCTTGGTATATAAAGAGTTAGTGCCACCAGAATCGTTAGAGAAGGTGCCTTTTATTCGATACCAAACTGATGCATCGGTAGCTAATATCATTGAAAAATGGTGTGCCGAGCATTTTGAAGACCCCCCCATTGTGGCGATGGACGTCAATTCCATGAGTACATGTCGTCATTTTGTGCGGGCCGGTCTAGGATGGTCTATCCTAACCTATATGGGGCTTGGATCTTGTAAAGACAAAGATATTTATGTTAGCCCATTGCGTAGCAAGGATGGAACATATATTACGCGTGATACCAATATGGTATACACAAAAGAGTCGGCCAATTTAATTGCTGTCAAAACATTTATCGAGTACGTACGAGATTACTATAAACAACACACTGTTGTAGACGATAGTATTTTTAGAGAATATCAATCATAACATGTAAGTGCATGTATACATCTTTTTGAGATGTATGCATGCATTTTTTACATTTACACCTAAAAAACTATGAGTAAAATGCATAAAAAGTATGAATGACAGTTATAAAAATTTTTATGACCCCTATAAAGGTAATCTATTTTTCAGAAAATGATTACCAACGTATAATGAAATCATACTAAATACAAGAATTCATGAGTAATAGTCGCGTATTACGAATTACTTGGGTAGTGTTAGGATGAACAGTATATGCCTATGTTTATAAGAAAGGAAAAAACATGGAAAGACTTGTAAAATTAGCCGTTATCGTGCTAATCCCAATTATCCTCTGGTTTACAACTCCACCAGCAGGGCTTTCTGCGGAAGCGTGGCGCCTATTTGGTTTCTACATCGCAGGTATCTTAGGTTTGATTTTAAAACCATATCCAATTCAAATTATTTTATTATCTGTATTAGCTGCTTCTGCATTATTCATGGACAATGCAAAAGATATTTTGGTAGGTTATGGCTCCACAGCATTGTGGATGATCATTGCAGCCTTCTCCTTGAGCGTTGCATTTGGTAAAACTGGTCTTGGTCACCGTGTAGCGTACCACTTAATCCGTGCATTCGGTTCCACAGTATTGCGTTTAGGCTATGTAACAGCGCTTCTTGACTTAATCTTGTCTCCAGCAACACCTTCTAATACAGCCCGTGCAGCTGGTATCGTATATCCTATTAACTTATCCATTGCAGAATCTATCGGTTCTTACCCTGGTGATACTGCAAAACGCGGCGGTTCCTTTATCTTGATGAATGGTTACTTCGTAACAAAGATTACGTCCTTTATGTTCTTAACAGCTATGGCTCCTAATGTGTTGGCACTGGATTTCGTTACTAAGATTACAGGCCTTACTATGAACTGGGTCGAATGGGCAGTGGCTTTGGCCATTCCTGGCCTTGTAATGTTGATTTTTGTTCCTCTTGTAGGCTACTGGATTGACCGTCCTGAAGCTGTAAAAATCGACAATAAGAAATTGGCAGACGAAGGCCTTGCAAAATTAGGGTCTATGAAAATGTCTGAAAAAATCTTGGCTGTTGTATTCATCCTTGCTCTTCTTGGTTGGGCATGGCCTTCTATTGGATATTTTTTCCCAGCTATCGCTTTTGATTTGAGTCCTACAGCAGTAGCATTAGTTGCTATGACTGTTGTTTTCTTATCCGGCATCATCACATGGGAAGATATGGTTCAAACAAAAGCTGTTTGGAACACATTCATCTGGTTCGGTGCTATCCTTGGTTTATCCACAGCTTTAACAAAAGCTAAATTCTTTGCTTGGCTTGCTACATTTATGGAAGCAAACTTGGCACTCGATGTATCTCCACTTGTAGTAGTATTAATTCTTTCCGCTATCAGCGTTGTTATTCGTTACTTATTCGCTTCTAGTACCGCATATATCGCATCCATGCTTCCTGTATTCTTAACGGTAGGTATGGCAGCCGGTGTTAACCCTGTTATGTTTGGTTTAGTATTGCTTGCTACAAATGCATTTGGTGGTCTCGTAACTCACTACGGTGCATCCCCTGGTCCTATCATCTATTCTGCTGGTTATAATAACATTAAAGAATGGTGGACTGCTGGTGGTATCTTAGCGGTATTAAGCTGGATCTTACTCTTTGTAATAGGTATCCCTTGGTGGACTTTCATCGGTATGATTTAATCACCATCTAATTTATACTCATCATTGTTTTTACGGCTTGGGCCAGACTTCGCGACGGTCTGGTCTTTGCCATTTGATATATTTTTTAGTGAAAGGATGTAACATGGCACAATTAGTGAAAGCTGCGCAAGCAGGCTTCGACGAAAAAAATGATGCATTAGTTACGGTAGAACCGATTGCTAGTGGCATCGAAATCGAATTGACTTCCAAAGTTATGCGTCAATATGGCGACCAAATTAAATCTGTTATCTTGAATACAGTTAAAGAAGCTGGTTTTGATGGCGTAAAAGTAACTGTACAAGATAAAAATGCTTGGGATTACACAATTAAAGCTCGCGTGTTGGGCGCATTAGAAAGGGGGAGCAAAGCATAATGGCTAACGATAAAACATTTCCAGAAGTAAAAACTAATCCGCTTACAGAAGCGGCAAAAAAACGCTTATCCCGTTCCATGATGTTCGTTCCTGGTAATACACCAAAAATGATTAACAGTGCTGATATCCACGGTTCTGATTCCATCATGATCGATATTGAAGATTCCGTGCCTATTACAGAAAAAGACACAGCTCGTCTTTTGACTGCAGAAGCATTGAAATCCCGTAAATTCCGCGCTGAAACAGTTGTTCGTATCAACCATCCTACACAAACTCCTTATGGTTATGATGATCTTGATGTTATCGTTCCAGCTAAACCTGATATGATTCGTTTGCCTAAAACTGAAGACGTATCCGAAGTTGAAATCGTAGCGAAGAAAATTGAAGAAGTAGAAAAAGCTAATGGCTGGCCAGAAGGTACTATCAATATTATCGTAGCTATCGAATCCGTTCGTGGCTTGTACAATGTTCGCGAAATCTGCCATGGCCCTCGTGTTGTTGCTATTGCTCTTGGCGCTGAAGACTACCGTGCTGACCTTCGTACAGGTAAACATAAACCAGCTGTTGAATTATTGTTCGCTCGTCAAACAATTCTTCATGCAGCACGCGAAGCAGGTATCCGCGTAATTGATACTGTATTCTCCGACGTGAAAGACCCACAAGGCTTCCGCGAAGAAGTTGAATTCATTAAAGCATTGGGTTATGACGGCAAATCTTGTATCCATCCAAGCCAAATCAAAATTATCCACGAAGTATTCACTCCTGACGAAAAAGAAATCGCTCATTCCGTTAAGGTATTGAACAGCTATGCTGATGCATTGCGCAACAATAAAGGCGTAATTTCCGTAGATGGTAAGATGATCGATGGTCCTATCGTAGTTCGTGCACAACGCGTAGTTGATAAAGCACGTGCAGCAGGCATTAAAGTTGAATTAGAGGAAGGAGCAGAATACGATGTTAAATAAAGTAGGTCGCGATATCCCAACAAATATCCCAGCACTAGAAGGTCGCGAAGTATATCAAGGTGAATTCGCAATTGAACCTAAGGCTAAACGCGCAGGTAAACCTGTTCATATGAGCCGTGTTGGTATTAATAAAGTTCTTGCTTCTATCGATGAAGCAATCGAAAAAGCTGGCGTAAAAGATGGCATGACATTGTCCTTCCATCATCATTTGCGCAATGGCGACTATGTTATGAAAATGGTTATGGAACGCGTTCAAGCGAAAGGCATTAAAGATATTACAATCGCATCTTCTTCCTTATCTCCATGCCATGATTTCTTAGTTGAAATGATTCAAGACGGTACTGTTACAGCTCTCGAAACATCTGGTCTTCGCGATCGCCTTGGTAAATTCTTAACACAAAACCCAGGTGTATTAAAACGCCCTGTAGTCATTCGTCCTCATGGTGGTCGTGCTCGTGCTATCGAATCTGGCGAAGTTCATATCGACGTAGCTTTCATGGCTGCTCCTACAGCTGACCCTCGTGGCAATGCAACTGGTCGTATGGGTAAATCCGCATGTGGCGCACTTGGCTATGCTAAGGTTGACTCTCACTATGCAGATACAACTGTTATCATCACTGATAACTTGGTTGACTATGTACACAACTATGCCATCCCTCAAACAGATGTAGATTATGTTGTTCCTGTTGAAAGCATCGGCGACCCAGAAGGTATTGCTTCTGGTGCAATTGGCTTCACTAAGAACCCTATTCAAATTAAAATCGCTGAACTAGCTGGTGAATTCCTTGATCAAGCTGGTATCATTAAAGAAGGTTTCGTATTCCAATTGGGCGCTGGTGGTGCTCCATTGACTGTAGCAAAATTCATTGCTGAAAAACTTCGCAAACGCGGTGAAGCTGGTGGCTTTGCTATCGGTGGTGCTACAGGTATCTTGACTGGTATGCTTGAAGAAGGCTTAATCAAAGCTATCTATGACACTCAAACATTCGATACTACTGCAGCTGCATCCTTGGATAAAAACCCTGCACATATCGAAATGTCTGCTTCCATGTACGCTAACCCATGGACAGACTGCACTACAAACTACCTCGACGTAGTATTCCTTGGTGCCACTGAAATCGACCTTGATTTCAACGTAAACGTAATGACTGACTCCAACGGTGTATTGATGGGCGCTTCTGGCGGTCACTCCGATACAGCAGCAGGTGCTAAATGCACAGTTATTACTTGCCCATTGATCCGTGGCCGCTTGCCAATGATCCGTGACAAAGTAGCAACTGTAATTACACCAGGCTCCTCCGTTGACGTACTCGTTACTGAATACGGTATCGCAATCAACCCAGCTCGTACTGATTTGATTGAACGCTTCAAAGATAGCAACTTGCCTATCTTCACAATTGAAGAATTACAACAATTAGCATTCGACTTAGTTGGTAAACCACAAGATATCCCTGTATCTGATAAAGACGAAGATATCATCGCAATCGTAGAATATCGCGATGGCTCTATCATTGACGTGGTTCGTAAACCTCTATAATTGAGTAGGGATGAGAGTCCGAGGGAAGCTGTAACAGTTCCGCCATCGGCTCATCACCCTATGCTGATTAGATAATATAAAGACCCTCTCTATAGTCTTTGGACTTATAGAGCGGGTCTTTTGTATTGATTTATTATTAAATTTACATTTTAGTTGACTATTTATTATACTATAGTTAGAACTATAATTTAGTTTATATTGGTGGAGGGTAGTATTGTATGAGTGATAAAATATCGGCAAAAGAGTATTCATTATCAAAAATTTTTAGTGCTGACTTTGAATATCATATTCCTAAGTATCAAAGACCTTATTCTTGGACTGAAGATGAGGCTGCAATTTTATTTGATGATTTATATGATTTTTATGAATTAGATAATGATGACAATTATTTTTTGGGGAGTATTGTACTAATTAAAAGTGATAATAAACCTTATTCTGAGGTTATAGATGGTCAACAACGATTAACTACTCTATCTATTTTTCTTGCTGTAATGGCGGACACTTTCTCTACAGAACAATATAAAGAGCTATGTAAAGCCTACTTACAAGAAAAGGGTAATCAGTTGGAAATGATTAATGCGCAACCACGCATATTTTTACGCGAAAAAGATCAATCATTTTTTAATAAATATATACAAGAGTTAGATTTACGAGGGTTAAATCAGTTAGATGATGAAATCTTAGATAGTGAAGCAAAAGTTCATATTCAGAAAAATTGTCAAGTGTTTCAAGTAAGATTTAGTGAAAAATTTACTAATGAAGATGATTTAATTAAATTTTGTCAATTTGTGTTGAATAGGTGCTTTTTAGTAGTTGTTTCATCTCCCAATCAATCATCTGCATTTAGGGTTTTTTCAGTATTGAATAGTCGTGGTTTAGATTTATTACCATCTGATATTATTAAATCTAAAACGATAGGCTCTTTAGATGATAGTATTCAAGATAAATATACTGAAATCTGGGAGGAGCAAGAGCGTTTAGTGGGCAGAGATGGTTTTAATGAGGTTTTTGCACACACAAGAACTATTTTTCTAAAAGAAAAGCAAAAAAAGAATTTATTAGAAGAGTTTTCTGTAAATATTTTGGAAAAGATAAATCCAAAAGATCTTATTGATAAGTATATTGTGCCATATTCTAATGCTTATAATGCCTTAAAAAATGAAGCATATGTATCAAGTAGAAATGCTGAATCTATTAATAATTTATTATATTGGTTGAATAAAACTAGAAATTATGACTGGATGCCTGTAGCAATAAAATTTTTAGCAGAGCATGAAAATGATTCTGACGCTATCTTGGCCTTTCTTATTAAATTAGAACGTTTGGCTTCTTATTTGTTTGTTACCTCAAAAGGGCTAAATCAACGAATTAATCGTTATAAAGAAGTATTAGAAGAGATGGAGACCGAAGGAAATCACTATCAAAACATAGAAAGTTTAGAGTTAAAAGAAATAGAAAAAGAAGAGTTTATTAAAACTTTAGATGGAGAGATATATACATTACCATCATACAGAAGAAATTATATTATACAACGTTTAAATTCCTTTGTTAGTGATGGTGCAGTTAAGTTTAATGGTAAGATTTTTACAATCGAACATGTTTTACCTCAAAACCCTAGAATGGATAGTCAGTGGCTTGCGGTTTGGAGTGAGGCTGATAGAAAAATCTGGGTAAATAAAATTGCATATCTTGTAGCTCTCACAAGACAACATAACTCACAAGCACAAAATTACGATTTTGAGGAAAAGAAACAAAAATATTTCCAATCATCTAATGGTGTTACTTCATATCCTATTACAACACAGGTAAATGGGATAAAGCATTGGAATCCTAGAACTGTTGAAACTAGACAGAATGAACTGATGAAGGTTTTTATTGATAAATGGAGGCTAAAGTTAAATGGTGAAGTAATAGAGTCTTAAAGTTAGATATAGTGCTAAATCCGTAGGATTTAATTTTGTTAGAATTAAATTTGTTGTTAAAAAGTTAGTAAAGGTTTAGTTATAGCAATTTAAGTATTAGATTACTTATTAAACGTAAGGTTTATTTTAAGAGGTTATTATGAGCCAAGTATTTAAACAAGATCTAACAGATAGTTCTGTTCGTCCTGGCGGTTTGTTTTTTGTTGAGTTATTAATGCCGAAGCAGTGTGATATGCCTAGCCGCGATACAATGGTAGAGGTATTTACAAAGCATTTAGGCCCTGTTGATTGCTTTAGTTATGGAGCTGAATCTGCAGGTTTGGCACCTCAGAATTATAAGGTTCATTATGAAGATAATGATGCCGATATCTCACCGACATTGATGGTGACGAAGTGTGAGAAAATCGATAAACCTGTATTAGATGATTTTACACGTAGTCAAGTTTGGGATTGTCCCAATGTAGATGAATTGTTAGCTGAGTGTCAATATAGAGTATTTGCTACAGATATGTTAGCTTCGGGTTTAGAGCCTAAAGAACGAGCTGATATGCTCGTAAAATATGTAGATGCGCTGTTGGAGTTATATCCATCTTGCAAGGCCGTTGTTTTTGGACCATCACGTAAGTTTTTAAGTCGTGAAACCATTGAAAATCATCCTGATAAAGAGGTGACTCGTTTTATGTATTATGCTGTAAATGTGCGTTATTTTAGTATTCAAGGTACCAATGATATGATGGTAGATTCTGTTGGTATGAGTACATTATTTTTACCTGATTTACAGTATCACTTTCACGGTGTAGATCCTAATCATGTAGTATTTCATGCTTATAATGTGTTGAATTATATTTTCGAACATGACAATCCAATAGGTGATGGGGAAACCATTGCGGGGTTACAAAATGGCGAGATGAATCAGGATATTCAGTGGAAAGTACAATATGAGGATTCTCTAATTCAACCGATTCGAGAGGTTCTAGATATTAATATGGGAGAATATGCAGCGGGCACTCGCTAGTTATTAATCGATGAAAGGTGTGAGCAGTATGAGTGATCAACGTATTTTTGACATGGAACTTGTGAAAGTTGAAAGTTTGGAGAAAGCTGTTAAGACGCCATTTTATCAAACTGATTCCACAGGTGGTTCAGTATGGGTTATTAAACCTGGTCAAACCTTACCAAAACATTATCATCATCACTCTGATGATATATGGGTTATATTGCAAGGAAACGGGGTATTTTATCCAACGCCTGATACGGAGGTGACTTTTACAAAGGGACAAGTTATAGTATCTAAAAAGGGTGAATGTCATGGCGCAAAAAATACTGGGACGGAAGATGTTGTATTTGTAAGTATCGTTGCTCCTGTACCTGCTGATTATGATCCTGTTAGTAGTAATTAATATGAAAGCTCTTTTAGAATAAATTGAAGTCAGTTGAATTTATAAAAAAACAGTTTGATACAATATATTTTCGTGGCGGAGAATAAGAATTTTTAGTATAATATAGAGATAGATAACGAAGTATATAAACTATAAATAGCAAGGAGGTTCTTATGAATCCATATATGACACAAACGCCAAATGCTAATGATGTAGCACTGGTAGAAAGTATTGTATCGCAACGATTAAAGGGTTCCATCTTATGGATGGTTGTTGGTTTGTTGACCACATTAGGGATTGGTGTTGCGACGCTAATGAATCCGTCCTGGGCGCGCTTTGCAGCTAGCAATTTTAATATTTTATTGATTGCAGAAGTAGCGGTGGTATTCTTGTTTAGCATGCGCACGTATAAGGCCAATGTTATGTCTCTATATGCGATGTTCTTTATCTATAGTGCATTGAATGGCGTTACCTTATCACTTGTTTCGTTAGCATATGGCATCATGGAAGCTACTGTACCAGCATTGATTGGGGCATTGGCGTTCTTCGTTGCCTTTTCTATTGTAGGCCTTACGACTAAGAAGAATTTAGCCGGATTAACACCGTACTTAGTGGCTGCTATATTTGGTATGATTATCGTAAGTCTTGTGTTTATGGTAGCATCGTATTTTTCGATTCCATATCTTAGTTCCATTAGTTATAGTACAATTAGCTTGATTCTTGGCTACGTTGGGGTCGTTGTATTTTCCATCTTTACGGCTGTTGATATGAACATGATTAAAAACAGTGTTACTCAATTGGCACTATCTGAAGATGAAACGATTTTAGATCGTATTGAAATTGCTGGTGCACTTAGCTTGTATCTCGATTTCATTAACTTGTTCTTATCCTTGTTGCGTATCTTTGGTAACAGACGCTAATATCTGAATAGTGTATGTGAAAGCACCTTATATACTGTTAGAAATCTTTATGGAGATTTTACATAACAGATATAAGGTGCTTTTTGTATGTTACATATTCTAATTCGTTATTCCTATATTCTATATAATATCATTGACAGAGGACATTTGTTTTTTTAATATATTATGGTACGTATCATATAGTAAGTAGAAAGGATTCATATGAACTCATCATCTGTACCAGAGCCTCAAAGTGGGGCCATCGATTTCAAGGATTTTACAAGGCGGCGCATGTTGCATGTCATCCTACCATTATTTATTGTTTCTATTATTGCCTTTTTAGACCGTGTAAATATCGCCTATGCAGGCTTGACCATGAAAGAGAATTTACCATGGTTAACACCAGAAATATTCGGTATGGGCGCAGGTATATTCTTTATTGGCTATGTTTTATTTGAAGTCCCTGCATCTCTGTTAGCATCGAGATTTAATGCGATGCATTGGGTAGCGCGTATCATGTTTAGTTGGGGCATTGTATGTGTCCTCATGACGACAATGACTACGGAGTGGGAGTTCTTCTTATATCGATTCTTGTTAGGGTTATGTGAAGCGTCATTATATCCGGTTATCTATTCTTTATTGATACCTAATTGGTTTTTACCGAGAGAACGGGCAAAGGCAATTTCATTAATGCTTACATCTCTATTATTCTCTAACATTATCGGCGGTCCATTAGCAGGCGTATTGCTCGATACGACATTTTTTGGATTACATGGATGGCGTACGTTGTTTATTGTAGAAGCATTACCAGCTGTTATCTTTGCTTTCATTTTTGCATTCTGGATGAAAGAAAAACCAGAAGAAGCCGCTTGGGTAACTGATGCAGAGAAAAAATATATCAAAGAAGAGCTTGCTAAGGAAGAAGCTGAAAAACAATCCGTAAAAAAATACACAATTTGGCAAGCCTTGAAAGATCCAAAGGTATTACGATTAGCATTAATTTATTTCTTGTGGGTTATTGGGTTCTGGGGATTCAGTTTCTGGATGCCACAAGTGCTTAAAAGCTTATCCGGATGGCCACCAAGTGTTGTAGCTTGGTCTATTGCCATTCCGATGAGTGCTGCCTTATTAGTACAAGTTTTCTGTGGCTATTCCTCAGAGAAACGCAATGAAAAACGTTGGCATGTGGCGACCACATTATTTGTTGGTACCATAGGTTTTATTGCCACACCACATAGTCCATCACCTGAAATTAGCTTGTTATTCATCTGTTTAACGGCTGTAGGCGTGTATGGCGGTATGGGCGTATGGTGGACGATGCCGACTACATTCTTATCTGGCGCAGCTGCAGCAGGTGCGATGGGCCTTATCAATTCATCCGGTAATATGGGCGGTTGGGTCGGCCCATATATGCTAGGCTTCATCAATGGACATACAGGTAGCTTTACTTATGGTTACTATGTAATGGGCGCTTGTATGTTCCTAGCAGGTCTATTGATTTTGACATTACCTAAATCTATGGAACACAAGGAAGGTTAAGTTAAAAATTAAATACAAATTTAAAAAGAGTTATATTTTTTATTCTTTTCTATGACGGATATTGAATAAATATATAGCTCTTTTTCTTTTAGTAAATATATTGTTTTATGTATAATAAGAGTAATGTAATCTACAGTAAAAAGAGAGGCTACTATGTATAAAACGTTATTATTAGCAAGCGTATTAACAACTTTTACACTAGGTGTATCTGTAAGTGCGATATCATTATATGATCCGACGGGTGAAGGTAGAGCTGCCTTTGAGAAAATTGCAGTGTACAACCGTGACATTGTTAAAGTTTCAGGTCCTTATGATTCATGGGAGACAGCTGTTAAGAATTTAGAACGCGCTAAATATATTGGTGATTTAGAACAACATAAGACGATAGATAAATTACAGAGTCAATTGAAGCCTATATTAGGCGGTTATTATGTATCAGCATATTACGTAGATTTTAGTATCCTTACTCATGATGAGGGGATTGTTATAATAAAACCGACCGGTAATGATGTAGGTGAGACTAAATATATTGTAGAGTATAAAACTCAAGAGCATTATATTGATTCAATATTATGGAATCCTTTTGTAGAGAAAGTTATTACAGTAGCAGATCCGATTATTTCTTATGAGAATCAGTATGGAACGGGAAAACTTATAGTTGTGACAGCCTTTGGATATCAAGAGGATGTTCAAGGTTTTCCAGATAAGGGACTTATAGCTGCAAATAAAGCTTATAAGGCTGCTGAAGATACGTTAGTTAGTAGAGTGTTGGAATTAGGATGGGTTGATACATCTCGTGAAGCAGAGTTACGAGATTATTTAAATACAAATGATGGTGTTCATAAGGGGTACACTTTGGATGCCATGGGCTTTGGTGTTATGGCTCAAAAAGATCTCTTTCTTTATATAGATGATAAAGGTAATTTCCATCATAGGCACTACTCTGTTGTGAGTGAATGGGAAAAATCCTATAATAAGAATTTCAGTTTATATAAGCACATTCCCCTTGATAAAAAGATAAAAGCTATTACTGTGGTTCAAACGGATTAAGGCAGATATAATAAAAAGCCAGATACAATGTAAATACTTTTTAGTATGTATTGTATCTGGCTTTTATTTATTTTTTTACATCTGGTACATTACCAGGGTTCATGTCTAGGTTAAGATCTGTGGATTTTAACGGATTAGGATCTCCATCAGGAGAAATAACCTTTAGTTCTGGATGCAACCATTCCAGTTGTTTTAGTTCCCAATCATATCTAGCACCATCGTTTTGTAATTGCCGGATATATTTTTGTAGTTCTTCAATTTGATCACTATGTTTATTAGCCATGCCTTCTAAAATATATAGGCGTCCGGCCACACTATCTACAGTTGAACCGTCGTGGTCTTCATCGACGCGCCATTGTAGTTCGGATATTTGAACTTGCTGAATGATGATGACGATGATGAGAACTATAATAACGGCCCACATGGGCGTTTCTTTAGCTTTCAAAAGGGCCCGCAATTTAGTTGCGAGCCCAGATGGTTTGTTCATTATTTATGAGCCTCCAATTGTAGACCAGGTAATGGCAATTTGGAGTTTACAAAGTCTAACCACAAGCGAGAAGCGTGGGAGAGGTAATGACCTTTTTTCCAGATTACATATAAGGTATGGATGATTTCTGGAACGAGAGGTCGTACCACAACCTTGGACCCAACCTCTGTGTTCTCGCCTACCTCAGGGCAGAGGCGGGATGGTAATAGGGCGATGGCTAAATCGGCACTTACTGTTTGTAACATGAGGTCACGTTGGCTTGTTTCGAATACGATATGAGGTTGGAAACCTGTGTGTTTACAAGCTTTAATGATTTCATCATGTAAATTGAAATCATCCTTGTGGAGTACAAAGGATTCTTCTGAAAGCATATCCAATCGAATTTCTGGTTCCTTGGCAAGTGGGCTAGTTTTAGGAACGATAACGGATAATGGGTCAGATGTGAGATAGAAGGATTCAAATTCCTTAGGATTTGGCTTTGTACAGATGATACCGATATCAATCAAACCTTCTTGTACACTGATTTCGACCTTCTTAGAACCTTGTTCATATAATTCTAAATCGATTTGTGGGTATACCTTTTTAAACTCACCTAATAGTTGCGCAAAGATTGGTGCATCGGTAATAGGTGGGATACCAATTCGGATGGAACCTTGCTCCAAACGAAACTCGTTTTCAAAATCTGTTTTTAAATGTTCAAACATAAATACTACGCGTTTCGCGTGTGTTAAAAAGATGGTACCTCCATCAGTGAGTTCTACGGATTTAGCATTACGCATGAAGAGAACAACACCAAGTTCGTCTTCTAAGGCTTTGATTGTACGGCTAATCGCGGATTGTGAGATGTGTAAGTTTCTTGCTGCTTTACTAAAACTCTTTTGATCAGCCACTTCTACGAAGTATTTTAAATGGTGGAAATCCATAACTAACCCCCTAATATATAAAAGATATTATAAACCTAATTTAAAAATTGGTCTTGATAAATGAGAATAATTATTACTAAAACGCAATTAGCTATTACTTTAAGTAAAGCATGAATAGCGATATTGGCAAGGCGCCAAGCGCTGTATGTATTGCGTTGATATAGCCCGCCACGTTATAATGAGTCTATAGGGCTATATCAAGTTATGATATTAGGAATTATGGTTGTGCCCACTACAAAATAGTTTGTACTACATAATGCCATAAATATATATAACATATATATTATTGCATTATTTTTTCATGTACGCAAGTTTGTAATGGTTGTTATTCCTAAACATAATGATAGATTAAGCAAGTGTTCTATTTTTGCTAAATGCTTAAGGAGGCAATAATCACATGAGTCGTAAATTTAAAACTATGGACGGCAACCAAGCGGCTGCTCACGTTTCTTATGGTTTTACAGAAGTTGCTGCGATTTACCCAATCACTCCATCTTCTCCAATGCCAGAACACATTGACGAATGGGCTGCATCTGGTCGTAAAAACATCTTCGGTAACACTGTTCAAGTTGTAGAAATGCAATCTGAAGCAGGCGCTGCTGCTGCTGTTCACGGTTCCTTGCAAGCTGGTGCATTAACAACAACTTTCACATCTTCCCAAGGTTTGTTATTGATGCTTCCTAACTTATACAAAGTAGCAGGCGAATTACTTCCAGGCGTATTCCAAGTAGCTGCTCGTGCATTAGCTGCACATGCGTTGGCTATCTTCGGTGACCACCAAGACGTAATGGCTGCTCGTGCAACTGGCTGTGCTATGCTTGCAGAATCCTCCGTACAAGAAGTAATGGACTTGTCTGCAGTAGCTCACTTGACAGCTATTAAAACTCGTGTACCGTTCATCAACTTCTTTGACGGTTTCCGTACATCCCATGAAATTCAAAAAATTCAAATCTGGGACTATGAAGAATTAAAACCATTAGTAGATATGGAAGCAGTTCAAGCATTCCGTAAAAACGCTTTGAACCCAGATGCTCCTGTAACTCGTGGTACTGCAGAAAACCCTGACGTTTACTTCCAACATCGTGAAGCATCCAACAAATTCTACTTGAACGTTCCTGACGTTGTAGAACACTACATGAACGAAATCAACAAATTGGCTGGTACTAACTACCAATTGTTCAACTACGTAGGTGCTCCTGATGCAACTGACGTAATCGTTACTATGGGTTCCTCCGCACAAGTAGTAGAATCCACTGTAAATTACTTAAATAAATTGGGTCGCAAAGTTGGTTTCATCAACGTTCACTTGTTCCGTCCATTCGCAACAGATCGTTTGTTGAAAGCTATTCCTCAAACTGTAGAACGCATTGCTGTTCTTGACCGTACAAAAGAACCAGGCGCTTTGGCTGAACCATTGTTCTTAGACGTTCAAGCTGCTGTAGTTGATGGTGGCCGTAACATCAAAGTTATCGCTGGTCGTTATGGTTTGAGCTCCAAAGACGTTATCCCTGCAGACATCGTTGCTGTATTCGATAACTTGAATGCTGAAAATGGTAAGAAATTCTTCACATTGGGTATCAATGATGATGTTACATTCTTGTCCTTAGATCGTGCTGAAGGCGTAGAAGTTGAAACTCCTGGTTTGACTGAATGTAAATTCTGGGGCTTCGGTTCTGACGGTACTGTAGGTGCAAACAAATCCGCTATCAAAATCATCGGTGACCACACTGACTTGTATGCACAAGCATACTTCGATTACGACTCCAAAAAATCTGGTGGCGTAACAATGTCTCACCTTCGTTTTGGTACTAATCCAATCAACTTACCTTACTTGATTACTGAACCTCAATTCGTAGCATGTCACCGTCAATCCTACGTACATGAATACGACTTACTTCGCGGTATCAAAAAAGGCGGTACATTCTTATTGAACTGTACTTGGTCCCCTGAAGAATTGAACGAACATTTACCTGCTAAATTACGTCGTCAAATCGCAGAAAAAGAATTGAACTTCTACATCATCAATGCTGCGAAAATCGCTGCTGAAATCGGCTTAGGCGGTCGTATCAACATGGTAACTCAAGCTGCATTCTTCAAATTGACTGAAATCATCCCTGTAGATGATGCTATCAAATACTTGAAAGAATCCGTAGTTACTTCCTATGGTAAAAAAGGTCAAAACATCGTTGACATGAACAACGCTGCTATCGACCAAGGCGTTGGTGCTCTTGTAAAAGTAGATGTTCCAGCTGACTGGAAAAACGCTGTTGATGAAGGCGGTCACAAAGCTAAACCAGGCTGTGAATCCTGCCCATCTTTCGTTCAAAATATTGCACAACCAATCAATGCACAAGCTGGTTATGATCTTCCTGTATCCACATTCGCTGGTTACGAAGATGGTACATTACCTGCTGGTACTGCTAAATTCGAAAAACGCGGTCCTGCATTGTTCGTTCCAAAATGGATGCCAGAAAACTGTATCCAATGTAACCAATGTTCCTTCGTATGTCCACATGCTACAATTCGTCCAATCTTGGCAACTGAAGCAGAAGTGGCTGCAGCTCCAGAACATTTCGATACAATCCCTGCATTGGGCGCTAAAGACCTTCAATTCCGTATCGCAGTATCCCCATTAGATTGCTTGGGTTGCGGTAACTGCGTTGATATCTGTCCAGCTCCTAAGGGCAAAGCTATCGTAATGACTTCTATCGATTCCGAAATTGAACAAGCTGAAGCTTGGAACTACGCTGTTAACCTTCCTGTAAAAGAAAACCCTATGAAGAAGGAAACTGTTAAAGGTTCCCAATTTGAACAACCATTGTTCGAATTCTCCGGTGCTTGTGCAGGTTGTGGTGAAACTCCATACGCTAAATTGTTAACTCAATTGTTCGGCGATCGTATGATGATTGCGAATGCTACTGGTTGTTCCTCCATTTGGGGTGCTTCCATGCCAGCTTCTCCATACACAACTAACCAACAAGGTCAAGGTCCTTCTTGGGCAAACTCCTTGTTCGAAGATAATGCTGAATACGGCTATGGTATGTACATCGGCGTTAAGAAAATCCGTGAACAATTGCTTGAAGTAGCTAAGAAAGCTGTTGAAACAGCATCTGGCGAATTGAAAGAAGCATTGGAACAATGGATTGAATTCGCTAACCTTGGCGCAGCTACTCGTCAACGTTCCGCACGTTTGGTAGCAGCAATCGAAGCTGAAGGTGCTACAACTCCAGAATTGAAAGAAATTCTTGATAAAAAACAATTCTTAATCAAACGTTCTCACTGGATCTTCGGTGGTGACGGTTGGGCATACGATATCGGTTTCGGCGGTGTTGACCATGTATTAGCTTCTGGCGAAGACATCAACATCTGGGTATTCGATACTGAAGTATACTCCAACACTGGTGGTCAATCCTCCAAATCTACTCATGAAGCTGCTGTAGCTCAATTCGCAGCATCTGGTAAACGTACTAAGAAGAAAGACCTTGGCATGATGGCTATGTCTTATGGTTATGTATACGTAGCACAAGTAGCTATGGGTGCAGATAAAAACCAATTGATGAAAGCTGTTACAGAAGCTGAAGCTTATCCAGGTCCTTCCTTGATCATCGCTTACAGCCCATGTATCAACCATGGTATCAAAGCTGGTATGGGTAAAGCTCAAGAAGAACAACGCAAAGCAGTTGCTTGTGGTTACTGGGATCTTTACAGATACAACCCTCAACTTAAAGCTGAAGGTAAAAACCCATTCTCCTTGGATTCCAAAGAAGGCAACTACGACGAATTCCAAAACTTCCTTAAAGGTGAAGTTCGTTATGCTTCCTTGGCGAAAGCTGCTCCTGACGCTGCAGAAGAATTATTCGCTAAATGTGAAGAAGACGCTAAAGAACGTCGCTTAAGCTATGTTCGCTTACAAAAAGGTTTCGAAGAAGTTAAATAATTAATTTCTCTAAACTGCATATACAAGAGGCATCCTCATTGAGGATGCCTCTTTTGCATCTATCATCCTTATGAATAGGTGTATAGTACACATGATTTTGGTATAATAGATAGTATATATGTGTATTATTCATGTATTGTTTATACAATATATGTTTTTAACAATAGAGGATATTATGACTACGAATACAAATGACGTACAACAAACCATTTATAGTGAATTAGGCTATAAATCTATGCCATTCCCATATACCACACCAGCTACTCTTGAAGCCTATGCGGCTCTCGTGGGTATTTCAGCACCTAACCCTAAAACTGCAAGAGTATTAGAATTGGGAGCAACCTATGGTGGCAATATTATCTCCCAAGCATTATTTAATCCTGATGCAACATTCGTAGGTATTGAGCTTTCACAAGAACAAGTTGAAAAGGGCAATGAAGTGATTGCGAATGCAGGGCTAACAAATGTTTCCTTAGTTCAATCTGATATTGCATCTATTGGTAGTGAAATTGGTACCTTTGATTACATTATCGCCCATGGTGTGTATTCTTGGGTCGATGACGGTGTTAAAGATGCATTGTTGCGCCTTATCGATGAACATTTAGCAGAGGATGGCATTGCCTACATTTCTTATAATACCTATCCAGGTTGGCATACGATGGACGAAGTACGTCAGTTAATGATGTTCAGTAACCGTGATAAAACACAGTTTAATCACAAGGAAAAGGTACTGCATGGCAAAACGATTGGTAGTATCGTAGGTAGTCAAATTTTAAAATATGACAATCTAAAGGAACGAAATAGTAAATTCCTTGGTGCTCTTCGCTCTGTTATGCAAAAAGATGAATACTATGTTGGTCACGATCATTTAGAGCCAAACAATGACCCTGTATATTTCTATCAATTTAATGACCATTTAGAAGCGCATAATTTGGCATACCTATGTGATGCTGATTTAACTTTATCTATGGTACGTAGCTTTGATGCTGATATTGCGGATACACTAGATAAACTCGCACTTAATGACCATGTAGCTCAAGAGCAATATTTAGATTTTATGCTAGATACGACCTTTAGAAAATCTATTATATGTAAGGCTAAGCATGCAGAATCTGTAACATACGACATGGGAAATCCTGAACTTGTGAATTCTGTACCTATGCGAACCATTATTAACAGCTTTACCTATACAATTCTCTTCAATGAAGAAGCATTGTCCATGTTTGAAAATGATATCGTACGCGATACATTCCAGTCCATTATTAAGGATGGCGGTCAGTTTAATATGATCGAGGCTTTAGCCATTGTGAAAGCTGCTAATGATGCTGCTAAGGGCGATGATGCAAGCTTAGAAGCCGCTGTTAATGCGTTATATGTAGCTGTGGCAGAACATATTGTACGCGGTGGTCTACGTTTCTTGAAACACCCACATCCTAAAGCTTACTATATGGAGGGACAATCCTTTGTACCTGCTAGATTTACAAAGTTTGTGAAAGCTTTAGTTGAATCTGGTACAGACATCATGTATGGGGCTACCTCTGAAAATGAAGCCGTAGAAAATCTGTCCGATGAAGATTTAATGTTTATGGAAATCCTTAATAAACCAAAGGCAAAATCTACTATTGTTAATGCGATTAAAAAGAATATCTTTGGCGGCGCACAAGCTGGTCAGGCAAAAAATCAAACCGCTATGGCTGAAGCGTTCTATGCTGAATTGACGAAACGCATGGAAACATTAGGCTATTTAGAAAATAAAATTAAATAAAGGTATTTCCTGTGTAGCATATGATAATAATGTGCGATGGGGGATAGATAAAGGCTAATTCTCGATATATAGAATTAGCCTTTATTTTTATGTTCAATATTTTCTTTTTATTTTATAAATATTACATTTTGTTATGTTAAGTTGCATAAAAGATATAGGAAAGATGAAGAAATGCATGAAAAACACATGAAGTAAACATGACTTTTATGATATACTTTGTATGAGTGATTTTGTGTACATGTAAAAATATGGTCATAGTAGGCCATATTTTGTTGTTAGTTAGTATAAGTATATTGTAAAAGGAGTTTTTCCATGGCATCTAAAAAGGCAGTACTAGTATATATACTAGAAATCCTACGAGATGAAACAGATGCAAATCATACATTATCTCAAGAGGAAATTCGTAGCATCTTAGCAAAGAAATATGAATTGACGGTAGATCGTAAAACCTTAGGACGTCATCTAAATGATTTATATGAATCTGGTAATTTTAATATTGAATGTGAAGAATCTGCACTAGGTACAGATGGTTCGATTCGTCGTACCAATTTTTATATGATTCATCCCTTTGAAGAGGCTGAGTTACATTTGTTAATCGATGGTCTATTAGCATCACGTCATATTAGTGTAAATCAGCGTAAAGACTTGATTGATAAGGTATCTGCCTTGGGAGGTCGTTATTTTAAATCCCATGGAAAACAAATTAAGAGTACACCTGATTCTCTTGTGAGAAGTCAGGATCTATTCCTAAATATTGATCTCATTGAAAAAGCGGTGACGGAAGGGAGAAAAATTTCGTTAGTCTATTATCAGCCTAGTACAGATAATAAATTATATCCTAATCTTGATTATGCAGGTAATGAGCGAAATTATATTTTTAATCCCTACCAATTAGTATCTAGTCGAGGACTCTACTACTTGGTAGGTAACCACGATAACCATGATGATATGTCTACACTTCGTGTAGATCGAATTGGCAACATTAAGTTATTGGATATTCGCCGTAAGCCATTGCGGGAAATCCAAGGCTATCACAATCAAAATACCTTTGATGTAGATAGATACATGAAGGAACATATCTATATGTTTGGTGGTGAATCAGTAACAGTAGTGTTTGAAGCAAAACGCAGTATCGTTAACCAAATTCTCGATTGGTTTGATGGAAATGTAACATTTTTAAACGAGACGCCTCAAAAGGTGGAGTGTCGTGTTCATGTTAATCGGGAGGCTTTCAAATATTGGGCACTACAATATATGCAAAGTGTGAAAGTATTATCGCCAGCATCATTAGTGTTCGATGTGCGTGAAGCTATTCGTGATGGATTATCACAATATGTATAAGAAGACGGGCTGTAAGTATAATAGCCCTTTATTACGAAAAAGGAGCTATTGAGAAATCAATAGCTCCTTTTATCCGTTTTTAGAGAATATGCAATTTTTCTGCTTCTTTATAATCTTTTAATACTGGACGTGGTGGTAATTTATCGAAAATGCTGACAATATAAATCGCAATAGATGAGAAGATAAATCCTGGTACGATTTCATAAAGTCCAAAGAAGGCAAATTGTTTCCAAATTAGAACTGTAAGACCACCTACGACGATACCCGCAATACAACCACGGCGCGTCATGCGTTTCCAGAATAGGGAGAAGATGATAGCAGGACCAAAAGAGGCACCAAAGCCAGCCCATGCGTAAGCAACCATCGTAAGGATGAGGCTATCTGGATTTAATGCTAAGAAAATGGATATAGCCGCTACCAACAATACAACAATACGGCTTACAAGCACGAGTTCTTTGTCGGTTGCCGTTTTGTGAATGATATTAGCGTAAAAATCATTAGCAATAGCAGAGGCTGTTACTAATAGTTGAGCAGATGCAGTACTCATGATAGCTGCAAGTACAGCAGACCAGATAAGGCCAGCCATAAATGGCGTAAATAAACGTTCCGTCATAACGAGGAATATCGTCTCTGCATCTGTACCAACTAATTTTTCTGGTAACATATATACATGACCGATGAGGCCTACGAAAATAGCTGCTAATAAGGAAAGGATAACCCAAACCATAGCAATATTTGTGGATTTTTTTAGTTCCTTCGCATCGGAAATCGCCATGAAGCGAACTAGGATATGTGGCTGACCGAAGTAGCCAAGACCCCAACCAAGGGAAGAGATGATGCCGATGACAAGAGCAAACATATCACTCGTATCACCCCAGAGGTTTAATCCTTGAGGAAATTCACTTTGGATGAGTTGCATCGTATCAATAGGACCACCTAAGTAGATAGCTGCCGTAATAGGTACAGCCAAGATGGCGAAGAACATCAACGCCCCTTGAATACAGTCCGTCCAAGATACGGCGAGGAAACCTCCGAGGAAGGTATAAAATACTACAATGCCCGCCGTAATAAAGAGGGAGACCGTATAGTCTAAACCGAAGATGGTATTGAATAATTTGCCTCCTGCCACAAATCCAGAGGATGTGTAGATGAGGAAGAAGATTAATATAAACAATGCGGAAATAACAGCTACCGAATGGGATTGATCGTGGAACCGATTTTTTAAATAATCCGGCAATGTTAAGCTGTCGCTAGCTACCTCCGTATGGTTACGCAATCTACGGGATACGAATCGCCAGTTGGCCCAGGTGCCCAAGGTAAGTCCTACGGCAATCCATACACCGGAAATACCCGTAGTATAGGCCAGACCTGGTACCCCCATAAGCATCCAACCGCTCATGTCGGAGGCTTCGGCACTGAGTGCCGTAATCCACGGTCCTAGCTGTCTACCTCCCAATATATAGTCACCAATACTGTTTGATTTGCGATAATAGTAGACCCCGATGTACATCATCAGTCCTAAATACAAGGCAAAGGCGATTATGATCATTATGTTGTTGTGTGTCATGCCTATATAAAACCTCCTTAGGGTTGTTCACCACGTTAAAATATATACTAATTATTGTATCATAAATTGCCATTCTATAGGATATGTAAATCATATAATTTATTGGTAAATATTGATGATATTGTTAAAATTACTAAACAGTATTATATGAAAATAATTCAAAAAATACCTCAAAAAATGATACAATAAATAGACACGATATTTCATTTTGATATGGCATATAACATTGTTAATTTTGTACACATAGGAAAGGAGGTATACCGATGGAGGCTATTAATTCTCGTGATAGAGCGTTACAACTACTGCAAACCTACTTTGGGTATACATCCTTTCGGCCCGCTCAGGAGGCTCCTGTAGAGTCTTTATTAAAGAACGAGGATGTAGTGGCCATCATGCCTACTGGGGCAGGTAAATCGATATGCTTTCAAATTCCAGCTCTTTGTAAATCGGGGCTTACCGTCGTATTCTCGCCCTTAATATCTTTGATGAAAGACCAGGTTGATGGCTTGGTGGATCAAAATATACCGGCTGCCTTAATCAATAGTACATTAACGCAAATAGAATTTAATAAGACCATGTACGATGTACGTAGTGGGAATATTAAATTATTATATATTGCACCAGAGCGATTAGGTTCCAATTTTTTCTGCAATGTGTTACGCTCTATGCCTATCTCTCAAGTCATTGTTGATGAAGCGCACTGTATTTCACAGTGGGGTCATGATTTTAGACCTTCCTATCGATTGATAGGCGATTGGCTAGCTAGTTTGCCTAAGCGTCCCGTAGTGGGGGCTTTCACAGCAACCGCTACGAAGGCAGTAGAGAATGATATTAAAACATTATTAGGTCTCGATCATGCGAATGTGTATGTTACGGGATTTGATAGGCCGAATTTATCGTTTTCCGTCGTGCGCACACCAAAGCGCATGGATTATGTAGTCGATTATGTGCGACGTCATAGTCATGAAAATGGTATCATCTATTGCTCTACGCGCAAGGATGTAGAACGAGTCTACGATAATTTGACGCGTGCCGGAATCCAAACTGGATATTACCATGCCGGATTATCCGATGAGATGCGCAAAGATATGCAAAATAAATACGCCTTCGACCAATTACAAGTTATGGTAGCTACCAACGCATTTGGCATGGGTATTGACAAGAGCAATGTGCGGTATGTGTTGCATTACCAAATGCCGCGTAATATGGAGTCCTACTATCAAGAGGCGGGCCGTGCTGGACGCGACGGCGCACCGGCAGAATGTATTCTGCTCTATAGTGGGCAAGATGTGCGCGTTCATAAGTATTTGATTGAACAAGGTCATTTAGAACCACAACGTGAGCAGGTAGAACTTAGAAAACTGCAGTCCATGATTGATTACTGTTTCTGTAGTACTTGCCTAAGAAAATATATGCTCGCCTATTTTGGTGAAATCGTTCCGTGGCTCGAATGCAGTAACTGTAGTTCCTGTAATACAAAAGGGGAACGTGTTAATGTCACGAAAGAGGCAAAGGCCATATTCCGTGCCATTATCGCCACCGAGGAGCGGTATGGTGCCTCTATGATTTCCTCCATCGTGCGCGGAGAACGGACTGACCGCATTACGCGAGCAGGTCTTGATGCCTTATCCGTATTTGGGTATTTATCGGATGTAGGGGATAAGGAGATTAAGGGCCTCATACAACAATTTGTGGCCTCTGGATACTTGCGGAGTTCTATGGGGAAATATCCGGTCTTATCCGTCACCGCCGGTGCAGAAGAGGTGTTAGCAGGGCATAAAGAGGTAGAAGAAATTAGGCAAGAGGTCATCGTGCCATCTCGTAAAACGAAAAAATCAGCCTCTATATCTCGCTTCGAAGTACCCCGTTCTGGTTCTGGTGGGCTATTTGAACATTTACGTCAACATCGCAAACAACTGGCATCGCAACTTAGTGTGCCGCCGTATATTATATTCCCTGACACGGTGCTTATCGATTTAGCCAATATACGGCCAAAAACATTAGGTGAATTTGGCAATATAAAGGGCGTAGGGGAAGCAAAATTAAAGAAATATGGACTTTCATTTTTAGAGGCCATTTCACAATATAAGGGGTAATAAATTGGCGTTTCTATAACGCTATATTGAGTGATTTCTAATATGATTAGGGGGAACTATGAGCTCAGCGGATACACAATATCTCAATATTATTGAAAATATATTAGACCATGGCATATATGGTCAAAATAGAACAGGCATAGCCACATATAAATTGCCACAACAAATTATGCAGTTTGATTTACAAGAGGAATTTCCAATTTTAACTACAAAATTTGTGGCTTTCAAAACGGCTGTGAAAGAACTGTTATGGATTTGGCAAATGCAGTCCAATGATGTACGTAAATTACAAGATATGAATGTCCATGTATGGGATGAATGGATGCGCGAAGATGGGACTATTGGCAAGGCCTATGGTTATCAAATTGCTAAATACAAACAATTGGATAATCTCATCAAAACTATAAAAGAGGATCCAGATAGTCGCCGTATGATTGTTACATTATGGAATATTGAGGATTTGCCTGATATGGCTTTGCAACCTTGTGCGTATGAAACATTGTGGGATGTAGGTGATGGCTATTTAAACTGTATGCTCATCCAACGCAGTGGTGATATGGGGCTTGGTGTTCCATTTAATACGGCTCAATATGCAGCACTCTTATGTATGATTGCCCAAGTGACTGGTTTGAAGCCTGGTAAGTTTACTCATGTTATTAATAATGCACATATTTACGAAAATCATGTGGATGCATTGCGCGAGCAATTATCTCGTCGAGATCAAGCGTTGCGTGCGCCAAAAATTCGTGTAAATTCAGATATCACCGATTTTTATGAATTCTCACCGGATGATATCGTGTTAGAAGGGTATGAACATTTAGGTAAATTGGCTATGACCGTAGCTGTTTAGGGGGATACTATGTTAGCATTGATCGTAGCGGTTGCGCATCATCGCGTTATCGGCAAAGATAATTCTCTGATTTGGCATTTGCCCAATGATTTGAAATTCTTCAAGGAAAAAACGACAGGCCACGTTATTATTATGGGGCGTAAGACCTTTGAAAGTTTGCCCTTTTTATTGCCTAATCGGGAACATTGGGTGATTACAAAAAATAAAGGTTTTAATGCACCGGAAGGGGTACGTGTATTTTCTTCACCCGAGTCTGTTGTAAAGGCTGCTAAAGAGATAGATGTGGCCTATGTTATCGGTGGTGCACAAATCTACGAAGCTTTTTTACCGTATGTAGATGTAATGCATATTACGGAGGTTGACTATGAATTTGAAGGGGATGCTCATTTCCCTGAATTTGATGCGTCAGCTTTCACAATTACCTCTGTTGTAGAGGGGACGGTAGATGATAAAAATACATATCCTCATCGATTTGTAACATATGAAAGAAAAGGACATAACTAATGGAATCAATGTTTGCCATTATTGCAAAGGAATTGGGTGTTAAGCCTGGTCAAGTAGAATCAGCGGTTACGCTCTTAGACGAAGGTAACACGGTGCCGTTTATCGCTCGTTACAGAAAAGAAGTAACAGGTGAATTACAAGATGAACAACTGCGAACTATCGAAGAACGCATTAAATATTTGCGCAATTTAGAAGCACGGCGTCAAGAAATCATCAATGCTATTACGGAACAAGAAAAGATGACCGATAAATTGATGGCATCTTTGATGAAAGCCGTAAAATTACAAGAATTAGAGGATTTGTATTTACCATATCGACCTAAGAAACGGACACGGGCCATGATTGCCCGTGAACGAGGACTAGAGCCTTTAGCAGATATGATTTTGAATGATACGGTCACATCTGGTAATCCTCTAGATATCGCAAGAGAATATATTTCTGAAGACGTGCCTACACCGGAGGACGCCATTCAAGGTGCGTCGGACATCGTTGCAGAAATTGTCAGCGACAGTGCAGATTTTCGCGCTACTCTTCGTAAGCGTATGTGGAAGGAAGGCTTTATCCAAGCGGAACTCGTGGAAGATAATGAACACAAGGACCAATTCCTTCAATATAATGAGTATGCCGAACCAGTTCGTCAGATGCCGTCCCATCGTATCTTGGCGGTTAATCGAGGCGAAAAATTAGGGGCTCTTAAATTGGCCCTAACCGTACCCGATGAATCTTATATTCAATACATAGTGCGTGGTATTACTAACAATGAACAATCTATTTTTATTGATGTGAAAGCTAGCGCCGTAGCAGATGCGTATAAACGCTTGATGTTCCCTGCTCTTGAACGAGATATTCGCAATGAATTAACCGAATCTGCAGATGAGCAAGCAATTAAGGTGTTTGGAGTAAATCTTAAAAATTTATTGTTACAACCGCCATTGGCAGGTCATGTTATTATGGGCCTTGACCCAGGGTATCGTACAGGTTGTAAGATGGCTATTATCGATGCACAAGGCAATGTACTCGATTATGGTGCTTACTATTTAACAAATAGTGAAAAGCTAAAACAAGAAGCACAAAAGAAATTAGCGGAAAAGATTCGCAAATTTAATGTTACCTTATTGTCCATTGGCAACGGTACAGCCTCGTATGAAACTGAGCAATTTGCGTCTAAGATGATTGAAGAGGAAAAATTAGATTGCCACTACATTATTACTAATGAAGCTGGCGCGTCTGTATATTCTGCATCAAAACTAGCTATTGATGAATTGCCAAATTTAGATGTAACGATTCGCGGCGCCGTATCTATTGCTCGTCGTGTACAGGATCCATTGGCAGAATCTGTTAAAATCGATCCTAAGTCTATTGGTGTTGGTCAATACCAACATGATGTTAACCAAAAACAATTAACTCATACATTGGATCAAGTTGTTGAATCTGTAGTTAACCATGTTGGGGTAGAGCTTAATACGGCATCTCCGGCGATTTTGCAGCATATTGCAGGCATTTCTGGTACGGTAGCAAAAAATATTGTAGCATTCCGTCAAGAAAATGGTGGGTTTACTAGTCGTAAGCAACTATTAAAGGTGCCACGCTTAGGTCCTGCAGCATTTACTCAGTGTGCCGGTTTCTTGCGATTAAATGGTGCTAAGAATCCATTGGATAATACATCTGTTCACCCTGAGTCTTATGAGTTGGCAGAACGTATTATTGGCGAGCTAGGTTTTACATTAAAGGATTTACAAGATAAATCCCAACTTGAAGCATTACAGGTCAAATTACCATTGGTTGATATAGATAAGATGGCGCATAAGCTTGATGCGGGTATTCCTACTGTGAGAGATATCATTGCAGCTCTTGCTAAGCCGGGCCGTGATCCACGTGAGGATTTACCAGCACCTCTGACACGTAAACATGTAGTAAGTCTTGAGGATATCAAGGTTGGTACCGTTGTTAAAGGTACGGTGCATAATGTAGTAGACTTTGGTGCCTTTATTGATTTTGGTTTAAAAACGAATGGTTTATTACATCGTAGCGAACTATGCACGGCGAAACAACATCCTTCTGATGTACTTGCTGTAGGCGATATTATTGAAGCTGAGATCATCTCTGTAGATGTAAAGCGAAATCGTATCGGATTATCCGTCAAGTCATTGAGAAATAAAGACAAGAAAAAGGCCTAATTTTGTTAGGGTAATTCGTAAAAAATTATACATGTCAAAATTGAACATGATTAAAAGGAGTCCTTTAGGTAATAGAGGACTCCTTTTTTGTGTACTCTGTTATCATAAATAGTGATAAGTATATCGATTTTGATATAGAATAAAACTATTGAGAATACAATAAAATCGTTATATCGAAAATAATAAAATAGATTGAAGTATTTAGATATTAGGTGTATGATGAACTCATAGAAGATAATTAATAGTCGTTATCCATTAAAGGAGGAAGTACTATGAGTTTACATATTAGAGAAAGATATGGTCTTTTAATCAATAATGAATGGGTACCTGCATCTGATGGTGCTGAATTTAATGTATATAACCCTGCTAATGGCGAGCAACTTGCTGTTTGTGCAGAAGCTACGCAGGCGGATGTTGATAAAGCTGTAGCAGCTGCAACAGAGGCTTTTAAAACGTGGAAAACAGTTTCTCAAGTCGATCGGGCAGATTATTTATTAAAGATTGCAGATGCCATTGATGCTCACAAAGAACATTTGGCACAAGTTGAGACCTATGACAATGGTAAACCAATCCGTGAAACTTTAAACGTGGATATTCCACTTGGTGCAGACCATTTCCGTTACTTCGCCGGCGTACTTCGCGCAGAAGAAGGTTCGGCACAAGTATTTGATGAAAATACATTAAGTCTTATTATTCGTGAACCGATTGGCGTAGTAGGTCAAGTAGTACCTTGGAACTTCCCATTCTTAATGGCTGCTTGGAAATTGGCACCAGCGCTGGCAGCAGGGTGTACAGTTGTTATCAAACCTTCTAGCCATACATCCCTTAGTCTATTAGAACTAGGTAGTATTTTGCAAGATATCTTGCCTCCAGGTGTTGTAAACATTGTAACTGGTAAAGGCTCTAAATCTGGACAATATATCCTTGATCATCCTGGATTTAGCAAACTTGCTTTCACAGGCTCTACAGAAGTAGGTCTTGATGTATATAAAGCGGCATCTGAACGCTTGATTCCTGCTACATTGGAATTAGGTGGTAAATCGGCAAATATCTTCTTTGAAGATGCAAACTGGAAACAAGCTCTTGATGGGGCAATGCTCGGTATCCTATTCAATCAAGGTCAAGTATGTTGCGCCGGTTCCCGTATCTTTGTACAAGATACAATTTATGATAAATTTGTAGCTGAACTTTCTAAATTATTTGATAAGGTAAAAGTTGGATTGCCTTGGGAGGAATCTACACAACTAGGTTCCTTGATTTACGAAGCACAAGTTAAGAAAGTACTTAGCTATGTAGAACTTGCTAAGGAAGAAGGCGCTCGTGTTGTAGCTGGTGGTGAACGTATTACAGATGGCGAATTTGGCAAAGGTTGCTTCGTAAGACCGACACTCATCGTGGATGCTACAAATGATATGCGCGTAGCTCGTGAAGAAATCTTTGGTCCGGTGGCAGTAGTGATTAAATTCCATAGCGAAGACGAAGTAATTGAACAAGCTAATGATAGCCTATACGGTCTTGGTGGTGGCGTATTTACACAAAACCTTAACCGTGCGATTCGCGTAGCCCGAGCTATCGAAACAGGTCGTATGTGGGTTAATACATATAACTCCATCCCAGCAGGCGCACCATTCGGTGGTTACAAACAATCTGGTATCGGCCGTGAAACTCACAAAGTTATCCTTGAGCACTACACTCAAATGAAAAATATCATTATTAATTTGAGCGATAAACCATCTGGTTTCTACGATTTAGATTAATAATTTTATAGCATCTCCTTTTACTTATATTTGATAAGAAGGCACCTCGAAGAGGTGCCTTTTTTGCATTATCATACTATTACTTAATTTTATTGTACTTAGTGTTCTCCGTTTCCTCTAAATCTAATTTCAAGGATCCAACAGGTAGTATTAGTGCTAGCATAGGATGCATTGATAGCAAATGGAAAAGCGTGACTCACTAGGCAGGTATTTATGTTGGAGAAGTAGGCTATGATAAGATTTATAATAATATTGGTCTAGTTCAAACTTAGGCGTAGAATCTATAGGTAAAGCAAGCTCGACTACTCAATCTATAATCTCAGATGTTATACTAACTGTAGATGATAAAGAAATTGATGCTAAGACAGAGAATACTTATACAGAGAGGAGGATAAAAATGATGGAACTTCAAAAAAGAATTGATATATTAGATTTATGGGATGAAATGCCATATTCATTAGATATTAAAGATTTTGGTAATACAGTCATATTAGTGTCAGAATCCTGTGAAATTAGATTTATTAACTGTATAGAGGTTAATATTAAAAGTGACATTTTATTTAAGAATAAATCAATGAAATTTCATGAATATCGTAATCATGAATATGATATTCAAGATATTAGTGTCGAACCATGTGTTGTTAAAACAGATGGAACTATGACTCATAATAAGAAAAGGGTAAGTCCAGTACTAAATGGTGTTAAAGCTAAAATAGTTATGCCTGTAATGTGTATTGATTTGATTGCTATTGATTTTATAATTTCCACAAAAGAGGATGAAGAGAATCTAATACAATCTAAGTTTAGTTATATAGACCTTGAATAATTAAACGTATTATCATTAACAGTGTCACTACCAACACGTTTTGTCATATAATCTGAATTTAATAACTTCTTTACATCAGTTCCTACATGGATGAAGCAATTAAGTAATGCTTTCTTATTACCATATTCTAATGGATATAGAGTCGTTGATCCTAATATAATTATTCAGGAGGTTTCTGGTTCATCAGTATCAGGAGATTGGAATCTTTTGGAGTCATATAATATAACACCGACTCCAGGTGGTTATATTTTACATGTTATTGGTATTGAAGCTGGTGCACATATATCTGTAAATCGAACTGTGGTTAAATTTGTAGGATATCAAAACCAACTTTAGAAAGGATAAGACATAATGTTTGTTAATCCATGGCAGTTTTGTGTAGCAATCGTTCTCATGATTTTTGGAACATATTTTATTGCATTTCGTTTTTGGTGTCGTCGAAAAGGTATTCCGGTAGACATTTTATCAGTTACGCCTAGAATTATTAAAGAACTTCCTAATTTTACAGTTATTTATGGATATGATGTTAAGTATCTATTAAATGGTGCAGAATATACGACTCACAGTCTAGAGTTTTATATTACCGTGTTAGTTCCAGGACCTATGATTCCTTATAGTACAACGGGTAAATTACTTCATAATGGAAAGGTGAGTCTTGATAAGGTAAAAACAAATATGACATATGGTGTTGTATTATGGTTATTTGCCATTATTCTCTTGGCTGAGTTATATTGATAGTTATTTAATTACTGGAATAGGGGTGTATTTATCTGAAATGGATAACTGATTTTGATAAAGATACCTTTGAAGCATTAGCTATTAATGCAATTAAGAATCGGAAGGCATTACAATTAGAACCATTAGAGAATCAAACACTCCGTCAATATCTAAGTAAATAGAATATGCGATTAGTGAAAATAAGTAAACGGGCACCAATTTAATTATTGGTGCCCGTTCGAGTTATCCATTATAATTTTGTTAACATAGAACTAGAATATATTTTTTATGATATAGTTGATGACGATGAGTGGGACGATACTAACAACTAAGGTTGTTGCAGTATCTCGCACAGACATATTATATTCTGCCATACATAGTTTTAATAATGTAAATGCGGTCCATCCATAAGTGCACATATTCAAGATGAATATAACTGTTCTAACTAGACCGGATGGGAGTGTATTAGTGTATAAACTCATCATAAATGGTACAAATATAATATTTTGTACTAGTGTAAGGACCGCAAATACTCCTACAGCGTACATGAATTGTTTGAAAGTATCTTGGAATGTTACACTAATTGTAGGATAGGTGCGATTACAATAAAAGTTAAAGATATAGCTTGCTAATAGAGCTGGGATGACAGCTTTTAATAATCCCTTAACAATGAGTCCCAATAATGTGGTAAATGAAAAGATGGTAAAGAATGAATAACTTACGATGCTTATCGTGATGCACGCTATAAGATACGTTAAGATAGCCATTACAACATAAGCGATGATACCCATTGGTATGGCTTCATTAAGGGCACCATTGGTTTTGAGTTCATTACTACCTTTTTCCGGAGATAAGGTGAGTGTCAATAGATGTGTCCAATTAATTCCGTTCATAATTTCCTCTCTCTAAATTATAATGAATATATATACTAATAATTATAATGTAGCATATGTGTATCAGATGAAAATTAAGGAGTATTTAATCTATGAATCATATTTCAATCGATAAATTATACAATCCTCAATATGATTTGTTATCTGTTTCTGATAAAAAGGCATTATTAAATACATTGGCAGCAATATATAATTTAGAATTGATTTGTTTTAAAGAGTTTAAGGCTTTTGAAAAATCCATATATACGGCTGTATATCGCTCACATGATGGAATAGCGTTCGTATTTGTTCCCGGAGATACTGTTACGTTAGGGCTTAATTTTAAAAATAAATCATTGCAGGATATTTTTAATAGTGAAAATTTAGTGGAGCTTGTCTATCCATTTGTCGAGGGATATGAAGAGGAAATCTTTAGTGAAGAGGATGTTCAAAGAAAGATTAGCGAAACACTAGAAGATAAAGTAGTACTATCCAACATAGAAATGTATTTTAAATATAATTTTACTCAAGAAGATGAGTTTGTAATACATCCACTATTGGTTCAAAAAGAGTATAGTGAAACTTGTTGGATACCTATTTCAGATGAGGATTTAAGACAAAATAAAGAATGGCAACAGATGATAGAAAACGCCGAAAAAGCTGGACTTTCTGAAACAATGGTTCACAATACCGTTTGTTTATATAAGATAGATGATAGCAATTGGTGTGGAAAACTTTATGGAGAGACTACATTTAAGAAATTGTTACAGGATATAAAGATTCATGGATACTCTTTGCCTACACTAAGAGAGTGGGAATATTTAGCTAGTAAGGGGTGTAGAACCATTTTTCCTTGGGGGAATAATATAGATTTCTCTATGAATTTAAAACATATGGAATGGATGGATAATGATGGAGAGTATACATTAGAAAAGGAAAACTTTTTTGGCCTTGTTATAGGTGATGATCCGTATTGTAGAGAAATCGTATATGACGAAGGTGGATTTTCCTATAAAGGCGGAGATGGTGGCCGCAATATATGTGGCGGATTAGGTGTTGTGTGGGGCTATTTACCTGTTTCACCATACTTTCAAGATAGTGAAATGGTAGTAGGTGATTATATAAATGGAGGCTATGATTTTTTTAGACGGGTTATAAGGATTAATGACAATATGAAATGATGTTACATATAATAAATCTAAGGTATCAATTGATAACATTGTTACATAATTAAAATAGGTGCCTCTTAGGAGACACCTATTTTATTAATTGTACGCCGAATAGGCATGACTAAACCCCCAGTTAAACTGGGGGTCGGTAAAAAATTCTTAGAGAAAAGGAAAGAACCTCCTAGTGGTAAAATGAAGTTGGTCTGGCAACCACAACATTTCAACATAGGAGGTTCAATGTCAATGAATGACGTAAAAAGCTTATCACATAGTAAATGGAGATGTAAATATCATATTGTTTTTGCACCAAAGTATAGAAGGCAAATAATTTATGGACGGATAAAAGCTGATGTAGGTAAAATTTTAAGAGATTTATGTAATAGAAAAAATGTAGAGATTATAGAGGCAGAATGCTGTCCGGATCATATTCATATGTTAGTAACTATTCCACCACATTTAAGTGTATCAAGTTTTATGGGATATTTAAAAAGCAAAAGTAGCCTCATGATATTCGATAAACACGCAAATTTAAAATATAAGTATGGAAATAGACATTTCTGGTGTAGAGGATATTATGTGGATACAGTGGGAAGATACGAAGGAGCGATAAAAGAGTATATTCGCAATCAATTACAAGAAGATATAGCACAAGATACATTAAACTTTAAAGAATATACCGACCCGTTTACGGGTGAGCCGGTAAAATAGGCAAAATAAAAGCCCCCGAGTAGGGGGCAGCCAGTGGTAATAGAGTGGTTGTCAGATCATTCAAAGCCCTCTTTAGAGGGCCACCACTAGAGAAAGACCCTTATAGGGTCAGAGCAAACCACCCGTTCTACGGGTGGTTATGATATTGGGATAAGCGGAATATTCTTCTGTACTCTTCCGGTGCATCAGAACCATCAGAAGGTTTTATGATGACTCTAATATATATTTTTTCTTTGAAATCTGGATATGTTACAGCATATTCTTTGCAGAATTGATCCATTCGATTGTAAAAATTTGTTACATCATGGTTTTCTATGGCCGAATAGGGAATAGGCATTTCAATATACAAAGTAGATGTATCGTATGTAGCATAGGATAATTCTTCTGCTGTTAGATAGTTTTTCATTAATGGGAATGCAGTTATAAACGGGATATTGGTTATCAGTATTCGCTCAACTTGTGGTATAACAGGTGCAGAGGTGTGCAAGACTTCAGATATTTCAATGGGCATTTGTGGATATTTGTCAAAGGTGACTTGCCATGTATTGCCCCTTCGTGACGCTAGGTGATAGGTCAGATTAGGATAGTTCTTATTTATATATTGGTGTACCTCATCCTCACTGTAATGGGAGAGAAGATGACAACCTGTTGTCATTATGAGGGAGAATATGATTAATGGTAATAATACAAATCGTTTAAGAGTAAATGGTTTCATTGGTATTCCTTTTATACTACTTTAGAAAGTTCATTAAATCGTAATTGCTTAACAGGCATTGCTTAATTATTGTGGTAATTTGAAGTACATTCTTTTAATTATATTATACCTAAATTATATGTTTACTCATATAGTTGATTAGGATTCATGAATATATGCATTAGAAAATACATTTGATGTAATAGCTTTCACCATTGAAATATGATATACTATTCTAACGCGCATAATTCGTGCGCGATAGGAGGAAACACATTTAGATGTTAGAAAAATTTGAACAATTAATGATTAGCGAACCTGTTCTACGTGCGTTAAACGATATGGGCTTTGAAGAGCCTACGCCAATTCAACAGGAAGCTATCCCAGTTGCCATGAGCGGTAAAGACATGATCGGTCAAGCTCAAACAGGTACTGGTAAGACAGCGGCCTTTGGCCTACCTGTATTGGAACGCGTAGACGGCAGTAATCGTCACGTTCAAGTAGTGATTTTGTCCCCTACACGAGAATTAGCTATTCAAGTAGCAGAAGAGCTTAATAAAATGGCTCAGTATACGGATATTACGGCATTACCTATCTATGGTGGCCAAGATATTAACCGTCAATTCCGTGCATTGAAAAAGAATCCGCAAATCATTGTTGCCACACCAGGCCGATTGATGGACCATATGGACCGCGGTTCTATTAAATTTGAAGACGTTAAGATTGTCGTTCTTGACGAAGCTGATGAAATGTTAAACATGGGCTTTGTAGATGACATCAACAAAATTTTAGGGGCTATCCCAGAAGATCACCAAACATTGCTATTCTCTGCAACAATGCCTAAGGCGATTCGCGAGTTAGCAGAAACATACCTTACAGAACCAACGTTGATTCGTATGAAACCTACGCAAGTAACGATGGATCTTATCGAACAATACTATATCGAAGTACAAGACCGTCAAAAATTTGACGTGTTGTGCCGTTTGTTCGACTTACAAGCGCCAGAGTTGGCTATCATCTTTACACGTACGAAACGTCGTGTTGATGAAGTAACAGAAGCTCTTAAAAAACGTGGCTATATGGCGGAAGGTATCCATGGTGATTTATCACAACAAAAACGTGATAGTGTAATTCGTCAATTCCGAGAAGGTACAATTGACATTCTTGTAGCTACTGATGTGGCTGCTCGTGGCCTTGATATTTCCGGCGTATCTCATGTATATAACTATGATTTGCCACAAGATCCTGAAAGCTATACGCACCGTGTAGGTCGTACAGGTCGTGCAGGTAAGGCAGGCGAAGCCTATACATTTGTTATCCCTCGTGAAATTGAACACCTTCATGCTATTGAACGTTTAACAAAACGTAAAATTGCAAAACGTCGTGCTCCATCTTTGGGCGAAGTTTTGGAAGGTCAACAACGTCTTGCTGTTGAAAGCTTAATTGAAATGGCTGGCAATACAGAAGAGTTGGCACCATTTAAGGTGAATGCAGAAGAGTTGTTGAATGACACTGATTCTGTTACATTGATTGCGGCAGCACTTAAGTTGCTTACGAAAGAACCGGATACAACACCTGTAAATATTACAGAAGAAAAGCCTTTACGCGTGCGTCGTCGCCGTGAAGGTGGTCGTGGTGATCGTCGTCGCCGTGATGGAGACCGCCGCCGCGATGGAGACCGCCGCCGCGATGGTGATCGTCGTCGTGATGACCGTCCGCGCCGCAGTCGTGATGATCGCAAAGGTGACCGCCGTGATAGCCGTCGTCGTGATGATCGTCGTAGCGACCGTCCTAGAGCCGATCGTAAACCTCGTCATCAAAGCGAAGGTTTTAAACCATACTTTAAAGACTAATATGGTATGAACTTTGTTTAATGTATATTCATAGTAGGATTGCTATTGAACATAAGTTATGAAAACGTGGATTGTATAAATCCACGTTTTTTATTGCTTAAAATCTACTAGAATGGTACAATAAATAATAATTATTGTTTGAAAATGGACCATAGAGTACCGATATGTTTCCAAGTGGAGAAAGGTAGATTATTATGGATATCGCACAAATTTTGCGAAGCGAAGGGTTTAAGGTAACCCCTCAACGAATTGCAATTTATGATGCTTTGCGTGGTCATCACAATCACCCAACAGCAGAGATGATTTATCATAGCTTGCGTCCTACACATCCAAGCATGAGTTTAGCAACCGTATACAAAACGATGGAGATTTTTGAAAAAATTGGCCTTGTTAAGGTATTGGAAGTGGGCGATGAACGCGCACATTATGATTGGGATACAACAGCTCATGCACATATTCGCTGTGTTCGTTGTAACAAGGTAGAAGATATGATGAATGTCGATCTACATGCTATTGCTGATATTGCTGGAAAAGCTAGTGCTTATCAAATTACAGGACAGCAAATTACATTCGAAGGCGTATGCCCAGAATGTGCAAAAAAAGAAAGTCACTAACAGACGCCCCCTGCGTATACTCATGCAGGGGGTTTTTGAGTAAAAATAGAGTGGAAAGGAAATTTAATGTTTATTATAGGTTCACATTTATCAATATCAAAAGGGTATTTACATATGGGAAAGGAAGCTACCAAAATTGGGGGCAATACATTCCAATACTTTACACGCAATCCGCGCGGTGGTAGCATGCGTGCTCTCGATGTGGAGGATATGAATAGCCTTAGTGCGTATATGAAAGAACATAACTTTGGTACCTTGTTAGCCCATGCACCTTACACGTATAATCCGTGTGCAGCTAAGGAAGATTTGCGCGCTTTTGCAAAACAAGCCATGACAGAAGACTTAGAACGCATGGAATATTTACCAGGCCAGATGTATAACTTTCATCCCGGCAGTCATGTAAAGCAAGGTGTTGACCAAGGCATCGAATACATCGTGGAGTGCTTGAATGAAATCTTATTCCCAGGCATGAAAACAACGGTTCTTTTAGAGGTTATGGCTGGTAAGGGCACGGAAATTGGCTCTCGTTTTGAAGAAATTGCTCGTATTATTGACGGTGTAAAATTAAAAGAGTACATGGGTGTTTGTGTAGATACTTGCCATATTCACGAAGGTGGTTATGACATCGTTAATAATTTAGATGGTGTCATCGACGAGTTCGATCGTATTGTTGGTCTCGACCGTTTGAAAGCGATTCACTTGAACGATTCAAAAAATCCTATGGGGGCTCATAAAGACCGTCATGAAAAAATTGGGGAAGGTCATATCGGTATCGATGCAATTGCTCGTATTGTGACACATCCTAAACTGACGAGCTTGCCGTTCTATTTAGAAACGCCAAATGAATTAGATGGCTATGCAAAAGAAATTGCTATGTTGCGCTCTATCGTAGATAATCAATAATCAAGCAAAATAAATTGAGTTATATAATAATTGGTATAAACTAAATATATAAGGTATAGGGAGAACTGGAAAGGGGGGATGAAATGCGTTTTTTACATACTGCGGATTGGCATTTGGGGCGTATTTTTTATGGTCAGTATTTAACAGATGACCAAGCTCATGTGTTGGAGCATCAGTTCTTTACTATTTTGAAAGAAGAAAAAATCGATGGCATTTTGCTGGCAGGGGATGTATTTGATAGGGCGGTACCACCCATTGAAGCTATTGAATTATGGGACTCTATCATTACTCGTCTCGCTATGGATTATAAGGTCCCTCTATTTGTAGTGAGTGGAAACCACGATGGAGCGGAACGCCTTGAAGTGGGACGATCTATGCTAAGTGAATCGGGCATTCATATTTGGGGCTCCCCTCATCATGCATTACAACCCTTTGAATTTGAAGGCGCTGATGGTAGGGTGGCCATTTGTCCTATGCCGTTTAGCGAACCTCGTCGTATAGGTGACGCTTTGGGACTGAGCTCCAGTGAATCAAAACCAGTTGATACGGATACGGCTGAGGATACTTTGTTTTCCTATGTAGATGATAAGGATCAAGAAGCGGTCGCACTTAATTTACATAATTATGACCAAATGTATCAGTCTTGGAGTGATTATCTATATAAACAAGTGCCAAAACAGATGCGTAGCATTGCCATCGGTCACGCCTTTGTAATGGGTGGCGAAGTAGGTGGTTCGGAACGAACATTGTCTGTAGGTGGTAGTGAACAGGTGAGCCCTCACGTTTTTAAAAACTTTCACTATACAGCTCTTGGACATTTACATGGACCGCAACGGATGGGGGCAGACCATATTCGCTATAGCGGATCGCCATTGAAGTATTCCTTTGATGAACATGGGCAGAAGAAATCTTTTACCATTATTGATATGGATACAAACGGGAATGTAGATATTAGTACAATCCCTGTAGAGGCGAAGCGGGATGTAGTCATCTTGGAAGGTTATTTTGAGGACCTTTTAAATAATACAGCCCTCCAAAAGAAACATAAGGATGATTACGTGCAGGCACGCCTTCTAGATACGATGCCTATCATGGATGGCATGGCTAAGTTGCGTCAGGTCTATCACCGATGTATGACCATTGAATTGGCAGGGCGCATAGCAACACCTGTGGTAGATAGGGGGGATGCCGTATTTAAAGAGTTAAACGAGCGTGAATTATTTAATCAGTTTGCTGAAACCGTGTGGAAGAACCCCTTAACAGAGCGTGAGCAACAATATATCAACTCTGTATGGGATCGAATTTTAAAGGAGGACTAGATGAAGCCTATATCTTTAACTATAGAAGCCTTTGGTCCGTATCGAGATTCGGTTGCCTTAGATTTTAGCGAATTAGAGAATCATTCTATGTTCCTCATCTCCGGACCCACAGGAGCAGGAAAAACCTCCATTTTAGATGCTATGGTGTACGCCTTATATGGTGAGCCTAGCGGAGAAGCGCGTAAAACTGATGCTATTCGCAGCGATTTTGCGGAACCTGAGCGGATGACGCGTGTAGACTTTTCCTTTGCCATCGGAGATGCTCAATATCGTGTTGAAAGATTACCAAAACAGATGGTAGCCAAAAAACGCGGTACAGGTATGCGCGAACAGAACGCTAGTGCCACTGTCTATGAAATGAAAGCTGGTGAGTGGAAGATTATCGCCACCTCTGCGGCTGACATTCGCGATACGATTCAACGAATCATAGGTTTTCGGAAGGATCAATTTTTACAAGTGGTTCTATTGCCACAAGGGGAATTCAGAAAACTCCTTGTGGCCTCTACAAATGAACGGGAGGAATTACTACATACGCTCTTTAGAACAGAGTTATATCGAAAACTACAAGAGGCTCTTAAATCAGCTTATGATGATGCAAAAGCTGGCATTGAAGAAAATTTGATGAAACAAACGGCGTTGATACAGTCTATTCCTCACGATGAAGAGACTCCAGTGCTAACTGTCGAACATGTACGTGAACTATTATCTAATCGAGTACCACATCGTGATGTACTTGTAGTAGAACGAGATAGGGCTGTTAATGAGGTAGAACAATTTAATGCCTTGCGTAAGGAGTGGGCCCTATATAATCAAGCGCAACAATCTCTAGCACAGGCTACATCTCGATTAGATTTGGTGAAAGCTAAAGAACCTGAACGCACACAATTGAGTGAAAAGGTTCAATTCCTCAATTCCTTATCTCCAGTTCATGCATTGTATCAACAATACATTGATAAACAGTCTAGTTTAACAACATTAGAACGGGCACTGTCCGATGCAGAAAAAAGTGTGGACACTGCTACTCGACATGAGACTAATTGTATAGAGGCTCATGAAGCGTTAGAATCTCAAGCTGAGACGATACAATCTAAGAGGACTACTTTGGCTCAACTCCAACAACAGTCTGAAAAGTTTGATGAGTTAGGATTGTTGAAAAAAAAGATATCTACACTACGTGGTAATGTAAAACAATTGGATAGTAAAAAGAGTGAAGCTGACCTAGAGATACAACGCCAGCTCATCAAACAGATAGAAGTAGATGTTGAGGGTTTACGTAAACGCTTTCAAGAGAATAGTACACTACTGGAGCAGGTTCCTGTTATTCAAGAACAGCTTAATCATGTGCACAGATATTCTGAGTTGGTAGAAGAAATTAGTCAGGTTCAAAAAGAAATCGACATTAAGGATGAGACATTAGCAGCTCTTGATAAAACAGTGAAAGAGGCGAAGGTACATTTAGAGCGGCTAGAGCATTTAATGCAAGAAGGGCGCGCGTATGAACTGGTTCCTTTCGTGAAAGAAGATGAGCCTTGCCCAGTATGTGGCTCTACAGAACATCCTCATTTAGCAACTAAGCCAGAATTATATCCTACTAAGGATGAGGTTGAAGCTGCTCGAGGTGTTCGTGATAAAGCGTTACAACAACAAGCGAATGAAGTTGGTCAAAGGGATGCGTTAGTGGGGCGGATGCATGAATTATCTAAGCATATGGACGCACAAGTTTCGATTCTTCAGTCCTCTATAGATGGTTTTTCTAAGGAAAACTTTGCATCGCTTCAACAAGTTCTGTTATCTCAAATGGAACGATTCAAAACGTTACGTGGTGAATCTGAACAGCTAGGTAAGACTATTTCTGATGCGGAGCGTAGGTTAAGCACCGCTAAGGATACGTTGGCTAAATCAGAACTTGCGCATAATGAATTGCTTAAAGCATTGCATGAACTAGAGATTAGTATCAGTTCTGTACAAGCAAAAATAGATTCCTTATCAGAGTCGTTGCCTACTACGGATATAGAGTTGTGGCGTAAGCAAGTGACATTCTTAGCATCAGAAATTAAAGAGTATGATGCGCAGTTAACAGTGACTACAAAACAATTAGAGGAGGCTCGAGGGCAGCTAAGTGCTAAACGTGGTCGACTAGAAATCTTATCTTCTCAAGTAAAAGAAGAACAAAAGAATCTTGATTCGCTCCATGGGGAATATATACAGTCATTGCAATCTATATCGTTAAGTGAAATTGATTTTGTAGAAGCGTTGAGTGACTTTAATGCGTTAGAGAATTTTAAATCTAAGTTATATGACTTGGAAGAGGCCTTTAGTACAGCACAAGCTGTATATGATGCGGCACTAAAGACTACGGAGACTGTGGTTAAACCTAGCGATACCGTTTCGGATGAAGTATATGATGCAGCGGTAGAACGTCGTGATACATTGGTGGGCCATTTAGCGGCTTGGGATAAAGAAACACAGCATATAGAAACTACACTTGCTTCACTAGAGGAAATTGAATCGGCTATGGGGGAGGCCCGAGAGAAGGTAGCCTTCTTAAGTCGATTGAATGATCTCGCTAATGGGGGTGAACAAGGTTTTAAAAATGTCACCTTTGAGCGCTATGTATTGGGGGCCATTTTAGATGAGGTTGTTTATGCAGCCAATTTACGTCTTCAAAAGATGAGCCGTAGCCGTTACTCTTTGGAGCGTTCAGACTATACCGGTGGCGGCCGTGGTAAGCAAGGCCTTGATTTGGCCGTAATGGACGCTTTCACAGGACAATCTAGACCTGCGAATACCTTGTCAGGGGGAGAAACATTCTTGGCCTCTATGGCACTTGCCTTAGGTCTTGCCGACGTGATTCAAAGTTATGCCGGTGGTATTCATATGGATACGATGTTCATTGATGAAGGGTTTGGTACACTTGATCCTGATACATTGGAGCTCGCTATGGAAACATTGGTACAACTACAATCATCGGGGCGCCTTATCGGCATGATCTCCCATGTACCTGAGTTAAAGACGCGGATACCTGCCCATTTAGAGGTCACACGTGGTGATGAAGGTAGTACGGCAAAATTTGTGATTAACTAGCTATAAATTTACAAAATGTGATACTATTAAAAGAGGATATTAGCATAACTTTAAAAACCCAGTAAACGCGCGGTTTACTGGGTTTTCATTTGCTTAAAATTATCAAAAATCGTTACATTTCGTTACGGTAGCTCACCCGTGGCTCACCCTCAATTAGGTCATCGTAGGTCGGTAATTTATTCACCGCCTCTACATATTGATTCGTAGTCTTATGCGTGTAAATGTCTTGTGTGATATTGCTGGCAGTGGAGTGGCCAACAATATGCTTAACAATAATTTCCGGAATTTCTGCATTACTGCACATTGTGATAAACGTGTGTCTCGTATCGTGGGGTACATGTTCGCCCAAGTTGAGTTCTTGGCATATTTTAGTAAAATGAGTACGATATATGGTCTTACTAGGAGATTTAAATAACCTATTGGAGCGTTTGAATTGAGCTTCACTGTAGAAGGCAGATATAATTGGATAAATACATTCCGCTATTGGTATGATTCTACGTTTACCTGCGTCCGTTTTAGATCCACCAATCATGTATCGTTCTTTTAGATGCACATCCTCAATTTTAATACCGTATAGCTCGGAAATTCTGAGTCCGGTGTAAATATAAAGTAGCAATATTTGAGCCGTACGCTCGTTTTTATGCTCCCATAGTGTAATTATATGGCTCGGAGTAAAAACTTTCGCTATGCGTGTACTAGGGGCATTTTTTGAGATTATAATATCGCGCATATAATTCTTTGTTAACACTTCATGCTTTATCCCGACATTCATCACACGAACCAAGATAGCTTTGACTGATTGAAGATAGGATTGCTTCCTGGTCGGGTCATCAAAGAATGATTGAACATGGGGAACTCGTAAGGTAGTAACATCTTGTGATAAGAGATGCGCAAAGTGGTCCCGCACAATTTCAATATGTTGGATACGCCCTTTAGATAACCCTTGACGCTTTGACTCGTCAATCGTCCAATCGAATACTTGGCCAAAGGTAGTCATCTTACGTTCTGCAAAGGCATCTGGGTTACTCGCAAATTGTGCTAAGGCCTGGTATGCGTCAGCTTGCTTCGCAAAAGTCCCTAGTGAGCGCTTAATAGGTTTTCCTTCCGCTGTCCATCCGGCTGTGATAACAGCACGGTAAGGCTTACGAAGGTTTTTATGTTTCATTTTATAAACGGATCCTGTTCCGTTGGCTCGTTTCATGGCCATAATATATCCTCCTATAGCTAAGCCCCTATCTGAGTAGTATCGGATAGGGGCTTTACTTTATTTAAATTGAATCTGTTTAGCCTCCCCGTTTAGGTAGTAGGTTACGGTAGGTTTATTAGCATTGATGTAATCAACGAGTCCTGGCTGAACCGGTGCCACATATACGGTGTGGTAAAAGAACGATTCAGGGAACATATCGAATCGGTGCGCAGGCGGTACGGTCTGCACGAGTTGCCAGTGTGCCTGCACGGACTTCCCATTCGGGAAGGTAAGAGTGGAGTTCTCTCCGCCCTGGGCGGATGTGAGTGTCCAGTCCTCAAGGACTACACTGGTTACGGTATGGCCAAGCACGGACTCATTTCTAAACTCGATGGACGGTTTAGGCCATAGGGCGAATAGGGTGAGACCTATGGCGACTATAAGAATAATTACTACACTCAAAATACGTTTAATAGTCATTATAATAACCTCCCGAAGTTAAATAATGTGATGATAAAAGTCGATTCCGTCAATGTCACCATCATCAATCTGGGACATTCTAACCATACGCTCGACTAAATTAACGTGATGATCCACATAAAAGTCATCACGGATAATGTGACTCAGTTCATGCTTTATTTCTTCCCTCATTCGTTCATGGGGGAGATTTTTATTAATATAGATATTATGAGTATCTATATCCTCTGATTCCTCAGAAACTGCTTTGGCATTTGGTAAGTCACAATAGATAAGGTTAATAACCAATACTACCACTCTCCCTTGTGTGTATTACTTATGTTTAGATTTTAAGAACTCTATGTATTTGACAGTTTCTTCCATCTCCTCTTTAGTAATATCTTTTGCGGCAGAAAAGAGCATGCGCGCACCTGGGCGTGTACGTAGGTACTCCGCAAATTCGGCTGCTTCCGCATCAGAATAATATCCGTCTTCAACATACTTCTCTACTAATTGAGATTTAGGAACCCCGAAATAATTCGCCATCATCTCGATTTTATCAATTCTAGGATATGTGTTACCCTTAACCCAATCTGTAAAGGTCGTGTATTTAAAGCCCAAGTCAGCACAGATTTTATTACGGTCTATGCCTCGACTATCCATTAAGCGTTGGATATTTTCAGCCATAATAGCCTTATTACCTAAATCACTCATGTTGAAATCCTCTCAAATTAACATTATTAATATACCTATATATTACGATAGTTCCGTAAAAAAATCAATAATTTACGGAAATTTTACAATAATTTATGTTTAATTTATGGACATTACGGTTTATCCGTACTACAATGATAACTGTAAACAGGAACTACTCATCAGAAAGGAGGTAGCCCATGAAGTACACGCTGAAGATGTTGAGGGCATCGAGAAATTGGTCCCAGGTAACAGCGGCAATGCATGTTGGCGTATCAGTTGACACCTGGGGGAACTGGGAGCGTAAGCGTTCATTTCCGGATGTGCCACACATTAAGAAGATTCAAGAGGTGTTCAATGTGGCATATGATGACATTATTTTTTTATAGTGAATTACGGTTAAACCGTTACGGAATGTTAAGATTCTAACCCAATACAGGAGGTAAAACTATGAACAATGAAAAAGATAATCGTATCATCATCGAACATTTACACGTTCAACAGATTCATCGAACCGCTAAGATTGACCTCTGGTTCAACCGAATCCTTGGATTGTTGTCCTTTATAACGTTAACCGTTATGATTATCTACTTTGTAATCATGTTAAAGGTATTATGAACCCCACCATTACAGTAAAGCAGATGGCTAGCGTTTTAGGCCTAACCCTTACAGCGGTTAGAGAGGGCATCGCTAACAACCATTACAAAGCCTTCGCCTACTGCTATGGCAAAGGCAAAAAACGAACCTTCGTCATTGACCGGTTCGGATTTGAAACATACCTGGCTCGAACAGGGAGAAGTGAAGAGTACATCAAGGAGGCATTTAATCATGCATGCATTTCTTAAATTAGTAGCCGGATTAATCCTCATGGGCTCCGTTGGTAGCCTTGAGATTGACCGCATAGGCTTTACCCAGTATTTTGTGCAATGTGCATTAGGATTGGCGCTTTGGATTGTGGCCGAACAGGGCCAAACTATCAGACGGCTCCAAAAACTACAAAGGAGACAACGATGAGGCGAAAACCAATCATCCCGATGATGCGACTCAAGAACAGTTTCGACCTTAAGAAACTGATCTACGATAACACGCCATATGGGCTATGCAGTTTCGCTGAAGTCATCGGCGTAAATCCGATGACCCTGGTCAAATTATCCAAGCACTTGCCTGTGCGGATATGCACTGCCCGGTTAGTAGCGAAAGGGCTTGGTCAACGAATCAACTTCTTATTTGACCAGTGCTCGATTCAGCAAAAGACCTGGGGCAATCGATTTGGGTATCGCTTGAAACCAGAAGTGTTCCGGAAGGTGCTAGCTGATAAGAGATTGTCCATTCAAGACGTCGCTGAGATGTGCGGGATGCACTATGCAACCCTATACAGCCATCTCAAGGGCATAAATAAGTCGATGTCCTTTCGAAAGGCGGTTATCTTGGCCGATAAGCTAAGTATCGATATCGGATTATTATTTGACTTTAGCCAGTATTAAGTGAGGCAATCCTCACATGGGCAATGATGGCCAATTGGTACGGAGCCCAAGTAGTATATTTTGCAATTTAGCAGAAAGGAGGTTCCTATGCAGAACCCTACAAAGAACAACGTACGGACCTTTGTTAGAAGTCTGTACAACGCTCGGCTCCTGGAACAAACAGAAGCGGAAAGCGTAGCGCTCGAATCACACTACATTAGCCTTAAGGCTGACGGACGTGTAGCAGCTGCTGAAGCGTTCCACAAAGTCATTAATGGCTTACGTGAAGCACGGAAAGGCGCCCAACGTTTGGAAGAACTGGGCTATGGCACACTAGCTAATAAGCTTGTACCTGATGCGGATAACTTCATCCAACGCATGTGCAAACCACTCCACGAATGGTGGTATGACAATCTTGATGTTAACTCCGAGAAGGGCCAAAAGTGGCGTGCAGTCCTAGAAGTGGCCAAACCTTACGAAATTGAGATTCGTAAGTTGAAGTCAGCGCGGAATGCATTGAATAGCATTATTGATCGTTCCGCTTCAGGGAAGCAGGCCGTAGTCGAGCTTAAGAAATTTGGATTCGACTATGACACCTGGGCACACGCACAAGTTGATATCGGCGGTCCTTCTGACTTCGATATTCTTAAACGCCCAAAAGAAAACGACCGCATCAGTACTGGGAATACTGACACGGCCACATCAAAATAATTTGACACTTATATTATACGAGGTAATTCAACTATGAACAAGAAAGTAATTGTATCCACGCTCGCAATCTCCGCGCTAGCGGTTAATGTATTCGCACAAGGTAGTAACTTAGGCCCTAATGGCACCGCTAATGGTGATGCAAGCCTTATTATTGGCACTAATAATACAACAACTACAAATGCTACATCCGCCTTCATCGCGGGCACTCAAAATACAGTATCTGCTCCAAACGGCATCGCCTTTGGCACTAATAATTCCGTATCTGGAGAAAACGGCTTTGCCGGCGGTAATGATGCCAAAGCATCCGGCCGTAACTCCTTCGCGTTTGGCTCGCATGCAGAAAGTCTAGTGGAGTACACCATCGCTATCGGCAACCAGGCTAGAACGGCGTCCTATGATAGCGTTGCTATCGGGAATGGCGCGTTCGTATCAGGCGAAAGCTCCGTGGCCTTTGGTCGTTCCAACAACGTGACTGGTGAAAACTCCGTCGCAGTTGGTGCTAACAATGGCACAGTAGCTGGTGGCCAGTCCGCCGTAGTTGGCTACAACAATAAAATCGGTTCCCAAAAGGAACAGTTGGTGTTTGGTTCTAATTCCGAATCTAATGGCCAAGGTGCTCTTGTATTCGGCACACATGCCAAATCATTAGCCACAGATGCAGTAGCGTTCGGGAACAACACAATTGCTGACCGCGCCAACGCGGTGGCTATTGGCACCAACTCGGTGACCGATGATGCGGTAGGTGTTGATGCCATTACAATCAACGGCACTCGCCACGTATTTGCAGGCGAACAACCAGGCGCCGTCGTATCCTTTGGCTCCAAAGCTCGCACGGGTGCAGGTGGTGTGGCTCAATATAATCGACAACTCCAAAACGTGAGTGCAGGGCGCGTTGAGGCTGACAGCTTGGACGCTGTCAACGGCTCCCAGTTATACGCTGCTTACGATGAGATTAATACTATTGGTGCAAAGGTGCGTACTAATACGGCTGATATCAGCACACTTCAAGGCACCTCTGCTAATCATGAAACACGTATCACGAATTTGGAAAACCGCCAATACAACATGGCCGGTGAAATCAACAACCGCATCAATACTACAAACCAACGCATTAACAAGTTGGGGGCATCTAGTGCTGCATTAAGTGGCTTGCATCCGCTTGAATTTAATCGTAATGATAAAGCATCTTTTGCGATTAGCTATGGGCATTACCGCAATGCTAACGCAGTAGCATTGGGAGCGTTCTATCGCCCTAATGAACGTGTACTGATTGGTGCGGGTATGACATTGGGTGCTGAAAATCAGTACACCATTAATCTTGCGTTTAAGACTGGCAAAGGGTCTGATTACCTCGCTGAAGCCAAAGATGCGCAAAGCCGTATCAGTAAGTTAGAACGATTGGTTGACGAGTTAACTCAAGAAGTTGCTGCGCAACGTCGTATTTAGGAGGCCATTATGAATAAACCTAAAACTCACACACTATCAATCAATATGGATTTGAGCAAAGACTACAGCTCCTGCCGTTGTGCATGTAGAACCACATTAACCGACCAGAAGGTACTTGGCGCGATGTTAGCTAGCGCGGTAGTAGCTATCACTCACGACTATAGCCGAGACCCGCACGCGTTTGCAAAGGCAGTAACCTGTACGGTTATGGAATTTATTGATAAACCAGGCTTTACATCGCCAAGTCAAAAACTATCTTAGAGGTGATGCAATTGGCTCGGAAAAATAGAAGAAAACGGATAGCGAAAGATACTGCAATAGAGCAGATGATTTCACCGGAAGTACATAAAACCGCTCCACCTAGTCCGTGGGATGTTAGAAGCTCCCTCAGGGAACAATCTAAACGTGAAAAGATTGTTACGAAGAGACTTAATAGGATTGATACCTGGGTGACTAGAGCATGCCAAGTCGTATTCATCATCTTAGGCATTTGCGTTCTCATGCTGCTACATGTTAACGGCATTATTTAGATATTAACTAGAAAGGATGTTCCTTATGATCAGAATTACTTTTGAAGCAAAAAACTATGTATCTCTTTGTGAAGAACTTAAATTGTTCCTCAGCTACAGTAATATACCTACAACGGAAGAACCGCCCACAGCTCCGGTGGTACCCGCCGCAGTCCAAGCTCCGCCGGTGGCTCCAGTCACTCAACCTACTACAGTAGCACCTGTGGTACCGACATCTGTGTCGGTACCAACAACTCCAGAACCTCAACAGGCACCGCCTACTCCGGCCGTACCTGTAGCACCGGTTAAAGAATATACCTTAGAAGAAATTCAGGTGGCATTGCAACCTTTAATGGATGCAGGCCGGACGAATGAAATCGTTGGCTTGATGCAAAAATACAAAGTGGCAAGCCTTCCTGAACTTCCAAAAGACCAATTCCCTAATCTCGTAGTTGACCTTCGCAACATGGGGGCTCGAATCTAATGGCTAGCCATGCGCTACTAAGCGCATCAAGTTCCCATAGGTGGCTACATTGTACGGGGGCGCCTCGATTAGAGGCGACCTTCCCTGATACTACATCAGAATATGCAAAGGAAGGAACCCTCGCACATGAACTATGTGAATTGAAACTAAAAAAATACACTACGGTAATGGCCAAAGGTACCTACACCAGGGCGTATAACAAAATCAAAAAGAATGAGCTATGGGCACCTGAGATGGACGAAACTACAGACGTGTATCTCGAATACATCAAGTCCATCATGTTAAGTTACAAGGTCGCTCCTGTGGTAGTCATCGAAAAGCGTGTTGACTTTAGCCAGTATGTACCTGAAGGCTTTGGTACTGCGGACTGCATCATCTTAGCGGGTGATACGCTCCATATCATTGACTATAAACACGGTAAAGGTGTTGTAGTTGATGCGGATCATAATCCACAAATGATGTTATACGCGCTTGGGGCTATGCACGATTACAGTCTCTTATATAAGTTCAATACTATTAAGATGACCATTGTACAGCCTCGTGTTAACAACATTTCAGAGTTTGAAATGTCCTCCGATGAGCTTCGTAAATGGGGTGAGGAGGTAGTCGCACCGAAAGCTAAAGAGGCCTACGAAATGGAAGGCCACACATTTGAGGCTGGTGCCTGGTGTGGGTTCTGTAGGGCAAAGGCTCAATGCAGAACACGATGTGCGCATTTCGATGCGATGCATGTATTCACGAACCAAGACCCTCGTCTGATTAGCCTTGAAGAACTAGGTACATACCTAGAGCACGGCAAAGATATCGAATCCTGGTACAAAGATATCAAGGAATACGCTTTATCTGAATCCTTAGCCGGTGCGGAGGTGCCAGGTTGGAAAGCCGTAGAGGGCAGAGGCTCCAGAGCGTTCCAAGATGGAGATACCGCTATTCAAACCCTTATCAATGGTGGGGTAGATGAATCTATCCTCTATGAACGTAAGGTTCTTACCTTGGCTCAGATTGAAAAGGCCATCGGTAAGAAAGATTTTAATGAACTCGTAGGCGACCAGGTCGTTAAGAACCCTGGCAAACCTACTCTTGTAGTTGATACGGATAAGCGCCCACGTATCACTAACCAACCTAGTGCGGCGCAAGTATTTAATACCAATGGAGGTAACTAATTATGGCATTTCAATGCAAACCAACAGAAGTCCTTTTACAAAACGTACGTTTATCTTTCGTTCATTTACTTGAACCATACACTAACCCAAACAATTTCAGCGAAGCCAAATATAGCGCGATGATCCTTGTACCTAAATCAGATACCGCACAAGTTCAAGCAATTCAGCAAGCCATCGACGCAGCAATTGCCGATGCTCGTGTGAAACATGGCGCCAAAGTTCCGGCTCAACCTAAAACACCACTCCACGATGGCGACGGATACACGCCAGGTGGTAAAGAATACGGCCCTGAATGTAAAGGTCATTACGTATTCAACGCGTCTCAATCCATGAAATTCAAGCCAGAAGTAGTCGACCTTCAAGGTCAGCCACTTACTGAACCTGGCCAAGTATATTCTGGCATGTATGCCAATGTATTGGTTAACTTCTATTTCTATAACAATCAATCATCTGGTATCTCCGCCGGTTTAGGCCCTGTACAAAAGGTACGTGACGGCGAACCTCTTGGCGGGGGCCAACCTGCATCCGCTGCATCCGTATTCGGAGCTCCTCAAGGTAGCGCAGCAAATGTATTCGGTGGTGCTGAAGCCGTTCCAGCTATCAACCCTGTTACTGGCCTTCCAATGTAATAGGTGGCCATTATGCGCCATCTCAACATTGATATAGAGACGTTTTCGTCAAATGACATTGGCGCGGGGGTATACAAATATGTCGAAGCGGAGGATTTCGAAATCCTCCTATTCGCATATGCGTATGACTTTGGCCAGGTTGAAGTTGTGGATCTAGCACAGGGTGAAACAATACCGGATGAGGTGCTTGCAGACCTCAAAAATCCGGATGTAATTAAACATGCCTACAATGCACAGTTTGAAATCACCTGTTTAAACAAGGCCGGATATACTACTCCATTACGTCAATGGCACTGTACGATGATACACGGAGCCTACTTAGGGTATCCTATGGGCCTTGCTAAGTTAGGCGTGGCTTTAGGATTACCTCAAGATAAATTAAAGGATAAAGCCGGTAAAGCTTTAATCCGATATTTTAGTATTCCTTGTAACCCGACTAAATCTAACGGCGGTCGAACTCGTAACCTGCCACACCACGAGCCTGAAAAGTGGCGAACCTATGTCGAATACAATCGTCAAGACGTAGTCACTGAAATGGAATGTTATAAACGGCTCGCGTCGTTTCCTGTACCTGATGAGACCTGGAACGATTGGTACATCGATATTGAAATTAATAATCGCGGTGTACTTATCGACCATGAAATGGTTATCGGAGCCCTTTGCATCGATGAAGAAAACACGAACATCCTCACAAAGGAAGCCCAAGAAATCACAAGGCTTGCCAATCCGAACTCTACGCAAGCACTCCTCAATTGGATTAACACCAACACAGGGGCCAACCTTCCTAACTTAACTAAGAATACAGTTGATAGCGCTCTCAAGAGTGATATTAACCAGGTGGCCAAACGTGTTCTTATGTTACGTAAGAAACTGGCCAAGTCCTCTGTATCGAAGTACGTCAAGATGGAAGAGTCCTGGGGCTCAGATTATCGCCTCAGAGGCGTGTTACAGTTTTACGGAGCCAATCGTACTGGACGATGGGCCGGTCGGCTGATACAGGTCCAAAATCTACCCAGAAACTACATCGAAACGCTTGACGTCGCACGTTCCCTCGTGGCACATCGTAATCGTGTAGGGCTTGAACTCTTGTATGGTGATGTAGCCGATACGCTCTCACAATTAATCCGTACGGCTATTATCGCCCCAGAGGGTAAGACATTATGCGTGGCTGACTTCTCCGCCATTGAAGCACGGGTTATCGCCTGGCTAAGTTGTGAGCAGTGGCGCCAACAAGTATTCGCCCATGATGGTGATATCTACTGCGCCTCGGCATCCTCGATGTTTGGCGTTCCAGTCGTGAAACACGGCGAAAACGGACACCTTCGACAAAAGGGTAAAGTCGCAGAATTGGCCCTTGGGTATCAAGGAGGCGTCAACGCATTAAAGGCTATGGGCGCCCTTGATATGGGCCTTTCGGAAGAAGAACTTCCGGACATTGTCAGATTATGGCGTGAAGCGTCACCACGTATTCGGGACTTATGGTACCAGGTAGAAAATGCTGCCGTGTATACCGTAACCACAGGCAACCCTATGGGCCTTGACCACGGTATTATATTTCGATTAGAAATTGATCCGATATACGGCTATCGCTACATGACGATAGAGTTGCCAAGCGGGCGGAAGCTATTTTACCCTGGTGCGTATATCAAAGAAAACCAATTCGGTAAGGACGCCGTCCATTTCAAGGCGCAATTCAACAACGCCTGGGTGGATGATAGTACATACGGCGGAAAACTTGTCGAAAACATTACCCAAGCCGTAGCTCGAGACTGCCTGGCAGTTACGTTACGTCGATTGACGATAGCAGGGTATCCGATTACTATGCACATCCACGATGAAGCGGTTATGGAAATCCCTTCCGAGGGTAAGGAGAAAACCCTTGATAAGGTTAACGCTTTATTTGGGGCTCCGATTCCCTGGGCTGACGGGTTACACCTCTCCGCCGCCGGATTCACCAGTGATTATTATATGAAGGATTAGAAAGGGCGTTGGCCATATGATTAATGATAAAAAACTAATAATTAGCGTAGGCCAAAGTCGCACGTCTAAACAATGGATTCAAACGGAGCTGATGTGGTCCGAGTTTATCGAACGACTTCGTACACCACAACGTACTACGGAAACAGTTGAGCAGTATCATCAGCTTCCAAAGTCCGCGCAGGCTAAACTGAAGGACATCGGGGGTTTCGTTGGTGGTAGCTTAATCGGTCTCCAACGTAAGGCGATTAATGTCACAGGCCGTGACCTTATTACCCTTGACCTCGATGCCATTGAGCCTGGCCAAACGGATAATGTAGTGCGTACAGTGGACACGTTAGGTATGGCGTACGCCGTGTACAGTACGCGTTCACACACGCCACACCGACCACGGTTACGGGTAGTCATTCCAACCGACCGCACCATGACACCGGATGAGTACGAGCCTATCGCTCGTAAGGTGGCCAGTTTAATCGGTATCGGCATGATGGACTCGACCACGTTCGAGGCTTCAAGGCTCATGTACTGGCCTGGATGTTCTAGCGATGCACAATATGTATTCAGATTTGCAGATAAGCCGTTCTTATCTGCCGATGGCATCCTAGCGGAGTACACCGATTGGCGGGACGTGGCGTCATGGCCACAGGTACCAGGCTCTGAGACATCGGTTAGAGTGAAACAGCTTCTTACGAAGCAACAGGATCCGTTATCCAAGCATGGTATCGTAGGCGCCTTTTGTAGGCAGTATGGCATCCGTGAGGCTATCGATACGTTCTTACCTCACGCATATGTATATGTTGACGGTTCTAACGACCGCTTAACCTACGTCGAGGGTTCTACCATCGGCGGTGCCGTAATCTACGATGATGATAAGTTTTTATACTCACATCACAATACGGATCCGTGCGGGGGCCAACTCGTGAACGCCTTTGACCTGGTTCGACTTCATAAATTCCACGACCTCGACGAGACAGCCAAGGACAGCACACCACCACATAAGATGCCATCGTTCCTGGCGATGAGTAAGCTAGCCTTTGAGGACTCAGAGGTGGCCATCAGTATCCAACAAGAACGTGCACGTGAGTCAGCTACGAACGTGTTCCAAGAATCGATAAGTAATTCTAATACTACCGATGTAACTGACCTTGATGCCAACGCTATGCTCGAGACTGAATGGATGAAGTCCGCCGGGCTCAAATATAACGATAATCAGGGGCTTAAAAAGACACGTGATAATATTCTTAAAATATTAACACATGACCCGGCTATCAAGGGGCGTATCGCGTACGATAAGTTCGGTAGTCGGTATATGGCGATGGGCGCCTTACCATGGGCGCTATCGGAACACGGTAAACGCATATGGACTGACACCGATGATAGTGGCATTCAATGGTACTTAGAGAACCGCTTCGATATCACGGGTAAGGATAAGGTCCTTGATAGCGTGCTATTGATTGCGAAACAAAACGCGTTCAACCCAGTGACCGATTATTTAGACAGTCTCATCTGGGACGGTGTGGAACGATTAGATACAATCTTCATTGATTACCTAGGGGCGGAGGATAATGTGTATACCCGTGCGGTAGGTCGCAAGGCCTTTGTAGCTGCGGTAGCACGTGCCTACGAGCCAGGGTGTAAATATGACACGATGCCTGTATTAGTCGGTGCCCAAGGGATAGGGAAATCATCCCTTATACGTCTCATGGGCAAGGATTGGTACGCTGATGGGCTTAACACCTTTGATGGTAAAGAAGCCGCGGAAAGCATCCAAAATAGTTGGTTAGTTGAAGGCGGTGAAATGGCCGGATACTCGAAGGCGGAAGAAAATGCATCGAAACAATTCTTATCACGCCAGGTCGACGTATTCCGAAAGGCCTATGGCCGTCGTACTGAAGAATATCCACGCCAATGCGTGTTCTTTGGCTCCACTAACCAACACGAGTTCTTAAAGGACATTACCGGCAACCGCCGATTCTGGCCAATTCAATTAGGGTTAAAGAAACCAACGAAAAATGTATTTAAGAATTTACCGGGCGAAGTGGATCAGCTGTGGGCGGAGGCCAAAGCTAGATACCGCCAAGGTGAAAGCTTAATTATTGAAGATAATGAGGAAGTGCTTCGCCTTGCAAATTTAGCACGTGAAAGCCATATGGAAGGAAATGCTAAGGCAGGTGTGGTAGCTGAGTTCTTGAAACAGAAAGTACCTGAAAACTGGAGCACGATGTCACCTAAAGCACGTGACATGTTTATGTCAGGCACACATGCGGTACCTGGACAGGTGCTAGTATTCCGTGACAGGGTATGTGCTGCAGAAGTATGGGTTGAATGTTTTGGACGTCCATTATCTTGGATGAAGAAGTCAGACAGCCGAGAGCTTAATCAAATTTTAGACAACATTCCATTCTTAATGAGGTTTGATTCGATGAAAAAATTTGGGCCTTATGGAGCCCAAAGAGGATTCTCAATTATACCTGGATTGATGTAATTTTCGAAGGTAACATTCCTGAAAATACCCCCATATTCTCAAAAAGAATGTTACCTGAGAATGTTACTATGTTACCCGAATGTTACCCGAATGTTACCTAGAATGTTACCCTAATAAACCTAGTATTTATCTATATTTATAGTACTTATTATATATAAAGGTAACATTTATATATATATGTAGTAGAAATATATATATTTAAGTACGTTATAGGGGTTAAACGGGGTTAAATAGGGTATGTATCTATATGTAAAGAAAAAAATCGTAACTTTGTTACCTTGCGTAAATGATAATCTCAAAATGGAGGTGTGATAGATGCTTGAAAAACTAGTCGAACAGAAATTGGTTCGGGGTGTTAGAGAGTTGGGCGGTAAGGCCTATAAGTTCGTATCGCCTGGCAACGTCGGAGTGCCTGATCGGATTGTGATATGGCCGGACGGTACCGTTCAATTCGTAGAGCTTAAAACGACCCGAGGTCGATTAAGCCAACTACAGGATGTGCAGTGCAAGAAACTATTGAGCCTACTGCAGACCGTTTACATCCTTTACGGCCCTGAAGCCGTTAAGGACTACCTAACGAATGAAGGTGGTATTCATGGCGAGAGTTCCGTGTAAGAACTGTACCAGGCGTACACCTGGCTGTCATGGGATGTGTTCCGATTATAGCTTGTACAAATTACTTAGTAAGTACGAAAAAGCGAAGGATCATGATGATACCGTCGTACAGTCATATATCATGACAAACGTTCGAAAGATTCGTCATAAGATGCAAAAGGCAAAATACGGATGCACGATTAAGGATTAGGAGGTGATGCCGTATGATATTCAAGCCCCATCCCTATCAAGATTACTGTATTTCACGAGTGATTAAGCAACATAAGATAGGGCTGTTCTTGGATATGGGTTGAATGGTTTAGGAAAAACTATCATAACCCTATCCGCTATATACCAGTTGAAATACAACTACTTCCAGGTTAAGAAGGTGCTTATCATAGCACCTAAGAAGGTAGCGGAAGCAACCTGGCAACGTGAAGCGGCCAAATGGGACGGCGTTGGTATTCTTAGAATATCCACAGTACTGGGGCCATTAAAGAAACGCATACAAGCACTAAATACACCGGCGGATATCTACATCATCAATCGCGAGAATGTATCGTGGCTAGTTGGATACTATAAGAACGCATGGCCATTCGATATGGTGGTAGTTGATGAATCGAGTTCCTTTAAATCTCATCGTGCCAAACGATTCAAGGATTTATCGAACATGTACAACCATATCAACCGAATGGTGCTGTTAACCGGCACACCATCGCCGAATGGGTTGATTGACCTATGGGCCCAGGTCTACTTATTAGACCGTGGCCAAACATTAGGTAAGACATACACCGCATTTAGGGAACATTATTTTGACCCGGACCAACGAGGTCGTGATGTGATCTACAGTTACAAGCCAAAGGCGAATACAGATGATGCGATTATGTCAGCCATAGCGCCATTATGTATATCGATGAAGGCTAGCGATTACTTAGACCTACCACCAATTGTGTACGATACGGTGCCTGTGGTGTTAGACGCTAAGGCGAAGAAAGCCTATGAGAGCATGGAACGTGATGCTGTCCTTGAAGTATTTGGAGCAGATGAAGAAATCACCGCCATGAGTGCGGCTGCGTTATCCAACAAACTCCAACAGTTGGCCAACGGCGCTGTGTATGATGATGCGCGGAATGTCCATGAGATCCATGATTGCAAGATAGAAGCCTTTATGGAGCTTATCGAACAGCTACACGGCAAGCCGGCGTTAGTGTTCTACAACTTCAAACATGACTGTGCCAGGTTGAAGGAAGCCTTAGCAAAAACGGATCTGCGTGTACGAGAGTTAAAAGGCGCCGATGAAGAGTTCGATTGGAACGCCGGCAAGATTGACGTACTACTAGCACATCCCGCATCAACTGCATATGGTCTAAACCTACAAGATGGCGGTAATCATGTAATATGGTTCGGGCTTAATTGGAGCCTTGAGCTATATCAACAAGCGAACAAGCGTTTGCATCGTCAAGGGCAAAATGAAAAGGTTATCATCCATCACCTTATATCCGTAGGTACACGGGACGAGGACATGATGGAAGCCTTAGAGAAGAAAGACGAAGCACAAGAATATGTCCTTCAGTCATTGAAGGCGCGGATTGATAAATATGTGAAAGGATAACACTATGAGCAGAATATGTAAGACCTGCGGAAGCTTATTCAAGGCTACCGGTAACGAGCAAGAGTGCCCTACCTGTAAGGAAGGGTTCAACGATATCATGAGTATCATTAAAGGCAAAGACAGAACGGAGACAGTAAAAGACAGTAAAAAGACAGAAGCGCCACCTACTACACCAGAGACATCATCTAAGATGACTATTTGTAATGTGTGTGGCAAGGAGTTCGAGCAAACTGGTAAAGGTCGACCTGCTGTCAACTGTCCGGAATGTCGAGAGGCTTTAAAACATGAATATAAGGCGCCGTCTAAGGTGAAACCTGCTGAGCCTAAAGCAAAGCCAACAGTATCCGTAGCGACGGATGAGGATAAAGCTAAGCAGTACGGCAAGATTGAGCCTAAGCCGGAAGTAGCAGAAACACTGACAATAGATGTACCTGTGGTTGATGGTACGCTTAACGAGACGATGAACGATGCGGTACATCATCCACAGCATTACACCTTGCCAGGTCTAACCGTTGAGAGCGTTGACGTCATTCGTGCGGTATTGACGCCGGAAGAGTTCAAAGGATGGTGCAAGGGTAACGCATTAAAGTATTCCCTTCGAGCAGGCCGTAAGGATCCGGCGAAAGAAGTTCAGGACCTAGCGAAAGCGGGGGTGTTCTTAAGTTGGATTACTGGGGAGTAGCTTATGCATACCAGTGCAAGTTTCGAGAAACTGCTACACGACCACGGGCATTACCTGGATGACTTATACATAATCACTGTTCGATATGTCAATTACTTGGAAGAACAGTATGAGATGGCATACGTACGAAGCGAAGAGGTCATCCGTGAATATAAGGAAGCTGGTAATGACCAGTTCGACGATAAGACGTATTCGTATCCGTGGTATCACGATGAGCGATGGGACGAAGCTACTGATACCTTGGAAGCGATAGAAGATGAAGTCGATGAGCTATACAAGATTGTAGAAGGGATGGATTACATATGACACAGGATAGTATTGATAGGATGTGAACGTATGGGTAAACGTACGAGTAGGGGGACACATCCTGGAATAAGTAAACTGCAAAGGCTGATGGATAGTCACAGGAGACTAACCGACGTTGAAGCACACTTGCAACGCCTGGAGCAAGAAGCACGAAGTGAGTACCCCATCACAGACGAGCAACAGCTAAATCTTAAGACGGCGTATCGTGATTTGCTTGAGGAGTCAAGGCGGCTATCAAGAGAACGATATGAGCTATGGGCTATCATCCATCAAGTGCCGAGCGATTGTGAGCGTACGTTCCTTGAGTATCGCTACTACTTTGGCCTTGGTATGAAGGACGTCATTGAGGCGATGCGCTACAGTGAGCCCCAGGTCTACCGCATAAGGAAGATGGCTGTCAAGTCTTTTTGCAAACTTTTTGAAAATTTCTAAAATATGATATGAAATGATAGTTGCACTTTGTGTTACCTTATGGGTGTGGATATGGAAACGAGCGCCGTGTCCACGCACTGTAGGGTAGTTCATAGTGATACCTTTCATGTACTTACACTTCTCTCCTGGGCAGTAGCCCAAACATGAAGCGAAGCATTGAGGACTACGAACAACCGCGTAGTCCTTTTTGTTAGCTTTAATGAGAAAAGAAATACCCTAAATATATTTAAAATTATTTTTAAAATTTTTGAAACAAAAAGGTACTTCCTCGACGGAAAATCGCCGGTGGTCGCCTCCGCGCGATGTTTGTCCGCATGTGAAAAATTTTTTCAAGTAGAAAGTACCCTACCAATAGACACTTACGGAAGGAGGTCCAAAAATGGCCACGGAAAGACCCAAAGTCAAGTTTGATGACAACGGCGAGATCATTGTCACCACAAAAGTGCTATGCCAAATACTGGACCTCGGTCCGGAAATGATATCACGCCACAATCGTGCAGGTATGCCGAAGGTGGCCACGGGTTGGTGGAATGTTCGTGAAGTTCTTGTGTGGCTTGGCATGTCTAAAGATAAGGACGGAACGAAATCCGCTGCTCAAAGAAAACTTGAAGCTGAGGCGGACTACAAGGAAGCCAAAGCGAAACGCGAAAAGCGAATGAACGAAGTTCTTGAGGGCCAGTATATTGCGGTCGAGGATGTAACTCGGGAATGGACTGGACGCGTTAATGAATTGAAATCATCCCTTGGGCTGTTACCCAAAGCGGTTAGCAAAGAATTTCCAGATGCAGAAACAAGGGTGATTGTAGAGAGGACGGTGAATGAGTGTGTCAACGAGTACCTCGAAAGCTACGCGCGCGACGGCGTCTACACGAAAGCGAAGAAAAGTTAATTCTAAAAATTCTAAGAATCCGAATAAACAATGTCATTACAATTCATCACACGATTCTAGTACATCGTTTACGTGGACGGCGCAAGAACTCGCAGCTTTCAAGCCTCCGGAGCGGTACACCGTTTCCACGTGGGCCGATAAGTTCAGAGTACTCCCAAGCACTAGTGCAGAACCCGGGCCATGGCACACGCACCGCACTCCATATTTAAGAGAGCCTATGGATATGCTCAACAATGATTTAATTGAATCGATTGTACTGTGCTTTGGCGCACAGATTGGTAAGACAGAAGCTGAACTCAACATGATAGGGTTCGCACTGCATCAATCTAAGGCGCCTGTCATGATGGTATATCCAACAGATATGTTGGCAAAGTTTAATAGTGAAAAACGTGTTCAGCCAATGATCACGAACACAGAACCTCTGGCCAACATGTACAACGAAAACGCAAGTTCAAAGTTAGAACTCAACTTCAACACAGGAAACTACATGGTATTGTCCGGTGCTAACTCTCCATCGAGCCTAGCGTCAAGGGCTATCAAGTATGTATTCTTCGATGAAGTTGATAAGTACCCAGTATTCTCCGGCAAGGAAGCCAATCCAATTAAGTTGGCCACAGAACGTACTAAAACGTTCGTTGATGCCAAACACGTGATGGTATCAACTCCAACAGTCGAAAACGGCAATATCTGGACAGCTTTTAAACAGGCTCACGCACAGAAAGAGTACTACGTACCGTGCCCACACTGTGGGGAGTATCAAAAGCTCGTGTTCAAACAGATTAAATGGCCCGATGAGGCTAAAGGCAATAAGGACCGCATCAGGGACACCGCCTATTATGAATGCGTGCATTGTAAGAAAGCGATTCACGATAAGCACAAAATGGATATGCTCCGTAACGGAGAATGGCGAACCGAAAACGAACCCGATTGTCGAGTACGCTCGGTTGGCTATCACTTATCGTCCTTATATTCGCCATGGATAGCCTTTGGGAAAGTCGCTTACGAGTTCTTTACTTCAAAAGACTTCCCGGACCAACTTATGAACTTTATCAATTCATGGCTAGCAGAACCTTGGCGAAGTGCTAAGACGAAAAGCACACAAACGCTACACTTTACGGAATCAACCTATGAGCGTGGCGTAGTACCGGATAAGGCAACGCTACTTATCGCTAGCGTTGACGTACAACTTGACCACTTCTGGTGGGAGGTTAGGGCCTATGCGCCAGGCGTGAAGTCCTATCTCATCGACTATGGCCAAGCCAGTACATGGGATGACCTAGAGGAGATCATAGTCAACAGGGAATATCCAACAGAATACGGCGAACCTAGACAGGTGATGAAGGCGGGCATTGACTCAGGCTTCAGAACGGACGAGGTGTACCAATTCTGTGCAAGGTTCCCGGAAATATGTATTCCGTTAAAAGGTTCGTCCAATCATAGGACCCTAACGGCGCCGTACTCCATGTCAAGTGTTGAGAAGGGCGTTATCGGAGGCCTTAAATTGTACGTTCTTAATACGGACTACTGGAAGGACTTTATCTTTGCTCGGATGGTACGGCCAACTGATGAGGTAGGCACAATCCATCTGTTCAAGGATTGTCCTCAAGAATATACTGACCATCTCCGGTCGGAAGAAAAACAAGAAATCCGCAATGTGAAAACGGGTGAAGTTACGGTGCAGTGGAAACCACTCACCGGACACCCTACGAATCACTTGCTAGATACATGTACATACAATGCTGCAGTCGCAGACATTGCAGGGGTGAAGTATTTAACGGAGCCCGAAGAGTATGAAGAGTCCAATTCCGTACCCGAGGACATCGACTACGGCGTAGGAATGGGAAATACGAACCATTGGTTTAGATAAGGAGGTGAACCATGAGCGATGTAAATGAACAATTGGACCGTATCCGTGAAGTCATCGAGGATATCGAAACTAAAGGATACTCCGAGTTACAGATTGGCGGTAAGCGGTTCAAAGCGATTGACCTTCCTGTGTTATATGCACGAGAACAAACGTTAATGCAACGCGTTCATGAGGAAGCGAACGGCTTCCAGAGTGATGCATACGTGACATGGGGTGGACGATGAATATCTTAGATAAGGTAATCGGTTGGGTTAGCCCTGAAAGGGCGCTTAATCGTATCGCAGCACGAGAGGCTATCCGCCAATATGATGCGGCGTCGATGGACCGATTAAGCAGTGACTGGCAACCTGCTTATGGCACCGCTGAACAGTTGGCCACCGGAGCACGTGATCTTATTCGAGGTCGAGCTCGTGCAGCTGAAATGAACAGCGACTTAGCGGAGTCTGTGGTAACGGCTTTAATTCGTAACGTTATTGGCGTTGGAATTAAGCCACAGGCGAAGGTAAGAAGCGGTAAAGGTAAGTTAAATACAAACCTTAACAACAAAATCGAAAAAGCATGGGCAAAATGGACTGAAGCTGAAAACGCGGATGTCCGAGGTATGTCTAACTTTTACGAATTGCAGTCTATCGCGCTACGGCGGATGCTGTATGATGGCGAGATTCTAGTCAACAAAACCGCACAAGGCGAATACCTTCCGTTATCGATACAATTGATTGAAGCGGAGAATATCGGGGCGGTTAGCTTACAACATGGTAAGAATAATATCATCAACGGCGTGGAGGTTAACGAATATGGGAGACCAGTTGCGTATCACGTATATCAAAGCGATCCAATGGGGCTACGCAGTTTCGACGCATTACGGCTAACTACTAACCAGGCGTTCTTATTATTCAAGCCGACTCGTACCTCTCAACTTCGAGGGATGAGCCACCTGGCATTAGTCCTTCGCCGTATCCACGATATTGATGAATACATGGACGCAGACCTAATTGCTGCACGTGTATCCGCATGTTATAGCGCGTTCATAACGTCTCAAAATTCAGCACGTCAAACGGCGATGCTACCTAGGGATAGTAAAGGACGTCCTAATATGACCCTAGCACCAGGCATGGTTAGACACCTTAGCCCTGGTGAATCCATTGAATTTGCAGACCCTAAACGTAATGCAGGGACTGCTAGTGAATACTCGGCAACTCAGACACGGAGAATATCCTCTGGTCTAGGAATGAGCGCGGATATCGTGGCTCGTAATATATCTGGTAACTTCTCAGCAGCAAGGCAAAATCTGTTAGAGGACCAAAAGACCTTCCGACAATGGCAAACATTTGTTATCGCGCACTTTTGCATGCCGATTTGGAAAGCCTTTATTGACGCATTGTACCTAGCTGGTGAACTACCATCTGACTACTTGGCGAATAAGGACAAGTACCAAGAAGTATCTTGGCTTGCACCAGGTTGGTCGTGGATAGACCCAGTGAAGGAAGTGTCCGCCAATAAGGAAGCTATCAAGTCCGGTCTTACAACCTTAGAGGATGTGTGCGCAGCATCTGGGCGTGACTGGGAAGAAGTTCTTGAACAACGGAAGCTCGAACAAGATAGAGCCAAGGAGCTTGGTGTGTTACTTGATTATTCCAGTGAGTTGCAACCATTGATGGACCCAGATAGTGACAATAACGTCCAACAATCACAGGAAGGAGCTGATGGCTAACAATGGACGAAAATGAAAAACGTAGCATTTATGGTAACTATTGCCGTGAATCTACGATTGACCAAGTCGACTCCGACAATCGGACGGTAGAACTTTCTTTCTCCTCCGAAACGCCATATGGCCGTTGGTTCGGCGATGAAATCCTTTGCCATGATGAAGAATGTATCAATCTCGATAGATTTAACGATGGCTTAGGCACCGTGCTATTTAACCATGATCGTGATGCGGTCGTGGGGCACATCGAAAAGGTGTGGATTGAAGATAATCGAGGTAAAGCGCTAGTACGCTTTGACGAAGATGAACAATCCGACGCCATATTTAAGAAAGTCCAATCCGGTACGCTTCAAGGTGTTAGCGTTGGATACTCTATTAAACGCTATGAAGCGCTTGATGAGAAAGATTCTGTATCCAGTAATGGCAGATTCAAAGGGCCGGACACATATGTAGTAACGGATTGGGAACCTTTAGAAATCAGCATTGTATCCGTACCTGCAGACCCTACGGTCGGCGTAGGTCGCAGTGCAGATGATATTCAAATTCATACAAGTATTGACACACAGGAGGAAAACAAAGGTATGGATGAACAAGAAAAATTGACTGAAACTCCAGAAGTGAAATCCGCTCCAGTTGAAGGCGGTATCACAAAAGAAGAATTGGCGAAAGCTATGGAAGAAGAACGTAAACGTACTTCTGAAATTACTGCTATGTTCCGCGACTTCGATGTTGAAGGCGCAGACGAAGCAATCGTATTGGGCAAATCCGTTGACGAAGCACGTGCAATGGTTATGGACCAATTACGTGCGCGTAACGCAGGCGTGTCCGTTAAAATGGGCGAATCTGAATCCGATAAATTCCGTGCAGCTGCACAAGATGCAGTATTAATGGCGGCAGGTATTCAAGTAGCTGAACCGGCACCAGGTGCTAACGAATTACGTGCACATTCTTTAGTTGAATTGGCACGTGAAGCATTACAACGTGAAGGCCTTCGCGCTAACTTTGGTGATAATTTGGAATTGGCTCGTGAAGCTATTAACTCCACATCCACATTCCCTGCTATCATGTCTAACTTGGCAAATAAATCCGTAATGAATGGCTTTAACGAAGCAGAAACTACGTACCAATTATGGGCGGGTAAAGGCTCTAACCGTGACTTCAAAGAAGCTACACGCGTAGCGTTGTCTGAAGCAGGCGACTTGGAATTAGTTCCAGAAGGTAGCCAATTCAAAGCTATGACATTCGGTGAAACTTCCGCACGTACTAAAGTTGCTACTTACGGCAAATTGTTCAGCTTAACTCGTCAAGCTATCATCAACGATGACCTTGGTATGTTCTCCGCTATCGCAACTCGTTTCGGATCCGCGGCTAAACGTTTGGTTAACAAAATGGTATACGCACAATTGACAGGTAACGTAGAAATGGAAGATGGCGTTACATTGTTTAACAGCAAACACGGTAACGTTGCATCCACAGGTGAAGCATTATCTGTAAAAGCTATTGCTAAAGCAGTAACTGCTATGCGCCGTCAAAAGGGTATCCAAGGTACGGCTACACTTAACATCACACCTAAATACTTAATCGTTCCACCTGAACTTGAAATGGTAGCATACCAACTCATGAACTCCACCGCAGACGTGGCAGGTGTTAACTCCGGTGTGGTTAACCCATACAAAGGTCGATTCACGGTTATCGCTGATGCAGAAATCACTGACCCAGATGCATGGTACTTAGTAGCGGATGCAACTCAACACGATACTATTGAAACTACATTCTTGAACGGCGTAGAAGCTCCACGCTTAGAAACTCGTCAAGGCTTCGACGTAGATGGTATCGAATATAAAGTTGCATTGGACGTAGGCGTACGTGCTCTTGACTTCCGTGGATTATATAAAAACGCAGGTAAATAATTAGGGGGTAACGATATATGATGACACAATTCGTACAAGAAACTGACCGCATTGACATTACTGCAACTGCAGAAGTCAAAGCAGGTAACATTGTTGAAGCCGGTGCACTTCATGGCGTGGCTGTCACAGATTTAAAAGTCGGTGAAGTCGGCGCCATTAAAGTAACCGGCGTATTCAAAGTAACAGCTAATAAAACTGATACTTTTGCAGTCGGCGACGTAGTTAACTTTGACACAGATAAAGCCGTTAAAACAGGCGGTAATCCATTGGGTATCGCAGTAGCGCCTAAAACTGCTGCGCAAGATACTGTTACCGTTATGCTAGTGCAAGCTGTCAAAGTTGGCGCGTAGGCAATAGCTATATTATGAGGATAACGGGGGCCCTACGCCCCCGTTAAACCTATGAGGTACAAATATGTATACATACGATGAAAACGTCCTCTTGGGGGCATTTGGTGAGAAAATCACATATGAAGGTAAGACCATCAAGGCGAGCGTGGAAATCGGTGAGTACGATGGCAAGGGTTCGGGATTCGTAACCGGATTAGCTGATAAAGCGAAGATATGGATACGGACCAAGGATATACCACTCCCTAAGGCGAAGGATGAAATCTACATCCACGGCAAGAAGTGGTATGTGGATCATATCTCCGATAGCGACGATAAGATGCATTGCCTAGAAATCGTGGCCAACGTAAGGACGGTGAGACCATGAGTAATGAGCCTATCACCATTAATGATGGAGCTACACCGTATCTTGAATTTATCGCTAAAACGAAACCCGATTGGATGCGTAAGGCGATGAAGTCGATGGGATTCATGATGTCTAAGGCTATCAAGGAAGGCATTAAATCCGGAGCGCCAGGCGGTAAGAAATACGCTAATTTCATGCCACCCGCTATGAGGGCACAACTCGAAGCAGCATTCGGCGCCAAAGTTAGAAGAGCCTACAGAAAAGGCGGTAAGGCTGACCGAGAAGGCTGGATACATAAGTCTCGTGATGAACTTATCGCGGGCGGTGTAAAAGCCGGCACAGTTGGATACACGCCTCTTGGCAAAATGTACCGTGCCGTAGGATACCAGTACGACGCTAAGTCTGAATCGGTCAAAGTTGGATGGCTATCTAATTCAGCTAAGAAATTAGGGGAACAGATAGAGAAGGGCTACACCAAGGAAATAACAGAGAACATGCGTAAGAAATTATTTGCGCATGGGTTCCAGTTGGCCAAGGGGAAAACGACCTTCACCATTAAACCCCGTGAAACCTTCGGGCCGATGCGCAACGCCCTTCAACCTAAACTCGTACCGTTCCTTGAAAAGAAAATCGGTGAGTACGCACTTGGTAATACCTCATGGGGCTCCAGTAATCGAGTATACAAAGTGAGGTAGCTATGCAAACAATTCCACTCGCAGTGATTGCGAACCGTTGGGTTGAGGCTATTAAGGATAATGATCGTATCAATGAGTTCTGTAAGGCGAAGTACGGTAAGGACCTATCCATATTCGTAGGGTATGACGATGCAGGGGCTCCTCTTGAGGAGGATTGCCCATGCGTTATAGTCCTTATGGACTCAAAGTCCGAAGGGCTTGCGGACTCCTATTCGTATACGCTCCAACTCGTATGGGGCGTACATCGGAAGGAAGCGGAGCGTAATGGCCGTGTCATTACCTATACAGGTGCCTTTGAAACCGATGAACTTGGCCAGCTACTCATTGAATGTATTATGGCCGTCAACCCTAATTATCCAGTCATTAACATTGACTATGAAACGGATAATGTATCGTGGCGCCCTGTGTATCCAGGAAAGGCCACATTCACAATAGAAATACCGCACGTAATCGGCGGTCACGTTGAATATTAATAGGAGGATAACATGGCAGTAGCTAAACGTGCGCAAGGCGCACAATCCAAATTAACAATGGCTTTTGAGACTGACTTTGGCGTTACACCGTCCACCGGTGGCGTGGTTATGCCAATCATTAGTTCCTCTCTAAAAGCAAGTCAAAATCTAAATGATTCTAATGTAATTCGTGGTACGCGAAATCCAGCTGCGCCTAGCCGTGGTAACATCGATGCATCCGGTAGTATTACACCACCAGTCGATGTAATCGGCTTCGGCTATTGGTTGAAATTAGCCTTTGGCGCGCCTACTTCTACAGCCGGTGCAGGTTCCGCGCATAAGCATGTGTTCAAAATCGGTCCGGATATGCCATCCGCTACATTCGAGCAAGGCTATAAGGATATCAGCACATATCAACAGTTTAGCGGCGTTCGGATGAATAAGATGGCGCTTAACTTTGGTGGTGACTCCGAGTTAACAGCCACTATCGACGTAATGGGGTGCAAGGAAACAATGGCGGCGGTGCCATTTGATACAGCGCCTACTCAAATTGCATTTACTCCATTTGAAAACCTGGAAGCCACAATCAAAGAAGGTGGCGTGACAGTTGCTAACGTATTGTCCCTAAGCCTTAACATTGATTTCGGCTTGGATGGTGATTCCTATGCTATCGGTAATAAAGGGTTCCGTACCTATATCGATACAGGTATTGTCGGTGTATCTGGTACATTGAAAGCGTTCTTCCAAAACATGGACTTATTGAACAAAGCCGTAAATGGTACAGAATCTAGCTTAGAATTAACGCTTACTAAAGGCGATAACTCTTTGGTTATCAAATTACCTGAATTGATTTACGAACGTAACTCCCCAGGTATCGATGGCCCTAAAGGCGTTAACATTGAAATGCCGTTCAAAGCATACTACGGCGATGGTGCTGAGGCATCTGCCGTTCTATTCGAATTAACTAATACGCAAGCAGCATATTAATAGGAGGTAAGTATGAAGATTCAAGGTAAGGAACTAAAAGCAAGAGCCCTCACATGGTCTGAACGTGAAATGTTGATTAAAGCAGGATTGGACTTCGTATATTGTCCAGTCGAAGAAGATGATCAACTAGCAGGTATCATTCGTAGCCGTGACATTATGCGGTTCATCTTGATGGACGTATATGGCCTCAGTGATGAGGACCTTAATACTGTATCTGATAAGGAAGCTATGGACTTTGCGGGTAAAGTTATCACAGCGACATTCCAGGTACAAGACGCAACGGAAAAAAACTAAAAGAGGTGTGGGGGTGGATGTCCTCTGACCGTCCGAAGTATTGCCAAGGGTGTAGGGAGTTACAATCCGCCACCCGGCAGTCCTTCGACTGTTCGGAGTGTGAATACAATCCTCCGCACCTATTATTTGGTACAAAATTGGCTATGAAACTGTATACCCTATCACGCAGTCAACGCATATATCACACAGGAGGGCTAGCAGGATTTGATTATCCGGCCATCCGCACAGTTGCGGAAATGAATAATATCAACCTGGGTCCGATGTTATTCAACCTCATGTGGATATTGGAGGGATTAGAAATGGAGGCGATGAATAAGGATGTCGAATAATGTAGTAGATATCGTAGTGCAACTGACCGATAAGAATACGCAAGCCGGTTTAGAGAAAATCGCAGCCGCCTCTAAGGGTACAGTTGCCGAGCTAGCAAAATTAAAAACAGAAATGCTGACCATTGGAGCTGGTGCGGGTATCACCGGTCTAGGGTCAAAGCTTGCCAAAGAGGCACTCGACTGGAATTTATCAGTTAAGAAAATGCAGTCCTTAACAGGTGCCACCGCTGAGCAAGCTAGTACCTTTATCTCCGTGGCCAACTATATGGGCGTAGCTACCGACGTAAGCACTACGGCGTTTGCTAAGTTCGCGAAAGCCGTATCAAACGCTCAAGATAAAATGCAAACAGCCTCGGCTGAGGGGAAGCTTGCGACCGATATGTTCAGTCGGTTAGGGATTAGTATTGATCAGATTCAAGGGAAGAACACTCTTGAAGTATTCCAGATTATCCAAGAACGCCTAAGAGGCATGAAGGACGGCGCGGAAAAAACTCGCGTCGAAATGGAATTGTTCGGTAAGACGGGCTACCAACTCCACGGCATGCTGAATATGTCTGCAGAGGCGATGAAGCAAGTCGAGGACCGGGCACGTGCTATGGGCCTTATTATTGACGATGAAGCGGCTAAGAAATCGGCGCAGTTTAATCGCCAATTAAAGGACATGGAACAAACCGGTAAGCGTTTGGCCATCATGATTGGCCAAGAGTTATTGCCAGTAATTATGGACTACACTCAATGGGCTATCGACTTAACGAAGTCCTATAGCAGTATGGCCACCGAACAGAAGGAAGCTATCTCAGGGGTAGTGAAATTTAGTTTCGAGGCCGGTATTGCGGTAACAGTGATTCAGTCCGTAACGACTGCATTAAAATTCATGAGACTTGCCACATTAGCGGCTGCAGGTCCCTGGGTAGCTTTGGCCAGTGCTATTGCGTTGGCAGGTAAAGCATTACTTGACTATCGATACAAGGAACGTACCAAAGGTACTGACCTAGGTGTTGAAGTTAACGGCATGAAAGCCCATCGGAACCTTAACTCTGATAAGGGCACAAGTGAAGCCTACATGGCAAACCATGATGGCCGTTACTGGGTTGAGGATAGTTCCTTCTTCGGCTTGATTAAGAACGACCGCCTAGCCACTAAGGAGGAAGGCGCTCAAATCGATGCTGCGATGAAGGCTAAGGAAGAGGCTGATGCGGCGAAGAAGAAAGCCGAGGAAGAACAGGCCAAGTTAGACCAAGAAATCGAGAACGCTAAGAACGGCTTATCGAATAACGAAGCCATTAATAAGGCTAATGAGGAAGCCGGCAAAGCGGCGAAGGCCCAAGAAGCCGCCGCTAAGAAAGCAGAACAAGCGGCTGAAAAATTAGCAAGCTCCGTGGAACGTCTTAACGACATGATTCGAAGTCTAACTCTTCAATCCTTGGAGATTGACGGTAGTCAGTACGAAATTGATAAGCTCAACGCTAAGAATCAGTATGAATCGAACAATAAGAACATTCGAGATATTATCCGTTCCGCAGCGGGGCTTAATAGCGTAGGTGGTGGAAGTGGTGAAGCTTCCGGTGTATTAGCTGCAGCTAATGCTCAACTTGGCAAGGCCTACTCACTAGGGGCTGATGGTACTTGGGCTACGGATTGTGGCAAATTGTTCGCTGATTCCGTCAAGGAAACCTTTGGAAAGGACGTACCTCGTTATGTTCCTTCCATTATGGACGCGGCAGCAGCTGCGGGCGCATGGCATCCGGCTGGTGATGGATATACACCTCAAGCAGGCGATGGCGTCGTAGTTCTTGGAGATAATCACATCGTAATCTCTGATGGCAATGGCGGATACACTGGTGCTAATTCTAGTACTGGTGTAGTGGCTAAACAGTCCGTCGAAGGAGACTTCGGGGCGGTTACTGGGTATGTGGATACGGCTAAATTAGTAGGCACATCTGCAAGCGTATCGGCTTCTAACGATGCCCTTAAGAACGCTAACGCGCAAGCGTTGGCCAACTCCAACCTAGTGGCCGAGGCAAGGGCCAAGAACGAAGAAGTATATCAAAAGAAACTTGCTGAGGCGGAACGGAATCAAACTATCCGCGTTCGCAAGATGAATGAGGATATTACGAAACTTGACCTTGAACGTACAGGGGATAGACTCCAACTTATCAAGACTGAGTCCGATGCACAAAAGGCTCAGATTGAGGATAACGTTCGTGAGTACACCAAGGCTGTAGGGGACAAGAAACTTGCTGAGAAGAAGGCAGAGTCGGAACGATTGAAACTCGTAGCCGATACTGAGCAGAAAATCAGAGAGCTTGCCTACACACAAACGACTGAAGCGTTAGATCATCAGTCCAACCTGGTGAAACTTGGACACCTTACACTGGACCAGTCAGACGCCATCTTGGCGGAACAACTGCAGGCCTACATCGACTATTCCAAAGACGAGCTAGCTAATGCACAGATGACGGCTACGCAACGGCTACAGATTGAGAAGAACCTAGTTGAGGCCCAACAAAAGCTATGGGAGATGGCAGGGCGTAACTTGAAATCTCGATTGAAGGAAGCAGCGCGCCAATATCAAGAGGAAACAGTGAATTATGCTGACCTTGCGAAGTCGACCTTTGATAGTACCATGAGTAATATCAATTCGACTTGGACAAGTAACCTCGAGGCTATGGCCACAGGTACGAAATCCTTTAGTAAGGGGCTTATAAGCATATTCAAGGATATGACGAATAGCATTATCAAGATGATGGTGAACTTATCATTCCAACAATACCTACAGCCTAAGTTGCAAAGCCTATTCGGTGGAGTGGTCGGAGGTATAGGAAATATTGGTGGAGGCGGTCGTACCTTCTCCACAGGTAGGTCCTTTAGTTCAGCGTTCAGTAGTCGAGGGTTTTCTAAGTTCGCATCCGGCGGGGTAGCGCCTACAGGTATGACATTGGTCGGTGAAAACGGACCGGAGCTCCTTCAATTCAACGCTTCCCATCGTATCTATAACGCTAGTCAAACTCGTAAGATGCTAGGTGGTAATCAGGGGAATAACGTTACTGTTAACATCATCAACCAATCTGGCCAAGCCCTTGAATCTGAGCAACAAAGCTCGAGATTCGATGGAGAAAATTACATCATCGATGTAATGGTTAAAGCCGTAACAAATAATAAAGGAGGTGCGCGGGATGCAATTAAAGCGGCCGCAGGTTAATCATGGCAACATTTCCAAACATTAGATATCCAATATATCCAATTCAAGAAACTACACCGGATATGACATATAAGGGCCAAGTGGAGAATATGACGATTATTAGTCGCCGTAAGACTACTAAGGCCTTACGGTCATACAACGTGAACTATAAGGTGCCCACCTCTGAGTACTTACGGTTAAGGTCGTTCTTTGACGAGGTTAACTGTTCGACAGTATTCGACTGGACGAACCCTGAAACGAAGGAAACTATCAAGGTACGATTTAGTGATCAGTTAGACTTTGCAGCGAATGACTACGGCATATGGGTTGGTACCGTGAAATTACAGGAGGCATAACATGTTAACACTTTCAACTGCATCTATCTTGGAGAAAAACAAAATAGACGCCACAGGTGTATGGCTCATGCTCCTTGATATCGAATACAAAGGCGATATCGTCCGACTTGTGTATAACACTGAGGATATTACCTTCCAGGGAAATAAATACATCGCGTTTCCGTTTAAATTAGCGGACGTCAACCATAACTCGACTGACCTTCCAAACGTTAAATTGTCCGTGTCCAATGTGACACGGACTATCCAACGCCTGGCGGAGGATAATCAAGGGTTCACTGGTGCGAATGTTATTGTCCGCGTAATAAATACAAATGTACCGAACGTGTGCGAAGTAGAAGAACACTTCGTTATTACGGGCTCCGTTGCTAATGCAGAATGGATGGAGTTCACACTCGGTACGGATTTTAGTTTCACACGTCGGTTCCCTTTAGTCCGCATCATGAAGGACTTTTGTCCTTTCAAATTCAAAGGTATTCAGTGTGGATACAAGGGCACCGAGACCGAGTGTAATAAGACTTTGTCACGATGTCGAGCATTAGGTAATAGCGTTCGATTCGGAGGCGAGCCAACGATTCCACAGGGAGGTCTGTATGCATCTAACAAGTGATATGTCTGATATGCTGGGCACCCCATTCGAGGAGCTGAAATGTTGGGACGTAGTGGCCGAGGTGTATCGCCGTAATGGTGTTACACTTCCGAACTACACAGATATTCCTATGGACGAGTGGCAAGAGGTCAAGGAGCCAACAGAGGGCAGTGTCCTGGTATTCTCGCTAAAAGGTAAGGAACTTGACCACGTAGGCGTGTATTTAGGTGATGGTCGATTCATTCACGCTACTAAGCCAAGCGGTGTATGTATCGAACATATTTCTAAATACGTTCCTAGGCTTAAACATATATACGATAGAAAGGAGTAGCCGATGATTAATGTAGTGCTAGTAAGGAATCCGTTTAAACCGGATCAGCATGAAACACAATACCGCCCCTATAAGGCAAACATGCCATTAAGCTTTTACGCTAAACAAGATGGCGACTGGGTATACTCCATTAATGGCCAAGAGGCTACGCTTGATACCATTGTTAACGATGGCGATTATATCGTGGCCATGCCTCAAATCGACGGTAAGTTCTTTGGAATCATCTTAACAATAGGCCTTAGTATCGCCACAGGCGGTATCGCTAGCGGCGCTATATTTGGTATCCAAAGTCTAATATGGCGCACAGTACTCTCCATGGCCATTGGTATGATTGGCAATATGCTTGTCAATAAGTTAACTCAGCCAAAGGCTGACCGGTCTCATACGGACTCCGCACAGGCTAACACCTATGGATGGGGAGGGGCAAAAACTGTAACCGGGCAAGGGTACCCTCTAGCCGTTACGTACGGCCGTATGAAGAGCGCTGGGCTCCTCTTATCTCGTCACATTATCAGTGATGGCGAAAAGCAGTACCTCAACCTCTTATATTGTGCCGGTGAAGGCGAGTTATCCAAAATCGAGGATATCCGTATCAACGCCAACCCAATCAGTAACTACCAAGATGTGCAAGTGGATATCCGATTAGGTACCAATGACCAAACTGTTATCCCGAATTTCAACGATAACTACGCAGACCAAGTACTCAACTATGAGCTTAAGGACGGGTGGAGTACACAACGTGTACAAGGTGACGCATGCAATGCTATAGAGTTAACTATCAGCTTCCCTAATGGCTTGTATTACTCCAATGATACAGGCGGAATGGACGCTACATCGGTTACTCTTGATGCTGAAATCCGGAAAGTTGGGGCGGACGAGGAGTGGCATAAGTTACCACTCTCCAATCAAAAGGGTATGCAAGCCTTCGTTAAGAAATCCGGTGACGGCTGGTCCTTCACGCGTCAAAAGTCTGACGCAGAAATCGCTGAAGGCGACTATAAGGGCAAGGTTACAGAGGCTACTAACACCGCGTTCTATCGAGTGTACCGATTCGATAACCTCGATAAGGCGCAGTATGAAGTCCGTGTTCGTTGTTCCAGTAAGGACGGTAGCTCAATCCGATACAACAATAAGGTGTACTGGAACCAATTGACGCAGATTATATACGATGACTTCGTACATCCTGGTAAAGCCCTTATCGGTATTAAAGCCTTGGCCACATCTCAACTTAACGGCTCTGACCCTGAAGTATCCTGGATACAAGAACGCTCCGCCGTGTATGTATTCAACCCGTACCAACAAAAGTATGAAGTCCAACGCGCGGATAACCCGGCATGGGCGGCATATGATCTACTTCATATGGCTCGTAAGTTTGGCGATGAATACGTCGTGTTTGGCCAACCTCATGGACGGATGGACTACGATGCATTTAAGGCTTGGGCCAATAACTGCGATAAGAACGGATTCACCTTTAACTATATCTACGATAGCGCTAGCCGGTTATGGGATGCGCTCAAATATCCGGAAAACGTAGGACGTGGTAAAGTCATTCCACAGGGAACTAGATTCACCTGTGTTAGCGACTATAAGTCAACACCAGTGCAGTTATTCACGGTGGCCAACATTAAGCAAGGTAGCTTCTCCGAGGAGTTCCAAGGTATCCAAAGCCGTGCCAACTCCGTGGAAATCTCCTTCCTTAATAAGGATAAGGACTACGAGCGCGATGTTATCCCCGTGTATGGCGATACCTACGATGAATCGGATACCCTTACCAACCCTGCTCAAATAGAACTTATGGGATGTACTAGCCTAGACCAGGCGTTCAAACATGGTAAGCACTACCTACGATGCAATAAGTACGAGGTGCGTACTGTATCTATCGAAGCTTTCACCGACGCTACAGCGTGTACCATCGGGGATATTATTCTTATCCAACATGACGTACCTGAATGGGGCGAAGGTGGCCGAGTAGTAGCTGTTACAGGTAATACCATCACCCTTGATAAGGAAGTATCGACATTACCTGGCAAGCAGTACCAACTACTGATTCGTAACAATGCTACCGATGCGGTGACTACATTCACAGTACTAAGCGTGATTGGCCGTAACGTAACGGTTAAGGAAACGATTGCAGTCGAACCTGGTAGTGTGTACGCCTTTGGTGAGTTAACCAAAGCAGCTAAACCATTTAGGGTGCTAGCTATCACGGAAGGCGGTACAGACCTTACTCGCAAGATACAGTGCATGGAATACTATCCTGAAGTGTATACGAGCGCGGATGGCTCTGTTCCTGTTATCGACTATAAGTCTGAGGTTGGTAGCGATATTGAGGATATAGGCCTCGTAAGTGATGTATACGGAGCTAATGGCATTATGTACTCACGAATCGCCGTCCGTTGGCAACTGCCTCGTGATGGCAAGATAACCAACGTAGTGGTTAACTATAGGAACGCTAAAAGTGATACCTGGAAATACGTGGGGAACTTCCCCGCATCACCTAATAGCACGGAGATATCCGATGTATTATTAGGCGCTACGTACGAGATTAAGGTGCAAGCGATTAACGATTTAGGGCAACTCACTACAGGGGTTACTAAGGAAATCGTGATTCCTAAGATGCAAGCGCCCGGTGATGTGCAGAACCTACACGTCATTAGTCGCTACAACCTAACCGCCGATAAAAGCGTATACTATGACCTTCAAGTGATGTTCGAGCCACCGGCTAATCCTGGCAACTTTGATAGCGCTGAGGTGTGGTACAAACTTAAATCTAAGAATGGCCAAGTTATCGCCGGTCAAGATTGGCAGTATGCGGGAAGTAGTAACAGCCAGGTTATTATCAAGGCATTAGGCCCTGGCGAAGAGTACGAGGTTAAGGCTGTGGCCGTGGATAGGTTCGGTAATCGTTCCGATACTGCCCAGGTAGTTGACGTCGTAGTCAAGGCTATGGACGAAGTACCGGACATGCCTAAGAACTTTACTGTATCATTCAAGGACCACGCCACCGCATCATGGAACGATGTATTGAACGCTGACGTGGACTATTATGAACTACGCACCGATAATGACCCAGGCAAGGATACCAACGCGCTACTTGCGAAGGTGAAAGGTACCTCAGCTAATCTACCGCTTACGAAACGAAGTGGTACGGTGTACTTGTATGCACGAAGTACGCTAGGTAAGTACTCAACGCCGGCAACGTATTCGTACAACTTGCCACAGTTAGAGGCCCCTACGTTTGAGGTCAAGGACCAACTCGGAGGATTCAGCCTGTACTTCGGGGCGAAGCCTCCACAGGCATATGTAATCCGTTGCCACGTTATTGGCGATAATCGTACGGACGACTTAGAGACAACGTCTAGCATGCTCACCTACTCCAATAAAGCCGGAGTATACCGTGTGCGGTGTGAATATGTCGACGTGTTCGGTAGTAGCTTAGTTGCCGAGAAGTCGGTCACTATTAAGGACAGGGTTGATAAGAGCCTACTTGATGCGGAAGCATTAGGGCTAAAAGCTATGGACGAATCGATTCAAGCGATGAGTTCTGAGGTTGGAACGATGAAAACCTCTGTTATCGGGTTTGCATCTAAATTAGTCCAACTCGATAAGGGTATTACCCAAAAGGTAACTGACCTTAATCAGAACCTATCCGGTCAAATTACTACGCTAGCCAATGGTATTGACCTTCAGGTAACACAGGCTATCGGTAATCTGAGTGGTAAGGATATTGTTAGTCGGATTAACTTATCCCCTGAAGGTACTCGAATCGACGGCAAGCTATTACACGTAACTGGCCAAGCACTGTTCGATAATAATATCATCACGGATGGTATGCTCCAAGCTAACTCCGTGAGTGCGGATAAGATACAAGCATTATCCATTAGTAGTGATAAGCTCCAAACGGATAGCGTTACCGCGGATAAGTTAAAGGTGAATAGCCTTGACGCTATCACGGCAACGATTGGTACGCTCCGCACTAAGACGAGTGGCGCTAGGGTTGAGATATCCGATAACTTAATTAAAGTGTTCGATGATAACAATGTACTAAGAGTGAGGTTAGGGGTGTTTAGATGATAATTCTAATAATCTTAATTCTGCTACTATTAGCGATGGCGGTTGCAGTACTACTAATAATAAGGAGAAAACATAAAATGCCACAGGGGATTGAAATATATAACGAATACGGAGAAAAAATACTGTCTACTGATGCGAGGTTGACTCGCTCGTTAATGTGCGTCCCTTGCACATCGTGGACTGGGTCAGCAAAAGTAATAGGTAAACAAAAGGATACAACTATATACGTTATTCCTTTTGTATCCGTTTCTTATAAGGGGAACTTCCCAACAACGAAATTTATCAAAACTTGGATTAATCAAGATATGGTGTACTGGGAATATACACGGATTAATAATCATTTCTTTGATAATGATACGTTGGCGATTGTATTGTTTATAGGAGAATACTAATATGAGCGCAACTTATCTCGAAGTCAACAATGACAAAAATCAAATCATCATTAACGATGAGTACAGAAATTTTAAATTGCACAGCGTTGTGCCGAAAGTTGTTAGCCTATTTTTCAACACCCGTGTTGCGGCTGATGATAGCGGAAGAATGTATTTGAACTTTATTAAACCTATTAATGAAGATTGTGTTATCTCCTCCGCATTTGCGCGTCAAGTGTGTATGGTATACCCGCATTATAGAATGCATGCACATCCTCAAGCATTAGCGCCAGAATCGTCGGGTGTTGATTGTTATTTATTTGATAACTATACTTCTCGGGATACTAATTCTACGGGCAAAATTCGAGCAGGATTGCAGGTATTTAACGAACAGGGGCAAACGTTATTTGATTCAGATTATCCTGCTTTGCGCATATTAGATTATATCGATATCGATATAAATGACTGTAAGCCTTGGCAAGACCCAAAGGATGATCGTTATCTAAAGTTTGGTAATGATATATTGTCTCGTTCGTACAATGTTCAGTCTATTGCAGTTTGCTTGCTCAACTCCCCCCCATCTCCTTTTGGCCCATCGGACGGCGTGTATTCAGCGGAATACCTTGGCTATGGCGTATCTATCAAAGGCGGAAACGTATTGACCCTAGGAGCTACATGGCAAACAGATATAACTACCAAAGATGCATTAGCAGATGCTGGCGTTGATTCGCGCCTAAGGTTGCTAGTTGCCGACGTAAGTAATCTTAGGAAATCGTAATTTGATATATGAATGAGAGGCACATCTTATGATTGAACAAGACATCACATTATACGCAGGACAGGACTTTGGCATGACTTACATCGTGCCCCCTGGCTCCGATATGGACCTAAGTCCATACGATGCCGTTTGCAAAATTCGTAAACGGCCGTATGATGATATGAAATTAGAGTTAACTCCTGTGGTACAGTCTAAGCAGGTAGGGTTCTTCATTAGTGGAAAGGAATCCGCTAAAGCCCAATTAAAGGGTGGTGATTACCTGTACGATGCTTTTATTTACAATGATCACAAGTGGATAAAGCTCGGACAGGGGACAGTCACCATCGTTCCAGATATTTCAATGCACAAGTAAGGAGGCACTTGGTATGGAAAACGAATTAATTTTAAAACTTGATAAGGAAACTACAATTCCACTTATTGAGGGTTTAGGTAAAAGCGCCTATGCTATTGCGGTAGCTCATGGATTCAGAGGCACTGAACAGGAATGGCTTGATAGTTTAAAAGGTTTACAAGGTCCTCAAGGGGAACCTGGACCAAAAGGCGACCCATTCCGATATGAGGATTTCACACCAGAGCAATTAGAGGCCTTGAAAGGTCCTAAAGGTGATAAGGGTGAGGACGGGCTAAGTGCGTTTAATATCGCTCAATTAAACGGATTTGAAGGTACATATGTTGAGTGGCTAAAATCGTTAAAAGGCAAGGACGGCGCAAGTGCTACGGCAGATAATGCAAAAGCACTGTTATTACAAGGTAACGTATGGTGTGAAAGTGCTAGCGTTGACGATGTACTTACAGCCTTAATTGGTAATATGGGTAAGCCATTCCCTCGTACCGAATTTAAGGCGTTAACTATTCCAAGCGTTATCCAAGGGCAACAGGTGGTATCCGTTACAGGCGAACCACATTACAGCGTTAAGGTGCTCGGTAACGATACACCTTTCACGCTCGACAGTACTGGAGCTTGTAGCGTGAATATTCCGCCATTAGGTGAAGATGACATCAAGCTCACTTACCACAATTTCACAGGTACAAAAGTAGGCGATTATACAATTAAAGGCGTTCAAACTGGTGCAGCTGCTGATGATACTCTAACCGATAGTGGCATTAAATATGAATTATTTGGTAGTACTTTAAAAATTAACGCTACAAACTACGAGGATACAGATTTTTCAAGATATCAAGGTCAAGGATTTACGTTTATTCCTTCGGCTTGGGCTAATAAATCAATTTCTAATATTCAAATTAAATCTAGCGTTCCAGTAGTCTTATATTGCAATCAACCTGTCAATAATAATGTATCATCTCAACAAATTCCGATTTATGTAAGCAATCCTCAAAATATTAGCTTTAAGACAAATGATTTAATTTGGTATCGGACACTGAACATCGGTACATTGGAACAGGGGCTCCAGCAGACCACCTTTAATTACACGGAATTAATTTGGTCGGACACTGAACATCGGTATATTGGAACAGGGGCTCCAATGGACTATGTATAATTAATCCACAGGAATACTAAAGGGGGAACACATGCAAGAATTAACTGATTTCATGGGCGAGGCTTGGCGGACGTTGACGGATTCGTTCGTTCTAAAGGCCTTGCTTGCATGTGTTCCTATTACGTAACTATCACACTTAGGGGGAGTGAATGGATATATTGAACGACATTTTAGTTATGCTGATTAGCGGTGTGTCACATGAGCATATTGTCAGTATGGGCGTTATCATCATATTAACAACCGTACTGCTATTCATTGACGCAGCGCAACGCATTACGACGGAGGTGCTTAGGTATAACAAGGATAATCACAGGAATAATACGCCTATAACATTACTTACAACGCTCGCATGGTATGGATGGGGGAAAGGTGGATATGTTGATGCTACTACAGGGCTGAAACGTAGGTACCTTATGAGTGAACGCTTACGATCCGATTTACTAACGAAGTTATGCGTCCAGTACCCCGCGTGGATGGTCTTATCGGTAGTGTTTGAATCGCTACCGGATATCCCTATCCCCAATACTGAACTATTCATGGACCATATCTTCTCATTCCTATTCATGCTGATTCCGTTCTTCTCCGAGTGTTGGTCAATTATCGAGAACTTACGCGAAATGGTTGAGGATGACCTCGTCGACTTTGGAAAGATATTCCAAGGCGTATTAGAGATTATCAGAGCATGGAGGGGTAATGGATAAGTTAGCTATCATTAACCGCATCAAGCGGTCCTATCAATCCATCCGAATAGCTGGCATACGGCCAACTGGTGTATTAGCAACGAGGGCATTAGTCCTCGTCATGCTAGTACCGATGATATTAGTTGTTGCCCAGTATGTATTATCGACGATTAAAGGCTACGTATCGCCTGAAGCGAATCAGCTTATTGATAAGGGTATTCTTATCATTGACCACATATTCGTTCCATCGGTGCTTATGTCCATTGTTGGATTATGTGGCATGTTCATTGACAAAGACCATAATGGGATACCTGATAAGCTAGAGGAACAGAATACGTTGCCAATGAATCGACCTAGTATACAACAACTATCTGATGACGTTAACCATGACGAGAGGGGGAAATAAATGTTTAGACAAATTACAATGGACGAGTTAAAGTCCTTAGCACTAGATTCATACGGCCAAATTGAAAAGGCCTACCTACATTGGACTGGCGTCAAAGGCGGTAAGCACTTCAAGGATTACCATATCAACATCGACCGAGCTGGCACGATGTGGACAGATATGGAGGCCTTAACAGATTATAAGGAACACACTTACATGCGTAACAGTAACGCAGTAGGCATTGCTATTGAAGCGTGTTGGGATGCAGTCAGTGAAAATAATCTAGGTAGCGAACCGCCAACAAAAAAACAGTTGGCCACAATGACACAAATTATGGCCGTACTCACAATTAATGCAGGTGTACCACTTGATATACAACATCAAATGACCCACGCCGAGGCGGCCGATAATAAGGACGGCCTAGACCTCTATTATTTAGATCCGACTGGTTACCCTAACAATACCTACGGTCCGGACTCCAACGTTGACCGATGGGACCTCTTAGTGTGCCATGCCGGTGATGAACGATGGAGCGGTGGCGACTGGTTACGGGGCACCGCTCGATGGTGGGGCGCACAGTGGGGTAGTAATATTTAGGAAGGAGCAACTATGTATGAAACTATCAAGAACAAAATTATATCTGCGTTTACTCTTAAGCGCGTTATTCTTAGTGTGCTTAGCGTTCTTATCATCGGTTTCGCATGCAGCCTCATCGGAGGGTACCTCGACACAAGAGCCGACTATCAGCGTACCCGTGAGCAGTTGGAACGAACTCAAAGGGCGCTTGACGAAAGCAGAAAGCTCAATCAACAACTCCGAGAAAGCATTGCAGCAAGCCAACGACTTAACCGCGACGCAGGGAACAGCATTAACAGAATTGAAGATTATCAACGAAGAACGGACGAAGGAATTGAACGCGCTCAAAGCAATCAACGAGAAACAGGGGCAAGAATTAACGAAAGCCTCCAATCTCTTGACGACGCAAGAAGCGAAATTGAACGAAGCCTCGACATCATTAGAAGAATTGACAGAACAAATCAAACGCAACAAACGAACAGAACAGCGCCTTAAAAGGCAACGTGATACATGGGCCGTGGTAAGCGGTGTATTTGGATTAGCAGGTGCAATTCGTCGATGACTGAGAGGTGATCCATATATCTCCTGAGCATGAGCAGGTGGACTCATGGACTGATTTCAAAAGATTATCGAAAGAATGACAAAAGATTGATAGAGCCTACTAGCTTAGATAATATCTAGGTTAGTAGGCCCTATTTTACTTTTAATTGTAGATGGAAGTATTTGAATGTCTTGTAAATATACTATATAATTGAAATGATAAACGTTTAAAATTTGTTAGAATTTAGAATAGTAGCTCAACCGTGGCTCACATTAAAATACTATAAGCCTAGAGTTAATCAGTATTTTAGGACTATAGAAACTATTAAAAGAGGATAATTCCTACAAAAACATACTGTATTTATAAAAGGAGGTCCTATGAAGTTTTCATTTGCTCATAATAATATAAATGTTAAGGATCTTGATAAGAGTTTAGCCTTCTATAAAGAGGCCTTACTGCTTGAAGAGGCTCGTCGCTTGGAAGACCCAAGCGGTGCTTTTACCCTTGTATATTTAAAAAGTCCATATACGGCACATGAATTAGAACTTACATGGTTGCGCGATTGGGATCGCCCTTATAATTTAGGGGATAATGAATTCCACTTGGCATTTTATGTAGATGACTACGAAGCAGCTCTAAAAAAACATAAAGAGATGGGTGTTGTAGCCTATGAAAATGCCGACATGGGTATTTATTTTATCGCTGATCCTGATGGATATTGGACAGAAATCATTCCGGCGGGTAAATATTAATGGAATATATGTTAACTCGTTTAGAGTGGTTGGTTGGGCCTGATAAAATCCAAACATTAAAGGATACATCTATTGCGCTCTTTGGTGTTGGTGGTGTCGGCGGTGGGGCCATCGAGGCTCTAGTACGTGCTGGTGTAGGGCGCATCGTTATTATTGATGGTGATTCCATTGCACCTAGCAATTTGAATCGTCAAATGATTACGACACACGATACCATTGGAGAACGTAAGGTTGAGGTCGCAAAGGCGCGAGCTCTTTCCATTAATCCTGATGTAGTGATAGAAACTCACGATATTATGTATACTGAGGAGAACTATCCTGGATTTATTCAAAGCTTGAACGTTGATTATGTGATCGATGCCATTGATATGGTAACGGCAAAACTCAATATTATCGAGGTTTGCCAACGTGAAAGCATCCCTGTTATTTCCTGTATGGGCGGCGGTAATCGCTTTTACCCAGAAAAACTTATGATTGCAGATATCAATAAGTCTCATACATGCCCGTTGGCACGCATTATGCGCCGGGAACTCAAGAAACGGGGTATAAAAAAACAATTAGTTTTATTTTCTACAGAAAAACCGACAAAACCACAGTTCCGCGGCGAAGCAACGAGCCCAGGAACATGTAGTTTTGTGCCACCAGTGGCAGGTTTTATATTAGCAGCACATGTGTTGCGTACAATTTTGGAGGTACCTGAACAATGAAACAAGCAAAAATCCATATGGCAAAAGGTGGAGACATTGTAATTGAATTATTTGACAAAGAAGCACCTGGCACAGTACAAAACTTTATCGACCTTATTAATAAAGGTTTCTATAATGGATTGACATTCCATCGTGTAATTCCTGGATTCGTAGCGCAAGGTGGTTGCCCTAATGGCAATGGTACAGGCGGTCCTGGTTACACAATTAAGGACGAATTGATTGGCAATCCTCATAAACACGAACGCGGTGCGTTGTCTATGGCTCACCGTGGTCCTAATACTGGCGGTAGCCAATTCTTTATCGTATACGAACCACAACCTCATTTAGATGGTGTACATACTGTGTTTGGTAAAGTAATCGAAGGCATGGATGTAGTTGATGGTATCCATCAAGGCGATATCATGGAAACAGTGGAAGTAATCGAAGGTTAATCTCATGAATGATGTATCTGTTAAACATCCGGAGTGGCTTGATATCGATGTAAATGGGACTATATCACACGGCTATGATCAAGAGTGGTTTGATGATGAATGGCAACGTTTGTCTGGTTGTGGCCCTACATCGGCTACACAGGTATTGAGTTATTCTGAATTTCGAGATGGCCTATTAGATGTGTCTACTACGGCGAATCATACATTAGCATTAGAACGTATGAATGTCGTGTGGAACTATGTAAAACCAAGATTTGGTGGTGGCGTTTATAAAACGCAATGGATGGAACGTGGCCTTAGTCGTTTGTTTGATGATAAGAATTTGCCTTATGAGGTACACATGCTTAATGTATCTCCTTTTTCTGCATCCCGCGTAGAAGCAGAGGCGGCGGCGCAGTTTATTCACGATGCATTATCACAGGATGTTCCTGTAGCGTTCTTAAATCGCCATAAAGGTAAAGAACCTGCGCTCTATACATGGCATTGGGTGCCTATTTATAAGATGTTCATGGATGGTGATGATATTCGTTGCGGTATTTTTGATGAAGGGGAAATCCGCGATTTCTCACTAGTTCATTGGTTGCAAGATACCATCCTTGGCGGTGGATTCTGTTATATAACTAAGAAATAATATTAGTATTATGAGAGCGATGGTGAAAGCTATCGCTCTACCTATATAGGAGGTTATTATGAGTCAATGGATTACAGAAGAGCAAACGCCTCATTTACGTCTCAGTGCTGAAGCAGAAGAGGTACTTTATTCTGGTGAATCTGAATTTCAAAAAATTGAAGTATTTAAGTCTAAAGAATATGGCATGATGCTTGCATTAGATGGTGTATTCCAAACGTCTGAACGGGAGGAGTTTATCTACCATGAAATGATTGCTCATGTACCATTGTTTTTGCATCCAAATCCAGAACGGGTACTGATTATCGGTGGCGGTGATGGCGGTGTAGCTAGAGAATGCGTACGCCATGATTGCGTTAAAGAAGTTACCATGGTTGAGATTGATGGTAAAGTTGTAGAATTGGCAAAACAATACCTACCTACTATTTCTAAGGCTATGATTGAAAACAATCCTAAGTTAACAGTAAAGATTGGTGACGGTATTGGCTTTATGGCAGAGGCTGAAGATTACTATGACGTTATTATTGTGGATTGCTCTGATCCAATTGGTCCTGGTGAAGGATTATTTACGGAAGAGTTTTATAAGAATACGTTGAAAGCTCTAAAAGCAGATGGTCTATTTGTACAACAAACCGAATCTCCTATGCTTCATCAACCACTCGTTGAGAAGGTGTTTGGTTATGTAAATAATCATTTCCCAATCGCTCGTTTGTACACCGCATACATTCCAATCTATCCGGCCGGGATGCATTGCTTTACGGTTGGATCTAAAAAATACGACCCATTAACATGGAAACCAAATCGTGAACAAAACTTTGAAACTAAGTACTATAACAAGGATATTCAAAAGGCTGCGTTTGCATTACCAAATTTTGTAAAAAACTATTTGCCAAATAAATAATTTATATGTATAATAGGGAAGCACCATTCGTTAAAAAACATTTTAACGGTGGTACTTCCTTTTTATTAGGATGTGAAAGAGTTTTATATTAGAAGTATATAGCTTGTTAATTTCAAAACTGAAAGTTAAATGAAATTAGAAAAAGTTATTGACACAAACTTCTAAAACAGATATAATTCTCTTTGTTACGAAGACAGTGTCTTCGATACCTACAAGGTGGTGGGTATGGTGAAGCGGTTAACACGGCGGATTGTGGCTCCGTTACGCGTGGGTTCGATCCCCACTACTCACCCCATAACCTACACATCGTAATCATTGTAGGGGTGTCGCCAAGTGGTAAGGCAACGGACTTTGACTCCGTTATGCGCTGGTTCGATCCCAGCCACCCCTGCCAACATGGTTCATTAGCTCAGTTGGTAGAGCACCTGACTTTTAATCAGGGTGTCCCGCGTTCGAGTCGCGGATGAGCCACCAAATAAAACTCACAAACGAAAGTTTGTGAGTTTTCTATCTCTAATTTTAGAGAATTTGGTTATGATGGTAAGTATATTGTGGAAACACAAGTGGTCAAAAATAAAACGAAACTTCTTAAAAAAGTGGTTGACGTTTTATGAGATGACTGATATACTTTAAAAAGTCGTTAGAACGTTAAAACTTCTAATGTACAGATCTTTGAAAACTGAACAATGATAGGTAATCAATCATATGATTGAACATATGCCAGAGTGCGGGTTTTGACATGGTCAAAACCAACCATAATTCAAAGTTACTTAAATGTAACGACAACACATATTGAGCTACTCAAATAGCTTCAAGATATCTTGGAGAGTTTGATCCTGGCTCAGGACGAACGCTGGCGGCGTGCTTAACACATGCAAGTCGAACGAAGAGCGATGGAAGCTTGCTTCTATCAATCTTAGTGGCGAACGGGTGAGTAACGCGTAATCAACCTGCCCTTCAGAGGGGGACAACAGTTGGAAACGACTGCTAATACCGCATACGATCCAATCTCGGCATCGAGACTGGATGAAAGGTGGCCTCTATTTATAAGCTATCACTGAAGGAGGGGATTGCGTCTGATTAGCTAGTTGGAGGGGTAACGGCCCACCAAGGCGATGATCAGTAGCCGGTCTGAGAGGATGAACGGCCACATTGGGACTGAGACACGGCCCAGACTCCTACGGGAGGCAGCAGTGGGGAATCTTCCGCAATGGACGAAAGTCTGACGGAGCAACGCCGCGTGAGTGATGACGGCCTTCGGGTTGTAAAGCTCTGTTAATCGGGACGAATGGTTCTTGTGCGAATAGTGCGAGGATTTGACGGTACCGGAATAGAAAGCCACGGCTAACTACGTGCCAGCAGCCGCGGTAATACGTAGGTGGCAAGCGTTGTCCGGAATTATTGGGCGTAAAGCGCGCGCAGGCGGATCAGTTAGTCTGTCTTAAAAGTTCGGGGCTTAACCCCGTGATGGGATGGAAACTGCTGATCTAGAGTATCGGAGAGGAAAGTGGAATTCCTAGTGTAGCGGTGAAATGCGTAGATATTAGGAAGAACACCAGTGGCGAAGGCGACTTTCTGGACGAAAACTGACGCTGAGGCGCGAAAGCCAGGGGAGCGAACGGGATTAGATACCCCGGTAGTCCTGGCCGTAAACGATGGGTACTAGGTGTAGGAGGTATCGACCCCTTCTGTGCCGGAGTTAACGCAATAAGTACCCCGCCTGGGGAGTACGACCGCAAGGTTGAAACTCAAAGGAATTGACGGGGGCCCGCACAAGCGGTGGAGTATGTGGTTTAATTCGACGCAACGCGAAGAACCTTACCAGGTCTTGACATTGATGGACAGAACCAGAGATGGTTCCTCTTCTTCGGAAGCCAGAAAACAGGTGGTGCACGGTTGTCGTCAGCTCGTGTCGTGAGATGTTGGGTTAAGTCCCGCAACGAGCGCAACCCCTATCTTATGTTGCCAGCACTTCGGGTGGGAACTCATGAGAGACTGCCGCAGACAATGCGGAGGAAGGCGGGGATGACGTCAAATCATCATGCCCCTTATGACCTGGGCTACACACGTACTACAATGGGAGTTAATAGACGGAAGCGAAACCGCGAGGTGGAGCAAACCCGAGAAACACTCTCTCAGTTCGGATCGTAGGCTGCAACTCGCCTACGTGAAGTCGGAATCGCTAGTAATCGCAGGTCAGCATACTGCGGTGAATACGTTCCCGGGCCTTGTACACACCGCCCGTCACACCACGAAAGTCGGAAGTGCCCAAAGCCGGTGGGGTAACCTTCGGGAGCCAGCCGTCTAAGGTAAAGTCGATGATTGGGGTGAAGTCGTAACAAGGTAGCCGTATCGGAAGGTGCGGCTGGATCACCTCCTTTCTAGGGAGACATACACCGAGCCAAGAGCTTGGATGTCACTTAGGTCGACACTTTGGC
>NZ_PPDE01000005.1 GCF_002959915.1 Veillonella atypica KON | reverse complement strand
TTGAATTTTCATTTCAACCACAAATTAACGAAATGCAAATTAAGGATTTAGCATCATTAGGATTCATGGAACAAGCTGAAAACATTGTATTTCTTGGCTCTAGCGGAGTTGGGAAAACACATTTAGCTACATCACTAGGTATTGAAAGCTCTCGTAACAGACGAAGCACCTATTTTATTAAATGCCATGATTTAATTCAAAACCTTAAGAGTGCAAAAGATGAAGGACGATTAGAAACTCGGCTCAAGCATTATGCACGCTACCAATTACTCATCATTGATGAAATTGGCTATTTACCGTTACAACCAGGTGATGCTAACTTACTATTTCAAATTATTGATAGACGGTACGAAAAGAAAAGTACCATCGTAACGTCTAACATTAATTTTGATGAGTGGGCTACCATTTTACATGATGAGCGAGTAGCTAATGCTATTGTTGATCGATTACTTCACCATGCACATGTGATTAGCATAACTGGAGATTCATACCGGTTACGAAACCATATGCAACAGAAGGAATAACTGTACATTGTACATCGTCAAAATTGTACATTCTTATATTGACATTTACAACTTGATGAAAACTTGAATTCATCTAGATACAAGCCCCTCTCATTAGCATGGGAAATAATTGTTATTTTATTCTTTTATAGTTACCAACAGCTAATACCATAGCAAAAAATAATCTCACATAGAGCTCTAAAAGCCATGATATTTAAGCCATAGATTAGGAGATATGAAACCTTATTTGTCTGCACATAGAGACATATGAGCGTTCATAACCACGCTTCTTTACCTCAACATATACTTAAAATAGCCTTCATGTTTAAACTTAGAATGCATGAGAAGGAACTCCTTTTGTTATAATCTTTGGATTAAGCAACTTCATTATAACAGAGTTCCTTCTTATTTTTATTTACTTGTCACAAATGTATTATACTCTTACAAAGTACTATAATTTTTACCTTTATTGAAGATACATTTTATATTCATTTTCGTCTAATTGAAAAAGCTAAATACTCAAGATTAAGTACCAAACCATGTCCCTGTAACAAGCCGATATAATAAATACAAAACTATTATTACAAACACCATCCCACTAATAAGCCTAAAAATAAATATCATAACCGGACTTTCATTATAATTGTTGTCAGGAGAGTATAAGCCCAATAACAAAGGATTATATATGCCAATTCCAGTTACAACTAGACCAAATATACAGGCATAAAACTGTGGATCAATATTCTTAAAAAAAATGAATAAATCTTTCATAAAATATTATCCTCCATAGTTTTTCAGTAAATCAGAAACTTCATTATAGGCCTTATCCTCTTCAGATTTATCTCCTATAATTGAATTCTTGAATTAATATATTTCTCAGTACCTGCTTTAATATTGGCTCGCACACTTACAGGGCCAAGTTGAGTCTGAGTACCTAACTCCGGTCCAGCTTCAAGGGTAGCATAAATATATTTAGTATTATTATAATTCTATTTTGCCTCCGACAAAATATATTACACTACCATTTAGGTATCTAATAATAAGTCAAAACATATAAATATATGTATAAGGCTACTAGAAATAACCAAACATATACGCCTGCTTTAAAATTAGACTGTAATCTTTCTACTTTATCACTTTCAAACTCATCATTTTTAAGCATAAAGTACATTCCAACCAAAGAAATCCCCATACAAAATATCCACCAAAACAACATAGTAAATGGAGATATTAAATTACGTAAGAAAAATATTCCAAATCCAAGTACTAAACTAAAAGTATAGATAATTCTAGCTAAACTAAGCTCACCTTTATGCGTAATAAGTTTGTATATAAAGAATATAATACCAAACATTATGATTAAATCTTGATACATTACTTATCTATATCCTTTTTCAAATTAAATTTAATTTCATCTTTAACGCGACAGCCAAATGTTGCACCAGTAACACCTAATGAAGTATGACACATTACACGACCTAACCACACACCAACAATTTTATATACATCAGGATAACATGGTTGATTTTTTTTAGCAAAGTATATGTTATCAATGAGTTTATAATTCATGCAAAACAAACCATTAACTTATTTCAGCCTGATTTAAATTGCATAAAATTAAAGTTTATAATAAAATATTCATATACATCTGATAACATTAGTTTATTCAGAACGATATAACACCTTATGGAGGTCCCTTATGAAACTAAAACAGCTTATTTTATCTAGTATCGCTCTAGGTGCGCTAGCTTTCACAGTAGGCATGGCACAACCAGCACATGCAGCAATCGGCATGGAAACACCAGCACCAGCTCAAAATTTAGAAAAACCTGCATCTGTAACGACACAACATCACATCAATGTAGCTGGCAAGGTATTAGAACCGGTGAAAGACCATCAAAACGTAGCCTATGTGAACGGCCAACCGCTCGTAGCATTGCGCCAAGTATCGGAAGCGTTAGGCTATAAGGTAGCTTGGGATGCACCAACAAAAACTGCATTGGTAGACATGAGCATTGCTACACTAGCCATCCAACCAGATCAAGCGCAAATCGTAAGAAAAGGCAAATTGCAAATTATCAACCTTGATACATCTGAATCTATGCTTCCTACACCGCGCATGATAGATGGTCAATTATTCGTAAGTCCTAGCGCATTCAAATTACTATTGAATGACGTAAAAATTACGAAGGATGAAATTTTCATCGCTCCACAACGGGCGCAACTAGCATCCACAACCAATACGAACGGGCCTCACAAAAATGAAATCAGTACATTCTTGCCACCATCAGATAATACGTCTGCCAAGGTAGAAACGAGTTCTAAAGTGGAATCCAACACAAAATCCGCTGCAAAGGACGAACCTCTTATCAAGGTTAAACATACACAAACAACTGACAAAAACACAAAATAATAATACAAATCATAACCACCCGTAGAACGGGTGGTTTGCTCTGACCCTATAAGGGTCTTTCTCTAGTGGTAGCCCTCTAAAGAGGGCTTTGAATGATCTGACAACCACTCTATTACCACTGGCTGCCCCCTACTCGGGGGCTTTTATTTTGCCTATTTTACCGGCTCACCCGTAAACGGGTCGGTATATTCTTTAAAGTTTAATGTATCTTGTGCTATATCTTCTTGTAATTGATTGCGAATATACTCTTTTATCGCTCCTTCGTATCTTCCCACTGTATCCACATAATATCCTCTACACCAGAAATGTCTATTTCCATACTTATATTTTAAATTTGCGTGTTTATCGAATATCATGAGGCTACTTTTGCTTTTTAAATATCCCATAAAACTTGATACACTTAAATGTGGTGGAATAGTTACTAACATATGAATATGATCCGGACAGCATTCTGCCTCTATAATCTCTACATTTTTTCTATTACATAAATCTCTTAAAATTTTACCTACATCAGCTTTTATCCGTCCATAAATTATTTGCCTTCTATACTTTGGTGCAAAAACAATATGATATTTACATCTCCATTTACTATGTGATAAGCTTTTTACGTCATTCATTGACATTGAACCTCCTATGTTGAAATGTTGTGGTTGCCAGACCAACTTCATTTTACCACTAGGAGGTTCTTTCCTTTTCTCTAAGAATTTTTTACCGACCCCCAGTTTAACTGGGGGTTTAGTCATGCCTATTCGGCGTACAAACAGTAAAGCCCTTCGGACGCAACCGAAGGGCTTTTGTATATGCAACAACGGCGGTTCCAATAAGGACCGCCGTTTTGTTATCCCCTATTATTTAAATAGAGTGTTAAACAAGTTTTGCAACAAGGAAAGCAAAGAGCTAAGAATATCTTGTGCTGTTTTATCTGTATTATTTGTAGTATTAGCTGTTGTTACAGAACCAGCCGCTTTAGTAGGCTCTACTGTTGTTGTAGTTTTAGCAGCAGGAGCTGGTGTAACTGTAGTGGCTACAGGTTCCACAGGTGCTCTACCAGTAGATGGTGTAGGTGTCAAAACTGGTGGACGAATGGAATCAGTATATTTATAGCCATAAGATGCGTTAGCTGGTTGTGCTGTAAATGCTATAACGCCTAAAGCCATAACAGACGCCATAAGTGTTATAGATAATTTTTTAGCTTTTCTCATAAGAAACCTCCTAATAAAACACATATATAATCTACTATGTTATCAAATGTTTTGATAACATTTCGCATTTTATACTTAGGAGATAAGCTGAACATGAAAATTTTCAAACTTCATCGAATCTTAATCGATTTCAAGCTATCGGAAAATCCTTTGATTGCTTCTTTGGCATCATCTAAAACGCCTTTTGCATCACTTGGTGGCTTTATACCTTCTTGATTCATCGATTGACTATTACCTTGAGCGCGTTTCATATTCTGATTTGCCTGCGCCATGTCACTTTTTATACCATCCATCGTACGCCCAAGCTCGCCAAAGGTACTTTCATCATAAATGGCAAAATTACTACCCCCATTGGATGTAATATTCAATGGTCCCAATGTTAATTCGCCATTATCGATATGCAATGCATCCGTTGAGATAGTTGTTACCGATGTATGTACTTTCACATCAAAGAACGATAAATGACGTCCTTGATTGTGAAAGCGCCCCGTAATAGATTGTATAGGTATGAGTATGTAACGACCTGTACCAGATGTAAAATCGCCCCACACCACCATATCTTTAGGCTGTCCCTTACTTGAAAAATTAAGGTTCGCCGATACAGGAACAGCAAAATCCGGTGTTTTTAAGGCCATGCTACTATCTAGATCCGTAGCGACCCCCGTTAATTCATAGGCCCGCGTATCTAGATTATATACACCTTTAGCCTTTAACTTACCGCCAAATACATTCGCATATACCTCTTTAAAATCCAGTATGCCATCTTGATAGGTTACATCGCCTACCACATTTTCAAAGGTTAGTGCAGGGATTCTAAGGATTGGCATGGTAACACGTCCCGATGCAAAGGGCCGATTAATATCCCCCGTCACTGCTGTCAGCAAGGTCATCTTATCGTGAATACTATCACCAAATCCTAAGGATGCCGGATCTACACCATAAATATTTAGATTCATATTCAGCGTAGGCATACGATGCTTAAGCACATCTTTTAGATCGATACGGCCTTCCAATGTGAGGCCATCCCCAATGGCGGTGCCTCCGAATTTACCAGTTGTTAGATTCATGCGAATGGCACGATTCGTATCAATATCAAATCGAGCATTCACATTCTTCATCACATAATGTCGATTCTTTTGGAATATTTCCAATTGGCAGTCTGAAAGCTTCACAATCGCATCGATATGTTGACCATTCCAATTAAAGTTACGCACCTTTTTCCCTAGCTCTTCTTGACGTTCTAGGGTCGTTTTTTTAGGTGCTTTAGGTCGCTGTTCTACTTCAGATAAGGGTTTATTAATATCAGGAGAAGCCGGCACAAAATCGACCCGATTATCGTCATCTAAATCTACTACAATGACCGCATCATTTAATTCTATGCCTCGTATGGCAGATGCCTTAAAATTACGAGTAATCACATCCCACATATTAACGCGTATCTTACCGGAAGGTACGGTCATCAACTGATGTCCATCGTCATCAGCCCATTGCAAATCCTCAAAGGATATGGTCCCCCATGGGGTGGCGCTCAGGCTAGCGACGGTAATAGTCCCTCGCATCATGGTCTGACGTGCTATTACCTCATTAAAAATAACACCCATGCCTCTACTCGCAATAGTAGCTAAGATGGAGATAATGACTACCGTAATTCCAATAAATGCAATAATGCCTAGTATACCTCGCTTATATAGTTGTATATATTTGCTCCAATACGAGCGTAATCGTCTAGTCATACAATTATTATAGCATTAAATTTTACAAAACCAATCATACTATAGATTTACAAACAGAAAACGCACCCACCAAGGCGAGTGCGCTTTCATGTAGTATAGCAAATCAGATTTATGCTTTTACTTCTTTACCGTATTTTACAAGGCTTTCAGCTTCGATTTCAGTTTGTGTACGGTAGTCTTGAGGCATGCTAGATAAGCGAATCCAGCTACGTATAGCCTCTACTAATACGATGAGAATCATGAGGAACATAGCAGCACTGAACGCTACTAGGATCCATTTACCAGCAGGAATGTAGCTGTTAAATACGTTTTCAAAGTCTGCAGCGATAGCCACGATAGCCATTAGAATACAAGGAATACCTGTAACCCATGCATAACGTTTGCGGCCAAGTCGCATAATAACGGTAGTACTTACGGCCAATGTCATAGTACCTAATAATTGGTTAGATACGCCGAATAGAGGCCAGATAATACCGATGTTACCTTGTAGAACTAGATAGCCCCACAAAATACAAATCAAAGCTGCACAACCATATACGCCAGGAGCCCAGTGTTGGTCGTTGAATTTAGGATGGAAATGACCTAATAGTTCTTGAAGCAAATAACGACCTACGCGAGTACCAGCATCGATCAAAGTCATGATAAACAAGGCTTCGAACATGATACAGAAGTGATACCAGTAACCCAACAAGTGATCCATATTAGGCAATTTGGAGAAGATATGAGCCATACCTACTGCAAGGGATACAGCGCCACCAGGACGGTGCATCAAGTCTTCACCAACCATTGCAGACAATGCTGGTAATTCATGAACTTGAAGGCCGAGCGCTTTAAAGGATTCTACTGTGGAGTTAATAGCAAAGTAATCGTCTGGATGTAATGCAGTGGCTGCAATCAACGCCATCATAGCGATGAAGCCTTCTGTTAACATCGCACCATAACCGATAGGTAAGATTTCTCTTTCATTAGTAAGCATTTTAGGTGTTGTACCTGTAGCAATTACTGTATGGAAACCAGATAACGCACCACATGCGATAGTAATGAAGATGTAAGGGAATACAGAACCTTTCAATACAGGACCGCCGCCCCAGATGTAAGGGGTAACAGCTGGCATTTGAATTTCAGGCATTACGATGATAATACCAAGAGCCAATGCGCCGATTGTACCGATTTTAAGGTATGTGGACAAGTAGTCACGAGGAGCAAGCAATAACCATACTGGCAATGCTGCTGCAAAGAAGCCATAGACTGCAAGCATGATTTCGATGGTTTGCAAGTCATATGTAAACCAAGAAGCATATTCGCTAGCCGCTACGTTTGGACCGTAGATGATAGCTGCGAAGATCAATGCTACACCAATAACAGTTGCTTCTTGAATTTTACCAGGACGCAACCATTTCAAATAAATACCAATGAAAATAGCGATTGGGATTGTAGCAAATACGGAGAAGAAACCCCAAGGGGAGTTATGCAATGCGTTGGCTACTACTACGGCCATACCAGCAAGTGTGATAATCAATAGGAACAATGTAGCAAGCATAGCACCGAAACCAGCAAATTTACTGATTTCTTCGCGGGCAATATCCGCGATGGATTTGCCATCATAACGAACGGACGCAAATAAGATAACCATGTCATGCACAGCACCGGCGAGTACGGAACCAATGAGAATCCATAATGCGCCAGGCAAATACCCGAATTGAGCTGCGATAACAGGACCTACAAGAGGACCTGCACCAGCAATCGCTGCAAAGTGATGACCAAATGTTACCCATTTGTTTGTTGGCACGTAATCGTGACCATCATTGTGGACCATAGCCGGCGTTGGACGATACTGATCAAGTGTCAGCACCTTGGCCGCTATGAAAGCCCCATAAAAGCGGTACGCTAAAATTAGAATACACGCGGAGGCTATAACTAAGTAAATACCATTCATAACCATAAAAACACCTCCAATGTACGTGACATCGGAGGTGCCGAATAAACATTTCTAATAAAATTAGGTCTCCAATGCCACTTTAGCTTATAAATTGATGAGTACTTACATACTCATTGTATATCTAAACAAAAATATGTCAATTTACACTTTCTCATTCTAGATACTCATTATTCGTTAAAAGCATATATCGAAGACTATTTTATTTTTTTACTATGATATTTCCAAAGGTTCGTAGCAGATTAAGCCCTACAGCTCCGCTTTTCTCAGGATGAAACTGCATGCCATAGACATTCCCCTTCTCAACAATTCCTGGTACTTTAATCCCATAGTCTGCAGTTGTTGTAACATATTGAGAATCTGTCTCTACGTAATAAGAGTGCACAAAATATGCATATTTATCAGCTACATCAAAAAAAGCGCTATCTTTACGGCATAGTGTATTTTGATTCCATCCCATATGAGGTACACGAAGGCCAAGGTTATTAGGAATAGCTTTCACAGTGCCCGGTATAATACCCAGCCCTGGTGTTGGACCATATTCTTCAGATTCATCAAATAAAAGCTGCATTCCCAAGCAAATACCAAGCAATGGTATGTTGCGGTCCACCACCTCGTGAATAACTTCGATAAGACCGCGCTCACGAAGGACTGAAACGGCCGATGCATAGGCGCCGACACCTGGTAAAATCACACCATCAGCAGCCAAAATCGTATCTCGATCAGCGGTCAACACCGCATCAAGTCCGATATGTTGTAATGCTTTTTGTACATTAAATGTATTGCCCGCATCATAATCAATTATGGCAATCATAGTGACATCCTTTCTTTTATTGGCGAGCCATATAGTCTTTCAAAATAGAGCGCATAATAGCACCGTCACTAGCAGTCGGCAATGTTACGCGCAACCAATTATCCCGTTGTCCTCGGCGCACTTGATAGCCCTTAGCGAGCCATGCATCAGCGAGGGCCTCTGCATTAGGTACGGACATAAAGATAAAATTAGCACCGCTTTTATAATACGTGCCACCGACTTCATCCAAGGTTTGTTCCCACAACACGCGTTCCGCTGCATTTTTCTCTACAGTGCTACGCAAAAATTCACAATCGCCGAATGCCGCCTCAGCAGCCACTTGGGACAATGTATTCAAGTTATATGGCAAGCGAATCGTTTGTATATAATTAGCTAATTCAGCGCTACTCATCATATAACCAACGCGATAGTTCGCGAGACCATAGGCCTTTGAGAAGGTACGCATGATACATACATTAGGAAATTCATCAAGTAACGCTCGTGCCGTTGGCACCTCTACGAAGGTTACGAAATCGATATACGCCTCATCGATGATGACTAACACATCTTTCGGCAATGTACTGATAAAGTTACGGATATCTTCAACAGATTCATAGGTTCCTGTTGGGTTGTTAGGATTACAAATCCATACGAGGCGCGTCGTATCATCTACAGCTTGACGCATCGCCTTAAAATCGTATTGCCCTGTTGCCTCAATACACGGAACTTCGCGAATAATAGCACCTTCTACAAGGCCATTAAGACCATATTCAGAGAATGCGGGCACGCTGATAACGATAGAATCACCGGCATTGATAAATGTTTTATTTACCATGGAAATCACTTCATCAAGGCCGACGCCAATAACAAGTTGATTTTCTACTACCTTCCAATAGTCCGCTAATACGCTTCGCAAGGATGATGCGTTGCCATCTGGATATAGATTGGCATCATTGTTCGTCACATAGTCTAGTACTGCGTTGCGCACCTTTGGCGATGTACCATAAGGGTTTTCATTGGCTGACAATCGCACAAGGCGCTCCACACCGAGGCGAGCTTTGACGGACTCTGCCGGTTCCTCTGGCACATAGGGCTTTAATTGGCCAATAATCTTCTTCATACTCTACTCCTTACAAATCTGTAATCGCTTTGCGTTCCTGTGTTTTGCTGATGACGCCTTCACGGCTTGCCAACTCTTCTAAGATAGCTTCGTAAGAAACGCCCTTTTCTACCAATAATACGAGCAAATGGTAGAGTACATCTGCTGTTTCATACACTAGTTCTTGGGGATCTTCATTCTTAGCGGCGATGACAACTTCTGTTGCTTCTTCGCCTACCTTTTTCAAGATTTTATCGAGTCCCCTATCGAACAAGTAATTCGTGTAGGATCCTTCCTTTGGTGTTTCCTTGCGCCCCTTAATAATGGCGTATAATTCTTCTAATGTTTGTTGATTGGCCATTGTTCTTCTCCTTTGTGAAAGCTAACGCCTACGCGTCATCTCACATTATACTGCATATATTTCTCTACGCTTCTACATCGTTAAAAAAACAGCTCACAGCTCCCGTATGGCACGCAGGACCTTCTGCATTGACGAGAACCAGTAATGTATCGCCATCGCAATCGAGCTTCATATCCACCACATGTTGTACATTGCCACTTGTACCACCCTTATGCCATAGTTCTTGGCGCGAGCGAGACCAAAACCAAGTTTCCTTGGTTTCTAGTGTTTTGTGAAAGCTTTCTTCGTTCATCCACGCCACCATGAGCACTGCTTTTGTTGTATTATCTTGAACGACCGTCGGTAACAGGCCGCCACCTTTATTAAAGTCTGGTTTCATGTATGCTACAATCTCCTACCCTATCTAACAGCAATGCCCGCTGCTTTCAATTGTGATTTCAAATCGGGAATGCTGATTTCACCAAAATGGAATATAGATGCTGCTAATGCACCCGTAACACCGGTTTCGGTAAAAACATCGATAAAATGCTGTACCGTACCAGCTCCACCGGAGGCGATAATCGGTACATCTACGACCTCTTCCAAGGCCTTGTATAATTTGATGTCAAAGCCAGATTTGGTGCCATCCTTATCCATGCTTGTCACCAATAACTCACCAGCGCCACGACTCACCGCTTCTTTAGCCCACGCTAGGGCTTCCCAATCGCTACGCTTACGACCGCCATGGGTATACACATACCATTTACCAGTCTTTGAATCAGTTTTTACATCAATAGCTACCACCATACATTGATTACCAAACTTTTGAGCGCCTTCACTGATGAGTTCTGGGCGCGCTAAAGCCGCTGAATTCAGCGATACCTTATCGGCGCCAGCTTTTAGCAATGCGCTCATATCGTCCACTGTTTTAATACCACCACCTACGGTGAGGGGCATGAACACATGTTTTGAAATATCTGTAACCACATCGCGCATCGTCGTACGTCGGTCTACTGTAGCCGTAATATCGAGGAATACGAGCTCATCTGCCCCTTGTTCCTCATAGGTAGCTGCAATATCGACGGGACTACCTACATCAACGAGGTTTACAAAGTTAACACCTTTTTTTACGCGACCATTATCTACGTCTAAACAAGGAATAATCCGTTTTGCTAACATGATGCATTCTCCTTATTAAACGTAGCAATTTCTTCTAATGTAATAGTGCCTTCATATAGGGCCTTACCTACAATGCTGTCTACAACACCGCGTTTTTCAAGATTCTTAATATCCTCTAAATGGCGGACACCACCGGATGCAACAATACGGGCCGTAGGAAATTGTTCTTGTAAGGAACCCAATAAGTCTTCATTAGCACCTTGCATTGTGCCATCTCGATCCACATCGGTAACGATAAAATACTTCGCACCGGCTGCCACCATAGCACCGATAAGGTCGATCATAGGCACATCAGATTGGTCGAGCCAACCTTCTGCAGCAACCTTACCATTCTTACCGTCTACGCCGATAACGATGCGTTCTGGTCCGTATTCAGCGATAACCTGTTTCGTCAATTCAGGATTTTTAAGAGCTACGGAACCGAGAATAACGCGATTGACGCCCATTTCTAAATATAAGTCTACCGCATCTTTATCACGAATACCGCCACCGATTTCTAACACGCCTGTAAATGCAGCGCGCACACGTTTAACGATATCCACATTAACTGGTTTCCCCGCCTTTGCCCCATCTAAGTCGACGAGGTGCAAAGCGCCAACGCCAGCAGCCTCGTACTGAGATGCTTGGTCAACCGGATCTGGATTGATGATGGTTTCCTTTGCAAAATCACCCTTATATAGGCGTACACTGCGACCATCTTGTAAATCTATAGCTGGAAAAATCATAGTATCTCCTCTATTCACGAGCCTTATGTGGCCCTGCTTTCACCATTTATAAGGGCTTTATTAAATCATACCCTTTGTAGAATTCACACCTTGAATGTCTGGGTTAATGGTAACCGCCTTACGCAATGCACGGCCCGTAGCCTTAAACATGCTTTCAATAATATGATGCGTATTGCGACCATATTCATTGCGCACATGTAAATTCATAGCACCACTCACAGCCAAGGCTTGGAAGAAATCCTCTACCAATTCTGTTTCAAAATTACCACCCAATACAGGAGTCGTAAACTCACCATTAAACACGAGGTATGGACGGCCACTAAGGTCGATAACAACCTGTGTCAACGCTTCATCCATAGGCACCCACGCGTCGCCATAACGCTCGATACCCGCCTTGTCACCTAGAGCCTGTGTCAATGCTAGCCCTAAGGTCAATGCAATATCCTCTACCGTATGATGCGCATCCACGTACGTATCGCCTACGGCTTTTACAGCAAGACCAAAACGGCCATGCTTAGCCAACAAATGGAGCATATGATCAAGAAAACCGATGCCTGTATCAACGTGAATGTCCTGATTTCCATCTAGGGTAAGTGTAATTGTAATATCTGTTTCGCCCGTTTTACGAGTTACCGTAGCTGACCGATTTGTTCTCATCATAGTATCCTCTTATCATTAAGGAAGCCCTTTAAGGCGTTCCCATCCATACAATTATTTTTCAAAGCGCACTTCAATAGCACGAGCATGTGCTTCGAGACCTTCTGTACGAGCCAAGGTAGTAATATCCTTCGCAACCTCTTGTAAGCGTTCACGGCTAAATTGAGTAAAGGAAATGCGTTTTACGAAATCGTACACACCAAGTGGGGACGAGAATTTTGCAGTACCACTCGTAGGTAATACGTGATTTGTACCGCCTACATAGTCGCCCAATGGTTCAGAGGCATATCTGCCAAGGAATACGGAACCTGCATTTTCGACCATGCTCATGTATTCCATAGGATCTGGCAATTGAATTTCCAAATGTTCTGGTGCTACTTCGTTCATCACGGTAAACATATCTTCTACGCTATCCATAACAGCAATATAGCTATTGTTTTCGATAGCTGGACGAGCAATGCTTTCACGAGGTAATTGTGAAAGTTGACGTTCTACATCATCAGATACGAGGTTAGCTAGTTTTTCACTATTGGTAACCATGATGGCACGAGCTCGTGGATCATGTTCTGCTTGAGACAATAAGTCCGCAGCAAGATGTACTGGATTAGCACTTTCATCAGCGATGACACCGATTTCACTAGGACCTGCAATCATGTCGATATCAACTTGACCAAATACTTGGCGCTTAGCAGTGGCCACATAAATGTTACCAGGGCCTACGATTTTATCTACCTTTGGAATTTGTTCAGTACCATATGCAAGAGCCGCAACACCTTGAGCACCACCCACTTGGTATACCGCATCAACACCAGCAAGTTTTGCAGCGCCTAGCACAGCAGGATTAATGCCATCCTTTTGAGGAGGTGTTACCATGATAATTTCCTTAACACCAGCGATTTTTGCAGGCAATGCAGTCATCATAATGGTAGATGGATATGCCGCTGTACCACCTGGAACATAGAGACCAACACGAGCCAATGGTGTTACCTTTTGACCACGTGTAATGCCTGGTGTATCCATATCAACAAAGCCTTGTTCAATTTCACGGCTATGGAATTCAGTTATATTTTTTTTCGCTACCAATAAAGCGTGTTTCAAGTCTTCTGGTAAATTGTCCCATGCCGCATCGATGATAGATTGATCCACCTTGAAATCATCAAGCTTTACACCATCAAATTGTTCAGAATACTCACGTAGCGCAGCATCTCCATTGGTGCGTACATTTTCAATGATGTCGTATACACGGCGTTCAATTTCCATATCTGTTGTTTGTTGTGTATATTGGCGGACAATGCTAAGCATTGCATCAAGAGATTCTTTGTAAATTTTCATTGTATATCCTCATTTCAAACTATGTATATGAATACTTCTATTGTAAACGTTTCTCATCACACCTCAATAGCATATGCAATCTATTTTTTATCAATAGCCGATTGTAATTGGTCAATCAACGCAAAGATGGTATTTCTTTTTTGTTTTAATGCCAATGGATTTGCCACAAGGCGCGTAGAGATTGGTTGGAGCCAATCATAGATTTTAAGATTATTTTCTCGTAGCGTTGTACCCGTTTCCGTAATATCTACAATGGCATCGGCCAGACCTACGAGGGGCGCCAATTCAACGGAACCTTCGATTTTAATGATTTCTACGTCTTGGGATCCGAAATATTGTTTTGTAATGGTTGGATATTTTGTACCAATCCGTTGACGACGGCCTTCCTTCGGATTATACCCTTCTAAGGAGGCCAAGATAAATTGGCATTGTCCCGTTTTCAAATCTAGCATTTCATAAGATGTATTGTCTTGTTCATCCAGTACATCACTACCAACGATGCCTAAATCAACGACACCATTATTCAAATATGTCGTTACATCAGGGCCCTTCGCTAAGATAACCTCTACCGAATCTCCCAATGGGATAATCAACTTGCGCGCTTTGTTGCGTAATGGTTCGCAGTCAATACCACAAGACTCTAAGAGTGGAATAAAATCCTTTTCAACGCGCCCCTTTGTCAAGGCGATTCGCAATTTACCATTCTCTTGAATGTTGCTTTCACCTTGCATAAGCACATCTGTAAGGACATCGATGTTGAAAGCCATACCAACGGATGGCATCGGTGTGCCATCAAATCCAGATAAGAGACCATCATAGCGACCACCGCTGACGATGTATTGAGATACGCCATCTACATAACCTCTAAAGGTAAGGCCTGTGTAATAGGATTGAAGTGGTTCTGTAGACACATCAATGCGAACTTGTTGGCCAGTCGCTTCAATTTGTCCTGCTAGATCCATAAGACTATCTAAAATACGTTGTGCGCCTGCAGGCAAGATGACTTGACTGAGCTCATTTTTAATATCATTTACAGTGCCGAATAAGCGAGGCCAAATCATAAGGAATGGATACAATGCATTATTTTTAAATTCGCTAATCAATTCGTTATAGCGTGGCAAATATTTTGTAAATAACGCATCCAGCAAATCTGCCCGTTCCCCATCGGTCAAGCCCAATGCATCGGTGATAGCACGGGAAAAACGAGCATCACCAATTTCTAATAATAAGGTATTATTGAGCTGTGATTCATTCACCTCTTTAATGATGGCAAAGCATTCTAGCTCGGCATCAATACCTTCATAGCCGACCATTTCGATACCACCTTGTGTAACTTGGTTAATATCGCCACGATGCTGTTTGTTTTTCATCAACACATCGCCAAGATAGTAGAATTTGCGAGGCAATTCAATATTCGTAGTCGCCAAGAAACGACCGATTGGCATAGTTAAATCGGGACGGATAACCACAGATGCATCAGAACTACCAAAGAATTCGTACATATGTTGACCACGGCCTAATGTATAACCATTAAACACATCTTTGTATTCTACAAGGGGTGTAGAAATTTTTGTATACTGACGATTGCGGCAAAGGCTGAGCAAATACTGGCTCACATCATCCTTGCGCTCCGCTACAGCCCCTATATCATCACGAAAACCTGTAGGCAACTGTTTCTGTACCATGAGGATCACCCTTTCTATAAACCATGCTAATATTGCTATTTAAAATATATAGATTCTTTTATATTTTATTACTTTATCACGCTAAAGCATGAAATTATAATAATACTTATAGAAAAAAAAGTCAATAAAATATTCATATTTTACTACTTATACTGAAGTATAAATTACTAAAAAGAATGACCTAACACCCCGTAAGGGACATTAGGCCATTTCTCATTTTTCTATTTTTTGGAGATGAGCCTAACGCATTCCACAACGTTAATTGGCTCTTCTTGTCTTTATTATATCATAATCAAATAATATATCTAGTCCCAAACCTTTGCTACATCTGCTACACTATGCGCATCAGATCCTAGCACAAAGGGTACACCAATAATGGCAGCTATCCCTTGAATAAAACGACTTGGATACATTTCACCGCAATCAGGTTTAAAGAATCCACTCATATTATAGTCTAGTTCTCTACCTTGAACGCGCATAATATGTAATATATCGCTCACTAATTGAGCATTTCGTTTATCTAAATGGTGTTCAAAACCGAAATGGTGTTGGTATTTCTTGATTAAATCAAAATGACCAATTCGTTTTGGCGTATAGGCACCCAAATCAGCACGCACCGCTTGACGAATAATACTAAAGTATTTATAGTACAATTCACTTTGATTAGAAATCCAAGGGCCAAAGCCCTTTTCAAATTCCTCTGTATTATAGTCAACACAGTAGTATTTGCCACCTACGCCATCCATAAAGTGAACAGATAGAATATTATCGTCTGTCAATGGACCATAGCGATCAAGAAAGTCTTGAATGTCGCTTTCAAAACCAGGGATATAATCCACCTCAAAGCCAAGGGAAATATCGATATGCGTACCATAGGCACGTTGTAATTCACGTCCCAATTCAAGATAAGAATCCACTTGATTGAGTTTAAGAGACGCCGTATCATAAGCAACCTTGTCACCACCGTACTCTGCCTCAAAGGCCTTTGGTAACGGAGCATGCTCTGTTAAACACACCTTTTCGATGCGCAATTCAATGGCTTTTTCAATCATCAATGCCGTTCTATCACCGCTACCATGTGGACATAATTCAGTATGAAAATGACCATCTACCAATCGGCTACGATACGTACTATTGCCTATGAATTGCCGTTCTGCTTTCATATTTATCATAACTTACTTAACCCCTGTCTATGCGTAACATATAATCTGCAACCCCACGAATATATGAATGATTTAATATCTATTATTATACCAATAATGCGTAAGTTTCGGTATCCTGATATTTTCCATGTTTAAAACCAACTTCAGGGGTAAGTCCACAATAGGTAAAGCCGAATCGATTGTGTAATTTCATGCTTTCTTCATTGCCTGCCGTAATAACAGATACTACATTATGAATCATCGTATCCGCTTTGGCCATCTCCAAAATACGTTCCATCAGCCGCGTTGCCACACCTTGGCCACGGTAATCTTGGTGAATATAAATAGATAATTCTACAGTACTTTTGAAAGCATCCTTTAATCGATATGGTGAAAGCGATGCATAGCCTACCACCACATCATCAATGGTTCCTACAATGATGGGATGATGCTCATCGCTGTGCGCGTTATACCACTCATGCCACTCTTCTAATGTGCGTGGTTCGAGATCTAAGGTAGCTACGCCATGTTCGACCTCGTAGTTGTAAATAGATAAACAAGCAAACACATCATCTTTTGTAATTGATCGAATTATTAATTCACTCATATATTCCTCTAAAATAATTTATATTATTATATAAATTATCAGTTTATGTCTATAAAATGATATAATAAAAGAACCTCCAGAAGAAAGGAGGTGTTATATTGGAGGCGTTATTTTGTACGCTTTGGGGTGCCTTGCTTGCCCCACTTATTGTAGCCTTAGTTGTAACTACCTATAACTATTGGCTCAACAATAAGACAAAAAAATAAGCAAGAAAAAGGACGAGCTGCAACTCGTCCTTTTTTGTTATATTGTAGGTAATTTTGTACGCTTTACTACCTATTTGTAGTATATCATAAATATATAACACTGACTAGTAATAGAAGATAGTCAATTATATCTCTATAATACTCCAAATAGAATAAGCGTAACTACAACTAACGCAACAATAACTATATAGTCTAATAGTTTAAGGCCTACAGACGCGGCAAAGCTATGTGTCTTACCACCAAAGCCTCTAAGTTCCAAGGATAATGCCATTGTTTCAGAACGGCCCAAGGATTTTAAAAGCAAAGGTTGGATAACGGAGCCATAGGATTTCATGCGTTTAAAGATATTGCCGTTTAAGGAAAGGCCTCGGCAGGATTGAGCCTCTTGTACAGCTTTGCTTTCACCAATAAAGTCAGGTACAAAGCGAAGGGCTGCGGTAAACATAAATGCATATTCATAAGGAATTTTGCATTGTGTTACGAGGGCTGCGGTTAAATCTTGTAACTTCGTCGTTGCCAAGAGTGCAATAAATACAAGCGTCATGGCTAACATGCGAAGGCCGGATACAACAGCAGATACAACGTCTCCACTACCTAAGTATTGAACAACGCCTAAGAATACGGCGAACACGATTAAAGCAAATACGGCCTTGTATTGTTTCCATAATAAACCGGTCAACAACAATGCTACTAATTCTACGACAACTAATGCCATCAATGACATCCAGTCTCTTAAGAAAATGGCCCATATGGATACAGCGAGGGTCATCAAAATTTTTGTTAATGGTACTAATCGTTCCATGGTCCCCTCCTATTCTGCCAATTGCGCGATAAGGCGCGTCCGTAATTCATCCATCGATTTGCAGTAGCCTAGTCCTGGTACCGCTTGTGAAAGCTCTACACTTGGTGGTTTTGTGAGGCCAAGATCATGTAATTCATCGGTAGATTTCGAAAATAATTCTTCTGGTGTACCGTCAAAGGATACGGTGCGATGGCCCATGATGATGGCACGGGAACATTCAGAAGCCATGATTTCCATATCATGAGTAATCAATAAAATTGTAATACCTTCATTGTTCAACTGACGTAACAAGGCTAACAATTCTTTTGTTTCCTTACCATCTTGACCACTTGTAGGTTCATCGAGGATGAGGATTTTGGACTGCATCGCCAACGCAGAGGCAATAGCAACGCGTTGCTTTTCACCGCGACGCAATGTAGGCGGATACTCGTCACGCAAATGACTGATACCACAGCGATCTAACACTTCGTCCACAATGTGTGTAACCTCGTCTTTAGAACGTCCCAAGGATTCAGGACCAAACGCCACCTCTGTAGCCACAGTAGGTCTAAACATTTGGCGATCTGGTTGTTGGAATACATACCCAATAAATTGGCCGCGTTTAGATGGTGGCATAGATGTAATATCCTTGCCGTTATAACGGATGTGGCCTTCAGCAGCCTTTTCGAGGCCTACTAAGAGACGTGTAATCGTCGTTTTACCACAACCATTCTTACCACCCACAGCAATAAATTCGCCCTCACGAATGGTAAAATTTACATTTCTAAAAATATCTACGGTAGGCACATAGCCAAATCGTAAGTTTTCTACCTTAAGCATGTGCGCCACCTCCTGTACTTTCACCTACATGATTACCATGTTGAGCTTGGCTTTCACCATTTACATTTATATGTTCATAACGAGAACGGTCGATAGCCTTGGCCATTTCAATGTGATGAAGGCCCTTAATAGCTGATTCGATGCTAAGCCAAGGTTCATCACTATGGTAACCGGCCTTTTCCAATTCCATATACGTTGTAAATACGGATGGCAATGCTTCTACATAAATATTATGATTGTACATGTATTCCAATGTTGTAGCCACATCGCTATCACATACGATTTCACCATCCACCATAAGTGCCATGCGATTAGCATATGGCAATACGGCATGCAAATCATGGTCGATAACCACAACAGTGATACCATGATTGCGGTTTAAATCACCAACGAGGCGATATAGTTCGGCTGTCCCATCTGGGTCAAGAGAACTCGTTGGTTCATCAAGAATGAGGACAGAGGGATTGGTTGCCAACACAGAAGCAATCGCCAAACGTTGACGTTGACCGCCTGACAAACTCGTAATTTTACGATCCTCAAGGCCTTCAATACCAACTTGTTTAAACACCTCTGCACAACGAGCATCGATGGTTGCTCGATCGTAACCACGATTTTCCATGGCAAAGGCTACTTCTTCGCGAACCGTCATCGTTACGAGTTGTGTATCATAATCGGCAAGAACAACGCCAACATGATTTGCTAACTCAGGAATCGATAATTGCGTTGTAGCCTTACCATCTACGAATACCATACCTTCTAGACGACCGCCATAGAATTTTGGCACCGCCCCAACCATGGCCATGCAAAGCGTACTTTTACCACAACCGGCAGGACCTGTTACAACAAGGAAATCACCATCATGCACATCGAGGTTAATGTTCTTTAACGTAGGCGCAGTCGCCTTAGGATGGTAATAGTTCAAATGCTCAATGGAAATCTTTGCATCCCGTTCTGGCGTAATAACGAGACCACTATGGTCGCTAGAAGCTTCGCTACCGGTAGGCAACATGCCTCGCTTAGCGAACATCTTTTGAGCCGGAATGTACAACACTGGTGTAATCGCTGCATTTACAGCCGCTACCACTAACACAAGAGGCCACATAGCATAAAGATATACATTATTAGGCAAGTTTGCAATTTGCCATAACAACGTAACAAAAATACCACCAGATACAACAGTCGTAAAGAATGAACCTACAATCGGCGTGATTTCAAAGGAACCAATTTTACCGATTTTCATAGATGTCATGGTACGAGAAATAAATGTTATCACCAATGCACCAGCTGGTTCGGATAACAAGTTACCATATGGGAAACCAGATTTTGATGTCAACACCTCAATCAAGGCCGCTACTAAACCAATTCCTAGTGTTTGAGAAACACTTGGCTTTGTCAGCAAAATCGCTACGCAATACGCTGCAATCATCCAGTTTGGTGTAATTCCTGCAAAACTAGGACTCACCAAGTGCAAAATTGTACCCAACGCAAGCATTAAGGTGCTCACCGTTACCCATCTAAACTGTCCACCCTGATCATGGGTGTACACAAGATCCTTTATCCGTTCCATAATAGCCTCTTTTCTAAAAATGAATATATAATCTATATTTTATCACTCTTCGAGGACTTTTGCACGCATGACGGTTAAAAGTAATATCTCGACTTGTATAAACTCACTTCAGATTTTTTAATCTTTCAGTGAGAAACGTTTCTACACATTCCTCAAAGCTTAGATCCATGCGTTCCGCAAGGATTGCTAACCACCATACACATTCACCGATTTTAGATGGTAACAATTCTTTGTCTGTACTAGGCCAACGACCTTGATTATCCATAGTCAATCGCCCCACTAAGCCCGCATCAGTCAAGAATGCCAATGCATCTTCTTCTACCGACCAAACAGAACCATGTATCTCTTTTTCTAGTTCAAAATATTTATTTCTTATTTCTTTTGAAAGTAATTTTACTTCTTTTAAATCCATGCTGTCCTCCTAGGAAGATTTCTTAATACCCAAATCAAGTATAACCTGATTCGTCTTAATCTATTACCAATACATGCTAAATCAATTAAATAGCTAAATCTAGATCTACCTGTTCTCTTGGTGTTAAAAATAGAATAAGAATGGCTTAATACCCAACTAAGAAATATTAAGTCATTCTCATTTTTATTTTCCTGAAGTTTTATCTTCGCTAGTTGTTTCAGCAACTTTCGCTCTAATATCTTTTGCCGCCCCTGCAGATTTTTCTTTAACGGTTTCAGTAATATCTTTAGCCGCATCAGCAGTTATATCTTTTACTTCTCTAGCCTTTTGTTTTAGCTCTTCAGCCTTTACCTTAAGGGTAGCTTCTAAATCTTTTGCCACATCTGCAGACTTTGCTTTTACCAATTCATTTACATCATGTGCTGCATCAGCAGATTTAGCTTTAACATCTGCTGTCTTTTCTTGAACTAATACCTTTACTTCTTGCGCTGCATCAGCGGATTTAGCCTTCACATCTTTTGCTTTTTCTTTAGCCAATATCTTTACTTCTTGTGCAGCATCAGCAGTTAAATCTTTTACAACACTAGCTTTAGACTTAGCTAATTCTTTTACATCCTTTACAGCATCTCCTAATTGATCTAAAAACTTCATGTTAGTTCCCTCCAAATAATTTTGTAATGAATGCCTTCTCTCTTTCAATTACAGATTAAAATTAAATAAAATCTTACTTTTATATCATTAAATCACAATGCATTCAAATTATAAAGAGTGTTCACGCATCTTCATGTTACTATTAAAATCATTTTATAGCACCATCTATTAATGATGGTGCCTTTAAAAACTAATGTACTTCATCCAATAGTATTTTAAGATAATCACGTCTACTATTTAATATTCTATCAATATAAATAGTCCGATCTAAATAACGGTAAAAACTTAAATAATTATGACAAAGCAAATATCTATATTCAATTTTACTTCCCATGTTTATCAATAATCGCTGTCCCATTTCTGGAAAAGCTCTTAAAGAATCATTCGTAGTCACTATATCCGAAATAGTTTTCTTAGCTAACTCAATATCCCCGGTTTCTTCTTCTATAAAGGATTTTATTTTAAGCAAATCTTCTCGTGCTTTTGGTGCATAACTAATTTGATGATCCATAGTTAAATCCCCAATTCACTCTTTAGTTGCTCTGATGAAATCCACCCTTGTTCTTCACCAGATTTGCGACCTGTCTCTAAAGCGCCCATAAGTTTTATCGTAGCCATTACACGTTCATAATCTTGAATATCCATAATTGCATATCGGCCTCTACCATTTTTAGTTAAGAATACAGGACTATCTATAGCAACATCACGCAATACTTCAGAATAATTACGTAAATCTGAAATCGGTTTTATATTCGGCATACCATCACCTCAAAAAAACTTTAGTAATATAACACTCATTTTTCAAATATCTTATTATTATTGTAGTTAAATTATCATGTAAATTCAACATCAAATTTTACAGCTTTTCCCAAATTACTATCAACATATATGATACTGCTTTCTTCCTTTTCTTGTTATATACTTGTGATATAATGCGCATAGATACTTATATACGAAGAAATCGACAATAATTTAATAACTAATATAATAAATTCTAATTACATCCATGTAATACATATAATTTATCTTTAATAAAGGAAATCCATCATGGCACAAGCATTAATCGTAATCGACATACAAGAAGGCTTAGTTAAAGAAAATCCTTTCAATACAAAAAATTTTATCATAAATACAAAAGCAATCATTCAACATTTCAGAGATCAAAATATAGAAGTCATTTTTATCAGACACTCTGAAGCTGAAGGTTTATTAGCAACAGGTAGCGATAATTGGCAAGTCTATCACGAATTAAAGCCTCAAGAAAACGAAAAGATTTTCAATAAATATTACAATAGCATCTTCAAGGACACTGAATTAAAGGAATATTTAAACCGAAAAAATATTACCGATTTAACATTTGTAGGAATGCAAGTGGAATTTTGCATTGATACATCTGTGAAAGTAGGCTTTGAATATGGTTATAAAATCACCATCGTCGAAGATGCGATCTCAACCTTTGACAACATCCATCTATCTGCCGATCAAATCTTATCCTTTTACAAAGAAAAAATTTGGAGAAATCGATTTGCGCAACTAAGAACAACAAAAGAAATTCTAGCTATTAATTAAATTGTTATTCTCACTTTCTCGTCATATAGTTGTGATATAATGCATATAAATACTTATGCCTAGGACATAGGAGGTCTACATGTACAAATATATCACAATTTTAGGCGCTGCAGGCCAAATCGCACAACGATTGACAGCAACACTTCTAACATATACAGATATGCACATCACATTATATGGACGCCAATTGAGCACACGCATTCATCCGGAAATTTTAGAACACGAACGGATAACCGTTATCGAAGGATCCTTTCAAAATCCTAAAAAATTAGAGGAAGCCGTTAAGAATACAGAAGTCGTATTCCTTAGTGCTATGGAAACGGGCAGTGATATGGCAACTATTGTGAAAGCACTTGCTCGCCAAAACATTCGTCGTATCATCGGCTTATCCATGGCTGGCCTATCTGGTGAATTTCCAACGGCTTTAGAAAAATTTACCTTCGATAATCTACCAATTAGCTATGTACAAGGCGAACGTCAGGCGCGCAACGTATTACGCGAATCCAACTTAAACTACACGATTTTACGTCTACCTTGGCTTTATAATGACATGGAAAATACGAATTATGAATTAATCCCTGAAGGTGCTCCTTTCAATGATGCACAAGTTACACGAGAAGCTGTGGTTAAAGCTGTTTACGATATCCTACACGTTGAAGACGAAACACCATTCAGCCGTGCCAGCATTGGTGTAGGTGAACCTGGTACACACTACGATAAACCATCGTTTTTATAATCACCATATATTAGGAGACCTCTATGGAACTTTCAAATGATAGAATCACTCTAGAATACAAAACATATAATATGTTAAAAGCCCAACTAGAGATATTATCATCTCTGGTTGAAGGACAAAATGACATCATTCAAGGACGTACAACAACCATAGAAGAAACTTTTAATCGTATTGATAAAATGATGCATCAATTGGACTAATCTGATATTAATATCCTTAACGGTTTATAAAACTATAAAATTCATTCGGTATACATTTCTTACTTAAGAAAATGTATACCGATTTTTTATTCCCATAATTTATGGTTATTTATGTAGATAAACAACGTTATTTACGCTATACTAATAACAGAATTAAGATACACTAATAAACAGGTAAGGAGATATCATGAATCGCATTGTTGTTATAGGTAGTTGCAACATGGATATTGTGGTCCTCGCGGATAAACGTCCCGCAGCAGGCGAAACAATTATGGGCAACGAATTGCACATCGCTCACGGTGGCAAAGGTGCAAACCAAGCGGTTGCTGCCGCTCGCCTAGGCGCAGAGGTTACCATGGTAGGCTGCATCGGGGAAGATGCATATGGACAAATGATTTTGGATAACCTCAAAGAAAATCATATCAATACAGACTACATCGTTACGGTTCCAAATACTACAACTGGCACAGCCCACATCACATTGGCTGAAGGCGATAACAGTATTATTGTTATTGCAGGTGCTAATGCTAAGGTGGACCAATCTGTCGTAGATAATGCTTGGTCTGCTATCGAGCAAGCAGATCTCGTAATGGTACAAAATGAGATTCCTATTCCAACCATCGAATATATCGTTCGTCGTTGTCACGAGGCTAATGTGAAAGTCCTCTTAAATCCGGCTCCAGCGGCGGACCTCAATCCTGAATGGTTGGAACTAGCAACCTATATCACGCCAAATGAGCATGAGTTATCTGCGCTCTACCCTAACCAATCTACAGAGGAAACATTGTTAGCAAACGAAAACAAAATCATCGTTACTCTTGGCAGTAAAGGCGTGGGCTATGCTGACAACGGCGAAATCCACACCGTATCTGGTTTCAATGTTGAACCAGTAGATACAACAGGCGCAGGCGATACCTTTAACGGTGCCTTCGCAACAGCTATTGTCAATGGTAAAAGCTTAGCCAACGCATTGCACTACGGCAATGCAGCTGCAGCCCTCTCCATCCAACGTTTGGGCGCCCAAGGTGGCATGCCTACGAAGGATGAGGTCGACGCATTCTTATCAGATAAATAGTAGGGAGCTGACTAGGACTTTAAAAGCTCCACCGGCCGGGTCTGACTACGGCCTTCGGCCTTCGCAGGGCCAAAGTCGCTTTGAAAGTCCTAGTCAGCTCCAACAAACATTTATCTAATAACGAATACTTTCGATCTCTATATAATAAAAGGAACAATGAACGAGGCTTTAACAGCCTCATTCATTGGAATGAAAGGAATTTATATGCAACGACACGGAATTTTAAATAGCCATATTGCTAAGGTACTTGCTGATTTAGGTCACACAGATACAATTTGTATCTCCGACTGCGGATTACCAGTACCTGAAGGGGTTCAAAAGATTGATTTAGCCTTAGATTTTGGTGTACCAAGCTTCGAACAAGTGGTATCCATCATCGCTAAGCATATGAAATCCGAAGCGGTTCATGTGGCAAAGGAAATTAAGGAAAATAATCCTGAAGCTTATGACTTCTTGGAGTCTACCTTCCCATCCAATCAATACGAATGGATTGAAACGAGCCATGAAGCTTTCAAAGAAGCAACAAAACAATGCAAATGCATTATTAGAACTGGTGAAGCATCTCCGTATGCCAACATTATCTTGCGCGCCGATTGTATTTTCAGCGATCGTCCCTAGAGCAATAGATTAAGAGATACTTTCACAAGTCATATAGGAGTAGTTATGGAAATTGTTATGTCAGGCATTGCAAAGGCATTTGGTACGAACCAAGTACTACGCGATGTAAGTATTACCCTCAAGGAGGGCGAGGTTCACGCCTTGATGGGCGAAAACGGCGCCGGCAAGTCCACCCTTATGAATATCCTTACGGGTATTCACAAGGCAGATGCTGGTAAAATCACCATCGACGGCGTAGAGCGCACCTTCCCGAACCCGAGAGAGGCCGAGCTAAACGGTGTAGCTTTCATCCACCAAGAGCTCAACATTTGGCCAAATCTAACATTGTTAGAAAATCTATATTTAATGAGACCAAAGCGCAATAAATTCGGTATGCTCGATAAAAAGGCGATGCTCGAAGAAGCACAAAATACGTGCCGCGAACTAGGTATCGAATTGCCGCTCACAACGGAAGCAGGTCTTTGCTCCGTCGGTCACCAACAGATGACGGAAATCCTTCGTATCTTGATGTTAGATGCCAAGGTTGTCATCATGGACGAGCCGACAGCAGCCCTCACAGAACGTGAAACGGCGACATTGTTCAAAATGATGCGCAAAATGAAAGCCCGTGGCGTGGCAATCGTATATATCTCTCACCGTATGGAAGAGGTATTTAGCGAATGCGATACCATCACGGTTATGCGTGATGGTCACACCATCATTACAAAACCAACTGCTGAGATTTCTGTAGATGAAGTGGTACGCCACATGGTAGGTCGTTCTATCGACGAGTTCTACCCTGCTCGTACAACTACACCAGGCGAAGTTGTGATGAGCGTCGATAACCTCAAACCAGAAAGTTTCGACAACGAAATCTCCTTTTCATTGCGCAAAGGCGAAATCCTCGGCGTAGCAGGCCTTATGGGCGCTGGCCGTACAGAAATCATGCGCGCTATCTTTGGTGTAGATAAACACAATGGCGGTACCGTAACAGTTAACGGATCCGTTCTCAATTGTAAAAAACCAGAAGATGCCATCAAAGCTGGCATTGCTTTCATCACAGAAAATAGAAAGAGCGAAGGCTTGATCCTCGATTTCTCCATCGGTTCCAATATTACATTGCCGAACCTTGGCGACATTTGTCCATCTCATGTGCTGGATAAGGGCAAGCTCAATTCCTTTGCTAACGAATTGTCTAAAAAGCTAGGCGTTAAAACACAATCTATTCACGAACCGGCATCGTCCCTATCTGGTGGTAACCAACAAAAGGTGGTTATCGCTAAATGGGTAGGTAAAAAGCCATCCATTATCATCATGGACGAACCGACACGCGGTATCGATATCGGTGCGAAACGTGATATTTATGATTTAATGAACGAATTAACGAACGATGGTGTGTCCATTATCATGGTGTCCTCTGAGTTACCTGAAGTGCTAGGCATGAGCGACCGCGTTATGGTCATTCATGAAGGTCGCGTAGCAGGTATCTTGGACCGCAGCGATGCAACACCAGAATCGATTATGACATTAGCCACAGGAGGACAATAATGGACAGCAAAGCTCTACAATATGTGAAAAAATTAGGCCCCCTCATCGGCCTCATCCTATTATTTATCATTATCTCTGTCATGAACGACAGTTTCCTTGAATTCTCTAACTTGCGTAACTTGTTACGCCAAGTATCCATCAATGCGATCATCGCCTTTGGTATGACCTTCGTTATCTTAACGGGCGGTATCGACTTATCTGTTGGTTCCATCCTTGCCCTCTCTAGTGCAGTAATGGCCAACCTCATCGTAACTGGTACTGACCCTGTATTGGCTATCGTATTAGCCGCCGGTGCAGGTCTTGTATTGGGCGGTATTAACGGTCTCGTTATTACTTATGGCCGCGTAGCTCCATTTATCGCTACCTTGGCGACCATGACAATCTACCGTGGTGCGACACTAGTATTCACAGACGGTAACCCAATCTCCGGTCTTACACAAGATCCTCTATTCCACGGCTTTGGCCAAGGGGATATTGCAGGCCTTCCAGTTCCAGCCATCACAATGTTCCTTGCTTTCATCATCCTCTGGTTCGTATTGAGCCGCACATCCTTAGGTCGTAAAACATACGCCGTAGGTGGTAGTGAAAAGGTTAGTTACATTGCTGGTATCAAGATTGACCGCGTTAAAATCTTCGTGTATGCCTTGACTGGTATGCTCTGTGGTATCGCTGGTGCAATCATCACTTCTCGTCTTAACTCTGCACAACCTACAGCAGGTGCAGGCTACGAACTTGACGCTATCGCAGCAGTAGTTCTTGGCGGCACAAGCCTTGCTGGTGGTCGTGGTCATATTGTTGGCACATTAATTGGTGCCCTAATTATTGGTACCCTCAACAACGGGTTAAATATTCTCGACGTTTCCAGTTTCTATCAACAAGTTGTAAAAGGTATTGTTATTTTACTGGCTGTTCTTGCAGACCGTAAGAAAGCCTAGGAGGTTCCTATGAAAAAACTATTGTTACTGTTGGCGATGGCCGTTATGGTTATCGGTCTTGTAGCAGGCTGTGGTAAAAGCGCTGATAACGGCGGCGATAAAAAATCCGGCACTATCGGCTTCTCTGTTTCCACATTGAACAACCCATTCTTCGTATCTATGAAAGAAGGCGTTGAGGCTCAAGCTAAAGCGCTTGGTCTTAAAGTTAAAATCGTTGATGCTCAAAATGACCCTGCAAAACAAGCAAATGATATTTCTGACTTGATTGAAAGCGGCGTTTCCGTATTGATCATCAACCCTGTAGACTCTGCAGCTATCTCTACTTCCGTAGAAGCAGCAAACGCTAAAAACATTCCTGTAATCACTGTTGACCGTTCTGCTGATAAAGGCAAAGTAGTAGCTCACATCGCTTCCGATAACGTAAAAGGCGGCGAAATGGCAGCTCAACTAATCGTTGATAAAGTTGGCAAAGCTGCGAAAGTAGCTGAAATCGAAGGTATCCCTGGTGCTTCCGCAACTCGTGAACGTGGCCAAGGTTTCCATAACGTAGCTGACAAAGACTTAACAGTAGTAGCAAAACAAAGTGCTGACTTCGACCGCACAAAAGGTTTGAACGTAGCAACAAATATCTTGCAAGCTAACCCAGACGTACAAGCTATCTTCGCTCATAACGACGAAATGGCATTGGGCGCTATCCAAGCAGCTAAATCCGCAGGCAAAACAATCTTCATCGTAGGCTTTGACGGTACTGCTGACGCAGACAAAGCTGTTAAAGACGGCACATTGGCTGCAACAATTGCTCAACAACCAGACCAAATGGGTAAAATCGCTATTGATACAGCTCAAAAAGTTATCAAAGGCGAAGCTGTAGAAGCTAAAATTCCTGTAGATCTTAAAGTTGTTACAAAATAATTGTATATAGAAACTGGGTACAGAAAAAGAGTCGCATCATATGGTGCGACTCTTTTTAATTGCTAAATTATAGAACATTAGGAGATAGGGGCTCGAATACATCCCCTTCTACAAAATAGAACAGGCCTGTTCTATTTTGTAGGAACCCCTATATATCCTTTCTGTGAATTAGTACAGGCCTGTTCTATTTTTTTAGTACCCCTATATACCCTTTATGAGAATTAGTACAGGCCTGTTCTAATTCTGAAACTACATATATAAGCTACTTTGAAATTGGTACAGGCGTGTACTAATTTATAAAATATATAGCTATTATATGCCTACTTCAATAATTTTTTAGATTTATGCAATATAAACTAAATTTCTTTAGGTTCTCGTTCAAGAAAAACTTTGAAAAACTCAATAAACTTGGGTAAATACGTTTGGTCTAAGCTTTCAATAGTCATCTTACACTCGTAATTATACTCACATATAACAACATTGATATTAAGACCACCTTTGGAATCTAATGTAAATATAAGTTTATTACCACCGCTACTCAGATAATGGCGAAAACTCGCTTTTCCTTTACAAGTTTGATTCATGTCGACAAGCTCATTATAACCTCTATGTATCCCCCACCAATCACCGGTATCAATGATAGCTGAGCAACAATGATTCCCTTGTTTAATATAAATACCAAAGGCTCCAAAAGGAGATAGTTGTGTATCCATATCAAATGCTATTGTTAAATTAGATTCATTTACAATTTCATACATTATCATTACTCTCCGTAAACAACTTTATATTATTTATTATAGCATCCAATCTAAAAGCTAATAAACTCAGATAATCTGAGTTGTAACTACATCCATAGAAAGGTTTTTTCTTATGCTATAATGAGCATATATAAAACTCAAAGGAAAGGAGGATTCACATGGAGTATGTATTACTCAACAAAGATACCCCTCTCTTGCAGTTTTGCATCGAGAGGCACGAAGATGTTGTCAACTTAACCACATTGGTTCGCATGGATATTTCTGATTTAACAATCATAGATAATACGACATTGCCAATAAATATGCAACCTACCATAAAAGGACTAAAAAATTGGTTATTACAGCGTAAGATTCCAAATAATCGTGCATTTGTTGAGAATTTATTAGATGCCATTTCAGATACAGAAAATCCATATCGATATTTAGATGTAACCTATGGTCTATCCCTAAATGATACATATTGGGTAAAACCGACTCATTCCACTATTTCATGGTCAGATGTTAATTTATACGACAATCCATTTAGTGAAATTGTGTCAGGCATCGCTTTCACAGGCGAAGATAGTCATATACAAGGGATTGTGACGACCCCCGAATACACAACAAACGGCATGCTCCGTAAGTGTTGGCATCGTGAAAATGATGTCATTTATTTATATAAAGGTTCAACACCTCGCTATGCCAATGGAGGGCTTGAGGCACTCAGTGAAGTATATGCTAGTCAGATTGCAGCAGCTATGGGGTTAGCACATGTGGAATATAAACTCACTACATTCCACGACCAACTAGTTAGTGCGTGCCCTCTATTCACATCGGAACAGGTCGGATACATGCCTATATCTGGTCTTCTAAAAGAAACGATATCTCGTGACGAGCTTATGTTATATGACACACAGCACGATATAGCTAGCTTGTACGGTATTATCCCATTTTCTGATATGATGGTATTCGATGCACTCATTCATAATACTGACCGACACCTCAATAATTTTGGTGTTCTCATCGATAATGAAAGCAATCGTATCCTAGGTCCTGTACCTTTATTTGATCATGGAAATTCATTATTCTACAATATAACTAACGATGAATATGCCAATTTAAATGGTGTGAAAGATATCAGTTTTTGGGGACTCTCCTTTGATACATTGGCAAAATTATATCTTCACGATTCGCACCGTGCCATGTTAACACCATTACTAAATTTTAAATTTAATCGTATTCCATCAGATATACTAACAGATGCAAAATTAGATATATTAGAATCCTATATCCAACAACGATCTGCTTATTTCATACGTTTACTCGACGAAAAAAACATCAATTTTATTCATCCCAATATAGCTCAACAATAGCAAAAGAGGCTGTCAATAATGACAGCCTCTTATTACATTTTGAACAACCCCTACTACAAAATAGAACAGGCCTGTTCTATTTTGTAGTACCCCTATATATCCTTTCTGAGAATTAGTACAGGCCTGTACTAATTTTGAAACCACATGTATAGGGCGTTCTGAGATTAGAACATAAAGTTCACGTCTGTACGCCAGTAATCACCTAATTTATTACCGTCCATGTCTTTATTGCCAAAGCCATAGTAAGCACCGATGGATACATTTTGGAATGGTACGTAGTTTACATTAGCTACAAAGCCTTTAAAACCATTACGTACATGAGCAACGCCCTTAGTATCCACATAGTGTTGATTGAAGAAGCTATAGGCCGGTGCAAAGGCACTACTGAAGACAGGCGAGTTAGCTTCTTCATAGTAATATTGACCACGTACGCTATAAGTACGAGCTTTACTAATATTGTAATTACCATAACCTACACTAGCCATCCAAGCTTGGGAATTGGATATGCCTGGTGCTGTAAGCCATTCGCCGAATGCGTTCCAACGGTTGAAGTTCATATTCGCGTTAAGGCCCCAAATATTTTTGTACGGGGAATCGATAAAGGATTTAACTTGTTTACCTGTAGCCGCATCAATGTCTTGACCTTGGTATAATTTACCATTATGGAATCGGCCATACATACCGCCAAGGGTAACATGTTTGTTAAGTTTACCTTTCACTTCTAGCATAGCTGCAGAGATAGTGTTTTCCTTATTTTGGTACGTACCTGCACCACCCCACCAGTAACCATAGCTAGCGGATACATCTAGCTTACCATGTTTATACATGAGGCGCGCCCCATCGATGAGGTCATCATACATGAGCCCTAGTGCAGGCGTATAAAGTTGACGACCTACGCGCAATGTTGTGTCCTTGCCAAAATGATGATCTACATAGGCAAGATTTACCTGAGCTATATTAGCATTGCTATTGCCGAGCTCACCGGAACCTTGTACACGGACAACAGCATCGGTTTTATCATTGACCTTAGCATTAAAAATCACACGCGCCCGATAATCAAAGGAGGAATGCTTTCCATAAGCATACGCATCATTTTTCAATTGGCTGCCGCGATAGCGTAAACGATAATTTCCTGTTACCTTCACATTGCCCACTTGATCTTCTAATTTTGCTACACGCACGCCCAATGTATTGAGTTCATTACTAAATTCATCGGCCAAGCGATTAATCATAGCTTGTTGTTCCGCATTAGCGCGGTCTTGATTCGCCATGGCTTTCGCTACCATTTGAGCCATTTCATAGCGTGTAATATCTTTATTGCCTTTGAAAGTCCCATCTGGGTAGCCATTAATAATACCGGCAGATGCCAATTGTTCTACTGATTGATAGGCCCAACTAGAAGGATCTACATCACTAAATGGATTGGCTGCATAGGCACTGACAGAACCCAATACAAAACAAGAAACTAAACTTGCTACTAATTTTTTATTCATAGAGATAACCCACTCTCATCTATACACAAACAAAATATATGAATCTATATTCTCTACACCGCATCATCATACTATATAACATGCGATACACGTATTAAAGATACCGCCTATTCATGAGGTGTTGTATAGTTAATATCTTGTGCCTTGTAGCTTTCACCATGAGCCAATACATGCACGATGGTTTCCAATGTGGCACGCACAGTTTCAACAGCCATGCTAGGTTGATTTGGTTTATCCACCACTTGAGATGGCAAGTACGGAATGTGCATAAAACCAGCCTTGATATTGCCCTTTTGTGCCGCATAATGGCATACACCATACATCAAATGATTGCATACAAAGGTACCAGCCGTATTAGAAACCTTTGCAGGAATGCCATTTTGATGCAATGCGTTAACAATGTTTTTAATTGGCAACGTTGCAAAATAGGCACTAGGCCCATCAGCTACGATTGGCTCATCCTCTGGTTGATTGCCTGCATTGTCTGGAATGCGGAAGTCATCGCAGTTAATAGCAACTCGTTCTACCGTAATATCTGGACGGCCCCCTGCTTGACCTACACATAGAATAAAGTCTGGTTGGCATTTTTCAGCAGCTGCTTTCACAGTATCAACAGAAGTATAACGTACAGTTGGCACCATTTGAGTTACCACCTTGTAATCGCCATCAGTATAACCATCCATCGTTTTTACAGCTTCCCATGCAGGATTAATAGGTTCGCCACCAAATGGATCAAATCCAGTAATTAAAATAGTTTTCATCATAACACCTCATAAGGATATTTCAAAAGATTGTTCATCCACAGAACAAGGTCTTAAATAAAATAGTACATCAATAGGATATTCAACACGAGCATAATCAATGCAATTGGAAGTTGAGCTTTAATAACACCGTATTGATCACGCATTTCAAGAAGCGCTACCGGTACAATGTTAAAGTTGGCAGCCATAGGTGTCATCAAGGTACCGCAATAGCCAGCAAGCATTGCGATAGCACCAATAGCAGCTGGGTTTGCACCATGAGCTACAACGAGCATTGGAACACCGATAGCACTTGTAATCATCGCAAAGGCTGCAAAAGCGTTACCCATGATCATTGTGAAGATGACCATACCGATGCAGTATGCTACAACTACGAGGAATACATTATCTGCAGGCACAACACTAGCTACAGCACTTGAGATAATTTTACCAACGCCAGCCAAATTAAATAGATAGCCTAGGGCCGCTAATAATTGGGACAAGATAGCAGTCCAACCGATAGCATCGATAAGACGACGACCTTCATGGAAACCTTGGTTAAATGAACCCTTAGTGATGTAAAGAGCAGCGCACATAGCGATGATGGCCGCAATACCAATGCCTACAAGAGCACCTAATTTAGTAAAGAAGCCAATGATGAACGTGATGATACCAACAAGTAAAGCCGGTACGAAAATAACATTACCAATACGGACTGCTTCGTCTTTTTTGAATTCAATAGGAGATTCAAAGTAATGACCTTTGCCGAGTTGTTTTACCAAGACGATAGCAGCCATGGCGATAACGAGCCAGCCATTTATTTCCTTTGATAGATAAGAGCCAAAGATAAAGGACACGCTGTACAAGAGCCAGAATAAACCTGTACCAATGCGATATTTATGTTCTTTATCAAGGAATGATTGAATGGCAAAGATAAATAGAATAATCCCTACGAGAAGATATACATAATCTAAGGGCTGCATTTTATAGATAAGTTCTAACATATTATTCAGCCTCCTTCTTTAATTCTTCTGGTGTAACAAGGATATTAAATTCATTAGGTACTAATTTACCAGATTTCATATCCTCTTCGTCACGAGCTACAGAGGCTTGAATTGTTTTATCAAAGATAATAAAGCGAATGAAGTTAACGATATAGGCACAAACAGCAGTTGGCAATCCGTATAACACCATATCTGTTAACTCTACAGAATAGCCTAATTGTTCCATAACGCCTTTGATAAGCAATAACCCACCAGCAGCAAGGAACAAGTTTTGACCGAAGAAATTGCCTGTATTATCTGCAGAAGCAGCTATACCACGCACCTTATCAAGAGTACGTTGAGATACTGGGCGACCTTGAGCTACTGCAGCTTCACTCATAGGTGCGATCAACGGACGTACCATGGCAACCATACCGGACATGTTAATACCAAAAGCCACAGTTACTTGGCGCACAAATAAGTAAATCATAAAGATACGACCAGCCGTAGCAGCGTTGATCTTGCCGATCAAAATTTCTGCCCGTTCACGCAAGCCATGACGTTCCATAAGACCAATAACAGGTAAAATCAAAATAAATAATGACATATAACGATTTTTAACGAAAGCCTCCCCAATGGCACCAACGATATCGTTGATACTGAGACCACCTGCAAGGCCCGTTACAAAACCTGCGGCTACGACAACTAACAAGGCATTAAAGCGCAGCATCAGACCGATGACCATCACTAAAATACCAGATAAGACTAACATAGTCTCACATCCTTTCAATAAACCATCTACCATTCAAAATGAACGCATAGATATGACATACATGTATATATTATATATCCAAATGTAAAAATCCTGCACTATCTTGTACAAAAAAATACACCTCATGAGGAATATCCTTACGAGGTGCTTGTATTAGTTATATCAAGTCTTTTTTAAACAATACCGTTGTATGTTGTTTTCCTCTAAAATGTACTTGATCATAAGCTTTAAATCCAAAGGATTCATACATCTTAGGCAACCATGGATGCTCTTTAGCCGTACCCAATGTAACGGCTGGTGTCTTAAATTGAGTTTTTAACAACTCTTCTGCATAACCAAGTGTTTCCCGTGCATAGCCTTTGCCTTTGAAAGCTGGTGCTGTTACGAAATGGGCAATATGTGGAAATTTATCCGGTGTAGAGTATTTAACCCATGGCATGCAGAATGTAATAGAGCTCACTAATTGTCCGTCAATATACAATCCATATACAGGATAGTTTTCAATCCACCCTTTAGATTCTTCTTCGGTAAAATCGATGGCATCAAAGGTAATTGGAAAATCTTTAATAGCTGCATAACCATCAATTAAAACCTTATGGTATTCCGCTGTATCTTCTACTGTTAATTGTCTGAATTCTTTCATTGTCTTGCCCTCATTTTATATCTTTATCAAACTACTATTTTTATATTTTATACATATATTCTGTATATTTATTATCACGAATGTAATTATACTACTATATGTATCTAAATGCAATAATTCTACATAAATATTTGATGAAGTTTTATAATCTTTATAATAAAACAAAAACAGGATGCATCACGAGGATACATCCTGTTTTGGAGCTTTCACAAGCTCGAAGGGAAGTTATAGTCAATGTATTATTGGCTAATACGGGAACCATATACGTCGCGTTGGTTTTTAGGTTCGTTGTTAACGCGAACACGTTCTGTTTTATGACGGTCATTATCGCCACCAGAAATACGGTCAACACGGTAATGGTTAAGACGAATATTTTGTAATTCAGGTTGGAATTCGTCCATAGCACGACGCATGTTATCATCGATAGGTGCACCGTTTTGAAGAGCACGGTACAACATAGTTGCGAATTCGTAACGAGTCATTGTTGCATCGCCTTTGAATGTGCCATCAGGGTAACCAACAAGGATACCATTACCAGCCAATTGGCTAATGTATTGGTAAGCCCAGTGATTGCGAGGAACATCTGGGAATTCAGCAGTTTTGCTAGGATCAATTGCATGTGGATTCAATACTTGTAACAAGTTATTGTATTTATTTTCAATATCTTGAAGACGTGCGTTCAATTCAGCAATTTCACGGCCCATAGCTACACGGGAACGAGATTCAGGTGCACGTTTACCAAGACGAATGGATACACCTGCATTTAATTGAGGATTACCATTACCTACTGTGCTACCGATGGAGAACATTGTGTCTTCATTAGGACGGTAGAAAGCACCCAATGCAGCAGAGTTAGCATTATGGTAGTGACCATAACCAGCAGCTACTGTCCATTTATCATCTGGGTTGAAGTCTAATGGATGTAACGCAGCCAATGCAGCAGAACCTGCACCTACTTTATTAACGCGTTGTTCTACATCGCCGACACGGTTAGTCAAGTTAGTAATGTTATTATTGATGGTACCTGGTGTAGAGTTATCGATTTGATTTTGTAAATCCTTTGCTACAGAGAACAATTGACTACCATTTACAGCATCTGTAGATGTAGCAGAGATTTCGCCTGCTGCTACGTTCTTAATTTGGCGTTCTTGACCAACTTGACCTACAGAAACAGAGCCTTTAGTTGCAGAACCTACACCAGCAAAACCACCATATGTATGAGTTGTGATTGGAGCACCACTTGTAATGCTAGTTGTTGTGATAGAAGCATTATTTACAGCTGTTGCCGGAGCAGATTGAGATTGGAAGCCAATAGCAACCGAATTTGCATCAGTCGCAACGGAGTGGTCACCAATTGCCATAGCATGGTCAGCTGTAGCATGTGCATCAGAGCCAAAAGCATTAGCACGTAGACCTCGAGCTTGTGCACCCGCACCATAAGCCTGTGCATGGTCACCAGAAGCAATAGCGGAAGAACCGATTGCATTAGTATGTGCACCAGTTGCCTCTGCACTAGAACCAATTGCATTTGATTTGTATCCAGCAGCTTGTGCTTCAAAACCAATAGCTTGGGAACGAACTTCGGATGCATTTGCACGTGTACCAATTGCAGTAGACCAAGTACGTTCAGCATCTGCAGCGTGACCGATAGCAATAGCTTCACTCATTTTAGCTTGAGCCCCATTACCTACTGCCAATGCAGAACTACCTAATGCAGTATTTTCAGAACCAATAGCTACAGAATTAGATTTCCAATCTCCTGGACGTAATGTTGCACTATCTGGTTCGTTATCATAATCACGATCACGGAAATTAGAAGTCGATTCACCTACAGTGTTTTTGTAACCATAGCCAATAGCATGTGTACCATTAATAACATTGCTATCACCAAATGCTTGTGCATAAGAGCCTTCTACAGTATTGCCATCACCAAATGCGTTAGCTTGGTCACCATTAACTGTATTTTGGTTACCATAAGCACTGCTAGAACCAGTAGCACTTGTAATACTATTACCTTGACCAACTGCGATGCTAGTAGCTGTACCAGTTGCAACAGTACCATAAGAAACACTATTGTGCGTAGTATCTGGAGACTCTGTTGCATTACCTGCTGCAAAAATAAAACCTTGTGCAGTTTGGATTTCAGCCGCACTAACAGGCGCCACTGCGGATACGCCTACAGCAGCTGTAGCAGCCAATACTGCAAGCGCTAATTTTTTGGAATGTTTGTTTTCTCTCATCTTACACCCTCACTAAATTAAAATCCTTAACAATATACAATACAATTTTTCAATCTCTCTATTCGCCTCTCTCTTTAGCCTAACCTAAATATATTTTTTCTCTTCAAAAATAATATTTAAGTCAGTTTAAGAAAAATTTATATTGTTAATTACTTGCATAGCATATCAAAATTTTACGATATGTACAAGCTTTTTTTCCATATAAAGTTCATTAATAACTCTTCATATACATTAAAAATAGCATGATTGCCATTGTTCTATGCCATATTGATATACTTATCAATTTTTATGATGAGCTTTAAAATCAGAATATTTTGTGCCCTTTTCATATAATACATCAATTTACTTATAAATAATCAATATTTTAATAAGCATAGTAAATCCCAAACGCATCACTCTCACTATATTTTCATGAATTAATTATGAACACTAGATATTTCTATTCATTTACGATGCTGAATAATTAGTTGTTTTTATGTATTTTTAAATATATTTTAATATTAATTCGAACATTATCTCAACCACATCAAATCTCTATTTTTAAACAAAACATAAACTGTCTTTTCCATTTTCATTTTCACTAACCTTCCATAAGTACTTAATTACGAAAATCATATACAGAATTATTAATTTACATTTATATACATACAGGATATAATCAAGATGAACACTATATATCTTATTTCGTAATATATAAAGGAGAGGATATTATGGAAAAAGTAAATCAACGCGGAAAGTATTTATTCATTGCTGGTATTATCAGTCTAATCATTGCCATTATAATCTTATTTGTTATTCCAGATCCATCAGCTAATAATGTTGAAATTGCGAAAAAGGCTACAAGCGCAGTGCAAGCAGCACAAGAAATTTCTAAAAACAATCAAAGTAGTATTTTAATGCATACAATTGGCATGGGCCTATTAGGTTTTGGTATCACCGGAACTGTGGGTGGTTTCATCCTAAAATCTTTTAAGAAAAAACAATAGAATATCTCATATAAAAAGGTGTTACTACATCCCCCATTGAAACAGTACTAGCTGTTATCAATACAACGAGGATGTGTAACACCTTTTTATTATCTATTTGATGTATTATAAAAGAACCATCAAACCTATTTAACACGTTTCATAATGAGCAATGCCAATATAATCCCTAATGAGGATGTCACAAGTTGTGGCCAACTAGATACAAAGAGCATGGTATTTACAATCTTTGGTGGAAGTTGAAATAAAGAGAAAAACAACGAATATCCACCAAATAGAACGCCTGCTTTCACCAATGCAGCCACAATAATAAGTAAAAGTTTTGGTTTATATTGCAACCAATGTGCGACTAATACATAGGCTGTCGTGCCTAATCCTGTAATAAAAATAAATGGTGGTAATGGTAACATGCCTTGTAAATGTGCTACAACTGGCGCAACCCAAGCAATAACAAGACCATTTTTCCATCCATAACGCCATGTGGCAAGCACAAATGTAGCCGATGTGATAGACCCAATAAGAAACATGCTGATCTGATTTGGAATAAATGGAAACATAAGACGCAAACTTTGCGCTAACAAGGCTACAGCCAACAAAAGGCCGGTACCTGTAATAGATTTTGTAGACATAAGAACCTCCCCTTATACGATATATACTTTACAAGAGGTACTTACCTCAAATACATACATTAAGCTTTCACAAAAAATAAACGTACCCGATCATATACCCAGTTATAAACATAGGTGTACACCAAGATAATCAAAGTCATAGAAATATCCGTAATAAAAGCCATCCACAGGGTGATACTCATCATATACATAATCATTGGCACCGTAGCCGCCAATAATAGACCTTCAAACAATACAGCATGAATCGTGCGAATTACGGGACCTCGTGCCAATCGATCACCTGGTACTAATTTATCAAAGATCCAGTTAAATATGAAATTCCATATGACTGCAGTCAACGAAATTAATATCATCAACAACAATGGTTGCCCCTCATGAGGAATAAATTCAATGACTAGCATCCCGATTAAAATCGCACCCAGTTCAAATATTACTGATTGTATCGTACGTTCAAGAATAGACATATATACCTCGCGTTTATATGCAACCTCTATATGCGTTATTATAACACAATCTAGAGGTTCATTTTAGGTATGAAAAAGCCCTAATATATCTATCGAGCGACTTGCCTCTGAGTGAGTCACTCCACTTTAGGATAAAAAAAGACTCACGGAACATTCTGTGAGTGCGACTTGCGAAGAACTGGAGTGCGAATAGAATGTTCCGTGGGTCCCTATTTTATTATCCTAAAAGTGGCATTACGAACTGAATCCATGGAATCCCTACCACGATAAAGATCGCGAGGTAGATAATCCCAAAGATAGCACCTAATTTCCAGAATTCAGGACCTTTGTTATAGCCACTAGCAAACCAGATTGGGCTGTGACCAGTACCATATGGTGTGAGAATACCCATAATACCCATTGGTACTAACAGAATTAACATAACTTGAGCTGGATCAACACCAGGAATTTGAAGAATTAGAGTAGCAAACAAGCCTACCATAGCTGTTACATAAGCAGTGCCAGAAGCAAAGAAGTAACGAAGCAAGCAGAATGCTAATAACAAACCAAGAACTGCCATTGTAGGATCTAAAGAAACCAAAGAACCACCAGCAGATTTAGCAAGCCATTCCAAGAAGCCTACATTTTTAAGGCCAGAAGCCATAGGTACGAGTGTCGCAAACCAAGTCAAAACATTCCATGCTGGTTTGTTAGCAAGGAAGTCTTGCCATGTCATAATCTTAGTGAAAATCATCAAGATAATAACGATCAAAGCTGTTGTTGTAGGGTTTACTTTGAATGTAGAAGCACCAATCCACAGTACAAGAGCCAATACAGAAATCAAAGCCATGAAGATTTCACTGCGTGTCATGGAACCTAGTTTCTTATACTCATCCTTTGCCCAGGCTGCAATTTCAGGGGAGCCTTTCACCTCTGGTTTGCAGAATACATAGGTCAACAATGGAGTGATGATGAACAAGATAAGGCCTACTGGCAAGAATGCGAGGAACCATGTGCCCCAGTTCGCCGCTACGATGCCAGATTTAGCAGACAATTCTAGAGCCAATGGATTTGGCGCTGCACCAGTCAAGAAGATAGAGCTAGACACACATGTAGTTGCCAACGCTACCCAGTTCAAGTAGGAACCAATTTTACGAGGGTTCTTATCTGGATAGGAGTCAAACATCGGACAAATACTAGATACGATTGGATAAATGGTACCACCAGAACGAGCCGCATTACTTGGAATAAATGGAGCCAATACAAGGTCCGTAATAGCGATAGCATAACCAAGACCTAAAGAGGACTTGCCAAGCTTTGCTACGAGGAACAAAGCAATACGACGGCCAAGGCCAGAGTTTTCATAACCAATACCAATCATGAAAGCGGCAAAGATCAACCATACGATGGCATTAGAGAAACCACTAAGGCCCCAGCTGATAGCTTGCGCATCAGTAATCGCCTTAGCGACACCGGTTGCTTTATCTACCACAGGGGCAGGACCAACCTTAAACAACATAGACACGGTAACAGCAATGATACCGATGAAAGCTGGTGGGATTGGCTCTAAAATCAACCCTACCACAAGGCCTGCGAAAATACTTACATAAATCCAAGAATTTGCGCTAAGACCTTCAGGAGCACCGATGAGCCATACAATAATAGCTACTACAAGCGGTGCGAATAATTTCCAATTCAACTTCATTAGAAACACTCCTTACTTAAAGATATAAATTTGCAAAAATGCTCGTCTAGTATATCAGAATTCTATAGAACGGTACATGATTTTAATCATAAATATTATTAATAGACAACAAACTTTAGGTAATAGTATTTAATAACATTGGATTATTTATAACTTTTTGTGAAAAATGATATTCAAAACTCTATAAATATATACTCTATCTGCATCGATATTAATCATTTCTTTAATATACTCCAATGTAAATATTAGTACTAAAATAAAGATGTTACCAACCTTTCCAAATCCGGTAATGGAAAGGAGGTGCATTATGCGTAGTACGTTTGTTTCTCTTCTCTTAGCAGTCATGATAAATATAATTTCTTATTATATTTGTAAATGGTTAGACTTGCTATTTTTGTTAATTGGTAACTAGCCTCGGGTTGTTCCGTAAAAACAAAAGAACCACTGATAAGCTGCAACTTATCAGTGGTTCTCTTATTTGTGCATATGCATAGCACGTTTCTCTAGTAAAAGTATATCATGAACCTATCTAGAGAACAAGTAGAACACCAAGATACTTTATTTCGATTTAGTATCCCTTCTTATTCACCTTTTGGTACAAACCATAGGCCATTGTTATTTTTTTCCATGTAGTCTTTGAATTCTTGAGAGTGGTAAGCTGCTACGATGTCTTTTGCCCATTGTGCATCTTTGTTTTTCTCATTAACTACGAGTTGTAATAACCATTGTGGCAATACGTCTTCATTTGCCAATGCAGATTTAGGATCAATTTTTGCATTATAAATAATAGCGCCTGTAATAACGATATAATCGAAATCAGTACGTACAGACGGAATTGTAAGGGATTTCATTTCTGTAAATTTAAGATGTTTTGGATTTTCAATAATATCTGCTTGAGTTACTGTTGCTAAATCTTTGTTAGGATCAAGCTTAATCCAACCGATTTTTTGCAATAACGCATAAGCACGAGCCATGTTGGATGCATCATTAGGTACAGCAATAGTGTCGCCATCTGCTACTTGATCTAAAGATGTTTTAGAACCACTAAAGATACCTGCTGGTACTGTTGGAATTGGTGTTAATGCTACAAGATGACCATTTTGTTTTTCGTTAAAGTTTTTCATGTATGCTGTATGTTGTTCAACGTTAAAGTCAACCTCACCATCACTTAACACTTGGTCAGCTTGTACCAAATCAGACATATCTACACCTTTAAAGGTATAGCCTTGTTTCTCCAAAATTGGTTTTACACCTTTTTCAAATAATTCAGAGTAAGGGCCTTGAGATTTACTGTAGGTTAACTCTTTTTTTGCACCATTATCGCTATTATTAGAACCGCAGCCGGCGATAAAAGCTACGCTAAATACTAATGCCGCACCAAGGGCAAGAAGCTTTTTAAATTTCATAGTATTTTCTCCTATACTTTCACAATCAATATAACTAAAATCTATTTCATCAAATTAGGAACGACGCGCACGACGTGCAAAGTAGTTGCCTATTGTTTGAATAATTTGAACAAAAATAATTAAAATAACAACGGTAAATAACATCAATGGGAAGTTCAACCGTTCATAACCATAGGTGAGGGCCAAATCACCTACACCACCAGCACCAATAGCACCAGCCATAGCAGTAGCACCGATTAGACCAATAGTACCCGTTGTAATAGATAAAATAAGCGAACCCTTTGCTTCTGGTAAAAGAAAATGCCAAATCACTTCAAAATGAAGAGGCCCCCATCGATTGTGCTGCTTCGATAATACCTTTATTAACCTCTAGAATCGAGTTTTCAAACAACCGAGCTAAATACGGTGCAATAAATATTACAAGCGGAACAATAGCCGCCATTGTTCCTACGCGCGTACCTACAATCATCTTAGTTAACGGTAATATAAACACCATCAAAATGATAAATGGTACAGAACGCACAACATTAACAATTGTATTTGTAATGGTATAAACAATACTATTTTTAACGATACCATTAGGATTTGTTACTACTAGTGTGACTGCGATAATTAGACCTAGTACTGTACCAATGAATAGAGATAGGAACACCATATATAATGTCTGTTCTGCGGCTAATAATAACTGCGATCCTGGAACACCAAGTTCTTGCATGAAGAAATCCATTATAGTGTCACCTCCTGCCATTCAATACCTTGAGCAACAAGATACTCTTTTACCTTGCCCACCTCAAAATCATCGCCAATAAACTGAACAATGAATATACCAAGTACAGTATGTTCTAACTCTGTTACCGTAGCAAATAATACACTCGTTTCTAAATCAAAGGTTTTATTAATATGATATAGAACATTATCTGTCGTATTATTTCCTAAGAAATGCATCTTAAGAATTGTGTATGGCCTTTTATCACAAGCTAATGTATGTTTCACTGTTGATGGAATTTCATCAGGAATTACAGTCCTAACAAAGCGCTTTGTTGTTTCGTGTTTAGGTTTACTAAACACCTCAAGTACAGATCCGCTCTCTATGAGCTTTCCATGCTCCATAACTACAACTCGATTACATATTTTCTGAATTACATCAATCTCATGAGTTACGATAACTACTGTTACTCCTAATTCACGATTAACACGTTCTAGTAATTGTAATATAGATTCTGTCGTATCAGGGTCTAGAGCGCTGGTTGCTTCATCACAAAGCAATATGGATGGATCTGTAGCTAATGCACGAGCAATACCAACGCGTTGTTTTTGACCACCAGATAATTCTCCAGGATATGCATTTGCTTTATCGCCCAAATCAACAAAGTCTAATAAGGTTTTAACTTTTTTATCAATGTCGGATTTTGGCACCTTATTAAGAATTAGTGGGATAGCCACATTATCATACACAGATTTGGCATTCAACAAATTGAACTGTTGAAAAACCATACCGATGCGCTTACGAACCTTTCTAAGCTCATTAAAACTTAAACCATTGATATTCACACCATCTATTTCAACATGACCAGAGGTAGGTACCTCTAAGGCATTAATCATGCGAAGCAGTGTAGATTTACCAGCTCCACTAAAGCCAATAATGCCAAATATATCGCCTTTTTCTATGGTAAAGTTTACATCAGATAATGCAGTAACCTTTTGCTTATTAACGTCAAACTCTTTCGTTACATTTCGTATAGCAATCACTGTACCACCTCTTTCCCTATACATTAGTAGGAATTAATATTTTTCTAAAACATATCTTTAAAGTATGTTTTAATTGTATACTTAGATTACTACAATTTATAATGACTGTCAAACACAAAAAAGAACCTCAACACTAAATGAACTGCACCTCCAAAAATTGTGTCTAATTTTTGGGATGCAGTTCAAAAAAGGTTGAGGTTCTTTTATTTATCTATATCGATTAAATAAGAATAATGATCCTAGTATAATTGGCGCTCCAATATAGAGTCCCATATTAGGATATTCTCCTAATAAAAAGGCTGCTACTACGGCTGCCACGATTGGCGAAATATACATAAAATTGGTTACATCCGAAACTTTTTCAGCATGTTCAAAGGCATAGCTCCAGAATACGAATCCTAATGCACTGGAAAAGAATGCTAGGTATACCATAGCAAGCTTCGCAGTAATTGGTGCGGCTCCAATCATTTCAATAGCATGATCTGCAAAAGGTAGTGCCATAATGGCACCTGTAAACATGGACCACATAGCGATAGTAATAGAGTTATAACCTTTCAGACTAAGCCCGCGATTTAGAATATTATAAACCGCAAACAGTATCATACCAATCAACGTCCATATGGCCCCCATTGGAATGGTCAAAGTGGAATTCCAAAGAATAATAACGGCCACACCTATAAAAGCAGTTATGGTGAAGATCCAACCTATAGGGCGTATTTTGTCCTTATAGACTACCAATGCCATCAATGCTGTAGTCATCGGTGTCAAAGCCATAATAATACTAGATGTAGCGGCAGGTATTGTTCGCAATCCTTCATTAAAAACGACTTGGTAAACGAAATTTCCTGTAGCCCCTAACAAAATATATATGCCCCACTCACGCCAAGATGTAGGTATATGTAATCCCTTAAATACACCAATAATTAGCATAAGTATAGCACCACCTACAACCCTCGCTACCGAGAGTGTCAATGCATCTACTGATTGCAATGCTACTTTACCAAAAGGAAACGCCGTAGCCCAAACGGCAATGGTGGCAGATGCCCCTAAAATGGCTTTCATACGATTTGTCATTAGCATCTACCTTTCTACGTAATTCCATAATCAATACTATCTAAATATTACCATAATAACGCCCTACAATTCCAAGAAGATCCATCACAATATATCGAATACTTTCCATTTATTGATATAAATTTTCATTATTTAAAGATAATATAAAAAATAATTCTTTCAAATATACACATCCAAATAAAGCAAGTTAAGTACTACACTTTTAATATATTTATGTAGTGTTTTCAATATTATTAAATTACAAATAACATCTATTCTTACGAAATTTGCATAGTATGTATTGAAAATCCATATCATTTATATATTGTGAGTTTTAGATAAACATTGTACACTAGATATATCAAAATCTATAGTTATATCCATTTATGGAGGTGCAAAATGCAACATACTGCATGGAAAGATTTCAACACAGGTGTGTGGGATAAAGCGATTGACGTACGCGACTTTATCCAAAGAAACTATGTTCCCTATGAAGGGGACGACTCCTTCCTAGTTGGTCCTACAGAACGTACTACAAAATTGTGGGACAAGGTAATGAAACTATACGAAGAAGAACGCGAAAAAGGTGGCATGCTTGATGCCGATACTTCCGTGGCAACACACATCACTGCGCATGCGCCAGGATATATCGACAAAGACCTTGAAACAATCGTTGGTTTACAAACTGATAAGCCTCTAAAACGCGCTATGTTCCCTTATGGCGGCCTTCGTACAGCAAAATCTGCTATTGAAGAATATGGCTTTAAAATGGATCCTCAAACAGAGGACTTCTTCAAAAAGCACCGTAAAACGCACAATGACGGCGTATTCGATGTTTACACTCCAGAAATGCGTGCCGCTCGTACAGCACACATCGTAACTGGTTTGCCAGATGCATACAGCCGTGGCCGTATCATCGGTGACTATCGTCGTATCGCTCTATATGGTATCGACTACTTAATCGAAGAGAAAAACCAAGAATTCAATATCACTATGGGTGATATGCTTGAGGACATAATCCGAGACCGCGAAGAGATCAAAGAACAAATTCGTTCCTTGAAAGAATTGAAAGAAATGGCTGCATCCTATGGTTACGATATTTCCGAACCAGCTAAAGATGTTAAAGAAGCTATGCAATGGATTTACTTCGGCTACCTTGGCGCCATCAAAGAACAAAATGGTGCCGCTATGTCCATCGGCCGTAACTCTACATTCCTCGATATCTACGCTGAACGCGACCTTCGCAACGGCACATACACAGAAGAACAAATCCAAGAATTCGTAGATCATTTCATCATGAAATTGCGTATGGTTCGCTTTGCACGTATCCACGAATACAACAACTTGTTCACAGGCGACCCTGTTTGGACTACGGAATCTATCGGTGGTATGGGTACTGACGGCCGTACATTGGTTTCCAAAATGTCCTTCCGTTACCTACATACATTGACTAACCTTGGTCCTGCTCCAGAACCAAACCTCACTGTATTATGGTCCCCTCGCATGCCTATCGGCTTCCGCCGTTTCTGCGCGAAGTTATCTATCGAAACATCTTCTATCCAATACGAAAACGACGAATTGATGCGTCCTAACTCCGGTGATGACTATGCAATCGCATGTTGCGTATCTCCAATGCGTATTGGTAAAGAAATGCAATTCTTCGGCGCTCGTTCTAACCTAGCAAAATGCTTGCTTTATGCAATCAACGGCGGCGTTGACGAAAAACTTAAGAAACAAATCGGTCCTAAATACCGCCCTATTACATCCGAATACTTAGACTTTGACGAAGTATGGGAAAAATTCGACGACATGATGGAATGGTTGGCAGGCGTATATGTAAACGCATTGAACATCATTCACTACATGCATGATAAATACGCTTATGAAAAACTAGAAATGGCATTGCATGACCGCAAGGTAACTCGCTGGTTCGCAACTGGCATTGCTGGTTTATCCGTAGTAGCTGACTCCTTGTCCGCTATTAAATACGCAAAGGTAAAACCTATTCGTGACGAAAACGGCATCGCTGTTGATTTCGAAATCGAAGGTGAATTCCCTAAATATGGTAACGATGACGATCGTGTAGATAGCTTGGCTTCCATGGTTGTATCCACATTTATGAACAAGGTTCGTAAACATCCTACATACCGTCAATCCGTTCCTACTATGAGCTTGTTAACAATTACTTCTAACGTAGTATATGGTACTGCAACAGGTTCCACACCAGATGGCCGTAAGGCTGGTCAAGCATTCGCTCCTGGTGCTAACCCTATGCATGGTCGTGACTCTCACGGTGCTGTAGCTTCGTTGTCTTCCGTTGCAAAAATGCCATGGCGCGATTGCTCTGACGGTATTTCCAATACCTTCTCCATCGTTCCAGACGCATTAGGTAAATCTGGTGAAACATTTGTATCCGTAGGCGATTTTGATATTGAGTTAGACCCTTCTCAATTGCCTAACAGCAATACAAACTTCGCTTGCAGCGAACCAAATGTTACTATAGAGGAAGATAAATAATCTTCCGCCGTATTGTATGCTTTCACCGGCATCAATACTCATATTTTGGTTGAAAGGAGGAATACCCATGAGCAACCAACAACAAGTGGATAACTTGGTAGAATTATTGGATGGCTACTCCCAAAAGGGCGGTCACCATTTGAACGTTAACGTGTTCACTCGTGAAACATTGTTAGACGCTCAAAAACATCCTGAATTGTATCCTCAATTGACTGTTCGTGTATCTGGTTATGCAGTACACTTCAACAAATTGACGAAACAACAACAAGATGAAGTTATTTCCCGTACATTCCATCAACAAATCTAATCGAGGTTTTCTATGACAGGACGTATTCATTCACTAGAAACGATGGGTACGGTTGATGGTCCAGGCATGCGCATGGTGGTATTTCTTCAAGGATGCCCCATGCGTTGTGCCTATTGCCATAATCCAGACACGTGGAATGAAGAAAGCCAAGAAGCTAAGTTTATGACCGTCGAAGAGATTTGGCAGCAATACGAACGTAACCGTCAGTTCTATACGAACGGTGGCATTACTGTCACAGGTGGGGAAGCATTGATGCAAATTGACTTTGTCATCGAGCTTTTCACATATTTTAGTGAAAGAAACGTCCATACCTGTTTAGATACAAGTGGAATTTGTTTTGATCCCCACCAAGAGGTGGCATACCGTAAGTTACTGAGTGTAACGAGTCTCGTCATTTTGGATATTAAGGACATCGATCCTACTGTCCACAAATGGCTAACCGCACAGCCTTTAGAACCAATCCTTCAATTCGCAAAACTGACAGCTGATGTAAATGTGCCGATTTGGGTGCGTCACGTGGTGGTACCTACTATTACAGACAACGCAGATCGTCACTATAGGCTAGGCTTTTTCTTAGGCTCACTCCGCAACTTACAAGCCGTCGACTGTTTACCATATCATGTGATGGGTGTTGCTAAATACAAGGAATTAGGTATCACTTACCGCCTTGATGGCATCCCGGCCGCTACAAAGGATTTAGCTGCCAAAGCGAGCAAAACCGTTGTAGAAGGCATAAAAGCATATCGTAGACATTGGTGGTGTTCCATCAAAACACCAACTAATCATAATCAAGTTTGAGGATAACTACCTCCCTTGATATATATACTATATATATTAAAAACTTGATCTATGATCTAGCCCTAAACGAAAATAACCCCTGACCACACAACCGGTCAGGGGTTATTTGTCTATCTATTAAGAGACCACATTAATAGGTTCACCTTTCAAAAATGCTTGTACATTATCACGAATAATGCCTACCAAGCGTTGACGTGTTTCTAAGCCTTTCCATCCCATATGAGGTGTAATAATAACATTATCAAGTGTATATAAAGGGCTATCCTCTACTGGAGGTTCTACCTCTTGTACATCAAGGCCAGCACCTGCGATGCGTTTAGCAACTAAAGCTTCACATAAATCAGCTTCATTAATAAGTGCACCACGACCAGTATTAATGATGACTGCTGATGATTTCATCTTAGCGATTGTATCCTTATTAATCATATGTTTAGTTTGCTCATTCAATGGGCAATGTAAGGTAATATAATCACTATGTTCTAGTAATTCATCAAGGCTTACATAACGAATGCCATCTCCATCAGCCTTTGGTGTGCGCGTATGAACCAAGATATTCATACCTAGCGCCTTTGCTACTTTGATGACTTCCATACCGATGTGACCAGCACCAACCACACCTAGTGTTTTACCATTTACTTCTGTATGGCTCACTTGTAGATATTTTGTAAAATTACTACGGTCACCTTTAGCGAGCATACCGATTTGTTGCTGCATAGTAGATGAAAAATTGAGAAGCATCATAATCACAGTATGTGCCACACGTTCCGTACTATATGCAGGGATATTGCACACCGTAATTCCTTTTGCACGCGCCGCATCAAGGTCGATATTATTATATCCAGTACCCGCTTCTACGATGAGTTTTACTGAGTCAGGGAATTGTGAGAGTAAATCCGCCCCTACTGGCAATTCTTTGGTCACCACCACACGAGCCCCTTGAATACGTTCAATAACTTCTTCATTAGTGCTATCGTCATAGACCTGTACATCATTTGATAAAACAGAAAAATCTAGTAAATGATCGTAGTTCATCTTGCTAGCATTAACTACTACAACTCGTTCGTTCATCATATCCTCCTCTATGTTTCTATGATTTGTGAAAGCATTTTATATACTAATTATACTACCAAAAGCTATGAATTATACGTCATATTCAATATCATCCTATACTAATTATGACTAATAACATCTAGATAGTAAGTATAAATGAAATTTTAGCATAAACTTTCACAAAAACTATTGTTTAATTCCCTAAAAGTTATACAATAAAAGTAATGTATTTTAGGAGTGAAATTATCATGAGACCAACATATTTAACGATTGATACAAGCTTGGTTCGCGAGAACCTACGCAAAATAAAAGACAGTCTCCCTGAGTGGAGTACATCCACAGCTGTTATCAAGGCCAACGGCTATGGTCACGGTAGCGTTATGATGGGACGTATCGCTGTTGAAGAAGGTTATGAATCCTTAGCTGTCGCGATTCCAGAAGAATCTGTACCACTTCGCAATGCTGGTATTATGGTTCCTATTTATCTATTGGGCCTTACGAGACCACAATCCTTTGAACTTGTAGCGGACACCAATTCTATTCCTGCTGTTTGCGAATCCACAGATTTAGAGGCTCTTAACAAGGTGGCTGACAACCACGATATGATTATCCGTGTCGCCGTAGCTGTTGATACAGGCATGCATCGCATAGGCATTAAACCAGAAGATGTGGTGGAGTTCATTAAGCGTGTTGAATCCTATCACAATCTTGCAGTAGATGGATTCTTTTCACACATGAGCAATGCCGATGCAGCAGATCAAAGCCACGCCCATGGGCAAGCGCAAAAATTCCATACAATGGTGGACGAAATCCGTGCCTTTAGACCTGATGCGGACTATCGCTTTTCCTTGGCAAATAGCGCCGGTCTATTATCCGTAAAGGATAGTCTATTCACAGATGCACGACCAGGTATCATCCAATACGGCATCATGCCATCTCTCGATGTACCAAACCGATTAGGCCTCAAACCAGTCCTATCCCTCCACAGTGAAGTCGTACACGTGCAACATCTCGAAGCAGGCGAAGGCATTGGTTATGGTTCTACCTATATTACTCCAGAGCCGATGACAATCGCTACTATTCCTGTAGGCTACGCCGACGGTTATCCACGCAGCCTATCCAATCGTGGTACCGTCCTCATCCAAGGTACCCGTTGCCCTGTAGTAGGACGTATTTGTATGGACCAATTCATGGTGGCTGTACCTAATACGATTACGGTTAAACCAGGCGACAAGGTTGTACTATTGGGTTCTCAAGGTCATGAAAGCATCTCTGCCCTTGAAATTGCAGCCCTCGCCTCCACTATTCCTTATGAAATCTTCTGTGGCTTCTCTGATCGCGTGCCACGACAATACATATAATACAAAAAGGATGACATTGATGATTCCAATGTCATCCACAAAAGTAAAAGCACCACCGAAAATTCGATGGTGCTTTTTTTCTCCTATACCATACACATATGGATTGTGTGTGTTGTGTGTATTGTGTGTTGTGAGAGAGAGATTTATATACATCATGTATATACTTATGAATTGGGAGGGAACCCTTCATAAGGAGGCCCTAAGGCGACAGACGGCATAGGAGAGAGTCAATGTATGTCTGAACCACCAAAGGGCCCGCATCGGGGTGCACTGGGAGATGTATGCACCCCAAGGCGCCGATGGGATGGCGCGATGTATGTGTATTGGTATAGTAGACTATTTATGAACTTTACTGTTTACCACCTAGGCCTATGGCGGCTAACTGAAACCATCTTAGCCACCGCGTATGAGATGTAAATTAAGATATCTGAACTACCCAATTTATTGCATGAAATATATATGAATTTTTGGCTAAATTTCTATAGAGTTTTTATAAATGCGATTCATGAATCATCAATTCATATTATGGCTGATAATTTCTATGAAAGCCCATGCTATATAACATAACGCAAGCTATCAAATATCAATTTTTTCAATATAATACAAAGCTAGATAATTCATGAGTAAATTTTTAGAAAAAACTCCGCACATACAAAAAAGCCACAAGGCGTTAACCTTGTGGCCATTGGAGCTGATAATAGGATTCGAACCTACGACCTACTCATTACGAATGAGCCGCTCTACCAACTGAGCTATACCAGCATGTGTATAGTAACATCCTACTCCTATTGCAGTAAGATGTCAAATACACCTATTTTACGCCTTTTACAGATACAAGTTCACCTGTGAAAGCGTCTACATGCACTTCAATTTCTTGATGATTAGCGGCACCAAATGCTACATCGTATACAAAACGACCTTTTTCATTTTTTACAGACCAGCTATTAAGGCTTGTTGCTTGGCCTTTTGTTTGAGCAAAGGCAAAGTTTACAACTGCGTCTGGCGTTAAAATACGAGTAGGATCAAAGGCCTTTTTCTCTAAACCAACCTTGTATGCGCCTTCTTTTGTTTCACCAATTTGATTTGTATTGTAATTGTATTTCAACTCATACTTACCTGTTGAATCAAAGCCTTCAACTTCATATTTAATTTGACCATCTTCGCCATCAAATGCAATTTCTGTAATCGCTGCTTTTGGATGTTGTTGAATGAAAGCATTGAGCAATGTATTGGCGCCTACAATGGCTGCATGATTAGCATCAACAACTGCTACTGTCGGTTGTACCGGTACAATACTAGCCGCATCAACAACTGGTGCATTTACCCCAAATGCCGCTGCTAGTGCCAATGCAATACCGCCTTTTACGAACATAGATTTCATAAGTTCCTCCTACATAAATAGTATTAGTAAATATTCCATATACTACTATTATACACAATAATTAGGGCTTTCACGAACAAAATCATAATCTAAAATAACACCCACGAATAGATAGCATATGTTACAATTTAATTAGTAAAACAGTAGTTAATAATATATACAAGTGAGTACTATGATTTCTTTATATCCAACCTTTTACCATACATTTCAATGCAAAGCCAATCAATGTCATCATACATGTTGTCAAAAGTGGACTATCGATGTAGATGAGGAGACAGCTAAATTATATCAAACACTGCCTACACCATTAGGTGAAGACCTACGGAAATTTATGACCGTCGATGACGAAGGCTATTATTTCATGTTTAGCGACAAACAACCTACCTGTCCGTTGCTACGGGAAGATGGATTGTGCCGCGTGGTCTTAGAACTAGGCGAAGATAGTTTATGCGATACCTGTCATATGCATCCGCGGTTCTATAAATATATCGAAAACCTCGAGCTCTGTGGAGTCGGTCTATCCTGCGAAGAATCGGTAGAAAAGCTATTAGCTACCGAAGGCGATCAATTGCTATTCACCATCGAAGATGATGACGGCGAATTTACTGCTGAAGACCGTCCCGTACTCGAAAATATCTTTGATCTCTTAGCATTAGGTATTAATCCTGCTATTTGTCAGTTTACACTCAATCATTCTATCCACTACTGCCAAGAGTTAGTTACTGTATATAAGAAAACGGAGCCTATCGATGAGGAATGGACAAATCAACTAGCCCATTTAGAGGCCATGCTGTCATCGACAACGGCATCAACTACGATGGACTTACTTAAGACCGATACCATCGATGTATCCGCACTCAACAAGGTGTATCAATACATCTTATACCGCCAAATTGATATGCTTGCAGAATACTCGTTAGAAAGCCTTGTGCGATACGCCTTTGACGCCACAGTATTCATCGCATTGCTAACACATCAATTCGGAAATCTGCCAGAACAAATCAGACGATGGTCTGAACAAATCGAATACGATGAAGATAATGTAGCATTCTTATTTAATGAATATGAAAACAACAACCATGACAAATAAAAATTATCGGGCAAATCATGTTAGTGGCTATATAACGATGAAAAGACACATTCCAAAAAACGGAATGTGTCTTTTTAAAATAGTAGTATGCCTAAAAATTTTATGCCTACCCAGATGATGTACGCACCGCATATAACGAGAAGTCCTTCAAAGGCATTGCCCGAAACGGAGGCCCCCACAATACGTCCTACCACGGTGATTAAGGACATGGTAAGAAGAAGGCAAATAATCGTAAGAAATACACCCAATAACAACACGAGGACGACAGGCGCTTTAGCGAAAGCAAAGAGTACACCAATGCTCAACATGTAGATACCGATTACCACTTGCGCATATGCAATACAGTGGAATACACCGGTTAAAATAGTCATCGTATAGCAATGACGAGCACGCCATAATGCATATCCACTGATAAGTATAGCCATAACTAAAGCTTTCACAATCAGCAATAGCCATCTGCTCACATCCCACAGAGGTGTCGTCGTACTCAACTTTTGTAGCAATCCATTGATTTCAATGATATTAACCATAGGAAGTTGTTCAATTTTCATAAATGTTGTGGGATTCATGATGAAGTGTTTCATAGCCTCCGCATATACCGAATCACCTATAGCGGTGAATTGGTAACATATAACGGCTAGCACCATCATCACGACTAATTGAGTTATGCTGGTACGTTGACGATATATGCGTACGCCATCCGTATCGATAGGCCCTACTAATCGATCAAAGAATTCAATCATATGTCCTCTTAATACTTATTAATACAACACAATACAAAGTATGCGTCAATGCACATAAACAGTACATTGTTTCATGAAACGCTCATTCATTATAACATAAAAGCAAGGTATAGAATATACCTTGCTTTTAATTTTATTATATTTTTATGTTATAAATAGTTTAATTTTACTCATAAAAAGTTATTGCAAACTTCCTAAGATTTTAGTCAAATTATCATCCATTCGTTCAAGATATGTTTTATCGTCTTCCTTGCTTTCGATAGTATAAATAGTTTCTACCTTAGCGCCTACTTCTTGAGCTAATGTCTTAGATACTTCTGGACTAGCCATTTCTTCTGCGAAGATTGTGGTAATCTTGTTTTCCTTGCAGTATTCGATGAGTTTAGCCAATTGTGCCGCATTTGGTTCACCTTCTGCAAACACATCTTCTACGCTATTTTGTTCTAATCCAAAGTCACGGCATAGATATGCAAAAGCAGCATGACCTGTTACAAAGTTTTTGTGTGGAGCTTTTGCGAATTGACCTTCATATTTTTGAATCATCGCATCTAATTTTGCTACATAATCATTGTAATTCTTTTCGTAATAATCCTTATTCGTAGGATCTACCTTTACCAATGCATCCTTAATATTTTTAACTTCGATCTTAGCATTTTTCAAAGACAACCATGTATGAGGGTCTTCAGCGCCATGCTCTTTAATTTCGTCAGGATCTGTGTTTTTAATAGCCTCTACACCGTCAGATGCTTTCACAGATACAAGTTTGTCGTTTTTAGCCGCATCAATCGCTTGTTGCGCCCAAGGTTCCATGCCGAGTCCGTTATAAACAAATACTTGCGCTGATGCTAATTGTTTCATATTCTCTGGTTTTAATTCAAAGTCATGTGGTTCCGTACCATCTGGAATAATCGTAGATACCTCTACCTTATCGCCACCGATAGCCTTCGCAAATTCAGACATAGCATTAAAACTTGTTACCACTTGGATTTTCTTACCTGCTTGTTCCTTTGGCGCATCATTACCACAGCCTGCAAATAGAGCAGCCATCAGCACGCCAACTACTAACAATACCAGTTTCTTGACCATAGTAGGCCTCCTTTTTTCTAAATCCTGAGTGCTCATGCTATTATAGTATATATAGTATTCTTTAATTGCAGTTGCGACTCAGTTGCATTTGTAATATAGTTATAGTATAAACGTAGTAATAATTTTGTCAATCAGAAAAGTGGTTTTTATGTTATCAATTCAACATCTTTATTTTTCATACCAAGGTCAACCGCCCTATGTGCTAAATGATTTAAACGTAGAGGTCCATAGTGGCGATTATATTTCTATCGTAGGCGATAATGGTTCTGGTAAAAGCACCCTCTTGCGCCTCATTCTAGGTTTTCTAACGCCTGTAAAAGGTTCCATCACATGCAACACGAACAATATTCGTTATGTATCACAAAAGAATGATTTCTCCCATGCTGGATTTCCTATTACAGTCCATGAAATTCTAGATTCCTATCGCAAGCTATTGAACATCAAAGATAAGCATGAAGTGAATCGCGTTCTTGAGCTCACACATATGACGGAGTTTAAAGACCGCCTCATCAGCAAATTATCCGGTGGCCAAGCGCAGCGCGTTTCTATCGCACGAGCTCTTATCGGTAGCCCAGATCTCATCATTCTCGATGAACCATCAACAGGCATCGACCGCAAGAGCCAAGAAGGCATTTACGCCCTTTTGCGCTCATTAAATCAGGAGCATCATATCACGATAATTTCTGTAGAGCATAATTTAGAGATGGCCCTTGCAAACTCGACAAATATCTACCACATTGCAAACGGTCAAGGTCATCTCTGTTCCCCTGAACAATATGCTAGCGAAATCATGCATAACACAGGACGTAATCCTGTGGACCATGAAAACTGTTCCTGCTTTACAGACGTGATGGCTCAGGCTCAGGCTCAGGCTCAGGCTCAGGCTGATGATACAACAAGTAAGGAGGTGCGCCATGTTTAATTATGATTTCATGCAAAATGCCTTCTTCGTAGCAGTCTGCATTTCTCTATTATGCCCATGCATCGGTATATTTATGGTACTACGCCGGTCCAGTATGATTGGCGACACCATGAGCCACGCATCCCTCGCCGGAATTACCCTCGGTTTATTGACCAATACGAACCCTATATTAGGGGCTTTCATATTCACCGCCATCTGCGGCGCTCTTATCGAGTTCTTGCGAAAATACTTTTCTCATCATCTTGATTTAATTCTTACCATCATCTTATCTCTCAGCATCGGTACAGCCATTACCCTCATCAGTTCGGGCAAGCTGAAAGCTAACGCTAACGTGTTCTTCTTCGGTAGCATCTTAACCGTAAATACTACAGATATGATTAGCATTGCAGTACTCACCATATTATCTGTGTTAACCTTGTATTTCCTCTACAACTCACTGCTCTACATCGCCTACGATGAAGAGGCAGCACGAGTAGCGGGTGTAAAAGTGGATTTGATTAACTATGTATTTGCTATCTTAATGGCGGCAGCCGTGTCCATTTCCATCAAAATCGTCGGCGTTCTCGTATTAAGTGCCATGATTGCCTTACCAGTAGCCTCTGCATTACAATTGGAAAAAGGTTTTAGAACAACCTTACTCTGCTCCATTGGATTTAGTTTACTGGCCATGATTATCGGCCTATTCGGATCCTATTATCTTAACGTGGCACCAGGTGGCTTTGTATCACTTACATCGGTATTCATCCTATTGATAGTACTCATCATCAAGAATATTAAATCCATTATTCGGAGGATGCAATTTAGTAAATAAATATTATGTGTACAAGAGTACATACAGTTAATAGTTAACCCATAATAGAAAGCGTTATTATGAATACAACACATTGGCCAGAAGGCATAAAAAAGACCAAACAGCGCGAAGCTATTTGGTCCGTATTAAACTCAACGGATAAACCGATTACCGCCATCGAAATTGCTGAACGATTAGGCGATGGCAGCACCACCTGGATGTCTACCATTTACCGTACCCTTGAGTTATTAGAAACAAAAGATATCGTTACCCGTACCACCATCATGGGTAGCGACATGGCGTACTACGAAATTACACCCCATACGCACCGTCACTACGCGGTATGTACGAAATGTGGAACTATGATACCTCTACATACCTGCCCCGTCGTAGAAATGCCACAGGAACTTACAGATGCAGGGTTTACAGTAACAGAGCATCACTTAGAAATTGCGGGAATCTGCAAGGACTGTAAAAACAGATAAAACGCCAAAAGGGCCCCTAGTCTAATGTACTAGGGGCCCTTTCATATGGGATATCTAATATTAATCTATATAGTTTTTAATCGCTTCATTGAACAATGTTACCTTATATTCGCGAATCTCATAGGTTGCCAATTGCTCCGCATAATATGCGTCGAATTGTACAGCCTCTTCTAAGTCCTCAGCTGTTCCTTGAGCGATAATAAGGCTTTCACCAGAGTTATCTGGTCTTGTGCCAAACATTAAAAATTTTCCTGCATCAAAATATGTTTTATACCAGATATGATGCTTCTCTCTCATTGCCTCGAATGCTTCCGGCGGGATGCGATTCATATCTAGCTTGATAGAAATCGTATACATAATAGGCTCCTATATACTCTTGCTTAACCACACTATATATATCCCTCTCTTACTTATAGTATAGCATTTTTCCTATAATGTTTCTATTTTATAGAATATAACAGGGCGTAGTCGTATATGACCACGCCCTGTTTATTATGTAAAGTATAGGATTTTATACGCTTTCACCAATTACAACATCAATGGAGCAACAACGAAACCAAGTGCTACAGAAATAGCAATGGCAAGTACGCCTGGGATGAAGAATGGATGGTTAAATACGAGATGACCGATTCGGGTCGAACCTGTATCATCCATTTGTACAGCCCCCAAAAGTGTTGGGTATGTAGGTAGTACAAAGAGTGCAGATACGGCTGCAAAGGATGCGATAATGATATATACAGATCCCGTATTTTCCGGTGTAATACCTAAAGCAAGGATTACTGCCGGTACAAGTGCTTGTGTAGTCGCTGCTTGGCTATACAAAAGCGTACTAGCAAAGAAGAAGGCCACTGCTAACAAGAATGGATATGCCGTTACCATGCTAGAGGCCATGGCTTTAATTTCAGGGATATGACCTTTTACAAAGGTATCGCCTAACCATGCTACGCCGAGAACACAGACACAGGCGGATAAACCAGATTTGAATGTACTTGTGTTGACAAGTTGTGCTGTATCTAGTTTACAGAAGAATGTAATAGCCGCTGCAATAATCATCATGAATCCGACGATGGCATCGTTTCGACCAAATATAACCGGTTTAATGATACCGATATTCTTGGAAATCGCTGTTGCATAGAATACGATACAAATGATACCGATTAAGAAGATTAATACAGATTTTTTCGCACCTGGTTTTAAATGGAAATCAACATTCTTTTCGCGAGGTGGTGCCACATGGCCTGCTGCCAAACGTTCTTGGTAAACAGGATCAGAGGACAAATCATTGTTCGTAAAGGTCGACATGATAAAGGCAGTAATCATAACCGCAATAAATGTTGTGGAAATACAAATACCAAGCAATGTTGGATAGCTAACACCGAACGGTTCAAGGAATCCGCTCATAGCAACAACCGCTGCGGATACAGGGCTTGCGGTAATACCGATTTGGCTGGCTACAACGGCAATCGATAGTGGTACGGACGGCTTGATGTTCTCGCTCTTTGCAACCTCTACAATTACAGGAATCATAGAAAATGCCGTATGACCTGTACCAGCTAAGATTGTCAAGAAACACGTAACTGTAGGAGCTAAATAGTTGATGTGTTTAGGATTTTTACGCAAGATATTTTCCGCAATGCGTACTAAATAATCTAAACCACCAGCCAACTGTAATGCACAAATTGCGGCAATGGCTGACATAATGATTAAGATAACATCCCAAGGAATTTGCCCTGGAAACATCCCCATACCGAGGCTCAGCAATACGACGCCGAGGCCGCCAGCATAGCCGATGCCCATGCCACCGAGGCGTACGCCCAAGAAGATAGCACCGAACAAAATAATGACTTGCATAATTACATAAATGTCCATACGATGACCTCCTTTGAATATCTATGATGCTATACATATATAGTATCATAGATATGCAGAATAATCATCGTATTTTGAGAATGTATAGAATATATTTTACATTATGCAAGTAAAATGCTTTTTATTATAGAATGATTGGCTTCAAATCTTCTAATACGCCCTCTTCTTCTGTGGCACGTTTAATACTTTCACCTACGATGCGAACCATGTCTTCCAATTGTTCCACCGTGGATGCCAATGGTGGCATAAGGATAACCACATCGCCGATTGGACGGCAAATAAGGCCTTGTTCACGAGCTAGAACGGCAACCTTTGCACCTACCGCATCATTTGGGCGATACGCTTCGTGAGTAGCAACGTCCTTTTCAAGTTCAATACCTACAATAAGACCTCGTTGACGTACTTCTTTAACATGTTTTAACTGTTCGATAGGTTTGAGTGCCTTTGTAAAAGCCTCAATCTTCGCAGATAATCCTTCGATAACCTTTTCATCGCGGAATACTTTCAACGAAGCCAATGCAACAGCACATGCCAAGGCATTACCGGTGTAGGAATGGCCATGATAGAATGTTTTCTTTTCTTCAAATGTGCCAAGAAATGCATCGAATACGCGTTTTGTAGTCAATGTAGCGGCCAACGGCAAATAACCACCCGTAATCCCTTTGGATAAGGTCATAAAATCAGGCGATACGCCTTCATGTTCACAAGCAAAGAATTTACCTGTACGACCAAAGCCTGTTGCCACTTCATCAACGATGAGGAATACATCATGTTTAGCAGTTAACTCACGAACGCGTTTTAAATAGCCGTGAGGCATAACAAGCATACCGGCCGCAGCCTGCACTAATGGTTCCATAACGAGAGCTGTAATTTCGTCTCCTTCTTCATTGAGGATACGTTCCAATTCTGCTAAGGAATCTTCAAATGCTTTATCTCGATCTGCTACATCACGGTATACACCAGGGCTTGGCAAGGTTAAAGGTTTGAACAACAAATTATGGAACACTTGATGGAACAACTGAATCCCACCTACAGATACAGTACCTAATGTATCACCATGATAGCCCGCATTGAGTGCAATAAATTTCGTTTTCTTTGTTTGACCTACTAATTGACGGTATTGGTACGCCATCTTAATAGCGACTTCAATAGCCGTACTACCATCATCGGATAAGAATACCTTTTCCAAACCTTCTGGTGCCAATTCAACTAATTCTTTACACAACTGCGCTGATGGAGGGCTCACCAATCCGAGCAATGTGCTATGCGCAATCTTATCAACTTGGTCCTTCAACGCTTGATTAAGCACAGGATGATTATGGCCATGAATATTGACCCACAAGGATGATACACCATCATAATACTTTTTACCCTTGTCATCGATCAAATACACGCCTTCACCGCGTTCGATAACTACAGGTTCTTGTGCTAACCAGTCTTGCATTTGCGTAAATGGATGCCATACAAATTCGTGGTCCCATTGTGCAATTTGTGAAAGTTGTTTCTCTGCCATCATAACACCTCATACTTAAGATTTTATATCTATACTATCTACTTAATTCCAGATTCCTTGTATATAGAGCTTTCACTAAATGCCCCATACAGTTTGCCAAATCTTAGCCGAATCTAAGAACGAACGCCCCCAACCAAGTTTGATATGCGCTTGATTAGGTCCTTGATATGGAGGAAGTACACCGAGCACCGGAATACCGGTATACCGTTCCATATCCTCAATATTCGTCTTTAATAAGAATGGATCCACCACAGTCGTATCATTTACAATGATTCCTTTTACATCAATATGATGCTGTTTTGCATACTCATACGTTAACACAACGCGATTGATAGAACCTAGACGCCCATCAGCAACCAATATGGCAGGATATGCAATATCCGTCATAAGATTTGTAAACGTAATATCCTTAGTAAGAGGCGTTGTAATGCCACCAGCCCCTTCTACAAATGTAATATCGTGTTGATTTACGACCCGTTTCACATGATTTACAATCTCTGGATAATCGATGTCCACACCGGCCAACTCTGCCGCCAAACGCGGTGAATAATCCCCTGCCAATGCAATAGGATTCACCTCGCGACGACGCGACTCAGGAATACCTACAGACTGCATCAAATAGGTAGCATCCTTACTTTCAAGACCCATGCATATTTCATCTTCATCCATCGTTCCGCATTGAGAAAACGGAACCGCACTAGACGACACAGGCTTAATCATGCCCACATCAAAACCATCGTCCACCGCTAACGCCCCAAGCAAACCTGTGACAAACGTCTTACCTACATCCGTATCTGTACCAATAATAGAAACACCTAACTGTCTCATACGAGCACCTCTTTACCATATCGAATCAGCATTAACAACTATGCATATATAATTAGTTGACAATTTAATTACAGTATAAAACTTACAAATAGAACAGTCAACTATATACAATCTATACAGGTTGACAATTTTCAGCTATAACAAGAGCCACCCATACCCTCGCAGCGACTTTGGCCCTGTTCCGTAGGAACAGACCCGGCCGGTGTTCTCTCTCATTAAATGCAGAGGAATTCCGCTACATTGTGGTTATGAGAAAACTCGATGGGACCTAATTACATCTATAGTTATAGCAAGAGCCACGCATACTCTCGCGCGACTTTGGCCCTGCGAAGGCCGCAGGCCGTAGTCAGACCCGGCCGGTGGAGCGAGAGAGTATGCGTGGCTCTTGATAGCCTAAATGTAGAATTGTAATAGGGCCCCATCGAGTAGATGATTAAACCTCAATATAGCGGAATTCCCCTGTATCAGGATCCATCATCCCCCCGTAGAATCCCATGCCTCTTGGGAATAATGGATGGTGACGCAAGAATTTAACTGTATAGCGTACATTTTCTTCAGAAATGTGGAAACGGTCCATCCAATCGATAAGACCTGGTTCAATCATGCGAATGGCATCTTCATTAATGCCTTTGGCTTTCATAGATTCCATAAATTGTTCTGCGGAAAAGTCAATCATACCACAGTTTTCGTGACCGATGACGATTACATCTTCGATGCCCATGCCGTATGTAGATACAAGCAAGCTTTGAACGATGTTATCAATCGGTTGCGTTACGCTGTTGCCGGCCGTCTTAATGGTGATAACCTCGCCGCGATCAAATCCTAAAGATTCTTCGAGCATCCCCACTAAACGCGTATCCATACATGTTACAATGGCTAATTTCTTTGTAGGATGACTAGTTAAACCCTTTTGAGCAAGCTCAGGATGTTTAGCTACATATTCTTTGTTTTTTTCAATAATACCATTAATATCAATCATAATGCACCTCGCATATTCTATGAGACATGTTGATGTTCTCTACGTATTTTACTAGGAATCATATTTCATTAAGTATAATTATCCCGTATAAGATTATATAAAACTTTCACCATAAGATACAATACTATAAGCTATGTATACAAGATACTTAATGAGGAATCCCCCTCGATTAATTCCCCCGATTATGTTACTATTAAGTAGTAGTTTATTTATACATCCTGCGCGATACCACAGCGATGTATGTACCAAGTAGGTACAGTTAGGAGGTTTTATGATGGGTATCAATGCAAAAACACTGCCAGGCATATTGCTCTGTGCAATTCTAGCCATTCCATGTTGGCTATTAGGACAATATTTTCATTTTATCGGCAGTCCAATCTTCGCTATTATCCTCGGTATTATTATTGGTTCTTTATTCACATCTTGGAAACGAGAAAAAACGGGCTCCGGCATTGGATTTACGTCTAAAAAAATCCTACAATGGGCCGTTATCCTTCTCGGCTTTGGTCTTAACATCACCCAAGTATTGCATGTAGGTTGGGTTTCCTTACCAATTATCATCTCAACCATTGCCACATCGCTTATCATTTCTTACATCATATTCAAAGCCACGCATATCGATTCTAACACAGCCGTTTTGATTGGTGTCGGTTCTTCCATCTGTGGTGGTAGTGCCATTGCTGCGGCGGCGCCTGTTGTGAAAGCTAGCGATCAAGATATTGCACAAGCTATTTCCGTTGTATTCTTCTTCAACGTAGTCGCTGCATTCATATTCCCACCTCTTGGCGATGCTATTGGGTTGTCTAACATGGGCTTTGGCCTCTTTGCGGGCACAGCCGTTAACGATACATCATCCGTAACAGCTACTGCTGCTGTTTGGGATAGCATGAAGGGCACAGGCACGCAAGTTCTTGAATATGCAACCATCGTTAAATTGACACGTACATTGGCAATCATCCCTATCTGTTTAGGTCTTGCTAGTTATCAAGTGTACAAAGCCAAACAAGCGGCTAAGGCAAGCGATAACGCTGAATCTGTTAATATTGCAGCTATCTTCCCTAAGTTCGTTCTTTACTTTGTCATTTGTTCTCTTATTACAACTGTATTGTCCTATGCAAATGTAGATATTCACTTCTTAGACATATTCAAAACTATTTCTAAATACTTTATCACCATGGCCATGGTTGCTATTGGGCTTAATACAAATCTTGTTAAGCTTATCAAATCTGGTGGTAGTGCCCTTGCATTAGGCGCTGCATGCTGGATTTGCATCACCCTCGTCAGCCTAGGGATGCAACATGTTATCGGTTTATGGTAAAATAGAATAAAGCTTCGTTTAATACAGAATAGATTTCTATGTAGTACTTTATAACACTACACAGGGGTCTATTCTTTTATTATACGTACCAAATTTACCTAAACGTATTATCCATCAAGAAAGGAGGATTATCTATGTATTTCCTGCAAGGTTTATTAGTAGGTCTCGCCACGTTTGCACCGATTGGGATGCAAAATCTATTTATCATCAATACGGCCCTCGTCCAACCATTGCCACGCATCCTGTTAACCATCACTATTATCGGGCTATTCGATATGACCTTGAGTACGGCGGCCTTTTACGGCATTGGGGCGCTCCTCGAGGCATGGCCAGTCTTCAACCTGATCATTCTCATTGCAGGCGGCTTGCTCGTAGCCTACCTAGGATACAAAACATTTAAAACTACACCTTCACTTAAAAAGGTTGATACGAACATCCCCATCAAAAATATCCTGTTAATGGCACTTCTCGTTACATGGGGCAATCCGCAAGCAGTCATCGATGCATCCATGATGCTCGGCGCCTTTCGCGCTAATATTCCTGCTGAAAACATATATCACTTCTTCTTTGGATTCCTCGCGATGACACCGATTTGGTTTGGATTCCTTGCTGGAACCATGTATGTACTAGCTAAGAAAATTAAGATATCCCATCTCGTATGGATCAATCGCGTATGCGGTACCGTATTAATCATATATGGCATAAAGCTCGTCTATGATGGCATTCTAATGATGCTGTCCATATAAACACAAAACAGGTATCACCTGAAATCACTACACCATAAAGCTGTGAGGTTTTAGGCGATACCTGTTTTATTCATATATGTTGTTATTTAAAATTCATCGAGGACCTGTAGAAAAATATCTTTAAATGCCTCTGCATAGGTATTAGGATTTTGTGAACTCACATAGAAATAGTAATCCTTTTCTATAGGTTTACCATTATTTAATATACATTTTCGCTCAATACCTGGAATGGTATCCACTAAATACTTGAATCGGTCTACCAATAATATACCTTGTCCAGCACCAACGAGAAAACGGGCTTCTTCAAGATTTTTAACTTGTAGGAACGATCCCATAAATCCCATCGATTTTCGATAGTTTTCCTCTTCATCTAACCGTTGGTCATCATGACATACAAGAATTAACGGCAAATCTAATAATTCTTTCAGCTCTACAGACCCCTCCGGAGTATACCCCTTGGGCACCTCTGCTATAACGGTGGCCTTACTAATAAGATATGTTACATAATCATTATCCGACTTAATTTGCCAATAATCATTAAAAATAATATCCACCAAATTATCATCGAGCATTTGATTCAATTCAGAATGGCTGCCACTATACATACGCACATCGAGGTCACGATACCGTTTTGTAGTGCGCATTAATGCCTGTTGCAATGCAATGCCACTATAGCGATTTAAATAGCCAATACGCAAATACTTACGCTCATTTTTACCGACACGCACCGTCTCATCTTGTAAATTTTTGACGCGCGTCATCAGCTGTTTACCATTCCGATATAAATATTCACCAGCCGGTGTTAGATGAAAGCTACGCTTTTCACGTATCATCAATGGAACGCCAAGACTAGCCTCCAAGGATTTAATTTGTTGTGAAATAGCCGACTGAGACACATAGTGCTCATAGGCTGCCTGTGTAAAGCTATTATGCTCTACAACAGAAATAAAATACTCCAATTGTTTTAATAACATGATGAACTCTCTCAATACACATAATCTCAAACAATAAACCTGTCACTATCCAGACATCTAGATACTCTCATGCAACAGGCTACGCCACACAAATATAGCGGCTATAAAAAAGATACTAGCAGTACTCCAAAATACCATGCCATAACCAAACCAATTAGCGATCATACCACTAATCATAGGGCCCAACACATTGCCCATCATGGCTACACTAGATACAGCACCAAAGACAATACTTCGCCGCTCTTTGGGAACAGCCTTTGAAATCAAGGTATTCGCTATAGGCGTAATAAAACCCATAAAGAATCCTGCAATGGTTCTAAATATACCTAAGCCCCACACATTTGGCATAAGATATTGGAGGATAAAAAATCCGCCTACACCACAGGTGGCCGTCAATAATATATTCGGCATAGACATCCATTTAGTAATGCGCCCGATTGAAATCGATGCTAGTGCACTAAACAGACCGGCCCCAAAGATAATAACACCTACAATGGTAGCCACAAAATCATCATTTACTTGCATATAGTGTTTAATGTAAAGTGGCAATATAGGGCCTATACCGGTAATACCAAAATTACATAAAAATTGCATAACCACGAGCAATCGTACACGTGGGATAGCAAGAAATGATTTAATTAATGACCATTGGGACTCATTACTATCTACCTTATGCGTATGCTGTAGATTAGGCATGAGTAGGTACACACCTAACAAGCACAAGCCTGATAAGATAGAAAACATAAAGAACGGAGCCCGATAGCCTAATAAATCGGCAGCAAGACCACCCATAAGAGGGCCAAAAACAAGCCCCATCACCATCGACGCTTGGTACAATCCCATCGCCCATGGTACGCGTTCCTCTGGTGTGATTAATACAATGATACCAAGTCCAATGGGTACAAAACCACCCACTAAGCCTTGTAAGGTACGCAACACTAACAGCTGACTCGGCGTTTGTGCAAAACCGGCAGCCCCTACAGCTAGCATCAAAGTGGCAAGGATGAACATCATCACCAGCCGAGGTCCTAGTTCATTGGCTTTCCTGGACCAAAAGGGAGCACTCAAGGCTACCATACAAGGTGTTACACCAGATACAAGACCGGCCCACATAGCAGCCTCACCTTGATTGGTCAGCCCTAGATCTACCAAATATAAAGGTATAAATGATAATACGCCGATAATAGTAATGCCAGCACCGACTTGTATAGCGCAAATCAAATAGATGATGCGCTTCCATGAAATATCCATACAACCTTCAAGCAATTAATTAAAATACATTATTTAGAATATATTTACCTAAATATATTAAGATAACTTACCTATATATTGTATCGTAAACAAGAAAAAAAGACCATCTCTTATGCACTAATAAGTAAAGATAGGTACGAAAAAAGCTCTCATCTCTTAGTAATAGACGAGAGCTTCTATTTATAAAAAATATATACTACATTCTTAGTATTGCTTTTGTTTGATCATCCAATAGATGTAATAAATAACCAATGCATATGTTAATACATCAAATACAGGTAAGAATGGTACCATTTTGGACAAACGACCAAAACCATGAACATGAATGTTTGCTGCAATGATGGCAATAAGATTTAAACGATGAATCCAAATCGCTTTCTTACGAGATACGGATTTTGCCATATTTCCAATCCAAGGTGTTAAGTATAGTACACCAAAGATAAGAGCAATAAACATGGCTCCAAGGGAGATATAACCGCCCCAAAAACCTAAGAAAGATTTTAGGGCCTTTAAGAAGTATACATACCAGTGAGCACAGACTAAGACAACGCTGACCATACCTACTATACGATGCACTTCAAACATTTCTTTAGGATTATATCGTTTGATAAACCATTTTGGCTTCGTTGCAATGTAGGTTAATACGAGCCATGCAGCATAGGGAATTAAACCTAAATGAACCTTCCAGTTACCAAATGATCTGCCGCTAGTTACATACCCATATTCTACCATTCCCATTAAAATAAGTGCTAACACAGCGATCCAAATAAGAATATGATACTTACTCTTAAATTGTTTCTTCACTACTTCTGCCATTATCGAGACTCCTCACGTTTAACTATATAATTTAAAATAACACCATATAAGATAATACCAATTTTCATTCTCACAGTAAAGTGAAAATGTATACCAATCTCATATAAAAACATGAATGTTACTCATATAGCAGGAATATGCCCATATTACAATATAGACTTTAAATACTATCCAAGAGCAGATAAACACTAAAAGCCCTCACAGCCGTAAAAGCGACAGCTTTCACAACCATGAGGGCTATTAGAGAAACTAGTATACCGTATGCAACCGATATAAAGTTTCAACTATTCAATTATACACGATCACGTTTGCGATATACGATGAACGGACGTGCTAAGTAGTTGAGTGGAACACTCAAGCAGTGTACCAAACGGCTAAATGGGAAGATAATAGCTACCACCATCCACGCTAACATGTGGAATTTAAACATGAATGGTACGCCTTCCATCAAGGATGGATCCGGCATAAAGGAGATTAGGCTACGGAACCAAGGGCCGATGGATACGCGGTAATCAAAGAAACCAGATGCATTAAGTAATGTACCAGCCATACCACTAAAAATAGCTAATGTTAAGAACAAGTATAACCATTTATCAAGGCCAGATGTATTAACTTTCATAGCAGGCACAGTAAAGCGACGTTTCATCAAAAGCAAGAAGCCTACGATGAAAATAATACCCGCTACAGCACCCATGTATAACGCACCTTGATGGTACATATGGTCATTAATACCGATTGCAGCAGTCCAAGTTTTAGGGATTAACACACCTACTACGTGACCACCGATAACGCAAAGCAAGCCAAAGTGGAACAATGGATTGGCAATGCGCAATTGTTTTTTCTCTAAAAATTCACTCGATTTTGTAGTCCAGTTTCTTTCAAAGTAGAAGAAACGAACCAAAGTACCTACGATTAAGAAGGTGAAAGCGATGTAAGGCAAAGCGCCCCAAAGGAATAGATTCATCGTGCACCGTCCTCCAATCCATTTGCAACAGACAAGATAATATCAAACAAGAATGCATAAGGCAATTTAGCCTCAATGAAGCGTTCTCTAATGTATTCCAATTTTGGCTTACAATAGTCGTAAATTTCTTTTGCTTTTTCATCATCGATAACGGCACATAATTCAAGAAGTGCTGGAATATAGTCTGGCATTTCTTTTGGCAAATCATAGTCGTTTTCTAGGAAGAACGCTTTAAATTTAACGAGTTCTTCTGCTTGTTCCCCAGTACCTTGCAATTCATAAGTCGACAAATACATCGTTGTATTTTGACTAAAATCAAAGGTACGAACAAATTGGTCTTCGAATTCTTTTTTATCGGATTCCTCTACATAGTCGAAGAATTCTAATAAACCTTGGCGAAGTTGAGGATGCCCAACGGATTGGGCGTCCTCTCTCCATTCAGGTAATTCGTTATACCATTGTTCATCAGGATAGCGTAGAAGAAATGACGCAATAAGAGCGATTTTCTGAGCATCCTTCATTATTGACATCCCCCTGTAGGGCAAGCAAAACCGCGATTTTGTTGCATTTCTAGGCGACCTTCGCGAGATACTTTCACATCAGATGGAATAACAAAGCGATCATTGTATTTGGACAATGCCAACAATTTGTACATACCGTACATTTGATCCTCTGTTAACTCCACATTGTGATCGATAGGACCGTCACCTGTTTCACGACGACGCATGTATTCACGCATGTCGAGAACACGTTGCAATGTACGAGCTAAAATTTCTGTATTACCTGCTGTAAACAAGTTAGCAAGGTATTGTACAGGTACGCGCATTTCATGCGCATCTGGCAAGTATACATCAGATGTTACACGTTGCAAGATTGGGCTGAGTGGTGGTACATACCAAACCATTGGCAATGTGCGATACTCAGGATGCAATGGCAATGCCACGCCCCACTCTTTTACAAGTTTGTATACAGGAGATTTTTGAGCTGCTTTAATCCATGCTTCAGAGATGCCTTCTGCACGAGCCGCTTTGATAACCTCTGGATCATGAGGATCCAAAATCAAATCTAATGTATTTTCGTAAATATCTTGTTCATTTTTTGTAGCTGCCATAGCTTCTACTTTGTCCATATCGTAGAATACAACGCCAACATAGCGCATACGACCTACACAAGTTTCAGCACAGATTTGAGGCAAGCCATTTTCTAAGCGTGGGTAACAGAATACGCATTTTTCAGCTTTATTAGTTTCCCAGTTATAGAAGATTTTTTTGTATGGACAAGATGGAACGCAATGTCTCCAACCGCGGCATACATCTTGAGATACGAGAACCACACCATCTTCGTCGCGTTTATAAATCGCGCCGGATGGACATGCAGCTACACATGCAGGGTTCAAGCAGTGGTTACAAAGACGTGGCAAGTAGCGCATGAACACTTCTTCGTAATCAAATACGATATCTTGGCCCATCTTAGTTAAGTTCACATCAGAGCGAGCATGTTGACCACCAGCCAAATCGTCATCCCAGTTAGGGCCCCAAGTAACTTCCATTTTTTGTTTAGTCACAAGGGAACGAGGACGAGCAACTGGTTGGTTGTTTTTACGACCACCATGAATCAATGTTTCATAGTCGTAAGTCCAAGGTTCGAAATAATCCTTCAACTCTGGTTGTTCAGGATGGAAGAATAATTTCATCAAACGATTTGTTTTAGAACCTGTAGAAAGAGCTAATTTGCCAGAGTTATCTAATGTCCAGCCGCCTTTCCATTTTTCTTGGTCTTCCCAATGACGTGGGTAACCTACGCCTGGGCGAGTTTCCACGTTATTGAAGTACATATATTCCGCGCCTTCGCGGTTCGTCCATGTATTTTTACAAGTGATAGAGCATGTATGACAACCCAAACACTTATCCAAATTTAGGACCATAGATACTTGAGCCTTAATCTTCAAGCCAATCTACCTCCTTCATTTTACGAGCCACAATTGTCATATCACGTTGGTTACCAGTTGGGCCATAGTAGTTAAAGCCATAGCTCAATTGGCCATAACCGCCGATCATGTGTGTCGGTTTCATGTGAATATGAGTTGGTGCATTATGCGTACCACCGCGTTGTTTCTTAACTTTCGCGCCAGGAACGTTGATGTGACGATCTTGGGAATGGTGCATATAGGAAATGCCGCGAGGAATACGTGGGGAAACTACAGCACGAGCTGCAACGATACCGTTTTTATTGAAAGCTTCTACCCAATCATTATCCTTAACGTCGATTTCTGCTGCATCGTCTTCGTTGAGCCAAATAGTTTGACCACCGCGGAACAATGTCAACATTTGTTGGCTATCGAAATACATACTATGTGTAGACCACTTGTGATGTGGTGTTAAGTATTTCAATGTGATTTCAGGAACACCTTCTTGTTTGTAGTCACCTTGTACTGGTTTATAGGACAATACCGGTTTGTACAATGCCATAGCTTCACCGTAATCGCGCATCATTTCATGGTCGCAATAGAAGGATTGACGACCTGTTACGGTACGGAATGGTACCTTATCTTCTGTAGATGTAGTAAATGGAGAATAACGACGGTTTTTATCGTTCTTACCAGTACTTGTTACAGAGCTAATGATGAAGCGTGGTTGACGAACCATGTCATCGAAGGTAATTTTTTCTTGTTCACGGCCTTTTGCGTTCTTTTCAAGACCGGAAAGGCCTGTTTTTTCTTCCATTGCTTTCCAAGAGCGAACAGCCAATTTACCGTTTGTACAAGAGGACAATGTCAATACAGCATTACAAGCTTCCTTACATTCGTAAATGCTAGGGCGGCCATGAGAAATGAATTCTGGATTATCGATGACACCATTTTGATCATATAATGTCTTATATTCATCAGATACATCCCAAGCCATGCCATGAGCACCCATTTTGTTTTCGATGTTAGGTCCCAATGCAATGTATTTTTCAAAGATTTTACTATAATCGCGTTTTACATGAACGAGGTTCGGCATTGTTTTACCAGGAATTGGTTCACATTCGCCTTTGCTCCAGTCGAGAACCTTACCTTCTGGTTGAGCCACTTCACCTGGGCTATCATGACCAAGAGGTAATGCTACGATATCTTCGTATTCTGTGAAGCCAGACTCTTTCGCTACGCGAGATACTGTTTCAGCAAGGGTACGGAATGTATCCCAGTCAGATTTAGTTTCCCATGCGCAATCAACAGCCGCTTGGAATACGTGTACATATGGATGCATATCTGTAGAAGACAAGTCTTCTTTTTCATACCATGTAGCCGCTGGGAACACGATATCAGAATACAAGCCGGTAGAAGCCATACGGAAGTCGATGTCGATTAAGAGGTCAAGCTTACCAGCTTCATCTGCTTCGCGCCACTTGATTTCTTCTGGTTTTACTGGTGCGTCATCATCTTCGAGAACACCATGTTTTGTACCAAGTAAATGTTTCAAGAAATATTCATGGCCTTTAGAGGAAGAACCGATAAGGTTCGCACGCCATACAAACAAGTTGCGTGGGTGGTTTTCTTTAGCCGCAGGATCTTCTACGCAGAATTGTAATTCTTTGTTTTTCAACGCTTGCGCCACATATTGGTTAATTTCTGCTTCTGTACCAGCACCTGCTGCACGAGCGTCGTTAATCAATTCTTGACTGCCTTTATTGAAAGTAGGGTACGATGGCAACCAGCCTAAACGTGCAGCCAATACGTTGTAATCACCAGGGTGACGGTAACGAGGCTTAGCTAATTTAGATACGCGGTCTGCCAAATCGATGCAATCAGAACGATATTGTTCTGTAGCAAAGTAGAACCAAGATGTACCATTTTGCAAACGAGGCGCTTTACTCCAGTCGTTAGCTGTCATGATACCGCCCCAACCTTCAACAGGACGAAGTTTTTCTTGACCTACGTAGTGAGCCCAGCCACCACCGTTAACACCTTCTGTACCACAGAACATGATGAGATTCAAGATTGTACGGTAAATGATATCCGCATGGTACCAGTGGTTGATACCACCGCCCATGATAATCATGGAACGACCTTTAGTTTTTTCTGCATTATCTGCAAATTCACGAGCTGTAGCAATAGCGATATCTGCTTTTACGCCAGTGATTTTTTCTTGCCATGTAGGTGTGTAAGGAGTGTCATCAGTGTAAGCTTTCGCTACTTCACCACCGATACCACGGTCAATACCATAGTTAGCAAGAATAAGGTCATATACGGTAGTTACTTTTACAGGACCGTCTACAGTTTGTACTGTAATAGTTGGAATAGCACGTTCAATAACGCCTTCGTGCTCTTCATCACCAAAGTATGGCAACTTAACAACAGTCACATCTTGACGTTGGTCAAATACGGATAAGCGAGGGTCAATTTTAGCCCCTGTATTGCGGTTTTCAAGGCGTAAGTTCCATTTTTGTGGATTTGTGTGACGGTCGCCCATTGTACCATTTGGAACAACGATTTCATTTGTTGTTTCATCAATTAATACAGTTTGGAAATCAGCACCGTCTTCTTTGCTACCTAAATCCTTAGCGTTTAAGAAACGACCTGGTTGTACTGCACCGTTGATGTCTTCAACGCGTACAAGGAATGGCATATCGGTAAACTCTTTAGCATACTCTTTGAAGTATGGAGTTTCCTTATCGATGTAATATTCTTTTAAGATAACATGACCCATTGCCATAGCAAGAGCCGCATCAGTGCCGGCTTTCACATTAAGCCAAGCATCGGAAGAAGTTGTAGATTCCGCATAGTCAGGAGATACGGATACAACCTTAGTACCTTTGTAACGAACCTCTGTCAAGAAGTGAGCATCAGGCGTACGAGTCAACGGTACGTTGGAACCCCAAGTCATGATGTAACCAGCATTGTACCAGTCACCAGATTCAGGTGTATCCGTTTGTTCACCCCAAACTTGTGGACTGGATGGTGGTAAATCGGCATACCAGTCATAGAAGGACAATGGTGAACCACCCATTAGGTTAAGGAAACGAGCACCTGCTGCATAGGACAACATGGACATCGCTGGAATTACAGAGAAGCCTGCGTTGCGGTCAGGGCCGTATGTTTTTGCTGTATATAGTAAAGATGCTGCAGTAATTTCTGTCGCTTCGTCCCAAGTGGAGCGCACAAAGCCACCCATACCACGGGCAGATTTATATTTTTTCGCCTTTTCAGGATCTTCTACGATAGATTTCCATGCTTCGATAGGATTTTTAGCTGTTTTCTTAGCTTCTCTCCAAAGCTCAGCCAATTCGCCGCGTACATATGGATATTTTACGCGCAATGGGCTGTATAAATACCAAGAGAATGTCGCACCACGAGGGCACCCACGTGGTTCATAGTCCGGCATATCATCCGGTGTTTCCGGATAATCTGTAGCTTGGTTTTCCCAGGCTACGACGCCATTTTTAACGTAAATGTTCCAGCTACAAGAACCTGTACAGTTTACGCCATGTGTTGTGCGGACTACTTTATCGTAGGACCAACGGTCACGATAAAAATTTTCCCATTCGCGACCGCCTTCTTCTGTGATTTGGTGACCGCTTTGAGATACGTCCTTCTTGCGAAGAAACTTGAATTTCTGAGACAATAAACTCATCTCGTGTCCTCCTTAAAACTACAAAAAAGCCCTTGCGTTAGCAATGCCAACAACAAGGGCGAATATCCACAATTATTCGATATTACTGATATTAGGATCGATCGTGTCGCTATCTAAATCGAGTAATCCGATTAATGCATCTAAGTCACAGATTACCAGATGGTGTTTATCATAGGCTACATAGCCTAATTTTCGTAACTCACTGAGCATGCGGTTTAAACTTTCCCGAGATGTGGCAGCAAATTCAGCTAACTCTTGATTTGTTAACGCGATATCTATATAGATACCGTCATCACGTTGAATACCATAGCTATTAGCTAAACGCAATAGTGTTGAATAGAATGCACCTTTTTTGCCATACAACAACAAATCTCTGTATTTGGCTTGTTGTCGCCGCATATGAAGTGTATAGATTTTCATCATTGCAATGGCCAGTGAATGGTCCTTTGCAATGGCTGGTTCCAAAACATCATAACGGATGGAATATACCGAGCATTTTTCACGTGCAATCGCATTGAACACGTAAGTCCGGGTGTTCGTCTCGTACAAAGGAATTTCACCAAGCACATTATTTGGCCCCACCAACCGATGAGCAAAAATATGACCACTTGCCTCAAATTTCTTAATACTAAGTCGCCCTTCACAGACAATAAAAAAATGATCTGCTATATCACCTTCGTGAAACAAAAACTCGCCTTTTTCAAGGTGAATTGTTTCTCCTGGCAATGCAAGTAACTGGTTAATTAACTCCTGTTCCATACTATCACCGTGCATCTTTCAGTGTCATTTGTCCATATTGATTGTGAAAGTAGCTTTCACAATCAGCCATGCACAAAAGGCACATATACTATATACTTTACGTATATTATCCCTATTATAACCGATTAATTCTCATATAAGTGTGTTTTTCGTCACATTCACATTATATTCTGTCCTATATAATAATGGTGTGATTTTAGGCACACTCTCTATTATTATAGTACCACATTTTACAAGGCTTTTAAACGAGATGTGCCACATATTCGTGTGAAAAGATCTACCCTTTATCACATGTGTTTTAGTTAAAGGAGAGCTCTCATGTCAGAACTAAAAATGCCTCAAGTAGGGGCAAGCCGTAGCGAAATTGTGGCTAATTGGCAACCAGAAAATCCAGAATTTTGGGAAAAGTTTGGTAAAAAAATTGCTAAACAAAACCTGGTTATATCCACAATTGCATTAACCCTTTCATTCTGTGTATGGTATTTATGGGCAACCATTGCAGCACAACTAAATGGCGCTGGCTTTAACTTTACAACAGATCAATTATTTACATTAGCCGCATTACCAGGTCTTGTAGGTGCTACATTACGTTTCGTATATACCTACATGCCGGCCTTAATCGGTGGTAAGAACTGGACATTTATTTCCACACTTATTTTATTAGTTCCTGTTGTATGGCTTGGCTTTGCCGTTCAAGATACAACAACTTCTTATACGACATTCATGATTTTGACTGTCCTTATCGGTTTAGCGGGCGGCAACTTCTCGTCCTCCATGGCGTACATTGGCAACTTCTTCCCTAAATCCGAAAAAGGTACTGCTCTTGGTATCAACGGCGGCGTTGGTAACCTTGGTGTTTCTGTAATCTACTTCTTGGCTCCATTTGCTATGGGTTCTACTGCACTAGGTAGTGTATTTGGTGTAACACCAGCTATCATCAAAGGTAACGCAGTATACCTTGCCAATGCAGCTTTCATGTGGATCGTACCACTCGTTGTTATCCTTGCACTTATGACACGTTTCATGGATAACTTACCACTAGAAAAACCAAATCCTAAAAATCTTGTACAAATCTTTGGGAACAAACACACTTGGGCGTTTACATTACTTTATACATGTTCCTTCGGTGCTTTCTCTGGTTATGCAGCAGCACTTGGTCTATTAGTAGGTAAAGAATTCCCAGAAGTACCATTTGCTTCTATCGCATTCGTAGGTCCACTTGTAGCAGGTGCACTTCGCCCTGTAGGTGGTTGGTTAGCAGACAAAATTAACAGCGGTACAAAAGTTACCTTTGTAAGCCTTCTCGGTCTATGTGCAACAACAGCGCTAATTGCGGTTGGCGTAGATATGCACAACTTCCCATTCTTCTTTGCTATGTCCGTGTTGACATTCGTATGCTGTGGCTTCGCAACTGGTGCTACATTCCGTATGATTCCTCACGTATTTGGCAATCCATTGCTTTCCTCTTTAATTACAGGTTTCGTTGCTGCCGTAGCTGCATACGGTGCCTTTATTACACCTAAAATCTTCGGTTTCGTATACTCCACATTCGGCAACATTCACCCTGCATTCGCAGTACTACTAGCATTCAACATCGTAACAGTTGCGGTTTGCTTCTGGTTCTATGTGAGAAAAGGGGCAAACATGAACGTATAAATTCATGTTCTACCTTATAGCTGTATAGAAAATATAATTTACTATCTAAACTTGGTAATAAAAGACACCCACAATTATCCTCCAGCTACTTTAACGGTCTACGGCCTAGGGCCTTGACCTAGTAAAGTCGGATAATTGTGGGTGTTCTTTTATTGGAATTTAGATCTGTATTAGAGCATCACGTAGTAAATTATATTTTCTGCCACAGCAATTACGGTCGCCCATGAATTTATACGTTCTAAATAGACAGAACGATCTGCGGCCTAGGGCCTTGACCTAGTAAAGTCGAATAATTGTGGGTGTTCTTTTATTGGAATTTAGATCTGTATTAGAACATCACATAGTAAATTATATTTTCTGCCACAGCAATTACGGTTGTCCATGAATTTATTCGTTCTAAATAGACAGAACGGTCGCGGCCTAGGGACTTGACCTCATCCATATACCTCTTCTAAAAATTAGAACAGGCCTGTTCTAATTTCTAGGAGAGCATGTATTGATGCACCAAGAAACTATGTGAAAACTTTATATGCTTATTTTCTTTGTAAGCCACGGCAAACGAGTTCAAAGATAACTTTCTGTGCTTCTAACCATTCATCGCTTTGGGACCACTTATATTGTTTATTAACAGCATATAGTCCGTGCACTAAAAATACAAAAACGGATACACCCACGTCAAATGAAGTCCCAAGTGCTTCTGCCATAACAAGCCCTTGCCGATCTTTTTCACTCCGTATAATTCGTTGCAATACATATTCTGAAATTTGGTCATCTAAAAATAAAGGTAAATACTTTTTATGTCGTATAATACGCTGACATAAGGGCAATCTATCAAAAATAGAATCGTATGCTTCTCTCAACGAAACAGAATTAGAAGCAGCCGATAAGGTTTGAGCTATAGTTTGTAAATTATTATTATCTACCATTCCTGGTCGCGAATAAGCGATTGCATCATCTACTAAATCATCAACAATTTCCATGATATTGCTATAATGTAAATAAAAAGTAGAGCGAGTTATACCTGATGCTTTACACAACAATGTTACGGTTAAAGACTCAAAAGAATGGTTTTCTAAACAACTAAGCAACCCTTCTTTTAACAACATTCGTGTCATTTCTTTTCGAGTTATCATATAACCTCCTACATAGACACATTTATACAATGTGTCTATTAACAAACACAGTGTCAATTATTGTTGAGACTAGTATAACAAAACAAGGTACACTAATTCTAGAGATTACAAACAGTAATCTATTTGATTAGATTTTCAAAATACAATTAAGGAGATACCTATGACACAATATACTCACATTAGAAATGCTACAGGAAAATTAACAATAAAAAACACAACATTTCTTATTGATCCATTCTTAGCACCAAAAGATACTTATCCTGGCTTTGAAGGAACATTTAACTATCAACAAAGAATGCCTATGGTTGATTTACCTGTATCAATGGACAATCTATTAAGCAATGTAACTGCGGTAGTAGTTACACACACACATCTCGATCATTGGGATGACACGGCAATTAAATCTATTCCAAAGTCACTTCCTATTTTTGTGCAAAATACAGCGGACAAAGAACTTATTATCTCCCAAGGCTTTAATGATGTACGCATCATTTTTGAAAGTCTTGAGTTTAATGGTATCACATTAAGAAAAACAGGTGGTTCACACGGCACTATAGAAATGTATGCAAATCCAGTTCTCGCACCATTAGCAGGCGATGCAATGGGCGTTATTTTTGAAGCAGCAGACGAACCAACTGTGTACCTTGTAGGCGATACAGTTTGGACAAGTGATGTAGAGAAGGCTCTCCTTCGCTTCGATCCTAACGTTATTATTATGAACACTGGATATGCTCAAGTTTTAGGCTTTGAAGATAGTATTATTATGGGTACAAAAGATATTGGCCGCATGGTAGTACGCAAACCAGAAGCTAAAATCATCGCTGTTCATATGGATACAGTTAATCATACAGCAACAAGCCGTAAGGATGTGCGCAAATTTATCAAAGGCACCCATATCGAAAGCCATGTAGCAGTCCCTGAGGATGGAGAAACTATTATACTATAAGTTACTATATACCTATGTTGTTTTTATGTTGTTATTGAGGTATACTATAAACATAAAGAGAGTCATTGACGTGTGCAAGCGTTAGGCTCATCTAAAAATTTGGGAAATAAGATGCGCCTAACGTGTAAGTATTACCAGTACTTATTACGTTAGGCGTTATCTTAAGTTTATTTGAATAAACTTAAGATGGAAATTACAATGAAGCGTCAGGTCTGCCTGACGCTTTTATTCTTTCATAAATAATTATTAGTTAATTAGGCTAAAACGTAGAAAATAAAACTCATCATTTAGATTTACTAATTTAGAGTTTACCTCTAATGAAATAACCCTCTCAGTACGTCCGACTTTGCTAGGTCAAGGCTATGCCGCAGACCGTTAAGGCGGTGGAGGACGCACGAGAGGGTATTTCATTACCTCGTAAAGAAGATGAGTTTTATTTTCGGTTAAATAGTCTAATCAATTAATAATTATTTTACTTCTGCCCAACCTAAAGCAGCCCGTTTTGCATCCATATCTGCTAAGATTTTTTCTGCTACTTTAACAGGATCAGTATTTACATACATAACGGAACCTAAGAGATCTTTAGTATCTTCTTTCAACCATTTTGTAACAGCATCAGAGCCTTGTGTAGGTGGCTCAACGCAGTGGTAGGAGTTAATCCCCATCAATCGGAAACCGAGGGATGCACCAACACCTTTTTCGTTAGACCATTCAGGACTAGACATAGCAAATGGTAATTGAGGCAAGTTAAGGCCTAATTCTGCTGCGATACCACCGAAGATACCAGAGGAACGCGCATTATCTACACATTCGCCAACATGCCATACTGGGGGTTGATCATCGCCCAAGAACTCTTGCAATGCAGGGCTACATTTCTTAATAGCATCTGTATTACAATAGCCAAGTTTCATCAATGGGAAGGATGCGCAACCATTAGTTAAGATAAGGCAGCCATTTTTAATAAGTGTATCAACAACATCTACAGTTGCTTTTTCATAGATAACACGAGGATTGGAACAACCTACTACATTAACGATACCACGGACTTTACCTGATTTTAAAGCCTCTGCCAATGGTTTGAAGGAACCGTAATGTTTAACAGTGGATTCCGGAGAGAAACCAACTTCTGCAGTGATTTCATATGGCGGGATGAATACAGGCATCCCTTTACGTAATTCATGAGCTTCAAGAGCGCGATCCAAGATTTTGCGAGCCAATTCTTTAGTTTCGGACAAGTTAGTATGATGATGATCGTAACCGATATGTTCTGCACCTGGCAAGCGAGTTGCATCAGATGTTGTAATAACTTTTGTATTGAAACAACGTGCTACGTCCATAATGGCAGGAAATACGTCTTGTACATCTGCTACCCAACAATCAAGAGCACCTGTACCAAGTACAAGTTCAGCACCAATTGCATTACACAATGGGATAACGTTTTCATAACGATACATACTGGACAAACCAGAGCAACAAATCCCATAGAATTGGATACCTTTCGCACCAATAGCTTTCGCTTTTTCTAAGTACTCTTCAGATGCACCAATTTTACAAATTTGAGATACCAATGTTGGCAAGTGACCATGAACAGCTATGTTAACATACCCTTTTTTCAAAGCACCAATATTAACCTTTGATGTACGGCGGCCGCCTTGACCAAATAATGCATCAGTAGCAATATCTGCAGCTACTACACCAGTAAATGTGAAAGCAAGACCACAACGCAAAAATTGTTTCATATTGCTTTCCCAATCGCCATCTCCACCTACACATGTGCGATGGTATGCATCAAATGCTTCGTTGTATGCGGAAACAGGCAAGATATCTAGATTTTTCCAAACTTCACGACGTTCAGCAGGAGCCATAGCTGTAATCGTCTTATATTCACCTGGCAACGCACGACTCAAGTCTTCTAACAGAACATCTGCTAAATCATTAGCTACATCTTTTAAGGAACGGCCTTCTTCAGGAATGTTGAAAGCTTTACATACGGTACGGATTTTTTCTTCGCCCAAAATCGGAATATCTAATTCACCAGTAGCAGCAGCCTTCAAAGAAATCAAGATTTCACGAGCATGCGCACCATGTTGAGTCAAACCACCAGCAACGGCACGTGTCATGTTACGAGCTACGATAAGATCAGCATCAGCACCGCAGACACCGCGAGGGCTCTTAGGTGTAATTTTACATGGACCCATGAAGCAAACACGACAACATACGCCAGCAATACCGAAAGTACATTGTGGTTGTTGTTTGTCGAAACGGTCAAACACTGTATCGCAACCGATTTGCTCCATACGAAGAATCATTTCACGTACCGCAGGGTCTGGTGTTTGTTCAATTACATCCTGTTTTGTAGGCCAGGTTTTACGATACTCAGCAACGGCTTTCATGTAGTCGTTTACACCATGTTCATGAGGTACCCCTGGTTCATGAGTATGTGGCACCCATTTATCCGTCGGCATAGCCTTTGCATGACTATGGTCGTGACCATGTTCATGATCGTGATCGTGGTCGTGGTCGTGACCATGATGATGATAACCGCCACAATGCTCATGGTCATGATGATGTTCGTCATGACTGTGGTCATGGATGTTTTTGTTTTCCACATCTTTATTCATAATAAACCTCCTAGGGGCCTACATAGGCCAACTGACAATAACAAGAAAACATATTCTACATTTACTTCTAGTTAATTCCACCATAATGATGGGCTTTAAGTCCTATCTTCAAAATATGTTTTAATCTATTACAAGTATATTTTTTGAGAGGACAATTGTCAATCTAATTTTATACATATTATAAAAAATATCGCCTCCAATCCCCCATTATAACAATGTTTTTCAATTATAAAACTCATAATAATTTCATGAAACAAACTTATTTTTAATTCCTATTTATTAAAGGAATTAAAATTACTCATGAGAAATAAACACCTTATAATACTAATTCTATATACACCAACAATTCTCCTGCATCATTTTCACAAAATCTTACTGCTCCATCTAAAATATTTAAAACATTAGCTCCGCTTTAGCGCAGTAGCTTCTCTAACGCAAATGTGCTAAAAACTTTAATGTATAAGCATAAAGGATAAAGTAAAAACAGCCCGTCACAAATGACTTCGGGCTCCGCTTTAGCGCAGTAGCGTGTCATTTGTGACGGGCTGTTTTGTATTTAACTATAGTGTTACATTAAAGTTTTTAGTACATCAAGTACTTCTTGTGGTAATTCATTTTTACCGTCTTTGAGTTTTTCCACGTATTCAGAGCGGAATTCAAAGGCTTGGTGTAGTTGGTGATGGTATTCGCGTACATCAAATGGTGGTTCGAATCCTGGTACTTCTACGTAGGATAGGTTTTCATAGGCACCGAATGGTTCGAATTGTAGGTCTCCTTCTACTAGGCGTTCTAATAAATCAATGGTCACTTCTTTAGGGATTTTCTTTTCAAGGAAGAATCCGGTGTTCATGATATAGCAATCTACACCACATTCTTTGAAGAGTTTTTTGTAGCTTTCATAATCACGAACTAACGGATAGGTACGGAATGGGTTTGCATATGGTTCAATAACGAGTGCATTTGGATCGACGTTGGCATCGAGTTTTTCCGCAGTAGAGCGGCGTGTTGCAAGGGTTGCGCCCATAGTGGAAGCCAATATAGGGTCGTCGATTTTAAGGATTGGTGGCAATGTTTTATCTTTCATTAGCCACACAATGGCATTAACCGGTTCGTCCACGTGGTTTACGCGATTGTCTGTCCAGAATTGGGATTTAATAGCACGGCCATTATTGTTGCGCACGTCCTCAGCCAATACGACCTTATTACCATTTTCATCGAGGGTAACGCCTACGTTTTGCAAGGTTAATAAGTATTTATTAGCAGGGTGTTCCACAGGATAATCCTGCATTTTATCAAAGTATGTTGGTTCCATCGCAACGGAGGACAAATCATTTGTATTGATGATATATGCATCGTCATGCAAGATAGAAATATCATAGCGACCATTGTGTTTTTCGTGAGTCAATGTAGATTTACCGGAACCGGATAGACCAAATACGCCGATTGTGAAAGACTCACCATTTTTAAGGTTATAGCGTTTCATACCGCCGTGGCAGGCTACGTAGCCATAACGGTTTGCTAAAGACCAAGCCAATGTCAATGTGCCTTTTTTATGTTCCCCAAAGTAACGCATGCCAAGAATCATAGCGCAGTTATGAGCAGGATCAAAAATAGCAAGACCACCTGGATGACCTGGTACTACATAGTCAGGGTCAGAGTAGATATAAATATCCCCTTCCGGGATGTCTTTACTGTTGTTATAGAACTCTTTCACTGCATCGTCAAAAAATTTAAAGTTCATAACCCAAGAATACATGATAGATGCATGATCCTTTGGAATCATAAGATGAGCACGAGCCGTGAATTTTCGATCAAGACCAACCACAACTTGTGTAGAAATCCATTCTTTATTGCGACTATCATACACAGCATCACGAGCGATACCGGCTAATTCGACTTCATCAATACCTTCATCACCAATGATACGGCGAGCCTTCGCATAGCGGCCAGTCGTTTTACCATCATTAGTTACGAGAATTTTAGCATCAGCTGGTAAACCTTGTTCTTCTGGTTTAAATACAGGCATATCAAGAAGAATGACACCTGGTTCTTGCGTTGCCAATGTATACGCTTCTGCTACAGATGTAACAGGTTTTACGTTATTGCCATAAAACGCAGTTTCAATGGTGCTGCGTAATTTAGAAAATAACGGATTTGTCTTGATTTCACTTTGATTCCAAATGCGACGTGTTGCCATTCTAATCCTCACCTTTATCGTATAACTTTATAAAAACCTATCGGTACGTGTATTGAAAATACTTCTAATAATTTCTATTTTACCTGTTTTTAACAAATTTGTATACACGAAAGAGATGAATAAAAGTAAATTATTGTATGTTTATTTTAAATTAGTGCAACACATTTTGTAATAATAAAAATTGATAATTATTGTAAGCTCTCAGAGAGTTACTTTTTATTAATAAATGCGTTGATTATCGCCTACAAAGTCAGTTTTATCCCAAGTCAACAATGTACGGGAGCCTTCTAATTCACGGATATGTGTACAATCTTGCATCATTTCTAGTACGCCTCGGAATTTACCATTTTCATCGCGCACGGCCGTGTAGATAACGTAGATAAACAAGCCCGGTTTATTGATCCAAAATTCTGCTTGGCTTTGTTCTCCCGAACGGAATTTCTCTACGATTTCTTCTACAACATGAACAGACTTAGCAGGATGGCAATTCTTCACCTCACGGCCAATAACATTAGCACTACGAGGGAAAATGCGATGTGGTGTATCACTGTAGAATTTAACGAGTTCATTTTCATCTACATAGGATAAATCCACAGGCAGATGACGGAACAACAAATTAATTTGTTCTAAGGTCAATTTGCCAGTGGCCACATCTAGGACAGCATCTTTACTAACGGCTGCACCTCCTACAGGGCCAACATATTTGGATAATAGACCTGCCAAATCGTTTAGGAACTCGTTAGATACAGCACCGTTTTGACCGGAGTTATTTGTATTTAGTTGTGCCGCAGAATCATTGATGCCTGTCACTACATATAAACCCGGTGCGTTAATAATAGCATAACCGATTTCATGGTCATTTTTGCTCATGCGCACAAACTCTTCATCACTTAATAATTTAAAGGATGTTGGCAATAAAACCTCTAACTCCTTAGAGTTCAAATCACGTAACTTTGCCAGTGTTTCTGGAACAGATGCTAGGAATTCTTCATATTTATCTTCACGAAGCAATGCATAGGATGCAGAGATAGCATCGCGCACGCCATCATCAAAGGTCCACATAATCCGCGTTGGACGATCAAACCCATGATTTTCTAACATTGGATATAATTGATTTTGCTTACGAGATAGATGGATACGCCATTCTGCTAAGGAATCAAAAACACCAAGCCAAGGATTTTTAATAAACTTATCTTGTTTTAACAATTCATCCGCTTCAAGAGCTACCTTTTCAACCGCATTAATTTCTTCTAAATAAGCCCACAACGGATGATTCTCTGGGTACTCATTTTCGGCACGCACTAATACACCGTCAAATAAATTCAACAAATCATCCATCTTGTCTAGTATTTCTTCATCCTTATAGAAACCTTTCAAACTTTGCTCTGCATAAGCAAATTCGTCAGGCGTACAAGTACCTAACTTTTCTTTTAAAATACGGTTACCCTCTTCCAAGGATAATTTACCGTCTAAATAATCCTCTTTAATAGATACAATAATTCTGTACCGTTCGTTATTAATATCTAGCTTTTGCTGTAATGGATTCATATGCTTATACCTCCAGGGGTCAAAGACTATTAGTATATACAATATATTATTACTATATTAAATATATTTTTATTATATTTATTTTGAAAGTAATTTTCAGTTGCTGCAGATACATTTCCCAAGATAATTGAGCCACAAAACACTTTCACCCAATATAATTAACTCCTTAAGTACTTTCACCAGCACATAAAAAAGCACCCATACAATGTATGAGTGCCTTCTATTAATTCCTTAAATTAATATATTCAGTTTTAGATGCCTCTACAGGATTGCCATTGCTATCCGTAGCCGGTGTAAATTTCCATGTAGAAATCGTGTTCACAATGGATGCATCCGCATCACTACTACCAGTAGACCCTTGTAATTCTACATGAGAAACGGATCCATCTGTATTAATAGTAAAGTTTACATTAACAACAGTTGCATCACCGGCATAACCATGTAGTACACCAGAATCAAAGCCTGGTGTAGATACTGCTTTTGGCGCTTCATAAGGTGTGGCCGCCAAAGAAACAGCGGCAGACATGGACATTATTAATGCCGTTAAGGCAACACAACGCAATACATTACTCATCATCTTTCTCCTCATTTAGTCTTATGACCACTCTCATTATTGAGTCCTAGACTGTTTCACTCCTTATTTTGCCTTAGGACCATTCGCTTTCGCATTCACATCAGACGCATGATTATCGTTAGACTGTGATTTGTCTATCGTCAATTTACCATTGCCGGACTTAGCTGGAGCATTACCCTTTGGCAATGTAATTGTCATGCCTATGATGGATGCATGGGCTTTTTGATCTGTGCCAATAGCCGGCGTAAATTCCCATTGTCTAATAGCAGCTTTCACAGCCTCATCAACAGGACCATAACCCGAGGATTGTTCTACAAAGACATTTTCAACCTTGCCTTGTTTGTTAATTAGGAATCGTACACGCATATGATCTGCTACGATAATTCCATTTGGAATAGCTGGCATCGTAGGTTTAACGATGGATACCTCGCGAGGTGCTTCTGTAAATCTACCCGCAGCCGCATCAGCATGAGCAGGCATCATAGCACCTACCGCAAATGTAAGAACAGCAGCACACGCGAATCGAGTTAATATATTCATGGTTTGTTCCCCCTCGAAATTAATATAATAAATATACATATATAATACTCGATAAAGATGAAGAAAAAAATACTTAACTGCAAAATGTAATCTATTAGTAAAAAATATATTTATAGAATAATTTTTATTGATAATTTTTCTCATCTATGTTATATTCATATTGACTAAATTGATCGGATTACACATCAAGTTGATGTAACAAAATTACAAAAGGAGGTTCATCATGAGACGTAGAAAGCGTATTCAAATGAAGGTCATGATGGTACTTGGTATCGTTGCCCTCGTTGGGCCGAACCATCTACAAGCTCTTATCCACTAAATGATCGTGACCTTAGCAGAAGACTGTATAACTGCCAATAGCCGCTACGTTAGTAGCGGCTATTTTTCTGTTTAAATTTAGGGAAATATTCTCCACTTCAAATGATTTCATCATTAAGACAGTACAGTTCCCTCAAACAAGATTATTAAAGTTTTTAAAATTAGCATCTATATAAAGGAGGTTTATTATGAAGTTCAACCGAGTCGTATTAGTCGTCGTATCATTAGCACTTATGTTACTAGCCCTTGCAGGCTGTGGTAAGGATGCAGCACAGGACAGTCAAAAGAAACTAAACGTCGTCGCCACTACGACGATGCTGACCGATTTAGTAAAAGAAATTGGCGGTGACCATGTGTCCGTCCAAGGTCTTATGGGCCCTGGCGTAGACCCTCATCTCTATCAAGCGAGCGCCGGCGATGTAACAACTATGTCTAAGGCAGATGTTGTAGTGTACAACGGTGTTCACTTAGAAGGTAAAATGGGTTCTATTTTCGACAATTTAACAAAACAAAATAAAGCTACTATCCGCGTATCCGACGCCATTAATCCAGCTACTCTACTCGACTTTGACGAAGAAGATGGCGTGAAAACTAAAGACCCTCATATTTGGTTCGATGTAGCAAATTGGAAACTTGCAGCCAAGGCTGTATACGAAGGACTTTCAAAAGCAGACCCAGCTCACAAAGAGGATTTCAAAAAACGCTATGATGCATACCTCACTAAATTAGATGAAACAGATGCATACATCAAAACTCAAGCAGAATCAATTCCTAAAGAATCTCGCGTTCTCGTAACAGCACACGATGCCTTCCAATACTTTGCTCGTGCGTATGGCTTTGAAGTAAAAGGTTTGCAAGGTGTAAGTACTGCTACAGAAGCAGGCACACAAGATGTGAATGAACTTGTGCAATTCATCGTAGATCACAAAATTAAAGCGATCTTCGTAGAATCTTCTGTACCGCACAAAACAATTGAAGCCGTTCAAGAAGCAGCTAAGGCTAAAGGTTGGAACGTTGCCATCGGTGGCGAATTATACTCCGACTCCCTCGGTTCTGAAGGCACTGAAGGCGGCACATATATCGGTATGGTAAAAGCCAATATCGATACCATCGCTAAAGCACTTAAATAAACAATGATAAAAGGAGGTCTCTATGGAATGGGCCGTTGAAGTTGAAGATATGACCGTAGCCTATACGACAAAACCCGTATTATGGGACGTAGATATGAAGGTACCCATCGGTTCCTTAGCGGCTATCGTCGGCCCTAATGGAGCCGGTAAATCTACATTATTAAAGGCCATGTTAGGCCTATTAACAGTTATCTCAGGTAGTGTTAAGTTTTATATCGACCACCACCTTGCGATGGACAAAAAGGATTACAAGAAAATCGCCTATGTCCCTCAAAGCGGTAGCGTAGACTGGGACTTTCCTACTACCGTATTAGATGTCGTACTTATGGGCCGCTATGGTCATCTAGGTTGGTTCAAACGACCAAGTAAAAAGGATAAGGAACTCGCCCTCTCCATGATTGAAAAAATGGGCATGAGCGACTATGTAAATAGGCAAATTCGTCAACTTTCAGGGGGCCAACAACAGCGTGTATTCCTCGCGAGAGCCCTCGTACAAGAGGCAGATATTTACCTCATGGACGAGCCTTTTAAGGGCGTCGATAAAACGACGGAGCACGCCATTATCTCCCTTTTACAAGAAATGAAAGCGCGCGGCAAAACGGTTATCGTCGTACATCACGACTTAAATACGGTACCTCAATATTTCGACTGGGTAACGATGGTCAATAAGCAAACTGTTGCCTATGGTCCCGTAGCAGAGACCTTTACCGATGAGGTCATCGAGCGCACCTACGGCAAGGGGAGGATTGTATGACCATACTCCAGTCCTATACGACACAGATGGTATTGCTCGGCACGGCTCTCTTGGGCCTTGCCAGTGGTATTGCAGGCACCTTCGCTGTACTGCGCAAGGAAAGCCTAATCGGTGACGGTCTCTCCCACGCGGCACTGCCTGGTGTAGTCATCGCATTCTTGCTGACCGGTATAAAAGACATTGAGGTACTCATTATAGGTGCCGCCCTGTCCTCTATCACTGCGGCGTGGCTCATAACCATTACCGTAGAAAACAGTAAAATCAAATTCGATGGTGCTCTGGCTACTATACTATCTGCTTTCTTTGGTCTTGGTATGGTTCTACTCACCTACCTTCAAAGTCTGAACAATGCAGGTCAGGCGGGGCTTTCAAAATTTATATTTGGACAGGCCGCCACCATATTAGCCCGCGATGTGTACATTACATCGGCGGCAGCGCTCATCATTATCGTTTTAACAGCCTTATTTTGGAAAGAGCTAAAGCTCATTTCCTTTGACGTAGAATACGCCAAAACATTGCAAATTCCCATCACCTTTACACTCATTTTATATCGATTCCTATTGATCATGACCATCATCATCGGCATTCAATCAGTAGGTGCTATCTTAATCAGTTCCCTACTCATTGCACCGGCCGTAGGGGCTCGTCAGTGGACGAACAAGCTAGGTACCATGTGTATGTTAGCAGGATGTTTCGGTATGGTATCTGCTATCGGCGGTACCATTTGGAGTACAACAGTACAAAAACTGCCTACAGGACCTGCCATCATCGTCATTCTGTCGATTATTGTACTGTTGAGCCTCATATTTGCACCTAATAGAGGCATCTTGTGGCAATTCCGGAAAAGAGGTGCCCCATGACAGTACATACAGAGATTTTATTCATTGCCATTGCGGTATCCATCGCGTGCGCTATCCCTGGTGTATTCCTCGTGCTGCGCCGCATGTCCATGATGGCTGACGCCATTACGCACACCGTATTCCTCGGCATCGTGCTCGCTTTCTTTGTAACGGAAGACTTAAACTCGCCCTTGCTTTTAGTAGGGGCAACCATAGTCGGCGTAGGAACAGTGTGGCTTACAGAGATGATTCATAACACGGGCCTCGTCAACGAAGACGCATCCATTGGTATCATCTTCCCCCTCCTCTTCTCCATTGCCATCATTCTCGTCAGCCTCTACAGCGGCAACGCACACCTTGACGTAGATACGGCACTTCTAGGGGAAATTGCGTTCGCTCCATTCGACAGATGGATTGTAAACGGCACCGACCTAGGTCCTGTTTCACTATGGATTTCCCTTGGGGTGGCATTCATCAACCTCCTATTAGTTATGCTCTTCTACAAGGAATTGCAGCTATCCACCTTCGATCCACTATTAGCAGGGCTTTTCGGCTTCATGCCTGCCCTCATCCACTACGTGCTCATGACCATGGTATCCCTCACCGTGGTGGCTTCATTCCAAGCAGTAGGCGCCATTCTCGTTATTGGCCTCATGATCGGACCTGCGGTCATCGCTTATTTATGGACGGACTCTGTGAAAGCCATGCTCATTAGCAGTATCATCATCGGCATTATCTGTGCCGTTATCGGTACAGAAGTCGCTTTCACCCTAGACGTATCCATTGCAGGCGCTATCGCAACAACGATTGGTCTCGCATTATTAATTGCCGTTATTTGCACGCCAAAGACAGGCTATATTGCAACCTATCTTCGCCAACGCCACTTGCGTCGTCACTATCGAGAAACGATGATGCTCTGCCACATCTATACCCATATGAATACACCTGTGGCGGCCATTGAAAATGGTATCGGCACCATTCACGAACACTTGAACTGGAAGCCAGACTATACACACCAAGCCGCAACACACCTTAAGAAACAAGGCTTGTTGTACGTAACAAATGGGTACTATATGCTGACCGATAAAGGTGTAGCGCAAGTTAAAGAAATTATTTAAATATAATACCAATACTTTGTCCCAACAAAAAAGAAGCTGAAACCAATGCTAATCTGCAAGATTTCAGCTTCTTCTTTTATATTTAATTATATGGCTAGAACACAACACGCATCTGATACCACTTAGCACCGCCGTGATCAGATATAGACTCGCCTTCATTTACAAAGCCAAACTTGGCGTAATAATGAATCTTTTCTTCCTTACATGTCAAAATAACGCCTTTTCGATTTTCTTCTTTGGCCAATTTTATGAAAGCCTCAATCAACTGCCCCCCTACACCGCGATTGCGATACGCTGGCATTGTATTTAGGCCAAATATCATCTGCCATGCCCCATCAGGATTGTGCATAGATGCATCAGCAAACATCTCATCGGTTAGGATTTCATCATCCGTTACAAATCCATCGATAAAACCGATAGGTGTATCACCGTCAAAGGCAATTAAAAACTGACCTGCATAATGATCTAATCGTTCCTTAAAAGCCTCACGAGGCGCCGCCTCAGCAGGAGGAAAACAAGTTGCTTCTATATGTGTCACTAAATCTAAATCAGCGGTTGTCGCTTTTCGTATAAGCATATTATTTAATCTTTCATATTACATAAAACAAATACATGGTTCATTATAATCTGGTAAAAGCTCATCATGTGTTAAAAATATCATATCAGATGTTTTAGCCTGAGCAATTAACAAACGGTCAAATGGATCTTTATGAGCTTTAGCATTCTCATCACGATGTAATGTAGATAGTGCTAACACATGTGGAACCAATATAGGTAACAATGTAAAACCCGCCCCCGCACAGCTATCTTCTACCATTACTGCATCAATAGGCATACACATTGGACGTTTAAGATGCTTAATTTCAATTTCCCATAGGGAAAGAATACTGTAATAAATATTATTATTTGGATTCATTATCATATCACTTGCTTCTTTAGATAATGAATCATCACCTAAAATAGACCATAGTAAATAATGTGTGTCCAATAATATATTCATATTGTATCTCCAAACATTTCTTCTATATCTTTATCCCATTTATCAAAATCTTTTGGCATTTTAAATTTACCTTTTGCAATGCCTATACGTTTCGACACATCCACTTTAGACTCTGTTTGCCTATTGTCTTCAGATAGTGTAAGCTGTGCTACAGTCCGTCCATCTTGTTTGATATACACAACAGACTCTTCTCCTGTCTGTAGTTTTTTTACAAGCATAGGCAATTCTGCTGTAGCTTGTGTTATTGTTACTTCACACATAGTTTTGCCTCCTCTCTTTAAAATTTATGTTGCTATTACCCTAAGTATATACTGTTTAACTACTAAAGGCTACACCAAGACATATTCTCTTGTGTAGCCTTCACTATGCATATTCTATTCTCAATTTATATACTATGTAATATGATAATGCTGATTTACATATCATTAAAGCGCTTTGCTCATATAGTTTACTATAACTTTCTCATCTCACGAACGAATGCCTCCACCTCCTGTAAGTTCTTTGGAAACTCGAAATACATATATCTCTCAGTTCCATAAATAGGATTTCTAAAATCATAACCGCTCAACAACAAATACTCGATAATCTTCCATTCTTTATCATTAGATTTTTTAGGAGCTTTAAACTTCTCATTTACAAAGTACATTTTACCTTTACATATAGGACAGGTTTTATTTGTATTAAATAACTCATAATTCGTGCCCTCCGATAAGGCGATTCGACAGTTAGTACATACATTTTTATAGCCCATGATTATTTTCTCCCATTTGTTTATGTTGAAAGATTTATTTTACAAGCTCTCATCAATTACATATACCATGTCACCTGTAAAGTATATGTCCATTATACAGTGAACTGGATTCCCTTCAGTCCATAACCATCCTTGGAGTACAGCACGGCGCCAATTATAGGTCTCTGTAAGGACCTCAAACTCACTTTCACTATACTCCTGTTGATATTGAGGTAACTTAATACTTTTACCTGTAAAAGTATCTAATATTGTATTATTAAAAACGAGAATTTCTAAACCATCAATATCACATTTCTCAAATACAATCTTAGCCTTATGAGTTTGTTCAACACCGTTCTCATAGGAGAACATATAATCAAAGGTAAAGATAAAATTACCATCTACGTATTCAATTTTTTGTAAGCTTGCATCGTGGAGAGAATACTTAAAATCCTCTCCGAAAGATCTTGTGATTTTCATAGAACCTCTATTTTCAAACAACTGTTTAACCAAAATCTATAACTTAAAATCAGTATACCAATTTTTGTACAAAATACAAAAGCCTCCCATCAAAAGATAGGAGGCTTATTTAGCTTAGAAATAACTATAGTTATTTCTTATTCCCACTCAATTATAGCAATTAATTTAGATATAACATCCTATACGATATGATGGATGTATTGTGTATTGTGTTTCGTCTAATATACATAATTCAAATAAATAATAAATTGAAATATAATCAACTAAATATTAAAATCCCCTTTGAAATATCCTTAAATTTTTTATCTTTATATACTTTATGAATTATATTCTTATTATCAAAAGAAATTATGTAATCAATAATCTCTTTTAGCCTTTCATTAATATCTTCTCGATTCAATATATTTATAATTTGCCTTATATTTCTCGCTCTTATAGATGTCCCTGAAGATATAGAGTCTAAGTATTTATTTAATTCAACTAAGGTTACTTTAATTTGTTCTTCTGATAACAACTTAAATAAAGAGTCATAATATTTTATAGCCCCTAGTGAAACTCCATCGCAATATGAAACCTCTCGACCAATTCTACAAACCAAAAAAGTATTAATTAATTTTATTTCTCTATCCTTGGGAATATCTGCAGAAACAGAAATATATTTCATTATTTCTCTTGCTACCGGTACTTCATGATAATAATTATCCCAACTATCATGAATTTGAATTAGATCATCACACAAACTGCTAATAGTTAAGCTACGTTCAGTGATAGATAAATATGACAAACCATCACAATTCTCTAAAAACTTATATGCCAACTCTTCTTTTGCCGTTTGTAAACTATTACGATAAAGAAGCTTCTTCTCTCCAAAATCAACTTTGATATCTTCTTTACAGTACTCCCAAACCTCTTTAGAAATTTTAAGAATATTATTTCTTATCTCCATAGATGTATCATCTGCAATAAAAATACCAAATAAAGAACGTAATAATGCTCCCGCCATTGAAGATGAAAGTTTTGCAATAGCTTCACCAATAGATTGTATTTTATTATCATCTATTGGTTCTCTATTTGTTTTTATTCCTTGAATAATCCCTCTTATAAGAACTGCTGAATCAGATGGCTTATCAGTAATTACCTCAGATACACACGTTTGTAACCACCCTAATAGTTCTAGTGCATTAATATCATAAGAATTAGGATGAGATGCTCCTATTTGGTTCCTCATATCTAATATATGACATAACTTTAAATAAACTACATTTGATATCCACTCCAACTTTTTAAGGGTCTCGAGCATAACTCTATCTTTAATACCAGACAAATCCTCCTCTGTCAAATATTGATCTCTTACCTTAGTTGAAACTGCATTATCAAAAAATACATCAATACCAAAATAAACAATTCGTTTTCGAAGACTTATAACAACTTCATTCCAAATATAATTTAATGAAGCATCAAAAAGCCCTATCAAAGCACCTGCAACAAATCTAGATAAATATGTTGCGTTTTGCCTCTGTTCTGCAGGAATATTAGCCATAAGGCTAGGTAAGTTATTTATCAACCTAATACGTTCATCTGTATTAGCAATTATATTTTCTGATGGCAATCCCCATTCTTTCAACATAGACTCAAACTGAGTACCTTGCTCAATTAATGTATTATTCCTTATGATAACTTCTTGCTCAGGCATCTTTCCCACCTCTATTTAATTAATAATAATAGATTACACAACTATCAACATATTTATTTTAAAACCAAATATCTTTTTTAAACAAAATTCCCTCCCTATTTTTGTTTAAATATTAATATCGTCTCAACTACAAGGCTAGATCCATTATCCCACAATATCTTTTACCTTCTTACAAACTAATTGGATACTTCACTTAAACTCTTCTTACATATTTACTAACTTGTGTAATTAGTGCTTTTAATACTTGTAAGCAAATTGCTGCGGTGTGTATATCAGGATTAAATTTCGAACAAAGTTGTTGATATGGGTGAATATAATTTCGAAATTCTCTAAGAACATGACTAAACTTCTTAACATCTTCATGAATTATATCTAATTCATATGCAGATTCAATAAAATCATTAAGTGTCCACGCATTAAACGGTTTAACTTTTCCATCATTTCGATTAGTAGGAGCGCTATTCACAGTATTAAAACTTCTAGGATACTTTGTAGCAATACCTAATAGTATTCCTTCAGCAATACTACCAATAAGGATAATGGCTGATAATGCACAGCCTGCCTTTATATCACTCTCAGCTTCAATCATCCTAATCTTTAAAATTTCAGTTATATTATACTCTAATCCGATATCATCAATAGATGTATCAAACGCTAATTGTAAAAACTCTTTTTCCGAAATATCTGATTGTCCCTTTACCGGAGGAATAATTATCTTATCTAATTTTTCAATTAAGATTTTCTCATTCTCTCTAACGACTTTAAGCTTATCAAACACTAAATATTGGTTAAACTCATCAATTAGATTATCTAAATAATCTATCCTACCGATATAATTATTCACAGCAAATATAGCTTTAATACAACTCTCTAATTTAGTCGTTCCATTAATTTCATTTAATTTTAGTTCAGTAAATATCCATCTAGATGGAAATCCTTGCCCATAATAATCATTAAATCCAAGTTTATTAAAAAAACTAACTAACTCAGATCCAGATTTATAATCAGGTGTATCATCACCATTTATTATTATCCTAAGTTGTTTAATTGATTGTTCACATAAAAACATAATCTCCCCCATTTTAACTTTATCTAGTTAATACAATAAGTTTATATTAGATATAATTACACAAAATCAATAATTCCCTACATTTTATATTCAATAATTTTCCTATTTAATTATACTACTTTTAAGATTTTATGAATATTCACCATTTATACCTTATAATAATCGCAATTGATTTAATTATTCATTTCATAATAATAGAAAAGAGCCAACAGAAGAATTCTTCTGTTGGCTCAATTATTTACCCCAAATTAATGTTTGTTCTGAGAATTATATCGATAAATAAGATAAAAGAGAATAAAAATTAATACGATTTACTTATTATTCCCACTCAATTGTAGCAGGTGGTTTAGATGTAATATCGTACACGATACGGTTAATGTGTTGTACTTCGTTCACGATACGACGGGAGATTGTATCCAATACGTCGTAAGGGATGCGCGCCCAGTCAGCAGTCATGAAGTCTGTTGTTGTTACGCCACGCAATGCCAATGTGTAATCGTATGTACGGAAGTCACCCATAACGCCTACGGTACGTGTAGATGTTAATACTGCAAAGCATTGGTTGATGCTGCGATCAAGGCCAGCTTTTGCAATTTCGTCACGGAAGATGTAGTCCGCATCACGCAAGATGTCGAGTTTGTCTTTCGTGATTTCGCCCATTACGCGAATAGCAAGACCAGGACCTGGGAATGGTTGACGCCATACGAGGTAATCGGCCAAGCCTAATTCAGAACCAAGTTCACGCACTTCGTCTTTGAAGAGGTTGCGCAATGGTTCGATAAGGCCTTTGAAGTCTACAACTGCAGGCAAGCCGCCTACGTTGTGGTGAGATTTAATAACTTCTGCTTCGCCAGTACCGGACTCAATAACGTCAGGGTAGATTGTACCTTGCGCCAAGAAGTCAACGGAGCCGATTTTACGACCTTCATCTTCGAATACACGGATAAATTCTTCGCCGATAGCTTTACGTTTCGCTTCTGGATCTTCAAGACCAGCCAATTTATCTAAGAAACGTTTTTCTGCATCGACGCGGATGAAATGCATGCCGGAATCTTTGAAAGCTGCTTCAACTTCATCGCCTTCGTTTTTACGCATTAAACCATGGTCAACGAAGATACAAGTCAATTGGTCGCCAACAGCTTTAGAAATAAGAGCTGCCGCAACGGAGCTATCTACACCGCCAGACAATGCTAACAATACTTTGCCATCGCCTACAGTGTTACGGATTTCTTCAATAGCAGTTTTTGCATAGTTTGCCATTGTCCATGTGCCTGTGAAACCACATACTTCATACAAGAAGTTGTGAAGCATTTCTTTACCATGTTCAGTGTGCAATACTTCTGCATGATATTGCATAGCGTATAATTTGCGTTCTTTATTTTGCATAGATGCAACAGGGCAGTCTTTTGTATGCGCAACAATTTCGAACCCTTCAGGAACTTTTGCTACATAGTCAACGTGGGACATCCACACAACTTGGTCTTCGTCCAAGCCTTTGAACAATGGGGATGTAGTGTCCACTTTAGTAGGTGTTTTACCAAACTCACGGTTGTCCGCAGATTTAACTTCACCACCCAATGTATGCGCCATAAATTGCATACCATAGCACATGCCAAGAACTGGAATGCCAAGTTCAAAGATTTCCTTTTCAATTTTAGGAGAATTCTCTTCGTACACGCTGTTAGGACCACCAGTGAAGATGATACCTTGCGGCTTCAATTCCTTAATTTTTTCCAATGCTTTGTTGTATGGATATACTTCGCAGTATACATGATTTTCACGAACGCGGCGTGCAATCAACTGATTATATTGACCGCCGAAATCGACAACAATAACAAATTCCTTGTTTTCCATAGTTCCTCCGTATGCATCTATTTGTGAAAGTATATTCACCAATTTATAATGTCCATACATTCCTGTACTGGGGGTGCGTTTTAACAAGCAAAACGCTAAATTTCATTACATTTCATTATACCATACGAAGTATATGGACTCCATATATTCCGTATGAAAGTTATACATTACTTTTTAACGTTCGGATTTCTTATGCATTTGCACGGCCCCGACAGGACAAATTGAATAGCAATCACCACAACTGATGCAGCCGCTACCAATGATAAATTTTGTAGTTCCTTCTGTGATGCATTGTACAGGACAGTCTTCAGCACAGGCCCCACATTTCACGCAGGTATCGTCTATATCAAATTTTAGATTTCCCATATTACATCACCTCGCTATCAATCATGGGGACTATCATCAACTTGCTATCAGATTTTTATTTCTATTTATTTTCGAATTCACGATTATACGCAATAGCCGAATATAGTGCACGAGCTACGCCATAGTGATTATTATCTGTCGTTTCATAACGGGCGGCAGCTTTCACATTATCTCGTGCATTTCCCATAGCCACGCTGGCGCTGGCAAAGCGGATCATGGATAGATCATTTTCGCTGTCGCCGATAGTCATCACCTCGTCAGGAGTATAGCCCCAATGGTTCGCCAAGGCCTCTACGGCTGTGCCTTTTGTCGTATGAGGTAACACAAATTCTAAATTGCCCTCGCTAGATTCAAGGACATCGTAAAAGCGTTCGCGCCCTTTGCCATCTATAGCTGCACCTTGGAACTCATCCCGCAAATCAGCTAGGATGCATTCGCGTATACGTTCATCGCCATAAAAGATTTGAATTTTCTCCGGTCCTTCTGGTAACGATTCTAAATGAGCTATTAAATCGGGCACCATGGTACGTGTTTTTAAAATGAACGGCCTAATATTCGGTCTAAAGAAATGTTCTGCTTGCGCTGTCTCATTATCAACAACAGGATATTGACCGAAAATCTCGGCTTTCACATAAGCCTCTACAAACACACCATAGGTCATTAGTTTTCTCACTAAATCCATGGTCCGAGTTTTATCAAGAGTAATGTGAACGAGTTCCTTTTGTTCTTCTTTATCCATGACATAGGCGCCATTGGTGCACACAAAATAACGCAAGCACGGCATGGCCTCGATGACATCGTCCATCTCATGCCAGGCACGGCCCGATGCGATGGCCACACGGATACCGCTTTCACGAGCGGCACGAACCGCATTGACCACCTCTGGATCTACGGATTTCGCGTCATTCACTAAAGTGCCATCCACATCGGACGCGATGAATCGAATGGGTGTATCACCAGTAAGGCCTATATAGTTTTTAATGTCTAATGGTTCAGATGAGGACATAAAACCTCCTTTAATACAATATAAATTTTACTTGATGTACAATATAGATAATCACATAAGATTGTAGAATTACTATTTCAAAGGATGTGAAATCATATGCATATAATTATCGATCGAGATGCCGTTTGTGCAGCTGATGATATGAGTCATCATCGCGAAGAATTTACCGTACCAGACGGCATCACCATAGCTAGTTTATTTGAATATCTTGAGTTTAAATACATTCCTATCATCGCTGGAAATAACGTGGTATGGGCACTCCATCACCACGACATTGAGGTGGGCACTTATTTTACCCAAAATCGTAGTTTTATAAATGGCAATGTTCCCTTATCATCTATCATCAGTAATTCTGAAAGAGGCAACGAATTCTATCTACGATATTACAGCTCCCCAGAGAGATACAGGAAACATTTTATTTAGCGCTATTTCCATCAGCTAGAAACTATTTAGTAATATTATATGTAGATGAGAATTATTTAGTTGCATTAAACTCAGCCACAATTTCTTCTAAGATAGTTGGATTTTCTACTAATCGCAACAATGTACCTCCAATGATATTGGCGCCATCTACAATGGTTTGCTCAATGGTTGGTTCCAGCATAGCGTCCGCAAATTCTTTGGCGTGGCACACCTTATCTGGACCGGCCAAGCGCAATTTAGGATGGAATGCGGCACATTGATAGCTGACATTACCGATATCGGAACTGCCCCCAATGTCCGCTGGACCTGGTTCAAAATCGAGTCCCATGTCAGCCATCACGTCCTCGATGAGGTGTGTGCCACGATGGTTTTGGTTCATATCATCATAAGGATTTCCGTAAAACTCAACATCTACTGTTGTACCTGTACAAAGGGCAGCGCCTTCAAAGATTTTTTTAATCTGTTCAGATAAACCGTTCAAATAGTCACGTTCTGTATGACGCACGGTAACCTCTAATTCGCCAGTCGCAGGAATGACATTGGATGCGGTACCACCATTAATAATCCACGTGCCGATGCGAGACTCTGGACGCACTTGTTGACGCAGCATATCCATGGCATGGATGGCGAGTTGCACGCCGTTTACCGCATTGATGCCATTCCAAGGCTCGCCAGCCGCATGGGCCGGTTTACCGTGGAATGTAGCACGGAAACAATCAAGGGCTAAGAATTGTGAATTCGGCCGCGTTTCTTCGCCATCAAGATGCACCATAATGGCAAAATCGTAATTCTTGAACACACCAGCGTTGCACATATCCACCTTGCAGCCCATCGCTTCCTCATCAGGGGTTCCAATGATGTCGATATCCATGTTGAAAGCTACGCCTTCTTGCTGCATCTTATGCAATGCAAGAGCTGCTAGTACACTCATAGATCCGCTAGCACAATGGCCACACGCATGTCCCACATCTGGGAGCGCATCGTATTCGCATAATATAGCTAAACGGCCCTTAGGATTATCTACTTTCACAACAGACGCCTTAAAGGCAGTCGGCAAGTGACAGAACTCATAGGTCACAGGAATACCGTGTTTTTCAAGGACAGCACCGATTGTCTTAACAGACTTAAATTCATGACTAGACAGTTCTGGATTCTTCGCCAATGTATAGTTAATGGTGAAAGCCTCTTGGGCGAAGCTTTCAGAAGCACTGGAAAATTGTTCAGTAAGAGACATAGGTCCTCCTAAATGTGTGTATAAATAATCGACCTTATTTAGTAAAAGGTACATTTCGTGTACTTAATTTGTTTACTTACCTTTAATTATACAATGTTATTGCCTATTGGTTCAAAATTCCGTACAATAGAAACAGATTAATATGTTTGTATCGTGTTTGAGGAGGATACTATGTTTAAATTCAAAAAATTAACAGCCATCGCACTCGTAGCTGTTGCTGCTATGGGTTTATTGGCTGGTTGTGGCAGCGAAAAAAGCAAAATGACACAAGAGGCTGGTGTGTTACGTGTAGGTTCTGAAACTACATTCCCACCATTCGAATTTACTGAAGGCGATAAATACGTTGGTTTCGACGTTGATTTGTCCGAAGCCATCGCTAAAAAATTGGGCCTAAAAATGGAATTCAAATCCATGGGCTTCGACGCTTTGATTCCAGCAGTTCAATCTGGCGATATCGATATGATTGCAGCCGGTATCAACGCTACTCCTGAACGTGAAAAAGCATTGGACTTCTCCGATGTTTACTTTGACCAAGGCGGTTTCATCACAGTTGTTCGTAAAGACAACACGTCTATCCATAACATGGACGAACTTGCTGGCAAAACTGTAGGCGTTCAAATCGGTACTGTTCCTGTAGACATGGCAAAAGCTATTCCTAACACAACAGTAAAAGAAATGGACTCCAATGCCAATATCTTTATGGAACTAAAAGCTGGCACAATCGATGGCGCCATCATCGACAATGCAGTTGCTATGTACTACTTGAAACAAGGTGCTGACAAAGACCTAAAACTCGTAGGCGAACCTACTAAAGCCCCAGGTATAGTTTTGGGTGTGAAAAAAGGCAACAAAGAATTGCAAGACGCTGTTAACAAAGCACTTAAAGAACTTAAAGAAGATGGCACATACCAAAAAATTTACGATAAATGGTTTGGTGACTATAACAAAAAATAATTTCTAGTCAGCAGCTAGAACGATAATCAAAAGACACCCCGCGAAAAAACTCCACCGGCCGGGTCTGTCCCCTTCGGGGCAGGGCCAAAGTCGTTTTTTCGCGGGGTGTCTTTTTTCATATATATTCTATTTCTGCCTAGAAAATTATTTCTTTGTTATACAGATAAGAAAGTACTGCGCTACGCGGAGCCCGAAGTCGTTTTCAGAGAGGGTGTTCTCTTTTTACGCTATGTACATTAATCAATTATTTTTTGTTGTGAAAGGGCAGGGCCGACGCAGGGTGTGAGCTAACAGAGGAGCATAGCGACGCATGGGAGCCACACATCGCTAATCCAGAGGCGTAAGATTTTCCAAAGGAAAATCCACAGCATCTGGAAAAGTCGTTTTTTCACGGGGTGTCTTTTTCATATGCACTCTAACCTGACTTAAAAATTATTTTTCGTTATATGCCTGAGAGGGATAAGGCCCGAAGTTGTTTTCAGAACCGGTTCTTTTTACTATCCTATCATCGTAAATAGAAATTATTTTTTCGTTATACGGAAGAGAAAGAGGCCGTAGGCCCTCCTTCCTATCGGTTGGGTTGGCAATAACGGATTTTATCAATTTCACTACTATTATATTCCGCGTGTCGACTATGGACCGAGAGATAGAACCGATGGGCCCCAAAATCCGACTTTAGCCCTGTGAGCCCGCAGGGCGTAGTCAGACCCGGCCAGTGGAGGTTCTCAGGACACGTCATCACACGGGCCGTAGGCCCTCCTGTCCCTCGGTTGGGTAGGCAATAACGGGTTTTATCAATTTCACTACTATTATATTCCGCGTGTCGGCTATGGACCGAGAGATAGAACCGATGGGCCCAAAAATCCGACTATGGCCCTGTGAGCCCAAAGGGCGTAGCCAGACCCGGCCGGTGGAGGTTCTCAGGACACGTCGTCACACGGGCCGTAGGCCCTCCTGTCCCTCGGTTGGGTAGGCAATAACGGATTTTATCAATTTCACTACTATTATATACCGAATCAACACTAGAACGAGATAGTTGAAGGTGATGGGGCCTCTGAAAACGACTTCGGGCTCCGCACAGGCCGTAGGCCCTCCTTCCTATCGGCTGGGTGGGCAATAACGGATTTTATCAATTTCACTACTATTATATTCCGCGTGTCAGCTATGGACCGAGAGATAGAACCGATGGGCCCAAAAATCCGACTTTGGCCCTGTGAGCCCGAAGGGCGAATCAGACCCGGCCGGTGGAGGATTTTTGGGCCCATCGGTTCTTTTCCTCTTCTACCATTTCCTACCGCGGTATATAATAGTAGTGTATTGTATAAAAACGAAAGGAGGGCCTATGGCTCAATATTTCACAGACCGCCTCCAACGGGTCTTCCACTTAATTTTTATGTCTTATGATCCGCAGTCCGCTCAAGAGGGTCTCCGCATATTAGAGTCGATTGTAAATAATCAATCAAACGATACAAAGCCATCCCAACATGAACTGCGCTCAACGCCAGATAGCGCTTGTACCATCGATACAAAGGAAATATACCAAAAGGCATTATCGCCTGAAGAGCGTGAATTGGGTGATGCATATGCCCTATTGGCACGTGTCTATGCAGGGCCTCGCTTTACGTGGGCCGAGTCGGGTTTTCCAGAGGATAATATGCGCACGTATCAGTGTTTGCATGATAGTATCCGCCGGAATAGTTCAATTGGCACATTACAAGCATTGCGCATAGCCGGCTCTATTACACCTACGGTGAGGCGAGATATGCAGTTGTCCTTTGATGATGCATTCCGCATCATCTATGATTATGCAAAGCAGGACGATGCATACTGCCAATATATTATAGGCAACGTATTCTTTTGGGGCGATTACCACGTTATTAACGAGGCTAAACAACTATTAGGTCCAGAAAAGGCTAGCTTTAGTCAACGATTACACCAAGCGACGCGCAGCAGGAGTTTACGTGAAGTCATTGCTACCTTGCGCGGTATGGTAGACGAAGAAACGCTACAAGCAAAATCTCGGGAGCATGCGAAATACTGGTTTACCAAAGCCCTTGATCAAGGGCTCGCCATGTTCCAAGGGAACTTGCGCAATATTTATATCGATGAAGGCGATTATGAAAATGCACGCCGTGTGGCACGCAGGGCCGCTGAACTAGGCAATCCGACCATGATGCTCTATACGGCTCTCGACCATCACGAAAGAGGCGAGTTTACAGAGGCTTTCACATGGTTTACAAAGGGCGCCGAACTAGGCCAGCCAGAATGCATCGCGGAACTTGCGGACTATTACTACCATTTTTATGAGCAACCTGCGTTGCGCGCTGCCATCCCGTATGACCCAATCAAGGCTACTGAACTGTATCAACAGGCGGCCACAAAGGACTTTAATGACGCCGGTTATGCAGCGTTGCAAGCCGCATTTAACTATATCTTTCACATTGGAGGGCTCCCGCTCGACTGGGGGCTCATCGCCGATTTGACACACATGGCGGCGACAAAGGATCGGTTCCTGTTCTCCTTGCCATATATTAGTTACATGCGCATTCACGGTATCGGTGTGACCAAAAACATCCGTTTTGCTATTCAATCATTGACTCGCGTGTTAGAGGAGGAGAAACGGGCGCTTCAAGAGGAGGACCGCGTGCTCTTCTACGACATTACCCGTGCGCTCACACGCGTTGCCTTGGGCTACGCCTATGAAAAAGGTTATGTGACGGGAACACCTGACCTCGACAGTGCAGTCCATTATTATGAAAGCTCGCATCAGTACATCATGTCACACCTCGCCAATCGCAGCGAAGAGATTAAGGATATTCCGGTAGATGATGAAGCAGCAGAACGATTAGCAGCCTTCGAAGAAATAGACGGCCATTGGCATTACAAGGAAGGTATAACCGAATCCTCTACGACCGTGCGCCCGGCCCCTACCACATGGCCTCACAATGCGGCTCGATTATCCGTTACTATGAATGGCTTTCAGTGGGATACCACATTATATGACCGAGAAACCATCGATAAGGCCCTATCCACACAAGATACGGTGGTGCTTAGCTTTTACAATCATTTCCTAACCATTCCAGACAAATTGCGGAATATCTATAAACTGGAGACTAAACGTATGCCACGCAACACCTATCAGGTTCGGTTATACGGATACGATTCAACCGAAGGGCATGAGATTATCTATAAATCGTTGCTCAACGCAGAGGATGCCCACAATTTGTGGCATGCTCTTTATGAAAGCCACCGTTTACCGGAGCTTTCAGAGGCATGGGCCATCGAAACAGACGAGGAAAAACCGACATGGCACTATGTACTCGACGTCGATCAAGAACCATTCCTACTCGAGGAATATGACGATGCCAACGCCATGATACAAGCATCATTGGAAGGCCTCAAGAGCAATCGCTACGAGCAAATCAACGTTCGTACCCACGATTTTATTGGGCCATCCTATTTCATATTCAAGGGCAAGCGGTCCACACCATTTAGGGTGCAACTGTACCTCAAGGAATCGATGCGCCATATCGTCGACGAACACGGCAAGCAAAAGGACATTCCCGGTAATACATACCTATTTGAACAGTACTTTGGCAATGAAGTGTCCTTGAATTACTGGATACAACGAACCATTACGACCTTAGATATTCCAGAGCTAGATAACTGGAAACCGCTCAGCGTACCTAAGGATTTGCAATAATAGAATACATACCAAAAGGAGCTAGTACACAGCGTACTAGCTCCTTTATTATAACCTAAACATAGGCTACATATATTATAAACGATCATGAGGGTAATGAACGTGGAAATCCCCATTTAGATTGAGCGCCTGCATATCTTGACGTTCAATCTTATCAAGCATTTTAGAACGAGCAGTTGTCATGCTATCATCACTATGCTTTCCACCAAAGAGAGCAAACTTAGATTTACCAAGCGTATACATAGTCTGTACATAAAACTCGCCAGAGTGTCCAAATGGTTTATCATAGCCCATGCCTACCGAAATGTGAGGTGTCACATTTACATTGACACCAGTTTTAATGCCATTTTTATAGACACCATTTACAGGGAATTTGATATTATAGTTATCATTGCTAAACCATTCTATGTCTCTAATCTCTCCACTCATACGATTCCAGTGGTAACGGTCGATATAGGCTCGCAAATAACGGGCATTTTTGAAAGTTCGTGCATAGCCGATATCATATCCAGAGGCAACACGTTTTTCATGACTTTCACCAACATTAACTTCTGTATCTTGTATATTATAAGGTGCCGGAATCATTTCGTCACGTACAGTTAAACTATGTGACGACGTCGTATGTCCTAGTGGCTTATAGAAGTTAGCATAAAATTCATTCTCACCAGTTACATATTCTACACCCAAACTAGTACGCTTATAATGTTCTTTGAAAGCATAATCATAAAAAGCATTAATACCTACATAGCTATGCTCTCCTTTACTTAGTCGTCGATAGCCGAGTCCTATACTTCCAGTTGTACCTATAGATTGTGTAGATTGATTAAAGTCATATTCATATACAATGCCGCCCGCATTACGAGTTACATGGTTCGCATATCCATTGGCAATTTGACTTACACCGCCATGAGAGCTAACTTTTCCTTATACAAATACTACGCTCTTAGAGTTGTTATCAAAATGACCTATAGGTTGTAAGGTCTCTATGCTATATATTGGCTTGTGATTGGTTTGAAACTTCGCTGAAATATCAGTTCGATCAGCCCAATCTTGATAACTGCTAGAATTCACTTTCACAGCAGTATTTGTATCAGCACTATCCGCTAATGCAATAGTCCAACACATCGTACAAGCTGCTACACAAAGTAGCAATCGTATATTAAACTTTGTTTTATGATACATTTACCCAATACCCCTTCTCTCACATAATTATTATTGCAACATAAAAATTACCATCCTTTAGGTAATTTTTATGAGTTACAGATTATAAACCTACATCGACAACGCCATGATCATAAGTTTCTTCTACAGTTTCTTGTACAACCATATCACTGCGATGTACCTTATCAAGCATCTTAGAACGAGCCGTTGTAATCGCGCTTTCACTATGTTTACCACCACGCCAAGCAAACTTGGATGTACCGATGGTATATTTCAAGATCGCATAAGGACCACTCAAATGATGAGATGCCGTTTGGTAACCCGCATCAAGAGTAAGATGCGGTGTGATATGGAATTCTGCACCCACTTTAAAACCTTTTATGGCATCACGTTTTTTTAATTTATAATACCCTACTCTTACAGCCTCTCTACCACGCCAATTATAATAGTCCGCATAGACACGGGCCCATCGAGCATTTTTGAAGGTCCGTGAGTATCCTACATCAAATCCACTGGCAGCAACCTTTTCTAATAACATCCAATGATTTTCATAAGAAACCACACCATAGTTATAAAGACTTTGATCGGGATCCATACCATATGGATACAGTCCTGCAGGATCACCTAATACATTACTACGCCCACGGAGTCCTATATATTTTCTATCATCAGTCCCCAGATTTCGGTACAGATTAGCATGAAATTCATTAAGACCTGCCACATATTCTACACCGCCACTAACGCGCTTATAACCACCTTTAAACACATGGTCATAGAACGCATTAACACCAACATAAGCATGTTCACCTTTGCTAAGACGACGATAGCCAATGCCAATATTAGCATTCATTCCTAATGATTCTTTCTTATCTGTTTGCTTATCATGTGTTATAAACGTCCCTGCAGGTCTGGCTGGAACCCAATAATTATTTAATGCACGAGATGAAATCTTTTCTCCACTGCGCCCAATCCGACCTTGTACAAAGACAACGCTTTTAGCATTTTCATCATAATGGGTTATAGGTTGCAAGGTCTCAATATACAATTTATTGATTTCAGTAGATTTTAAACTTTTCGAAGTTACACTATTTAGAACATCATGTCTATTCGATGATTCACCAACATAATGGTGCTGACTATGCGTCTCTTTCGAATCTTTCATACCAACGCCGACTACCACATCTGTACGGTCCATCCAGCTAGAACGAACAGCCTCTTTCCTAGCTGTATCGGATGCAATTGTTTGTTGTGCAGAATTCAAACCATTGGCCTCTTGAACCTCTGCAGCCATTCCTATTGTAGATATACTGAAAGCCATAGTACCCAAAACCATAGCTTTCAATAATAATTTACCTGACATTATATATAGTCCCCTCTCATAACAATGATAAAACTAACATTTTCTCCATATTATAGATGATTAATAGGTGCTAAATAACCGTATTCAATGTCATCAAAGGATTCTACAATCATGTCTTGACGACGTACCTTATCTAGCATTTTAGATCGAGCTGTAGTAATCGTATCATCACTATGCTTGCCACCCCAGAAGGCAAATTTAGATGTACCTAATGTATATTTCACAGTACCATACATCCCCTTCGACATATTGTTAGCATTATTATACCCAATATCTAAGGATATATGTGGTGTTAACTGTAATTCAGCACCGATTTTAATCCCCTTATAGTGATTTGCATCCCTCACTGAAAACCATGGTACGGACCAATGGCCTGGGCGCCCCGGATTATAATATTGTTCATGGCCAAAACCTTGCCCCTTCCAGCGATATCCATTTACATAAGCACGAGCCCAACGAGCGTTCTTAAAGGATCTAGCAAAACCGATTTCATAGCCACCTAGTGCTCTACCGCCTTTGTAGGTATAATAATTTTCACTAGAAATCGTATCATAAGGGAATGTTGATGGATAGCCATTAGGATACAAGCGTTTTGGATATGGATTACCACCACCACCTTTTACAAGGTCCTTATCCCCAAGCCCCCTGTACACATTAGCATATACCTCGTTGAGTCCGTTTACATACTCTACGCCGCCGCTAATACGATTGTAATTGTCCGAGAAAGCTCGATCAACGAATGCATTAACACCTACATATGCATGTTCATTGCGGCTAAGACGTCGATATCCAATACCAACAGTACCAATAATCCCTAATATTTCTGATGATTTTTCATCCGTATTTTTTATGGTGTAATTAGATAGCTGCCCATTCCTAAGTATTATAGGTTCATTAATAAAATAACCCCTCATCTCTTTAGAAGCTATTTTCTCACCGCCACGTCCAATGCGCCCCTGTACAAACAGAACACTTTTACTGTTCTCATCATAATGAGAAATAGGCTGCAATGTTTCTATATAGGCTTTCGTTAAATTACCATAATCAGACTGCTTATTATAGATTGAATTTTGGTCATCCGTTAAAAAATGACCTTTATCTAATTTAGATTGCCCTCCAGTCTGTACACCTACAGCAATATCCGTGCGGTCCATCCAATTAGATTGCACTGCCTCATGCTTTGCTGTATCGCTCACTTGTGGCGCCACATTGGCCGCTCCCACTATAGCACTTGTGCTACACACTATGGCCCCCATAACCATAGATGTTAATACTAACTTATATTTCATTACGAAACTTCTCTCCTTTTAGTTTTATAAATTATCATCAATTTTATAAGTGATCATTAGGTTTTACATACCAATCTTCTTCATATGTATGGCCTATTGTTAACGGACTACGCTCTACCTTATCTAACATTCTAGCGCGAGCATTTGTAATAGCATCATCACTATGTTTACCACCATGCCAAGCAAACTTAGAGGTACCCAATGTATATTTAACAAATCCATAGGCACCACTAGTATCTTTGCTATCCGATGTATAGCCTACATCTAGCGATACATGAGGCGTTACTTGTAATGTAGTTCCTACTTTCCATCCATGACTGTTGCCAATTTCTAGCGTTTTCAATAATGCATTGCTATGATTAGGCACACTAAGACCATTCCAATGATATACCGTCGCATGTACACGAGCCCAACGAGCATTTTTAAATGTACGAGCATAACTTACATCATATCCAGATAATACCTTTTGAGACTCATGTGGCATATAGTAAGCAGGGCCCCCAGCCAAATCAAATGTGAAGTACGATGGCGGTAAATGTATCATATCAGATTGTGATTTCACACTCCCTAAACCTCTATATACATTAGCACGAACTTCGTTAAGACCTGATACATATTCTAGGCCCCCACTTACACGATTCGCATTCTCGGAGAAAGCGCGATCAACGAAGGCATTGACACCAACATAGGCATGCTCATTCTTACTAAGATGGCGATACCCTAAGCCCGCATTCGCTACCGTACCTAATGATTTCGTATGTTCATATTTTTCTGCCATATATCGTTAATCACCTTTACCCGTTGCAGGATTATAAGGATACCAAATCTCATGATATCCGTGATAGTAACTAACAGAATGCTCTTGGCCACCTCGACCAATACCGCCTTGTACAAACAATACGGACTTGGAGTTCTCATCATAATGAGTTAATGGTTGCAATGTTTCTATAGACACTTGTGTACCCACTTTAGACTGTGTGCCAACATTAATATCTGTGCGGTCCATCCAATTGGATTGCACGGCATCATGTTTTTCCGTGCCTTGTTTATTTTGTTGTATATTGGTTGCATCTTGTATATGTGTAGACTCTACACCCGCTGCAAATCCAATAGCACTAATAGAACAAGCTATGGCTCCAAGAACCATAGCTTTTACAACTAATATTCTTTTCATATCTCTCATTCTCCCTCTATATGTAGTTCTAAGATGTATATTCATCTTTATTTCATTTTTTATTATATGTATATATTTAGATATAGTCAACGAAAGAGCCTACATTTAAACCAACAATAAATATCGTTTAAATCTCAAATCTGCATATTATTTCATTCTATTGTAAGTAAAAATATACATAAAGAAAAAACCCTCAAAGCTGAGTATACATACTCAAGCTTTGAGGGTTTATGAGGGTTTTGGAAACTTTATTATTTAAATAAAGGCAATAATGCGTTTACCAAACCAGTAAGAGCAGCCATAACAGCTTTAATGATTGTTACTACCATTGCATATTCCTCCTTCTCATACACTCACTTACTAAACTAACTATAAACATCATAAACGAACATTTTAATTCTAATATGAAATGAGTAGATTTTTACACATAAAGTTTTCATGAGGAAAATAGGACGATAACGATTATCATCATATATTTGAGGAGAATGGTAGCATACAATGAATTCATAAATCTAAAAAGTTTTTAATTTTTTTGCTCGTTCTTGTATGAATTGGCCAATCATATATGCACGATCCATACCAAACTCTGGTTCTACCAGTTGATTATATCTATGTTCTACAATCTCCATACAATGGTTTATAATGCCATCCCAATCTACTTTTACAGCAGAGGACACATGTTTCAATTCCAGCGTATGAGTCTTGTTAAAGGCTACGGACACATCAGCATTACGGTTGCGCCTAACAGATGCCGCTTTATACCCCAAGGAGTTTCCGTTATCAAAAACAGGAGCAAGCCCGATGAATTCTAGGCTTTCACTATTACGAAGAGCCCCAAAATTGCCCCAATGACGATCTTCATTAGCAATGAGCGCATCAAGCACAATCATTTGCTCTAACTGACTCGTCACGTCAGTAAGACCAAATGAATGCAACTGATTCACATAATGCGCGTATTCACTCACATCATTTGGTTTTATGTTAGTCGTCAATTGCCATGCAGGAATGTATTCTACATTACAATTCGTAAAACAGTCGCAGACCGATACATTCTCAGCTTCATCCGACATATAATCCAAATAATACGTTATATAAGGCACATCAAAATAGGCTAATATATCGCTAACAACGGCCTCATTAAATGGTTCCTGTTTAAAGGTCAATTCTCCCGCTTTTGAAAGCAAAATTTCATCTCCGCGGTGCAACCAAATCTGACGTAATGTCCCATTATTCGATGTATTCGGTGTCCGACGCCACGGATCATATTGATGTAATGTATCAATAGCGCCTATTAACACTTGATCATCGGGAATTGGATTATCATAAAAATTCACATCAGACCAAGTCACAGAACTATCACAAGGTTTAACCCAATAATGGTCAGAAATACTCACCATATACGATCGCATGGACAATTCAAACGCATCTTTTGCCTTATACAAGGCCTTAATAACATCATAATTAGAACGACTTTGCGGAATAAATCGATGGTCAATAAATTCATTTAAAGCACGCTCTCTGTTATGAGGCTGCACAAGCATATTAACGGGTACATGAGCCGCATTCAATACATCAATAATACGGGCCCAATTTCTATCATCGAAAATAGCAAACTGTAAGACAGGTACATCCCTATGCATTAACATAAATTGCATGATATTCCCTCCCTTTACTAGCAGCCAATATTTCCATCATTGTAACACAAAACAAAAACACCAGAAAAGCACGCTAATAGAGAACGTAGTTTTTGGACTAATAAAAATATCCCCTTCGAGAAGCGACTTTGGCTAGACCGCTAGGTCGTTAAAGCCGGTGGAGCTTATCGGAGGGGATATTTTTATATTGTGTTAAAATAAGTCGCTATTAGAGAGATTTCACTATTTCTGCACAGCGACGGCATAGTGTAGGATGTTCGCTATCTTGGCCTACTGTATCGCGGTGGATCCAGCAGCGTTCACATTTTTCAAGTTCAGATGGAGCAACTACTGTCGCTACGCCTGTTTCTTCGTCTTTTACAGCCTCTGCTGGTGCAGCGCCGTTTACAATGTGAGCTTCAGATACAATAACGAGTGCAGCTAAGTCTTCTTCACCAAGAGCGTTCAATGCATCAAATGCAGCGCCTTCAGCATATACTGTAACGGATGCATCCAATGGGTGACCGATTGTTTTGTTTTGACGAGCAAGTTCCAATGCTTTTTGTACAGATGTACGCAAGTCTAACAATTGGCTCCATTTATCAGCCAATTCTTGGTTGAAGTGTTCAGGATGGCCTTGTGGCCAATCTTGAAGCATAACGGATTCAGGCATGCCGTCTTCTTTAGGCATGTACTTCCAAACTTCTTCTGCTGTGAAGGAAAGTACAGGAGATACCATAGCTACCAATGTTTTCAAGATTTCGTACATTGCTGTTTGAGCAGAACGACGAGCTACGTTGTTTTTGCTTTCAGCGTACATAGTATCTTTCATTACATCAAGGTAGATGGAGCTCAAGTCTACTGTACAGAAGTTATGAATTGCATGGTATAACATGTGGAATTCATAGTTTTCGTATGCGTCAGTAACCTTTTGACGTACTTCTTCTAAGCGCAACAATACCCATTTATCGAATTCGGACATATCTGCGTAAGCCACTTTATCAGTGTTTGGATTGAAGTCATCCAAATTACCAAGCAAGAAGCGGAATGTGTTACGGATTTTACGGTATACTTCGGACAATTGTTTTACGATGTCTTTGGACAAACGTACGTCTGCTTGGTAATCCGCGGAGGATACCCACAAACGCATAACGTCAGCGCCATATACGTCGATGATGTCGCTTGGAGCTACTGTATTACCTACAGATTTAGACATTTTGCGACCTTCGCCGTCCACAACGAAGCCGTGTGTCAATACGGAATTATATGGTGCTTTACCAGTTGTTGCTACTGCAGTCAACAAGGAAGAGTTGAACCAACCGCGATGTTGGTCAGAACCTTCAAGGTACATAGCACATGGTACTTCAAGATCGTTAACTTCAAGTACGCCAGCCCAAGAGGAGCCAGAGTCAAACCATACGTCCATGATGTCAGTTTCTTTTTTGAACTCATCATGACCGCAATGAGGACATTTGAAACCTTCTGGTAACAATTCTTTTGCACTGTGAGCCCACCAAGCATCGGAGCCTTCTACGGCTACTTTTTCTTGTAATGCTTTGATCGTATCATCGTTGATGATGTGCTCGCCACAGCTTTCACAATAGTAAATAGGAATTGGCACGCCCCAAATACGTTGACGGGAAATTACCCAGTCACCACGATCGCGAACCATGTTGAAGATACGATCATGGCCCCATTTAGGAATCCATTGTACTTGATTGTCGATTGCATCAAGTGCTTGTTGACGATATCCATCTACAGAGGAGAACCATTGTTCTGTAGCACGGTAGATGACAGGATTTTTACAACGCCAGCAGTGAGCATATTGGTGACGCAAGCTAGATTTGTGAAGCAATGCATTGTTATGCGCCAAGATTTTGATTACAGGCACCTCTGCATCGTGAATCTCTACACCAGTCAATGGGAATTCAGTATCACCATAACGGTTGTCGTCCACTTGTTTCGTGTAGTTACCAGTTTCATTAACAAGAGATACGATAGGAAGTTCAGTTTTGCCTTCCTTGTTATAACGCATAACGATGTTAAAGTCATCTTCACCGTGTGCAGGAGCTGTATGTACGCAACCAGTACCTGCTTCGAGTGTTACATGGTCACCACACAATACTGTAGCATTACGTTCAACAAATGGATGTTTGAATTCAGCCAATTCTAAATCTGCACCAGAGAAGCGATTTACGATTTCGTAGTCTTCAATACCGATATCTTTCATAGCCGCATCAACGAGTTCAGTAGCCATCAAGTAGTATTCGTCACCTACTTTTACCCAACCATATTCAAGCTCTGGGTTAACAGAGATTGCTACGTTGGCAGGCATTGTCCAAGGAGTAGTTGTCCAAATAACGGAGTATGCTTGTTTTGGATCTACGCCAGCTGGCAATGTTACCTTTTTCTCGGATACGTAAGGGAATTTTACGTAAATGGAGAAAGATTTTTTCTCAGCGTATTCGATTTCTGCTTCTGCCAATGCAGTTTCGCAGTGTGTACACCAGTATACAGTTTTAAGGCCTTTATAGATGTGGCCGCGTTTTGCCATTTCACCGAAGATACCAAGTTGTTTAACTTCAAACTCAGGGCGCAATGTCAAATAAGGGCGTTCCCATTCGCCTAATACACCAAAGCGAATGAAGTCTTGTTTTTGGTTTTCTACGCATTCTAATGCATATTCCTTACACTTATTGCGCAAATCAAGAGGCGCCATTTCATGACGGTTAAGACCAGTGTTTTTAATAACCGCATGCTCAATTGGCAAACCGTGCGTATCCCAACCAGGAATGTAACGAGTATAATGACCAGTCATTGTTTTGTATTTCATGATGATGTCCTTCAACGTTTTGTTGAGGGCATGACCGATGTGCAATTTACCATTTGCGTATGGAGGGCCATCATGCAAGATGAAAGGTTTTGCGTCTTTACGCAATTCCAAACGTTTTTGATAAATTTTGTTGTCTTCCCAGAACTTTAAAATTTCTGGTTCGCGCTTAGGCAAATTGCCGCGCATTGGGAATTCTGTTTCAGGCAAATGTAACGTCTTACCGTAATCCATGATGTGCTCCTTTTACATAAAAAAATCGCCCGCCCCCGAAGGGACGGACGTAATATCCGTGGTACCACCCTACTGACCTTCTGTGAAAGCTAGAATATTCCAAGCATACGAAATAACTAGGCTTCAATTTGTGAAAGCCACTTAGACATATAACGGTGTTCACCGGCAGGTTCCTGCTTGCTCCAAAGTGATCCGCACATCTCTAGATTTCCAAACCTTTCAGCCCATGAGTTTGGTCTCTACTAAATCCGTCTGAGACGTGCCGTCTTTTTCAACGCAATATTCATATAATAGATAATTATAGGGCTCATAAGGGTAGGTTGTCAAATATATTCTACTCGAAATTTATATCATGTTTAACATATACCATTTCACATTATAACTCTTGCGGTACATACGGCTTCTGCACAGAATCTAATAATGCAAAATTCATGGGACTACTTACCATTTCATTATATTGCTCAACCACGGCTTCTTCCGTTTCACTACGAGGATCAGCAATAAAATCCTCAATCGCTTTATCAAGATGTTTCTTTTGCTCTAAACGATTCTGAGCCTCGGCAGCAGTAATCTTTGCCCCAATCCCATCGGCGGCTTCTTTCTGTGCTTTTACCCATTGGAAATCACTATCGGATTTATGCTCTACAATATAATCTACTATACCACTATAGATAAGCATCATTTCCGCCATATTAGCGCCATTCGTCTGCCCATTGTTGCGCATCAGCTTAACAAGACGTTCTCCCTCCTGCTTGTGATAGGTATTAACAATGGTATCTAACGCATCGTATTTTGGTTCAAATACATCCATTAATGATGAAAGTTTCTCTAACTGCGTATGAGCAAATGCATAATTATCTGATTCATAGCGCTTTTCTTTATAATACGTATCTAGCTCTTTTACAGCCACCACAATGTCATGCAATACCGGTAATAAAGCATCCGTAGTGGCTTCCAAGTCACTATGCGTATGCCCCGCATCTCGCGCAGCAAGGAGTTCTTGCTCAAGACGTTCATAATCCCGCTCTTTAAACTCAGCTAACGGTATATTTTGTCGTGCTTGCTGCACCGTTTCCATATGTTGATGGCTATATTTTACACTAGTAAAATTAAACTCATTTGTGGCGGCCAAATAAAACTTAAAAACACGCCAGATTTCCTTCTCACTATCACTTTGCGTAGCTTTCACCTGACTGCTATTCCTTAAATTATCCATATTAAACTCACAGCCGCTTACAACGCCTACACTCACTACGATGCACACAACTAAACCTAAGCGGTGCCACCAGTTCTGACCAACCATCTATCTCTCCTAAACGTGCTACATCCCGATAAATTAATATTACAGATATTGTATAAAATTAATACATCCAATTCAAGATGAGGAAATAGCTGGACATACAGAAGAATGAAACTACTTCGGAACGGTATGATAAAACTGCAAAAATCATGAAATAATAGTAGATATGTATCAATAAATCATAATAGCTATATTCCTCTTGTTTTTGCAAACATTAGTTCTATAATATAGATATAAGAAAACCCCATACAAAGTATGGGGCATGAAACATGATGTTTCATAATAACTGTGGGGCAAACATTTCGCTCTATCAAGGCCCCCCTTAGTGTTATTCTATACGATTAGTATAGCAATAGTGATTAATCATTGTCAATTAAAGGAGAGAGAAACATGACTAACACACTACGCACAAAACAAGGAACCCCTATCATACCCCTACCAAAAGCATTCTCATTTATTCAAAATGGTATTACCGAGTTTGATTCAATTCTATCTTTATTTAAATGGAATTATTCAAATACCAAAATTATTATTGATGGAAACCAATGCAAACATGCAAGCTATCAAACACTCACACTACTAATCTTATATTTATGGAAGCTAAAACAACAAAAAACATTTATTTCCATCCAATTTCCTAAACATTCCATACTAGATATTATGTGGAATCGTTTAGATGGTCCAAACTACCTCTCTATTCTAAATAATTCCCAAAATAACTTTCACTACGTCTACAACAAACCACTCTTCGCCATCAAATACAAAGATCATAATATTACGCAAATGCTAAATACAATTCGTGATTACGCTATGGACTTACCTACAGATTTAATTAGAGGATATGAGGATGCAGTTCGTTATATCATATCCGAACTAACATATAATGCATTAGAACACGGTTTTAATCCTCAGATTCCATCATTATTACAATTTAACTGGTATCGAGATAAAAACCAACTATCATTTATTCTTGCCGACCTCGGTATTGGTATAAAAAACCATTTAGAATAAACCTATGCACCTTTCACAAACAATACAGATGCCATCGCTATGGCACTAGAGCCTGAAATCTCTGGTACATTTGGCGTCAACGTGGGACCTTATAAACAGCAAAACAATGCTGGCATGGGCCTTTACTTATCTAGTAATCTTGGCAAAACATTAGAAGCAGATATGTACATCGTATCGGGCGATGGTGTCGCACATATTTCTCCACTAGATGTAACATACACAACGCTAAACAACTCTTGGCCCGGCACATTTATATACATGACCATTGGTTTTGATAGGCTAAAAACATATGACCTTCATAAACACCTAGAGGATTTTAGAAAACACGCTACCGAAACTGTAGCTAAACGAAATAATATAGTCCGCGCTCCCGAATTGTATATTGATATGTACAACTATTGTGGAGAACGATGTGAAGTCAAATTAGAGGCCATTAATCTTAGAGAGCGAAAAATTATTCCGGCTATACAAAAAGGAGAAACCGTAGTCCTTAATTTCTCTCACGCTATAACAGCTACACACAGCTTCTTAACCGCTTTATTGGCAGATCCAATTAAAATTCTAGGTCTCAAATCATATAAACAAATCAAGATTATAGGGGCTAATGAAACCATTCGGACAATTATAGATTTTGTATTTGATACATATACTAACTAGAAGCTACTACATAAAAAAGGTGTACCAACACGTTGATTTGTGTTGGTACACCTTTTTTAATGCCCTACCATATGCTTAATATATTATGCTAATAAAGCTTTTACAAGTTCTTCTGCTTTACCAAAATCATCTACATCTGGGTTCCAGTTACATTTAATTTCAGGTTCTACCACGGAGAAACCATATTTAGTTAATTCTTCACGAAGTACCTTCGTAGATTCACCAGACCAACCGTAGGTACCAAATACAGCAGCCTTTTTATTTTTAAACTTCAATTCACGCAAAAAGTCGAGCCAACCAGCTACAGAAGAGATAACACTATTCCCTACTGTCGGAGAACCAACGGCAATCGCTTTTGATTTGAATACTTCTGTCATGATGTCGTTTTTATTGGTTTTACTGATGTTAAAGATCTTAACCCGTGTATCAGGAGATTGTTTAGCAATCTCATCAGCAATTTTATGGGCTAATTTCTTTGTACCATCCCACATAGTGTCATATACGACTGTAATTTGGTCTTCTTGATAGGCTTGAGACCACTCATAGTATTTCTCTACGATTTGCAATGGATTTTCACGCCAAATTGCACCATGGCTAGTAGCAATAATATCAATTGGCAAGTTGAGCTTTTGAATTTCTTCAACCTTAGCTTTTACCAATGGAGAGAATGGATTCAAAATATTAGCGTAATATTTCATCGCCTCTGCCCATAGACGACATTGATCAGCCTTATCGGCCCACAATTCTTCTACCGCAAAATGTTGTCCGAACGCATCGTTAGAGAACAAAATATTGTCGCCAGTCATATAGGTTGCCATAGAGTCAGGCCAATGGAGCATGCGCATTTCTACGAATACCAAAGATTTACCGTTGCCGATATCTACGGAATCACCTGTCTTCACAGTTTTAAAATTCCATTCTGGATGATGATATTGACCAACTAAGGACTTAACGGCATTTTCTGTACAGTAAATCGGCGTATTAGGAATTTTTTCCATCAAAGCTGGCAAGGAACCGCTGTGATCAACTTCGCCGTGATTACATACGATAAAATCAATTTTGTTTAGATCAATTTCAGATTCCAAATTATCAATAAACTCTGAGGAATGAGGTTTCCATACTGTATCGATGAGGACGGTTTTCTCCTCTTCAATCAAGTACGCGTTTTGGCTAGATCCATTATTAATACTGTAATCAGAGCCGTGGAATTCTTGTAATTCCCAATCAATTTTACCAACCCAAGATACGTTATTTTTTATATGCTTTCTCATAATAACCTCCATAATTCTTGTGAAAGTCTTTCACAATCAATAATATGTATGGCCTATGTGGCATCTGTATATATGTACCTATCTATATACCTATGCATATATCACACCTTGGTCATTAACTATGGTTTTATTATAACCATATCGCATAGTTAAGTCTGTATCTGCAGGTACAGATTTGATAATTATTCTAAAAAACTACTCAAGGGTAATCAAATACTTTATATGAGTATACCATTGATACACCATGAGTGGTTAGAAGCATATACAGTTATAGGAGTGATTATTTACTATCTTTTTTTGATAGTCCTGGAATTGCTTTATAGATATATAGTGCAATATATCCATCAACTAGACTATGAACAATAGTACCAGCACCAACAAGTACGAACACAACGTAGATAAGATCAATATTAGGCATCGTAGTTGTTGTGTAGAACAAGAGGCAGGCTAGTACTTCTCCAATGGCGTGAATAATGGCACAGACAAGGTTAAATGCAGCGAAAGATAACGCCCCTGTTAATACACCTGGATGATGTTTAATATAATAGGCCCCCATCAAGGCAAAGATGATATGAGAGGCAGCGCGCATAACGATAACAAGAGGGAACCCTGCTACGAAGAAACCTAGCGTAGAACCTATTACGACACAAGCAGCCATCTTACGAGACAAGAACATAGCCAGGAATATAGGTACATGACTAGCCAATGTATACGAAGCCGGTGGTATGACAACTTTCAACGGCATCATAATAGGAATCATGATGGCTAATGCCATCAACAACGCAGTAATGGTTAAATTTCGATATATGGAAGAATTCATAAAGGCCTCCTTGGAAATGTATTGCCCACTGATTACATCTACAATATTCTAATGCATAAATTTTTAATATATTAAATACGGACTATAAATATCTTTAATTTCCTACACTGCCCCACAAGTTAAGGATAACAACACCAACCACAATAAGACCTATCCCCAAAATAGTGTACATATTATAGCCCTCACTAAAGATAAAGACAGAAATGAGTGCTGTCACCACGAGCCCTATAGATAAGGCAAGTAAAAAATAAGATAACATAACTCCTCCTACAAAAAAGAGAGGGCCTTACAACCCTCTCTTCAATACATAAGTACGCACTCAATCGCACCTATTATAAGCGTTCGATAACAGCTTGCGCCATTTCTGTGGTACCTACGCGTTTCAAGCCTTCGCGGTAGATATCGCCTGTGCGGTAACCATCAACGAGCACTTGTTCAACAGCTTTTTCAATAGCGTCAGCCACTTGAGGCAAATCAAGGGAGTGACGGCACATCATAGCTGCGGACAAGATTGTACCCAATGGGTTCGCCAAGTTTTGGCCCATAATGTCTGGTGCAGAACCGTGGATTGGCTCATACAATGCTGTGCCAGTACCCATGGATGCAGATGGTAAAAGCCCGATAGAACCAGAAATAACAGCGCCTTCATCAGACAAGATATCGCCGAACAAATTTGTTGTAACGATAACGTCGAATTGTGCAGGATTTACAACGAGTTGCATCGCTGTATTATCTACATAGAAGTAATCTGTTGTGATGTCTGGATTAGCAGCAGCTTTCTCTTGAGCAATTTTACGCCACAAACGAGAAGAAGCTAATACATTTGCTTTATCTACAGATACAACCTTTTTGTTACGTTTGCGAGCTGTTTCCATGGCAATGTCCATGATGCGCTCTACTTCGTAACGGCTGTATGTTTCTTTATCCCAAGCAAACTCGTTAGCGCCTTCACCTTGTGCCTCTTCGCGTTCACCGAAGTAAATCCCACCAGTCAACTCACGAACAATAACGAAATCTACATCTTGTACAAGTTCCTTTTTAAGCGGGGAATACTCTTGCAAGGATGGATAGATTTTTACAGGACGCAAGTTACAGAACAAACCAAGCTCCTTGCGAAGACCAAGGATTGCTTTTTCAGGACGAATAGAAGGATCTACATTATCCCATTTAGGACCGCCTACAGCACCTAGCAATACAGCATCAGCAGCTTTACAAGCCTCGATAGTATCCTCAGTCAAAGGCACACCGTATGCATCAATAGACGCACCGCCCGCTTTTTTATCAATCCAATTAACCTTTACACCGGCTTTCTCAAAAGCCACATCACACACAGCCTTCGCTGCAGCAATAATCTCAGTACCAATACCATCACCAGGAATCAATACGATATTTTTTTCGCTCATCTATATATTCCTCTCCGACGATGAAGCCCCGTTGCAAGCCTCCATTGCCTTAACGGGCCGAGGCCATAGGCCTCGCCCTAGCAAAAGTCGTTTGCGACGGGGCTTCATCGTCTACATCTATCCATATGTACATCATTGCGAAAAAAATCGCAATGATAAGCTACATAGAGCCGAGGTGCATGCTCTGACGCGACTTTAGTAGGTCAAGGCCCTCGGCCGATGACCGTTAAGCTAGCTGGAGCGTCAGAGCATCACCGAGGCTCGGCCACGTACTTATTTGCGATGTTTCGCAAAGTTCACAAGACCTCCTGCTGCCGCAATGTCTTGAATGAATTGTGGCAATTCAGTGCCTTGGTATTGTTCGTTTTTAGTCAAGTTGTACACGATACCTTTAGATAAATCTACACCGACTGCATCGCCAGCGTCGATACGATCTACTTGTTCGCCGATTTCAATAACTGGTAAACCAATGTTGATAGCATTACGGAAGAAGATACGAGCAAAGGAGTGTGCAATGATAACAGGCACACCTTTTGCTTTGATAACGCCTGGTGCGTGTTCACGGGAGGAACCGCAACCAAAGTTTTTGCCAGCTACCATGATTTCGCCAGCTTTCACATTTGGCGCGAAAGTAGTATCAATATCTTCCATCGCATGTTCAGCCAATTCGTTCCAATCAGCAATCGCCAAGTAACGAGCCGGAATGATTACGTCTGTATCTACATCGTCGCCGTAGCGCCAGATTTTTTTGCTTTCAAAATCCATATTAAACCTCCTCAGGGCCTGCAATGCGGCCTAACACAGCACTTGCTGCCGCCACGTAAGGGCTTGCCAAATATACTTCAGAATCAACGTGACCCATACGACCACGGAAGTTACGGTTTGTAGTGGAAACGGTTCTTTCACCAGCTGCCATGATACCCATGTAACCACCTAGGCAAGGGCCACATGTTGGCGTGGACACTGCGCAGTCAGCTTGAATGAAGATGTCCAATAAACCATCCTTCATAGCTTGATCGTATACATCTTGGGAACCAGGAATTACGATACAACGAACGAATGGAGCTACTTTGCGACCTTTGAAGATTTCTGCAGCTGCCACCAAGTCTTCGTAACGGCCATTTGTACAGGAACCAATGATAACTTGATCGATTTTAATATCTTTGTCGATCTCGTTGATGTAATGTGTGTTGGATGGCAAATGAGGGAATGCTACAACTGGTTGCAATTTGGACAAATCGATAGTCACAGTTTGAGCATATACTGCATCAGGGTCTGGATTAATTGGTTCTACAGGACGATTTACGCGGCCTTTGATGTATGCTTCAGTAATTTCATCATATGGGAATACGCCACATTTACCACCAGCTTCGATGGCCATGTTACAGATTGTAAGGCGGTCAGCCATAGTCATGTGTTGTACGCCGTCACCAGCGAATTCAAGAGCCATGTAACGAGCGCCGTCTACGCCGATTTTACCGATTAAATCAAGGATTACGTCTTTACCAGTTACCCATTTGTTAGGTTTGCCGATAAGCTCAACCTTAATAGTTTCAGGTACTTTGAACCAAGTTTTACCTTCTGCCATAGCAACGCCCGCATCAGTAGAGCCTACGCCTGTGGAGAACGCATTTACCGCACCATATGTACAAGTGTGGGAGTCAGCACCGATCATCATTTCCCCAGGACCGATAAGGCCTTTTTCTGGCAAAATAACGTGCTCGATACCCATTCTACCTACTTCAAAGTAGTTTGTGATGCCATGTTCGCGTACGAAATCGCGCATGACTTTCGCTTGAGTAGCGGATTGAATATCTTTATTTGGTGTGAAATGATCCGGCACCAAGTAGATTTTATGACGGTCAAATACAGGTTTGCCGATTTTCAAGAACTCTTTACGCGCCGGTGGGAATGTGATGTCGTTCATCAATACCGCATCCAAATGACATTCGATGATTTGGCCCGGTTTTACAACATCAAGACCCGCGTGGCGAGCCATATTCTTTTCAGTAATGGTCATACCCATATTATTCTTCCTCCTGTTGTTCTAGCTCCATAGCTAGGAATACTGAGTTAACTGCATTGATGTATGCGTTCACACTTGATTTAACGATATCGGTGCTAATACCACGACCATGGTACAAACGACCGTTGTATTCTACCTTAAGGGTTGCTTCCCCAAGGGCATCTTTACCTGCTGTGATAGCACGGATTTGGTAGTCTTTTAAGCTAATTGGCAAGCCAACCACACGTTCAACTGCTTTAAGGGATGCGTCTACTGGACCGTCACCTACGGCAGCATCTGCTTTCTCCCCTTCTGGGGTCATGAGGCGAACGTCAGCATATGCGTAGCCTTTTTCACCTAATTTGTAGTATTGAGCCACGAGCTCGAATGCTTTTTTGTGATGTAAGTTATCTACTACAAGAGCGATAATGTCATCATCGTATACTTGTTTTTTACGGTCTGCCAATTCTTTGAATTTAGCGAAGAGGTCGTTGATTTTCTCTTCTGTGAAAGATTGGAAACCAAGTTTTGCCAAATGATCGGCAAAGGCATGACGGCCAGAGTGTTTACCCAATACGAGGTCTGTTTTTTCAGCCCCTACGGACTCAGGAGTCATGATTTCATACGTTTCAGGGTTGCTCATCATACCATGTTGGTGAATACCAGACTCATGAGCAAAAGCGTTAGAGCCAACGATTGGTTTATTTGGAGGAACTACAACACCTGTTAAACGGCTCACAAGTTTAGATACTTTCGTAAATTGTTTTGTATCGATGTTCACTTGAAGGTCGCCGAAGTAATCATGGCGTGTTTTAAGAGCCATTACAACTTCTTCAATCGCTACGTTACCAGCCCGTTCGCCTAGGCCATTAATTGTGCCTTCTACTTGGCGTGCACCTGCTTTAATAGCGGCTAACGTATTCGCATTAGCAAGACCTAAGTCGTCATGGCAGTGAACAGAGATAATTGCATTTTCAATACCTGGTGTATGTTCTTTAATATAGCGGATTTTATCACCGAACTCATTAGGGTTCATGTAACCTACTGTGTCTGGTACATTAATAATTGTTGCACCACCAGCAATGGCAACACCAAATACTTGGCATGCGAAATCTAAATCAGAGCGTGCCGCATCTTCACCGGAGAACTCGATTTCATCAACCTTACCTTTTGCATATGCCAATACGGATTTAACCTTATCCAATACCTCTTGGCGAGTCATTTTTAATTTATATTCCATATGAAGCTCGGAAATAGCAATGAATACATGTAAACGGCTACGTTCCGCATCTTTCAACGCATCAATCGCTTTTTGTACGTCCTTTTCATTAGCACGAGCCAATGCACAAATTGTTGCGCCTTTCACTTCGCGTGCAATCGTTTGTACTGCTTCAAAATCTCCAGGGGATGCTGCTGGGAAACCAGCCTCGATTACATCGATGCCGAGGCGTACTAGGCCTTTCGCAATTTCAATTTTTTCAGGAGTTTGTAAAGATACACCTGGTGTTTGTTCCCCATCACGAAGGGTTGTATCGAAGAAATATACGCGATTTTGATCCATAATCTTCACCTTTTCTATACTAATAAAACATAACACTGTATTATATCTATCAATTGTGAAAGTTTAGTCAAACAAAACGTAGAATTAAAGTGCGTGCTCGCAAGCGACTTTAGTAGGTCGAGGCCCTAGACCGAAGACCGTTAAGCTAGCTGGAGCGTCAGAGCACCACTTTAATTCGGTCACGTAGTATGGTTGACTAAACTTTTATAAAAAAAAGCCCCTCAGAACAACTGTCGTTGCTCAAAGGGGCGTTATATTCATAACACGGTACCACCCTAATTGGGACTCGTTGCGGGTATAACGGAACCACCGTCGATGACTACTGCTACATTCGCCACCAAAGCTCACGGGAGAGTGTCAGCGTACAACCTCTATTGCCTCGCACCAACCGGCAACTCTCTGAAAGCAGGATCTGTAAACCTTTATACCCATTCATAGCTCGTATTTAAGATATAAAGATATTGTACTTTATTCTATAGAGTAATGTCAATTAGGATATGATGAAGTTTTACTGAGTCAATATAGGACAATAAAAATAGCAGGGTGACCGCCCTGCTATTTTTTCGTTCATATGAGACTATGTCACATATTGACATCCCTTGTCATATATAGAATAACACTTCACTATAGTATGGTCAATGTACCCTCTACGCAATCAATCTTAAAAGCTTATCCACTCTAAATTCTCAAAATTATTTAACATTCGTTTATCCATTTTTACCACTTTATTAGATAGCTCTATTTGACCATTAATAAATGAAATATCTGTATACCATTCCTTTAAACTAGCATACACTTCATTCTCTAAATCAATAATGATGGTTTCAATGGGATCCCAGGTTTTGTATCTTACAGACTCGACCATAACCATGCTATTACCTATGAAAGTAACATCCCTACCATAAATCCAAAACGGCAATACTTTCTCCTTTATAGAAATAGAATATATAGCATCTCCATGAGGCGGTTCCGTTTCATATTGCACTTTTATATTGTACTTTTCCATTATCTCATTGCTGGCATTTTCTATATATGATAACTTTGAAATCTTGTAATTATCTACTTGCATAAAAAAACTCCATTATTTTTAGTATTAATTTTTGCTATACTAATTACGAAGAGAGTCAATTGACGTGAGTTAGGTTCATCTCCGCGAGGAGGTGATACTATGACAAATCATGAAGTTACCTATGTAATTATCATAATTCTGTTATCAGTAGTCACTATCATTGTACTAGTCAAATAGTACAATGATAAACGCCTAACGTATAAAGGAGTGCATTCCTCTAACACGTTAGGCGCCATCATAGTTTTATCAAGTTTTAGATGAGCCTAACGCCCTAATCACGTTAATTGGCTCTCTTTATATTTATATTATAAACTAATCATATTTAAAAAGATAGTACAATAAGTAACTCAATTTATCCCTACGCATTTAATCATTTCTCTAGCCTGTTCAATAGAAATAGGCTCATTAAATAAGAACACATGGTTCTGCCCCTTATGTTCCCAAGATGCTAAGTAAACGGCGTCATCCACCATTCGATAAGTCACGGTCATGCCATTTATAATCTCTGTTTTCTGAGGTACATAATCCTTATAGTCACCTGCGATATTACCCGATACTGTCGATACGCGATACTTAATATACTTTGGCATATCATCTACACGGTCAAAATATGTTCCTTTTAAAAGCTCATGATAAGCATACACAACTTGTAATACATCGTGATCTACAATGGATACATGTACAGGACGTAATCCCTCTAAACCACTTGGCAACTGCGGTTTAAAGTTCAAATGTTGCTTAGCCTCATATAGAGTATCAAACACCTCTAAAGATTGACCTTTACGAGTGCTTCTATAATCCTCATCAGTCATAGTGCAACTTCCAAGTCTATCTGGACAAGGAAACTCATTTCGATCACCATAGGGCTGATCATAAATCGAATTACCATTAAGACGAAACCGCAACAAATCATCTGCGGACACAACATTGATGGAACCTATAAAAGCTAGCGTAGCTAACGCACATACAACCTTTTTCATGATACAATCCCCTGCAAACAAACTACATTTATTAACTAAATTATATCATTAAAAATTGAAACAGCTATCATCATAAATCTATCCTATTTGATAGTATCTATCGCAAATAATTCTACTATTCAAAATTATTGTAAGTGCTATAATGAACTTATAAAAATGAACAGGTGCTCATAGATAGTACGTGTATTTTTCCAAACTTATATTTACTAGTTATATCAAGGAGATTATCATGACACATACACGATTAACACAACTCGTACAAGCTTTATTAGATGCACCTACAAGCAATGAAACAGTAAAGGAATTCGCTCAATCTTGGATTAATGCAGAAGGTACACCTAAACAAGAAGAACTTACAAAACAACTCGTATCCGTAGCAGAACAAAACATTGCACTTATCGATGAAACAATAGGCTTTGCAGGGTCTGAACTTGCTACACAAATCCTTGGCGAAGAAGGCGCAGCTAACCTATTACAACATGCTAAAGACATTAAAGCAGAAGGCGCAGAATTCTGCGACTGCCCTGGCTGTGTAGCTGCTAAAAATATTATTGATTTGAAAGCGGAAATTGAATAGTTTATATAAATAAAAATAGCTCCTAAGGGAGCTATTTTTATTTATATTATTTGATTTATATCTTGATATTACGTTCTATAATATCCCCCTTAGATAATATGGTTGCAGTAACATCGTATCTATTTTTTGTGATAATTATACTACACCCATAATCATATTCAAACCTTCCATTTTCTTCTGTCATTTCAGCTAATTTTTTGATATCCTCCTCCGCATTATCATTCCACCAAGGTTTTACTTCTATAACAACAAAATTGCTACTATTACATCCACGTCTATGCACTATAATATCTGGTCTTATCAACTCATTAGCCTTATTCTTTTTAGAATCAGCTATATCCCGGTTATATTCACAGTCTACATCATACTCATCTATACATAATGATAAATAGTGCCCAATTTTATGTGAAATGGACAACTCACTTACATGATTATCAGTTTCATTAAATATTAAGTATTGATCTTTATAAAATAACATATCTAATGCAATCTTTAATGCATCATAAAAACGCTCTAAGGTATTCATAAAATATCTCCTTTTAGTATTTGTAGATGAACTAAATATAATTCCTTTATATAACTAATTTGACCTACTATCTTACATATTCTACAAAATACTTTATCTTACAATATGTATTTATCATCGGTTCTAAAAAATTCTAATTCACAAGCAGCTATTCCTCTCTTATACTCCGTTTTCTTAAAAGTTCACGTTCTTTTTTTATATAGATATATAAACTAATATAAAACCAATATATACAGTATCCGTAAATAAAGCTCCGACTAAATACGAATACTAATTCAATCCATTCTTTATGTGTCATATTAGGAAGTAACCAGCTAAAAGAAATTAAGTGCTTTATAGGATTGATGATTTCAAATGATGAAGTATACCAATCCGGAGAAATTAAAACACCTATATGATTAAACATCGCAAGAATATAATATACGCCTCCAATAAAAGGAATATAGACTATTGATAATTGTAATAAGTCAAAACTTTGATTACTTATAAATTGACAGTATGACTCCATATGGCTTAACGACTTATAAAAATCTTCAGATAATTTCATGAAGTATTCTTTTTTATCTAATTGCTTTATTATAACTTCTAAGATATAAGCTATAAGTAGTATCAAAAATAATATCCCTGGTATGCTACATACAAAAGGGATTAGCCAATAAAGAATAAACTCAACTTTTTTTAGCAATACTTTTACTATTTGAGGTAATATAGATTCAAAATCTAATATATTTACTCCATAATAAGTATATAAGTAATCAGCAAACAAACATAATAAAAAAAGTAAAACAAAAATCTTTGTAAATAAATCAAATCGCTTTCTAACTAAATTTATCAATGCCATAATACTCTCACTCATATATACCTCCTTTTATACATAAAATATCATACCATAATATACTATTATAATTTTACTTATAGTTAAAATCGTATAATTTATTGATTATACGTATAAAAAAGCCCCTGTATAACAGGGGCCTTCTTTATTCTCCAGCACTGACAAGTGATTTTGTATATGGGTGTACCGCTTCTTTAAGTCGTTTTGATTCGATAGTTTCTACGATTTGCCCATCTTTCATAACGATGATTCGGTCTGTTACGGCTTGTAAGAGTCCGATGTCATGGCTGACGAACACATAGCCGAAGGGTTGTTCCTTATGGAGTTTTTGTAATAAATCTAGTACTAGCTTTTGATTTACCGCATCAAGGGCTGATGTAGGTTCATCAAAGAGTATTAGTTTTGGATGCATCAACATAATCCTTGCCAGTACCAACCGTTGCAGCTGACCACCACTTACTTCATGAGGATATTTCTGAACAATAGTTTCAGGTAGATCTACATGTTTAATCCATTTGCGGATATCTTCCTTTGCAGCGGCTATATCCATAAGCCCATAGTTGATATACGGCTCTAAGAGAAATGCTTCTAAGTTCATCCGCGGTGGAATCACCGCCAAGGGATTTTGGAACATCATCTGCATAGAGCGATATATTTCTGTATGGTTTTGAATGGAATGGATTTCTCCACCAAAGAGTCGTAAGGTGCCAGATGTAGGTTTTTCTAGCATAGCAATCAGCCTAAGCAGCGTACTTTTACCAGAACCACTACCACCAGCAATGCCTACCCGTTCATTGGCAGCTACAGAAAAGGATACATTGTCAACAGCGTGAACCGTATGATTGTGGTTTGTATATTGTTTACAGATATTCTCAAGTTGAATCATACTACACCACTTTCATTACGGAATCTAACAAAATACGAGTATACTCATCTTTTGGGCATGCCATAACCTCTTCGGTAGAGCCTACTTCAACGAGTTGTCCCTTATTCATAACGCCAATGCTATTAGCAATGCGTGCGGCCGCCTTGATATTATGGGTTACGATAATAACTGTTGCCCCAAGAGCTTGTGTTACCTCTTTTAAAAGGTCTAGCACAGAGGCTTGCACGAGCATATCCAGAGCACTAGTTGGTTCATCGGCAAATACGATGCTCGGCTTCAAGATAAGGCTTAGTGCAATGGCTAACCGTTGTTGCATGCCACCGCTCAATTGAAATGAATAGGACTGCAAAATCCGATCTCCGTCGGTTAAGTGAACAAGATTAAGCATATCTATAATGCGGCTTACATCATAGCTTTCACCATGAGCATGGAATAAATCTTTGAAGTGATTTTCTACAGTACGATTTGAGTTTAGATAGGCGCTAGGATTTTGAAAAATCATAGAAATCTTCGTGCCCCGCAATTGTCGCCAATCACCATCGCTTAAGGTAGAAACATCGGTACCATTTAGCAAAATTTGGCCGCTAATGTTAGCTTGTTTTAACATGCCAAAGGCGGCGCGAACTAACGTAGATTTACCAGAACCACTTTCACCAACGATAGCAAAGACCTCACCAGTGGGCACGGAGAAGGATACATTGCGTACCGCTTGCTCCGCACCGTATGAAATTGTAACCTTATCAAATACAATACAATCAGATTTATTCAATAGTAGAATCCTTTGTTAACAAGTAGTAATCGATAGGATGAACCGGTACATTTTTAACTTTTGCAGTAGATACAACCGTTGCACTTGGATACAACAAGTAAATATCTGCTACATCATCAACTAAAATTTGTTGTGCTTGTCTTGCAATATTAGAGCGTTCGTTTTGATCAAATGTTACGGACAATCGGTCGATTAACGCATCTACTTGAGGATTAGTATAACCGCCAACATTAGCTTTTGCGCCGGATTTGTAGAACAAGCTGAGGAACCAATAAGGATCATTTGTAGACATGGTAATAACGTTACGTTCTACCAAGTCAAAGCCATCTGTACCTAGTGTATCCACTTCATCAGGGCTTTGTAATTTCTTAAGCGTTACATTGATACCCGCTTGTTTCAATTCTTGTTGAATTTCTTCGTACATACTAGTGTCTTTACCCCAAACAGCTAATGTTAGAGATAATTCTTTACCATCTTTAGCATACACACCATTTGCATTTTTAGCATAACCAGCTTGTGTTAAGATTTGGTCCGCTTTTGCTACATCAGTTGTCGCTTTGTTAGCGATTGTATCGTAACCTAGCTTTGCAGAAGGTGGGAATGGTGCTGCACCTGGTGTGGAACCATTACCGATGATTTTCGCCATGGAATCATAGTTAATGATATGAGCTACTGCATTACGTACATCTTTATCATGTAATGGAGATGCTGCAGTTTGGTTCATTTTTAACATGAACACACGAACGCCAGAGATATCTTGGATATTGAAACCATCTTTAAACAAGCTACGGTTAGCAGAGTCCACCTTTTGGATGACGTCAACGTCTTTAGATTGCAATGCCATCGCACGTTTATTGTTGTCTTCGATGTCTTTTACTGTTACAGAATCAAGACCTGGTTTGCCGCCCCAGTAATCTGCAAAGGCTTCTAGTTCAATGGTTTCGCCCTTTGTGAAAGATTTAATTTTATAAGGGCCTGTAAGAACTGGTTTTGTTGCTACGTCCTTAAGATCCGCTGTATCCATGATGACAAACGCAGGTTCTGTTAAGCTAGACAACAAGGAGCCATTAGGCTCTGTTGTTTTGATAATCAAGTTTTGACCATCTACGGTAATGGACTCGATTTTAACAGCTTTTGCGGAACGAGCACTTTGTTTCATAGTGTACTCGATGGACTCTTTTACCTTTTGTGGCGTCATAGGTGTGCCGTTTTGGAATTTTACATTTTCACGGATATGGAATTTCCATGTAGTAGGGTCCACATTTTCCCAAGAATCCGCTAATTGTGGGGCAAATTTCATGTCTGGTGTAACAACAGCTAATGTTTCGCCAGCACCGATACGAGTCAATGTCCACGCATCCCATTCGTGTGTTGGGTCTAATGTTTCACCAAACCAATACAGACCAACATTCATGTGTTTTCCTTGCTTAGCCGTATCACTGCCACACCCCGTCAAGAGGGCCACCATGGACAACATAGCTAAACATACTAATAACCAACGTTTCATACTTTCTCCTTTGTAAAAAATTACCTTTTTGAAAGGCTTTCACCAAAAAATCTATACACAGCGCGGTTAGCGAGATACATCAAGTGCATCGCGCAATGCATCGCCAATATAGTTGAATAAAACAACAGTAATAAAAATGGCAAGGCCTGGATAAATGAGCAGCCACGGCGCCGTTTGTAGAAAATCTCTAGAACTGAGTAAAATTGTGCCCCACTCAGGATCCGGCGGTTGCACACCGATTCCGATGAGTGAGAAACTAGCTACCAAGATGATAGCATCCCCTAAATGTTGAATAATAACAATCACCAACGGCGGCAACACATTCGGAAGAATATAGCGCCACAGAATTCGTAGATTTGAAGCACCTGACATACGAGCAAAGGTAATGTACTCCGCGTGGCGTTCAATCTGTACGAGGCCTCGTGTGATACGTGCATATTCCGCCCATTTCGTAATGCACAAGGAAATGATTACATTCGTTATGCTAGGTCCCATAATACCGATGAAAGCAATGGCAATCACCATGTTCGGGAACCCTAGTACCAAATCAATCAAGCGAGATAACCAACGGTCAATGCTAGGTGTAGAGAATCCTGCTAACCCACCAATAGCGATACCGATGGCCCCACTAATGCCAATGATGGTGAAAGCAATCCCTAAAGAGGCTTTACCACCGTACAAAATACGAGACCACACATCACGACCGAGTTGGTCAGTACCTAATAGATGGGTACTACTAATGTCTTGTAAGCGGTCCGCGATACTCGTCGTTTCAGGATCAAATGGTGCTATATAGGGAGCGCATAAGAAAAATGCGATCCACAGAGCTGCTAATACCAACATAACGTATAAAGTATAGGGCTTTCGTCTATTCATAAGAGCCTCCTTTTATGGCGGCTCTTCGCTTCGGATTCAGCCAAATACTCAATACATCAATGATGATATTGATAATAATGAATACCAATGTAATCCAAATGATATAGCCCTGCATCAATACAAAGTCTCGCGCCATAATGCCTTGTACCATCATGTACCCAATACCCTTGATGGCGAATACTGTTTCAATAACAGCAGAGCCACCAAGCATAGCGCCCATCGTTACGCCCATCATAGGCAATAACATCAGTCCTACATGAGGGAATATATATCGAATAAATACCATCCACTCTGGTAAGCCTAATGCACGCGCTCCTTGAACGAAGGGACGCCTGGATATCTCTAAAATAGCATTACGCAAGCGACGGATATATAGTCCACATAGCCATAGAGCTAATGTAACAGCTGGCAATATATAAGCAGAAAAACCATTTGTGTTCGTTACTGACACTAGCTGTAATTTAACGCCAAATAAGTAGAGCAACAATAGGCCCACCCAGAAGCTAGGAATCGCTAAGGCTAGAAACGTCAATAATCGTACACCATGATCTACCCATGAATCCTGATACTTGGCGGACAGCATCCCTAATGGAATGGTCACTACAATTCCCATGACAAGTGCTAGTGATACGAGGCCCAATGTATTAGGCAAGGCCCCCGATAACAATGTGCTTACCGGCATTGAATACAGGATCGATTCCCCAAAATCACCTCGAACAATTTGTCCAAGCCAACGCACATACTGTTGCCACCACGGATCATTGAGACCTAATTGTTCTCTTAATTGAGCCACCAACACCGGATCAGGCGTGGCACCCACGAGATTAAATTTCATTGCCACCGGGTCGATAGGCGACAATTTAATCAATACAAATGTACCGATAGTAACAACTAGTAAAATACCAACTATACTCACCAAACGCTGTAGTATTAATCGATACAATCCATCACCTACCTTCTTTTATTACTAAGAAACTATCCACCTTTATTGTAGCAATAATATGCACATCCATGTATACCCATCCAGGTATATTATAACTATTCTCATTATGAAAGTTTCACATAACGAAAAAACAGCCCCTCATACGAGGAGCTGTTTATATGTATACATTTTAAATTATATTATTGCATATGTGTTTTTTTTGACACTGTGTTAGTAATAATAGCTTTTGCCATATCGCGATTGACAGGACGTTCAAAATAGATGGAATGGTTTTGACCATCTTTTACCCATGTTGCAAGGTATACCATGTAATTACCGCCTTTGAAAGTCACCTTTGTGCCGTTTACTTTTTCAGTAGCCGTAACTTTATAATTGTTGTAATCGCCGCTGATATCACCTTTTGTAGTACCTACGCGATATACAATACGTTTGCCTGCTGCTTGATTGCGCGTTGCATCTTCGCCAGCTTGGTATACATATACTACTTGTAATACATCTTTTTCGATAGTACTTACAGACTCAACATTATAGCCTACAGGTAATACTTTAGGTAGATGAGGCATAATATTCATGTATTTAGCGGCTTCATCAATAGTAGCGAATTTATGAATTGGACTTGGCATACCAACCATTGGCGCTGCCTGTTCTGCAACTACAGGTTTAGCTGGATCTGGTTTTACATCAAAAGTACCTTGCGCACCGGCAACAGTGTAAGAACCTACACAAGCACACGCAACTGCCATTAATACAAATTTTTTAACCATGAGTATAATCTCCCTTCGCGTAACATAAAAATTATTAAAAACACATTTATTTTGTATGTGATTTTTCCTCAACAATATTACGGATAATAGCCTTCGCCATATCTCGTGTAACGGGGCGATAAAAATCTAAAGAATGATTTTGTCCATCTTTCATCCACGATGCAAGATAAGCCATTTTGTCACTGCCTTTGAAAGTAACCTTTGTACCATCTACACTTTCAGTTTCTATAACCTTATGAATTTTATGGTCACCACTGATATCACCAGTTAACTTAGATGAACGATATATAATATATGCGCCTCCATCTTGATTATAACATGGATCCGCACCAGATTTATAGACATACACAACTTGTAATATATCTTTCTCTAAAGTGATGACAGATTGAATATTAAAGCCTACAGGTAACAACTTTGGCATCTGTGGTGTAATATTCATATACTCCGCCGCTTCTTTAACTGTGGTGAACACATGTACAGGACTCGGCATAATAAAATTTGGTTCCGTAGGTTCAACTGAGATTCCACCAGTCATAGACACAGAACGATTCCCAACAGATAGATCGTGAGCACTAGTAATGCTATAGGAACCAATAGCTGCACATGCTAAAGAAGCCACTAGTAATGTCTTTATCTTTGTTGTCATAACAACAATCTCCAAAAACAAATTTTGTAAAACTATATTTATTAAAATATACTTAATAAATATATCCTAAATGATGTAGGATTTAAAGTAATAAATGCTACCTATATCATTTTAACAAGTTTAGTATAATAGTCTGTTATTTCTTATGAACCATAAAGCCTGCCGCTTGTTGGTTCGCCATGATGGTCACATCAGAGATTTGCATGCGCTTAGGTTGATTTGTTACATACAATACAACATCTGCCACATCCTCTGGTTGAACGGCTTCAATACCAGCATATACAGATTTTGCGCGTTCCGCATCACCGTGAAAGCGCACTTCACTAAATGGAGTTTCTACAATGCCAGGTTGAATGGTGGTAACCTTAATATCTGTAGTTATAGTATCCATACGAATGCCATCGGCCAACATTTTGACAGCGGCCTTAGTAGCACAGTAAACGGCACCGCCTGGGTATGCGTAAATCCCAGCTGTAGAACCCATATTTACAATATGACCTTCATTTTTATCAATCATGAAAGGTAATACTGCCTTTGTTACATAAAGAAGTCCTAATACATTCGTATTAATCATTGTGACTGCATCTTCTACGGTACTATCTTGAAATGGATCGAGTCCCTGTGCCAGACCTGCATTATTTACAAGTACATCAATGCCACCAAAAGCTTCGATAGCTGGTTTTACCTTAGCATCTACATCTTCACGTTTGCTCACATCAAGTACAAGCGTATCCACACGAATGCCATATTGTTGCTCAAAATCTTCCTTAATCGCCGCCAAGCGGTCTGCACGACGACCAGCAATCAATACATTATCTCCATCTTGAGCGAATGCACGGGCACACTCAAGGCCGATACCAGAAGTAGCACCTGTAACGAAAATTTTGCGGTTCATATGTATTCCTCCTTCTATTTAACAGTGATGACAGGGGCGGAAAAAAGACACGCTATCGCGCAAGCGGGACCCGAAGTCTTTTTCCCGCCCCTATCATCACATACTTTAAATACATCGGTCCTGAATTACATAATAAAACACAAAGATTTTCATTACTAAACAAAGAAAAAGAAAGTAATTCAGGACCTCTATCAGATTGTGTCCTCTCTACGGTAGGGCCAAAGTCGGGTTTGGAAGCCCATCTGGACCTGTTTTAAATACGTTATCCTTATTTCCCGCAAAGATTTTTGTTACGGGGAAAGGGAAAGTTGTAATTCAGGGCCTCAATTATAATTTATGTTTAGTGGATCCTTCTTTTGGATTTGTATCGATTGTTTTACCAAGTTCGGTTTCATTTATATCTTGGATTTCATAGCCCCAGCGTTTTAGCATGGTTTGTTGTTCTTGTTTTAGGAAATCGAAGAATTGAATGCGATGTTGCTCTGGGCTTTCATAATATCCAATTAAAGCAGTCCGATATTCTACTTCACGAGATTTTGTTATCGTAATTGGGCATAATCCATTCTGAATAAGGTTCCCATTCATCATGAGCAGAGCGGTTCGTTTATTGCCATCGCCAAAGAACTGGTTACGAGCCATCTCGGCATATAATAGAAGCGATTGTTCCAACGGATTATCCTCTAGCTCTTGGCACCTAGCTATTAATTGGTCCCAACAGGAATTTAAATCCAAAGGATTAGGCGGTGTGTAACTTGTACCACCTATAGCTACTGGTGCATTGCGAAAACCACCAAATCCTAGCCGGTTCTCACTTTCAGAAACCAACTTATTATATTCGATAGTCACTAACTTATTAATCTGAAATCGTTTTAACCGCAAATCCTCTATCAAGGCTTGCCAGCCACGATTAATATTATCTATCTGTCGAGTCTCACTTACACTGAGCCCCGCCACAGAAGTACCACACACAATCGTCTCAACCTGCGGATACGTTGCCGTGTTTCCCTCCATCTGAGCCATATCAAACACAAACTGAGCACGCAACTTCTCAGCGATAAACAATGCCAAATCAAAACCTACATAACCATTACTATCAGCAGTCACAACATCACCTCCCTACGTCCATTCAACTATGATATGTATAACACCATTTTACCATATTTCTACTTATATTATTTCAACGAACATGTTGGCGCTAATTTAAGGGGAAACATAAAAAGATTGGGCCTATGGCTGTATTGACTGTAGAGATAAGAAAGAACCCCTTTCGAAAAACGACTTTACCCTCACTGTGGATTTCCAACGATTATGCTGGCGCTAAAAATAGACTAATGTAGATAGCAAAGAACCGATAGGGTTCTGAAAACGACTTTTTCCTGTTCCTATCAACAAATGTGTAGGTGCTAATTTAAGAAAAACATAAAAAGATTGGGCCTATGGCTGTATTGACTGTAGAGATAAGAAAGAACCCCTTTCGAAAAACGACTTTGGCCCTGCGGAGGCCGAAGGCCGGAGTCAGACCCGGCCGGTGGAGTTTTTTGGAAGGGGTCCTTTCTACTACGGCAATTAAGCTAAGAGCCCAATCTTTTTATGTTCTATTTTAAATGCGCCAACATATCGTTGAGAACTTCCATACAATCCCCAACAATTCCATAGTTAGCGTGCTGGAAGATTTCTGCATTTGGATCATTGTTAATGGCCACGATTGTATCGGCACCAGAGATGCCGCTTACGTGTTGGATAGCGCCAGAGATACCAAATGCCAAGTATAGTTTAGGGCTTACGGTTTTACCGGTTTGGCCTACTTGGTATGGCAGTTCAATCCAGCCTTTTTCAACGAGTGGACGGGTAGCGCCTACAACGCCGCCGATAGCATCAGCAAGTTCGTAGAGTTTATCAAAGTTTTCCTTTGAACCCATACCACGACCGCCAGCTACGATGATATCCGCTTCTTGGATATTATAACCAGACTTGCTGAATGGAATAAAATCTAGCCGTTTAGTGCGAATGTCTTCGGCCTTTAGGTCAAATTGTTCAAGTTGGATACGGCCCCAACTGTCCGCAATGCGCTCAGGTTTTTTGAATACATTAGGACGAACAGAGCCCATTTGTGGACGATGGTTTGGCGAAATAATTTCAGCCAAGATATTGCCACCTAAAGCAGGACGGGTCCATTCTACAAGGCCTTCTTCTGTATCTACCGTTAGGATAGTGCAATCTGCTACAACGCCATTTTGCATGCGACCAGACATGCGCGGTGCTAGGTCACGGCCATTGTTGGTAGCACCAATTAAAAGGATATTCGGTTTATGGTCTTCAAAGAAATCCGTCAATACCTTTGTATAGCCATCCGTTGTATAGTATTTCAAGAGGGGACTTTCAAAAACGTGAACAATATCGGCACCATGAGCCACAAGTTCCTCCGCCTCAGCTTGTACGTTTTCACCGAGGAGCATGACTTGCACGAGTTGGCCCAGTTCTTTGGCGATGCGGCGGGCTTGACCGATAAGTTCATACGTAACTGGATGCACTACGTCATCGATGGTATCAGCTACGACAAAAACGTCTCTGTATTCATCAAAATTTGTCATTATCGGTCACCTCCTTCGGAAACAGCATCAGCTTTAGCGGCCTCTGCTGCAAATGTATTTGGATCTACCGCCTTAGGTTCGCTAGGCACCACGCTTTCAACAGACGCAGCTCGCTGTACTGGGTCATTTACGTCAATGCCCTCATCGTCTTGCGCCTCTACAACCGGTGTGTCATTTGGCACCAAAAGGTGTGCGAACTTTTCAGGCTTGATGTGGTACGCCAATTCGAGCACCTTTTTGGCACCTTCGTCGACGGATGAAAGCATTTCTACCTTGCCACGAAGCGGTGGTTGGTATACCTTGCGTACCCGTGTTGGGGAACCGGTAAGGCCAATGCGGCTTTCATCAATATGAGGCATATCACGCAAGGTAATATGATTAATAGTATATCGTTTCGCGTAAATGGAGCTCCAAAGGCCAGGTTGACGTGGCTCGTTAAGTTCGGCTGTCGTCGTCACAAGCAATGGCAACGGAGCTTCAATCACTTCATAACCGTTCTCGTGCTCCCGCTTTACAATCGCCTTTTGAGAGGCTTGGTCTACGGAAAATTCACAAGCATAGGTAGCTTGCGCCATACCGAGTTCCTCTGCGATTTGAGGGCCTACCTGAGCTGTATCGCCATCGATAGCTTGTTTTCCGCAGAAAATGAGTTGGAACTGACGGTTCATGGTTCGTTGAATATGACGAATAGCAGATGCAATCGTATAACTTGTAGCCAATGTATCGGCACCACCAAAGGCACGATCTGTTACGAGCACCGCATCATCAGCGCCTAACGCCAAGCATTGACGCAATGCCTCTTCGGCTTGTGGAGGCCCCATAGTCACAACCGTAACGCGACTGCCTTCAATTTGGTCTTTCACAGTTAAAGCCGCCTCAAGCGCGTGCATGTCGTAAGGGTTTACAATACTAGGCAGACCTGTGCGGATGAGATTATTTGTTTCCGGATCTAGTTTAATTTCCGACGTATCCGGTACTTGTTTTATACAGACTAATAATTCCATGCACTCACCCCTGTCTAAACTCTACGCCCTTGGCGTTACGAGGATATTTCCAAGTCTTAACAACACTGTGTCCACATAATACGCGACATGTGCCACATTCGAGACAGCCCGCAAAATCAAAAGCAAGCGTGCCGTCCTCTTGCAATGTGTATAAACCTGCAGGACAACCATTCACGAGCTTCATCGCTTCTTCGCGGCTTACGCTTTCACCATCAATAATGATGTGAGGACACGTTTCATCTACATAATATTTATTCGCGCCCAAACGCTCTTCTAATTTCATAGGGAACGCACCCCTTTCCATGCATCACGAATCAATCTGAATAGGCCTACATCCTTGACGCGGCGTAACAATTTTTTCATCAATGGCACCGCACCGTCACCATTTACGGTGAATACATCACGCATAAGATTGTTTACAAATGCAGGATACTCATTAAAAATACGCGGATTAGAGGCCAAGAATTTCGGCATATTTTTATACAATTTCATATCGCGACGCAACCAAGACGCCTTGATTTGTTTTTCGTACAATTTAGTAACGCGATCCATATTTTCGTCGCGTAGCGCCACATTGACCGCCTCAGCTGCGCACATGCCGGACTCGATAGCCAAATCCATACCACGAATCGTGTACCCCAGATTCATGCACATCCGCGCCGCATCACCAACGATGATGTAACCCTTGCCGCCCAATTTTGGCATCGCTTTATAACCGCCTTCAGGCACAAGATGCGCGCTGTGTTCCTTTAATTGACCATTTTTCAAAAGCGGTGCAATTCTAGGATGACTGGTGAAAGCCTCCAACATTTCGTCAACTGATTTATCTGCCAAGCCGATATCCTCAAGGCCTACTACCATGCCTACGGAAAGGCTGTCCTTATTCGTATATATAAAGCCGCCGCCTAGTAGACCATCTGTCATATCGCCCAACGTAAGCCATGCCATGCCTTCATCACCAGATAACATAAGGCGATTCTCGAGGTCCTCTTTTTTGAATTTATATACCTCTTTCACACCCACAGCCATCGTCTTAGGATCTGTAGGGTCAGCCAAACCAGCCTCTTCTAAAAGCACTGTGTTAGCACCTTCAGCGATGATAACAAGTTTTGCATACACCTCATCATCGTGACAACGTACACCTACAACGCGACGTTTTTTACCTTCCCCTTCGGTGATGAGTTCCGTTACCTGTACATTAGAAACGAGCAAAGCCCCTTTCTTCTCAGCCTCTTCGGCCAGCCATTTATCGAATTTAGCACGCAACACAACATAGGATTCTTCATTTTCTTTCACATCTTGGTAACTATATTCGATGGTCGTCATCTCATTGCCAGCACCGATGGAAATGCGTTCCTTTGTCACCTTTCTTTCAAGCGGCGCACGATTTCTAAAATCCGGTATCAATTTCTCTAGAGAATGCGTATAAATACGGCCGCCCATCATATTCTTAGCACCTGGCGCCATCCCGCGCTCAATGACCAACACCTTCACACGCTGCTCCGCCAAACGTAACGCCGCTGCAGCACCCGCCGGCCCTGCCCCTACGACGATAACGTCAAATCTCTCATTTCGATCTATTGCCATATACTCAGCTCCTTTTTATGAAAGCCTAACTTACATAAGTCTATATATTATATATTCACGATACAGATTGAAAATACCTTTTTAACATACCACATGTACATGAAAATTGTATAAGAAAATCAGAACCACCCGTAAAACGGGTGGTTTGCTCACGGGCTATAAGCCCGTAGTACTAGGCCAGCGTCTAAAGGCGCTGGCTTTCACTACGTTCAAGCCGCATAGCCATTGACTCGTAACGGTCCCCTTAAAGGGGATATGTATTACTTGCTACCCTTAAAAGGGTCCTCATATTCTTTTACACTAAGTTTATCTTTCATTTGGTCATGTAACTCTTGCTCACGTATATATTTTTTTACGGTAGCTTCATTTAATCCTACCGTACTTACATAATATCCCTCGGACCAAAAGTGTCTATTTCCAAATTTATACTTTAAGTTTGCGTGTTTATCGAACATCATTAGCGCACTTTTACCCTTTAGATATCCCATAAAAGATGAAACTGATATTTTAGGTGGAATTAACACTAGCATATGCACATGATCTGCCATAAGCTCCCCCTCTATAATCTTGACGCCCTTATATTCACATAAACGTCTCAGTATTTCAAGTAAACTATTTCTGTATTGATTATATATAACTTTACGTCTATACTTAGGTGTAAATACTATATGGTATTTGCATAACCATTTTGTGTGCGCAAGGCTCTGTGTCTTTGTTGCCATATAAAATCACCTTTCTTTTGTATATAATGCGGCTTGAACACCTACATTATACTTAAGCAAGGTGATTTTTTTGTATAACTTTCGGGTTATAGGACAAAACGTGTTGGTACTTTAATCCCAATCATTGAAAGATAATTTGTCATAGTTATGCAAATCACCCCAAGAAATGGCATCCCCCCAAGTTGGAATTATGCCTTGAAGTTGGGCTCTTTCATTCATAGATCTATATATTTTAGAAATACTTGCATCAGTTGGCATTACCTCAAGTATTTCTTTTGCAGAAAGCGGTCTTGGTGAGTGTAAATAACACCACCAAAAGACCGCTTTTATACGTTTTTCTACAGACATCCCTCGATGGTAACGCAATAAACGTCTGAGTTGTGCGTTTACCCCGCCTTCAATAGGGTTATTAGTCCTCGGACATTCTTTATCCAACACCAATGTTTCATCTAAATATCGAAACATTGTCTCTGTATTAATTAACACTACTAGAGAGTTATAAGCTTTTAATAAGCGTTCATGCATAGCTCTTAAATTATCATTACTATCACGTGTCATTTCACTTAGAAACTCTTTAAAAGTCACTCTCCAATTAAATAATCGTTGAATCCATATTTGTGCATCTTCTTGTGTTTTTACACTATACAAATCGCTTGCTAAATCTCTTAACATAATGCCTGCTAATGTTTTAGGCCGTCTAGTAGTGTAACGATGCACTTGCCATACAGCATGAACAATACAACGTTGAAGTTTGGCCGTACGCCAAACTTTTTTTAATGCTTTTCTAAGGCCAGGTCCACCATCAGAAACGACCACAATGGGGGTCGCTATTCGCTGCATAAGAGCTTGCCATGATCGAGACTGTTCTGACCTACATAAATACCATCCTAATACATGTTCACCATCATAACAGATCAAAATACAAGCTTTTTTAGCTAAGTAAATACCATCAACGAATACCACATCTCTCTGGGTTTCAATTTTGGGCGACATAGGCCATATTTTCCAGAAATCAGCTATCTGTCTACGAAATGTACGGCCCTGCCCAGGCATGTCCTGTTGTGTTTCTTTACTAAATAACCAATTTAGAAATCGATGAAAACATTTAGTAGTATTATCAATAGTTTGTGTAAAGGTGATGTTACACTGCTTACAATGCCATCGTTGTGATCCAGCTTTAGTTTTCCCATATTTTTGACAAGAAAATCCACAATTTATACATCTTACTAGCATGATTATTCCCTCCACTTAGAATACGATTTTCTAAGAAGATATAACCTTATTAAAGCCAGTAAAATCAAGGGTTTTGAGATTTTTTACCAACACATTTTGTCCACCCTCTAAGTTTATCAAAAGAACTTAAAATGGCGATAGAGCCAGTAATTTACTGGCTCTATCGCCTATAAAACCAACACGTTTTGTCCTATAACCCTAACTTTCGTTGCCGCACCCGCATAGCGGGTGGTTTTATGATTCGCGACTACGTCGCGAACCAGTCTAAAGACAATAATAAAAAAACTCACACGTTCGTGTGAGTTTTAGTTTGGTGACCCAGAAGGGATTCGAACCCCTGGCCTTTTGATTCGTAGTCAAACGCTCTATCCAGCTGAGCTACTGAGTCATGTACTTGGTACTTGATTATATTAACATAATGACTAGCTTTTTGCAAGCATTATTTTAATATTTTTAAGTAACTTTTTTATAGAATTGCGACCCGAAGGTCGCAGCTCTAAAGTTTGGCAGGGGCAGTAGGACTTGAACCCACAACCAACGGTTTTGGAGACCGCTACTCTACCAATTGAGCTATACCCCTATGCACATCAAGTGTACTTGATACTTGAATATAATACCAAGAAGCGCCCCCATCTGTCAAGGCAATTCTAAGATATTTAAGAATTTCATCTTTTTTATATAATATATAAATTACTATCAAAGTACAAAGATAATTGTCTCCTCACTTTCATGTATACAAACAGATAATTATTCTATAACAATACTATTTATACGAAAAAAGGAAAGAGCCCTTTCGGGCTCTTTTTGTCTACTTAACTTTTATCTTTATATATACGGGAGATGGTATATATAATTAGAGAGTTTTGTATATGTATTGTTTTTTATACACAGGGAGAGTATTGTTGTGTATTTAAGTGTTGTTTTATGTGTTGTATTGTTTTGTGTTGTGTTGTTTGTATTATTTGTAAAAGGGACAGATAAAAGTTATTAAGTAGTAGACCTCCATTTCCTAGTTGATCTCAATCAACTATTGATAGTATAAAGATTCTATATGAATTATGAGTGAATAGAATTTAAACAAATTGTAAAATGAGTAATTTTTTGTGCATATTTATATATGATGTGTGAATCACAAACGTCTCTACGCGCCTCTATCACCCCATACTCTATTTTCTCAGGTACGCTGGTCGGACTCTACATGTAAGTATATATAACAAAAAAGGCTAACCATTTGGTTAGCCTTTTTTAGCTTAATCAGCGACTTCCTATCCTCCCAGGCCGTCTCCAGCCAAGTACTTTCGGCGTTTACGAACTTAACTACTGTGTTCGAGATGGGAACAGGTGGACCCTCGTAGCTATCGCCACTGAATCTGTCAGAGTTTGTACTCTGAAAACCACATAGAAGGTATATATATATATTTGTTGCACATTTCCGCTTATTGTTATTAAGTAAAGCC
>NZ_PPDE01000004.1 GCF_002959915.1 Veillonella atypica KON | reverse complement strand
TTACAGTAAATGAACTGTTAATAGCGTATACGTATTGCATGTTGTTATCACCTCAACTATAGTATCGGTGATACAATTAAAATTGTACATTCTTATATCATCATTTTTGTACATTCTTAGAGTATCATTTACAATAGGGTTCTTCAAATTAGTACAGGCCTGTTCTATTTCTAATAAGGCACATATATAGGGTTCTTCAAATTAGTACAGACCTGTTCTATTTCTAACAAGGCACATATATAGGGTTCTTCAAATTAGTACAGACCTGTTCTATTTCTAACAAGGCACATATATAGGGTCCTTCAAATTAGTACACGCCTGTTCTATTTCTAACAAGGCACATACATAGGGGCCTACAAATTAGTACACGCCTGTTCTATTCCTAACAAGGCACATATATAGGGTCCTACAAATTAGAACAGGCCTGTTCTAATTCCATAACAGCATATATATAGCTCTAATTCTTTTATATCAAAAGGGACTGCAACTAAAATTCGGTAAAACCGCATTCTGTTACAGCCCCTTTATTAACAATATTACTTTGATTTTTTATACTCTGCTCTAAATCCATCACGAAGTACAGCATAGCGCAACAAATTTCTTATGAAGGATTGTACATTAGGATCTTTCCACTCTAACAAACGAGAGTTATTTAAACGACCAAGATATATTTCATCACCATGAACAAGCTCAGGCGCACGGTCCTTAATATATGCAATAACATCAGCTCTTTTAGCTGCTCCACCTTTACCGCTTGTTAAAGAACCATTGTGTGTAATATCTACTATATTAGTAAGCGGATTATATCTACAAGCCCGATCCAAGTTTAATTGTAAAGAGTGATGTCTCGATTCTTTATTTGTTATAGATACATTTAATTGAGTAGTACCAGTGCGATTACCCCAATGCGGATCATTCTCTGTATGTGCTGTAGCACATATACTAATACCTAGAACTTGGTCTCTATTTAGATAGTCTTTTGCAATAAACATATGAGACCAAACTTGATAATTACCACCTCCACTATTACCAAAATGTGGCATACTTACACGGCAATCTTCGGAAACCTCTATTTTTTCCAAAAACTTACTATTATTAATCTCTGTATAAATAATTAGATTGATCAAGTTAAGAGCAAAGCCTTTTATATATTGAGGCGTATATTCACTAATATCCCCATTCTCTGCAAATGCCTCTTTAAACTCATCTGACATAAGTTCTTCATATCTAAATTCTTCAAACTCTTCTGTCTCAACAATTGAAATTTTACTTTTCAAAAGCTCCTCGAAGGAAGGAATATCCTTAACTTCAAAATATTTCCCTTCATTATAAATATAGACAATAGCCTCTATACCATTAATAAGCATTATATAATCAGCATTAAGTATCTCTCTATATCCGCAAGCCTGCTTGAACACCTCATCACCAAGTACGTTAATATGAGGTGCCTTACACTCTATAATCATTAGTACATCTGTGCACTCATCATCACGATAGACAACAATATCTGCTCTTCCACGTGCGCCTTTTTTAGTATGCGCCATTGATTCTTCCACAAAAATACGATTAATAGGTATCCCTAAGTCCCTTTGCAAGTATACAATTGTTTTTTGGCGAACGCACTCCTCTGGTGTAGCAGCCAATAAAAAGGAACGTATCGGATCATATATACTATCACCAACCCGTCCAAATTTTTCAAGTTTTATATTGTCAAAAATTTCTTCTATATACTTCATTAGTATTATCACTCCATATCAGTAACAATTTATCTCTATTTAATAATTTTAGCTTTGTAGATATTATTTCTTTTTATATTTTTTTCGCACTTCATCTCGTAGAATAGCATAAAGGAACAGGTTTCTTATAAAATTTTGCACATCTGGCTGATTCCATTCCAACAATCGAGAATTATCTATAGAGCCAAGATAAACCTCTTCATCTCGAATTAAATCAGGCGCATTATTTTTTACATAATCAATAACGGTAAATTTACTGATAGAGCCACCTCTACCCGTTGATAAGGTTCCATTATGTGTAATAACAATCTTATTGCTACGATAGTCATACTTACAGTATTTATCCATATCTAATTGTAACGAATGATGTTTTCTTTCTCTATTCATTATAGATACGTTTAATTGTGTATTATATCTACCAAAAAGACTAAGCCCCAGAATTTGATCTTTATTTTTTCTATCCTTTGCAATAAACAAACGAGTCTTAATCTGATAATTATAACCAGCACTATTACCGAATCTAGTCCGACCAATGCCTCTATCCTCAAATACACCTAATAATTCTAGAATAGATTCGTCATCTATAGTTTTAAATAAAATTAGATTTAAAAAATTAAGTACAAAAAATTTAATAGGTTTCGGGGTCTCACATCCAACATATATTTTGGTAAATTTCTTTTGTGTTTCATAGGATATGATTTCCTCATAGGAATATGGTTCAAGTGGAATATTTTCACCAAAAGAGACCTTTGATTCTAAAAGTTCTTTATATGAAGAAATATCTACAAGCTCAAAGTTATTCCCATCTTGGTATTTATACATGATAATTTTATAACCATTAACCAACATAATATAATCTGCTTTAAGAATGTTGCGATATCTTTCGGCCTGTTCTCTCACATCATCACATGATATATCGACCTCAGGCGCTTTACATTCTATTACCACTGGCTACCCCCTACTCGGGGGCCTTTATTTTGCCTATTTTACCGGCTCACCCGTAAATGGGTCGGTATATTCTTTAAAGTTTAATGTATCTTGTGCTATATCTTCTGGTAGTTGATTGCGAATATACTCTTTTATCGCTCCTTCGTATCTTCCCACTGTATCCATATAATATCCTCTACACCAGAAATGTCTATTTCCATACTTATATTTTAAATTTGCGTGTTTATCGAATATCATGTGGCTACTTTTGATTTTTAAATATCCATAAAACTCGATACGCTTAAATGTGGTGGAATAGTTACTAGCATATGAATATGATCCGAACAGCATTCTGCCTCTATAATCTCTACATTCTTTCTATTACATAAATCTCTTAAAATTTTACCTACATCAGCTTTTATCCGACCATAAATTATTTGTCCTCTATACTCTGGTGCAAAAACAATATGATATTTACATCTCCATTTACTATGTGATAAGCTTTTTACGTCATTCATTAACATTGAACCTCCTATATTCAAATGTTGTGGTTGCCAGACCAACTTCATTTTACTACTAGGAGGTTCTTTCCTTTTTTCTAAGGATTTTTTACCGACTCCCAGTTTAACTGGGGGTAGTCATGCCTATTCGGCATACAATAATAAAAAGGTTGACGGAAAAACCATTCAACCTTTTCTAGTTTTAATCTATAGAACTTACAAAAAGAACTAATTTTTCAATTATAAAGTAGACTGATAGTTATATACTGTATGATAAAAAGACCAATAAGCATTATCATCTCTAGGGTATTCTCGTACCCAACCACGAGAATCAACTTTGTAATACAATTCACCAGCAGAATTCACACGGAATCGACATATCGAATAAGGATGTCTCGCATCAAAAACGTCCGTTCTAAATTTAACAACCAACTCCTTACCTTCCCATCGAATAGATTGATCATCAAACCACCAATGTACGCCATGTGGATTAGTATACCCTGCATAACGATCTGCAGCATCAACATTTGTTACAGCACCTATACTCCTAATGCAATTACCATCGTAGCAACTAATAATACTTGTCGTAACAGACTTATAGTCTTCATCTTTTCTCCTCTATAATCAATACAAACAACAAACTTATATAAAACTATTATATATAGATATCTATCGGTTCTCCTAATTCATTTTTCCAAACATTCCAACCATTATTAGCAGAGCCTAAGACAACCCACCCCGCTGTGGAAGGTGAATTACAAATCACATCCTCCATCAAGATATTATTTTCTATTATAGCGGCCTTTCTAGCATCTGGTAACCAATCAGATTTAGTCGGAGCACAGATACTGCCTTCCAAAACAATGAACATTCCCTCTTCAACTTTCATCGTAGCAGTAACAGCACCAAAGTCTTTTTTCGTTTCATTTAAATAATATTCCCCATCCGGAACTTTTTCCCAGTCAACTTTAACAGCTCTCGCTTTTGTAGCTTCTTCAAAAGTTATCTCTTTTGTACTATTGATTGGAAAAATCTGTTTCCCATCAAATGACGATAATAATTGGATAACTAAATCAATATCTAATGCAAAAAGCTCCGCATTTAGCAGTCTACTTTTACTAAAAATATCATCCAACAACTTCTCTTTTTCATCATAGTCTTCTACTTCAATTGCAAATGCTCTTTTCAAACCAACGACATTATTATATCCATGTCGTTCCAAATTATACATTCTCGACTCAAAGTTATCTATTCTAGTTTTACCTATCTTAACGAGTCCCGGTACAACACTAGACATCACATATATAATTCCTCTGGGCATAAAAACACTCCTAGTTTTACTCAAAATAAATACATCCCTTATAGACGATTAAGCTTCTCCCTAATATCATCATGAAGTACTGCATAACAAAATAATTTTCGTACAAATAGTTTTACAATGCCCATTCTCCCCCTTGGCATCTCTTTTTACATGAGCCATAGGCACTTCTACTCTTAACCATTCTATCCAAACACCTAGCTTCTCCTGTAAAAATATTATTGTTTTTTTGAGCTCACTTACTCTTCATTCATCTCCTATATTAAAAAGCAGTGAACCGAATCATAGTAACATATTATCTCCCGTTTATATTCACATAAATTTATTGCTCTAAATATATTCTCTGTATCCCTATTAAAGCCTCACTATAATATCGCCTTTAACATCTTTCACCTTTTTTTCATCAAAGTTATTATAACATACTTCCTATTTTATTGCCTTAAATCCATTTTATATTCAAATTCCTAATTATAGAACATAATAGGTTAATAATTCAGAAGAACTCTATAAACAGTGTATTTTAAATTACTACAGCTCTGAACTAATTTAAAATAGCAAAACCAAAAAAGGACAACACAAATGTGTTGTCCTTTCCCAGTAGGTGATGCCTCCATCACCAAGAGCTCTTAAGAGCCAAACTTAATTAATAATTATAATATCAAAAGTAAACAGTTACGTCAACAAAAAACTACAACTCAAATAAAATATCTCCCATTAATAAGGATTTCCATTCTATGTAGCTAGGACACCCCATTTGATTCAAAATTTTTCCTTTCAACTCATTTCCACGTCTTACTCCCATTCTTTTATTATTTGAATAAAAAAAGCGCTTGAACAACTTTCTTATATCATTTAAAGAATAGAAATAACTTAAAATCTTTAATACGTCAAATAAAGATAATTTTGAGTATTTATAATTTAAATATTTTTGTGGTTCTAACCTAAATGATCGGACAATATTAGAGTTAACTTTATAACGAATCGGTGTATTGAAACGATTAATTAACGAGCCATGCGCACAACAATTTCTTAAATACAATAGAAAATCTAGCATATTCAAAAATTCAGATCGTTTTGAAATTCTTAAATTGAAATCAACTAAAATCTCTTCCATAACATCAATTTTTAAATAATGAAGAAGTCGTAATACTTCACCAAATGATAGGGTTTCGATAGCGACCCATATAGGTACAGCAACATCTGAATAGTAATTATTATCATCATCTCTGTATACCGCTACATCTCTTGGCGCACTATAAGTTGAAGAACTATAAAAATTTTTATCTATATGATCATTATACTTAATTAAATTTGATAAATAAAACGGTTTAAAGAATAGAAAATCATTAAAGCTGAGATAGATTCTTTTATTTTGGTCATTAACAAAGGGATAGTTATTAGAATAAGGACAATAAGTATCACTTAAATCATTATCATCTTGAGGGTCCATATAATTTAGTTTATTTGTATATTGCATTGTATCTGCAAGAGTATTGCAATAACATTCAGCAAAGTGATAAGCAATCGACGTTTTCAAAGCAGACTCTAGCTTATTTAAATAAGAAAATATAATGCGTGAAAGCTTCTTATCAAAATCATATAAAGCTTCAAAATCTGCCAATGTCACAGCATCATATTTTTTAGGTTGTGATTCACATAAAAGTAAATTCTCAAATCCATTGAATAAAGAATAATAATTGAACTTTTTTAAAGTATTTCTCAATTCTTGTTCATTAAATATTAATCCCCGAGACCTTAATTTATTAACCAAACCAGTTCTTGATTCAAATATTTTTATTGCCATCTAAAATCGCTCCTTTGCTAATCTAGAACTATGCAATACTATTATCAACACGTGACACATCTTAACTAAATCAAATTTATTATATAATTTTACATTTCTATCAATAAAAAATAAAGATAAATTTACTTTATTTGTCATCTTCTTTATAAATTTATACAAAACAAAAGCGGATAGCTCATTACGAGCTATCCGCTTAATTTCTTTGGTGATCCAGGAGGGATTCGAACCCCCGACCCACGGCTTAGAAGGCCGTTGCTCTATCCAACTGAGCTACTGAACCATGTGGATTACCTTTATATGTAATTATCTATTATAGTATAAATTATGTAAGATGTATCGTCAACTAATGACGTCATTTTTCGTTCACCCTAAAAAAGGCAAAAAAAAATGGAGCGGGTGAAGGGAATCGAACCCTCGCGACCAGCTTGGAAGGCTGGGGCTCTACCATTGAGCTACACCCGCAAAATAAAAAATGGTCGGAGCAGCAGGATTCGAACCTGCGACCCCCTGGTCCCAAGCCAGGTGCGCTACCAAACTGCGCTATGCCCCGTCATTAATTACTTGCTAATTATAGCAAACCCGGTAGTTGATGTCAACCACTACTTTTGCTGAGTTTTACTCAGTTATGAGTACCTCTCTGCAACGAAAATTATTATATCATCGGACTACTATTCTGACAAGTGTTTTTTTATAACTTCATTAAAAATTTATGATATAAAGCTTTCAGTTTATCCTTATTCATAGATAACCTCCAAAATACTTTTAACCTTATCATATATCTTCATTTTCTTAGCGTAATCGTATAAACGATTTAGATTTCGATTTTTATAACGCATATACCTATGTAAAGTTTTAGAAAATAATTCAGTATCGATCTTATTTCTATTTTTAATGAAATCACATAAGGTCCGTTCTAAATCATAGGTTTTGACAATATTACCATATACCGTTTTACACTCTGTGATACCTAATTCATATATATCTTTCGTAACATAATGTACGAGATTCACGTTGTTAATTCTATGAATATTATACCCTCGATACACAGTTACCTCTAGTGCCGGATAAATATCATCTGTAAATTGATGTAAATACAGGGCTGATGCATATGAAAAAATAGGCACTCCATATTGTTTTTGAAAGAGATAGTATTCATCATAATCACCTTTTGTGCTTAAATAAATACCTCGACTTACACGATTAAGTATCCCCTCATTTACCATTCTAGTTAGGTATATGGAAGGAATATTAAGAGCTTTAATATCACGACTTGAAAGTATACCATTATTTTGTTCTAGTTTTGATTCTATAATTCCTCTATAATCCATATAATATCTCCTATTGTTATTATCGTGCTTACATTTTATAATTTTGTACGCACAAATGCAACATCTATATAAAAAAACATGCACCCCGTAGGGTGCATGTTCAAAATCATATTTCATTTAGTTAAAATTAACCTTCGTAATGACCGTCTTCAACGATTTGAGGGTTTTTGGCGATGCCTTGTTTTACAGCTACTTCAGCAACTGCTTTTGCCACTGCAGGAGCTACGCGAGGGTCGAATACGGATGGCATGATGTTTTCATCATTCAATTCGCTGTCTGGAATCAAGTGTGCCAATGCATCGGCAGCAGCCAATTTCATTTCGTCAGTGATTTTAGATGCACGAACGTCGATAGCACCACGGAAGATACCAGGGAATACAGCTACGTTATTGATTTGGTTAGGTGCATCGGAGCGGCCTGTACCGGCAATGCGAACGCCAGCAGCTTTCATATCAGCGTATGTTGCTTCTGGGTTAGGGTTCGCCATAGCGAATACGATAGCGTCGTCAGCCAAGTTTTCCAAAATTTCTTTTGTGAAAGCACCTGCTGCAGATACGCCAAGAAGGATGTCAGCGCCTTTAGCGTTTTCAGCCAAGTTGCCATGTTTTTCTTCAAGGCCAAGCAGATCAATCAATTCAGTTTGCAAGGAATCAAGGCGTTTGTAATCTTTGTGCAATACGCCAGAGGATACCAATACGGTAATATCACGAGCGCCTGCAAGGTATAACAAACGAGCGATGTTTGCACCAGCTGCACCAGCACCGTTTACTACGATTTTAGCTGTCGCTAAATCTTTTTTAACGAGGCGAAGAGCGCCTTTTACACCAGCTAAACATGCGATTGCTGTACCATGTTGGTCATCATGGAATACAGGGATTTCCAATTCTTCTTTCAAACGATTTTCGATTTCATAGCATTTAGGAGAAGAAATGTCTTCCAAGTTGATGCCAGCAAAGTTCTTTTGCAATAATTTTACAGTGTTGATCAATGTATCAGCATCTTTAGTATCTACTACCAATGGAATGCAGTCTACATCGCCAAATTTTTTGAACAATAAGGATTTACCTTCCATTACAGGCAATGCGGCAGCAGCGCCGATATCGCCAAGGCCGAGTACACGAGTGCCATCGGATACAACGGCAACCATGTTAGAACGGCAAGTTAATTCAAAGGATTCTGCTTCATTGTCTTTAATACGCAAGCATGGTTCTGCTACACCTGGTGTGTAAGCAACGGATAAATCATGAGCGTCTTTTAATTCATATTTAGTTCCTACTGTGAGGAAGCCTTTTAATTCACGTTTTTTTTGTACTGCTAATTCACGTACGTCCATAATAATTCTCCTTTGTGGATGACAACGGACACAATAGTTTCTTGGTATTAATTATTAATACCCCTTACAAATTCATTATACAGAATCAGAAACAATAATACAAGATTTTTCGATATAGTTTTTCGAAAATTTTAGAATTAATCATAAATTCATATTCTTAGCATTAATTACATGTCCACAAATAACTAAGCGTTTTAAACAATCTAGGCTTTCACAGAAGGCAAGTTACGCCCATAGAAAATTTCTGTCATTTCTTGTCGCAATTGGTGTTTAATTTGCTTAATTTCTCGTTCGCTCAATTCCGCTTCGGTAATGCCGAATAAGTAATTATCCAAATCGAAATCCTTGAGCATCATCTTAGTGTGGAAGATATTTTCTTGGTACACGTTCACATCGATCATATTGTACAAATTACGCGTTTTCGCATTAATGTAGTTTTGAATAGAGTTGATACGATGGTCGATGTAGATTTTCTTGCCCGACACGTCGCGCGTAAAGCCACGCACATGATAGTCCAATGTCAAAATATCCGAATCAAAGCTATTAATCAAGTAATTGAGGGCCTTTAGCGGAGAGATTTGACCACATGTGGACACTTCGATATCGGCGCGGAATGTACTAATCCCCTTGTGTGGATGGCTTTCAGGGTACGTATGAACTGTAAGATGGGATTTATCCAAATGCATAACCACATCTTCTTTTTCAATTTCTTCTTCAGAAATCAAAATCGTAACCGATGCCCCTTGTGGGTCGTAATCTTGTTTCGCAATATTTAAAATGTTAGCACCGATAATATGACTCACTTCGGTCAAAATATTCGTCAAACGTTCTGCGTTGTATACTTCATCAATGTATTGAATATACTGCTTTTTTTCTTCCTCTGTACGAGTATAACAAATATCATAAATATTAAAACTCAACGTCTTCGTGAGATTATTAAACCCATATAACTTCATTTTAGGCTTTGCTTTAACTGGTGTATCCATGATATGCCATAACCCTTTCCATGCATAGACTTACTATTTTTTTGTGAAAGTCATACAAAATGTAGCTTTCACACATATACTATATAATATCCTGTTTATACACAAATTCTACATCAAAGGCGCCATCTTCGTAGGTGACGATGGCAAAGGTACCACCCGATCCATCCCGAGGCAATGCAATGCTCCCCGGATTCACAAAAAGGGTATCCCCTATATGTTTAGCCTCGTGAAAATGGCTATGTCCACACACGATGAGTCGCGCCCCCATAGCATTGCCAATATGTATCAATTCTTGTGCTCGTTTACAATATGATACCTCATGACCATGGGTCATGTAAATATAGGTATCTTCTAAGGGAATCAATTGTTCCTTAGGCTCTAAGGGCTGCACGCGGTCATTATTGCCGCGCACGGCATAGACCGGCACATCGGTGCGCGTTTGCATATACCGCGCATCGTCGCCGTAGTCACCTGCGTGTAGCCACATGTCGATATCTTGGTCCACCGTTGCATCTAATGCGAGATCAATGGTGTCCAGATAGCCATGTGTATCACTAATAATACCTATTCGTTTCATTTGTTCACCTTTGCTACCAATTGTTGCAACGCCTTGCCACGATGGCTGATGGTTTCCTTCGTATCGATATCGAGCTCCGCCATGGTTTTACCAAATTGTGGAACAAAGAAATATGGATCATAGCCAAATCCATTGGTACCAACCGGCGTATCTTGAATTTCACCATCACAAGAGGCTTCGGCCGTCACGCTAGCACCGTCCGGATGTACCAAAGCTAAAGCGCATACATAGTGCGCAGTTCTATCCGATTTACCTTGTAATTCGCGAATTAATTTTTCATTATTTGCTTCATCATCACCATGAACGCCTGCATAGCGTGCGGAGTATACGCCAGGTGCCCCATCAAGAGCATCGACAGTGAGCCCCGAATCATCAGCTAAGCACGGCAATCCTGTTTTTTCGCTATAGTATTTCGCTTTGAGGATGGCATTTTCCATAAAGGTTGTACCCGTTTCCTCTGGTTCCGGAACGTCCACTATGTCTTTCACAGGCACACAGGTAATGTTCATATGAGAAAAGGCCCGTTCAAATTCACGTATTTTCCCCTTATTGCCCGTTGCTAATACAATACGTTCCATATCATTGTTCTCCTTCAGCGGTTTGAGCAGGTGCATCAGGATACACCTTGCCAATTTTGTCCGCTACAGAGCCGAGTACATTGCGTTGCACAGCCATCAATTCGTCAGTAGCAGATTCTGCAAGGTCTAATAATTGGTTAAGTTCTTCGCGGCTAAATGTGCCATGTTCACCCGTACCTTGTACCTCGATAAGATTGCCCGCACCGGTGCGCACCACGTTCATGTCCACTACGGCAGCGCTATCCTCTTCATAGCAAAGGTCTGTAATAGGACCTTCTGGGCCAATACCGACGGAAATAGCGGCACAGAAATCGGTAATAGGGAATTTACCAAAGCCGCCAAATGTATAATCGATGGCATCCACAAGGGCTACAAAGGCACCTGTAATGGACGCCGTACGCGTACCGCCATCGGCTTGGATAACATCACAGTCTACGGTGATGGAGCGCTCGCCTAAAGCCTTTAAGTCTACAACAGCGCGCAATGCACGACCGATTAAGCGTTGAATTTCAACGGTACGGCCCGTTTGTTTACCTCGAGCGGCCTCACGACTTACCCGTGTTTTTGTAGAACGTGGCAACAAGGAATACTCTGCAGTCACCCAGCCTTGACCGGAACCTTTTAGCCAGCGCGGTACATTTTCCTCGGTAGTAGCTGTACAAATGACCTTTGTTTTACCACATTCAATGAGTACAGAACCTTCTGCATATTCTGTAAAATGTCTCGTTATTTTAATCGGTCTCAATTGACCTGCTGTTCTATTATCACTGCGCATAACAACGCCCCCTTTATGTCTAGTATATCATGAACAATGGTGCCCATTCGACAGGCTAAATTTCAACTTGTCCCTGCCCCATAGGGTCCACCACTACATAGCGGTTGAGACCACTCTGTTCTTTCATGCGACGTGCTTCTGTGAAAGCCTCTTCGCGCGTAGCATCATCGGCCTGCCATGGAATAAACATAGCGTACACACTTTGCTTTGCATACGGTCCATAATTACCATAGGATTCGATGCTATGCCAACCAATTTTATCAGGATAGAGGCGCACTGTTTCACGACGCTCTTCTTGTACACCAGATTCGTCGTAATACACAGAATAATCACGGACCCACCTATCCTTATGGCCGATGAGTTCATCTCGTGCTATTTCCTCACGACGTGCCCATTGGTCCTTCCATTTCAAAATAAGATCATCAATATATCTCGTTACATCAGCCGACTGATGTTGTTCTACATAGTTGGGCTCGATAACGCAACTGTAATCTAACCCGGCCATCGATAAAATGATACCCGTATTTACATAAGGCAAAGCCTCTTGTACGGAATAACCACCTTCTAGAACCGCTATATCCGCCTGCAATAAATCAACTAGTTCTGCGTAGCCCTTAGCGGTCACATTCATATTGGCTAATGGGTCCGAGAAATGGTTGTCCTGACCTGCTGAATTGATGACGATATCCGGTTTAAATTCATGTAGAATCGGCAATACGAGTTCGCGCATCACCTTTAATAAACCTTCATCACCCGTGCCAGGAGGTAGTGGAATATCTATGTTAGCGCCAATGGCTTGAGGGCCTCCAAATTCATCCATAAATCCGGTACCCGGATATAAGGTCCGTCCATCTTGGTGAAAGCTTATATACAAGGTATCCGGATCGTGATAGAACACATCTTGTGAGCCATCACCATGATGTACATCTGTATCGACGATGGCCACCCGTTTCACACCATAGGTTTTGCGTATGTGTTGGACCATGACGGCCTCGATATTGATGGTACAGAATCCACGGATGCCATGAACCATAGCCATCGCATGATGCCCTGGTGGTCTAACGAGGGCAAAGGCCCTATCCACCTCTCCGCGTAGCACCGCATCAGCTGCTGCAATGGCACCACCAGCCGATACGCGATGCGCATCGGTTACCCACGATTGTAAATCAGGGGCCCCAACGTGAACTCGTTCTATTACATCCCAGTCCGCTACGATAGGATTATATTCTCTAATATTCGGTACATCCAATAAGCCTTCTTCCACGATTTGATCCCGCGTATAGAGCAACCGTTCTTGTCGTTCTGGATGAGTAGCAGAAATTTTCCAATCAAAGGCAGGGAAAAATACGAGGCCTAATGAAGGATGTTCTATTGTGCTAGCCGACACGATTCCATTTCGCACACGATAACTGTCCTTATGATTCCACATAGCCGCTCACCCCCGCTTTCAGTTGTACTTTCACAGTAATAATGCGTTCCATAGATTGCCATCCATCGACAACAGGGAAATCTTCAACGCTTATCGTTTCTACATCAGGTATTACGCCTGCTGCTACAAGGCCTTGTTCTTGAGCAGCTTCACATAATAATCGATATGCCACCTCTTCCACAGCGTTAGCAGAACGCAAAGAGCTACTTTTATCTTGAATGCCCAATTCTGGCACTACCATGGTACGCCGTTTTGTATCGACGTGAACCGTAATCGCCATCGTATGGTTAGCCACACCAGCACCGATGGCATTAGCTACGTCCGCATCGGCTGGAATATGAACAGGCAATCCTAGTTGGTCCCCAATAATAGGGCCCAAACTAGCCGCCGTGCCACCGACGATAACAAGCTGGGCCGGCACAAATGGATCAGGATGCACAATATCGGCCACTACATAGATAGGTCGTTTATTTTCCTTCGCCACGACCGTATCAATCCCTTGCTTTACAACACGGATGGCTTCATCTACGATGCGTTGAGCCATAGTGTTAGCATCGATAGTCGTATCAATTTGTGCTATCGCTTCATATGCCTGTTGTTCATCGCCATAATGAGCTTTACCAAGCACGATGAGGGCATCCCCTAATGTAGGGATAGTGCCCCCCAATGCAACAGATGGGCCAATCCGTTCAGGGCCTACCATAAGTGTTCCATCTTCATAGCGTACCGCCGATTCACCGCCAATGCCCACCGAGGTAACCGCAAAGGAACGTACAGCACTTGGATATTCACGAATGGATACGCCCTCCTTTGTCATCAGTGGTTTGCCCTGTTTCCACAAGGAAATATCCGTTGTAGTCCCACCAATATCAAGGGCCACCGTATGGGCGTCTTTAGTGCTGCGCAATGCTTCCAAGCCAAGTACCGTTGCAGCTGGTCCGGTAAATACGGTTTCTACAGGAATGGATTCCACCGTCTCTATCGGTAGCGAACCACCGTCAGCTTTCAAAATATATACAGGTGCCGTAATGTGAAAGGTATCTAATGCGTGGTAAACAGCGTTCTTAAATTCCTTAAATACAGAGGCCACGGCGCTATTAAAATAGGCACTGATGGTGCGACGTGGAAAATTAAGATTGCCACTTAACGCACTGCCTGTAGAAATCGTATGATATGTGTCAGCTAGAGCCTGAGCAACATCGATTTCTTCCTTTGGATTGCGAACGCCAAATTTTGCGGATACAGCAGCCAAATCGGTACCACTCTTAGCTTGCACCATGTTCGCTAGTTGATAAGTCCCCTCTACATCCGTACGTTCCACCACGATGCCACGATGGTCCGTATACCCTTTAAGATACACAGGTCTTACAGGGAATATATCATCTACATTGCGCCCTGGCCCCGCTACTACATAGAGATCTACAGGCTGTTCTTTATGCTCCACAATTGTATTTGTCACTACCGTAGTGGATAACGTTACCTGTTCTATTTGTGCAGGGTCCGCACCACGCATCACCGCACCTAAGGCATCCGTTATGCCATTCATGAGATTCTCCTTCGTGGTTCGCCGCTTCGCCGATGAAACGATGGTACCTCCATCTATAATAACGGCATCCGTAAAGGTGCCGCCTACATCTATGCCTAATAACATATATCCTCCTTTAAACAGAAAAGAGACCGCCGGAGCAGTCTCTTTTGTTAATCTCTAGACTTACCAGTTCTGCACCGGAAACATCGAGAATCTTTTATTTTGCTCCCGAAACGGAAGCGTAGTTTTTAATAATAACGATTGGTGTCATTTGGCTATCATTACCAAATGGATTATCAATCAACAATTTAGCGATTTTCTTCGCATCAATACCGCGACTTGTACCGAGAATTGCAGAGCGTTTCAAGTCGTTTACGTCTGCTACAACAGCGCCATAGCAACCTGTGCGTTGAACGATTTTTTCAGCCACCTTATCTGGATCTTTTGGACCAAATACGATGTGTTTATCGAATGGAGGCATTGTACCTGTTACGTCATCGGTTAAGGATGCAGCACGGGCGATAGCGTAAAACACGCCTGGTTTGCGGAAAATTTTAGCAATAGCGCCTAAGAAGAAAGCACCTAATACCTTCCATTTACCATCTAAGTTCATAGCAGATTGCATACCATAAATAGAAGCCATGGAACCATCTGGATGGATAAAGCGATTGATCATACGCGCTTGCCAACATACATTGAGTTCTTCAGGACGTGTAAAGCGACCTTGTGTAATAGCCACAACGGATTCTGCTACACATACGATGTCTTCTGGTCCAATATTGTGACCACCAAATTCAACGATAGCATCAACGATGTCATCATTATCTGTAAGAATACGTGTAGGAACACATACTAATTCTAATTCTGCCATTGTTATGCCTCCTTAGTGAACCAATGCTGCTTGTACTTCTTCTGCAGTCAAACGAATACGTTGTTTATCGATATGGTAATCGGTACGACCTACGATTTGGTAATAAATGTCGATATCCATATAAGGGAATCCCTTAATATCTTCGCGGATATTACCATTTCTACCAGTTAAGGTAACATAAATACGGATTGTACCACCCTTGCGAGGCTTGATGATGATAGCTTCAAAGTAACCATCGTGGCGTGGACGATCGATATCCATAGCCCAAGCGTCTACTTTCACACCATCAAAATGTTCTTCTGGAAGCAAAGGACGTGGAAATAAATCCATGATTGTACCAAGTTGACGGCCTTTGTTTACAAATGGCACATCGCAGAACAATGTCATGGAGCTCATATTCATATCTGCCAATTGAAAGCTTGTTTTCCGCTTTGGCAACAAAATAACGCGTTCATTACCTTGTTTTAATACGAATAGACGGAATAATAAGTACAAAATAGCTACAATAACTGCAATGGCAACTATCACATTTATTATGTCATAAAACCACATGTGAATTCTCCTTTATAGTGTAATCAATTCCACCGAAAAATCATCAGTATCTAAGAATTGGGCGCCCAAATCAGCCCCTAGGGCAATATCCTTTGTGAAATACAAGGTGCTACGGCCCTTCTCGGTAGATGGATTATGCAAATGATTGCTGTCCATCGTACGTCGTACTAGATCACTAGTCTCATAAGCCGGGTCGATATATCGGATGCGGTCACCTGATAACTCCTGCAGGACAGGGCTAACAAATGGGAAATGAGTACATCCCAATACGACAACATCGATATCCCGTTCTAGCATAGGTGCTAAGTACTCCTTAGCAGCTTTACGAACAGCGTCATCATGCAAATGACCTTGTTCAATTAAGCCGGCTAGTTCTGGGCATGGTTGTTCCCATACAAAAACCTCATGGTCGATGTCCATAGCCACATATTTATGAATATGACTATTAACGGTCGCCACCGTCGCCATGATACCGATGGTATTACTATTGCTTTCACGAATAGCAGTTTTAACACCTTGCGATACACCGATAACCGGCACATTGACGCGACTGCGCACCTCATCGAGGGCCACTACGGTGAAAGTATTGCAAGCGATAACCATCAATTTTACAGGTACTTGATGTAATGTTTCGGCAATACGGCAAGCGATTTCTGTAATCTCCTCGGTTGGACGATTGCCAACGGGATTATTAGCATTATCCCCTATATAGATGAAGTTTTCATTGGGAAATTGTTCCTGTAGAACTTTCAAAACGGATAGACCACCCACACCTGAGTCAAAGACGCCGATAGGCAGTCGTTGTGTATCTATATTAGTCATGAGGCATCTCCTCAACAGCATTTAGAATAGGTTGATAAAAGCGATCCTCTAATCGTACGATTTTCCCAGACGATTTAGACATAAAGGCATTCTTAGTCTCACCCGTCGCCAATAGAGCACCATCGCTAGCGCGGCGCATGCGGTATTTAAATACCATCTGAGCACGGGTCATTTTGACTAAATAGGTTTCTATATTAATCGTGTCATCGAACCGAGCAGGTTCCTTATAGTTACACGATACATTCATAATTGGAAATACTATATCCTCGTCCATCATATCCCACAAGGTGACCCCGATGTGACGAAGGAATTCAATACGCGCCATTTCAAACCACCGAAAATGATTGCTATGATGAGCAATTCCCATCATATCGGTTTCATAGAAACGGACGTTAATTGTCGCTGTATACATTTATTCATCCTTCTTATTACAATACAAATTTAATTGTATATCTATTAACAAAGGGTGTCAAATAAACAAAGGCAGTCCAACCAATAACAATGATTAAACTGCCTTTTTATATACTTGTTAGTTGCCAAAAGGGAATAGCTTTTTCGCTTGTTCTTCATGGGATGTTTTGATATAGCGGTTGGCGATTTTGAAAGCAATGCCAAGAACTGCTACATCATCTACCCAGCCAAGGCCCGCAATCGTATCAGGAATGATATCGATTGGTAGGACGAGATACCCTAAGGCGCCGGCTAAAATAGCCTTTACATATTTTGGTGTATCTTGATCGCGCAAGCAAAAGAATAACACCACTGCTTTTTGTACAAAGGCAAGTTTTTTACCATAGCGAGTGGCAAACGCCAAGAATCGAGACTCACTAAAATACTTGCCATATTTGATGATCTTTAATGGATTCATACCAATCCTTCTAACTATTTACGAAAACCGTTAATTGTGGATTTTGTCGTTTCTTTTACTGTTTCAACAGCTTGGAACGCAGTATCTTTTGCATTTTCCACAGCTTGAGCTGCTGTAGTTTTTGCGTTTTCCACAGCCACTTGAGTAGTTGCTTTCGCTACTTCTACGCCACCTTTAGCCAATTCTTTTGCAGTATCCAATGTTTCTTTTGCTACATCGATTTTTTCTTTTGCCGCATCAGTTACCTTTGCTACTGCTTCTGCTGCATTATCATGCAATTGGTATTTCGTTTCCGTATTCCATTTTTCAATAGCAGGTGCTACTTTTTCAGAATATACTTGTTCTAATTGTTCTTTTGCAAGACCTGTTTCATTGGCAATACCAGCCCATACATCGCGTTGGCCTTGAGTGAACGGAATGCTTGCTGCTGCATCGCGAGCGATTTCGCCAGCAATGGCTTTACCATTTTCATAGAACTCAGCAATCATAGGTTTGTAGCGTTCGATGTCGGATGGCATACCATCTTCAATCCAAATATGAGCTACCTTACCAATAGCATAGGTCAAACCAACAGCTACCGGTACACGTACTGCTTTAAAAGGTACGAGCAAGGAAATAGCAGCTGTAGCAATAGCAGTGCTCAAGCCACCTACTAAACCTACAACAGCACCTGTTTGTAATTCAACATCATATAAATGAGCAATGCGAGTTACCATGTATGTAGCATTTGTGCATAGTGCAACATTGCTGAATTTTGGAGACAAAGCCAATACGGCAGCACGGCCTGCACCCCAGAAAATAAATTGTTCAACTTGATAATTTAAATCTTGACCACCATCGCTAAGCGGTTCAATTCTAACGCCATTATATTCTGCCATAATCGTTCTCCTTTTTCTCCGGATTCCACTTGTGAATGTATGTATCGTTCATTAGTATTATTATACCATTCTCAATGTAGAATTGAAATGAATAATATATATTTTACCCTGTATAAACTGTCTTATTATGACTATTAGTAATAGATAACACTCTATTCACTACCAACTCGTAAGACCTCCATCAATCGTCCACGCAGCACCTGTTACAAAGGATGCTTTTGAACTAATTAAAAAAGCGATAACTTCGCCAATTTCGTGAGGTTTTGCAATACGTCCTAATGGATAATGTTGGCCCATCTCCTCTTTTGCTTGCTCCGCATCTTGATGAGATTGAGCGATTTGCTTATCTACAAGGGATGTATCTACATCTCCAGGGCACACGCAGTTAACGCGTACCTCATGGGGCGCCATCTCAAGGGACAGTGATTTTGTAAAGCTTACGATAGCACCTTTTGACGCACCATATACTGAGCAGGCTACATTGCCCTGTAGGCCCGCATCACTAGATACGGTAACAATACTGCCCTTTACTTGACGTAAATAAGGCAATGCTGCTTGGCACAAGAATACAGTTCCTTTTACATTTGTACCAAACATTTCATCAAAGGCCGATTCAGATACATCGGCTAGTAGCTCTTCTTCATAATATCCAGCCGCCGTTACAAGAGCTGAAATACTACCAAAGAAATCTACCGTTTCTTTTACGATGCGCTGACAATCGCTCACACTAGATACGTCGCCTTTCACATAGCGCACCTTCGAAGAATAGCGGCGCAATTTCATCTTTGCCCTTTGTCCCGCTTGTTCATCGCGGCCATTGATAACGACGCACCAACCTTCTTGCAATAATAGCTTAGCTGTGGCAAATCCAATCCCCGATGTACCACCGCTGATCAATGCCACTTGAACATCAGTTTTATGAGGCATACTCACACCTCCTACAAGGTAGAAATATAATCAAACACTAATTTTAACAACATCACTGTCGTAACAGACAGGAATACAACACGGACCAAAGAGGACCCTTTCGCAATGGCTAAATGAGATCCTAAATAGGCGCCCACAACTTGTCCCACCGCAGCGGCAAGACCATACACAATATTGACGTGTCCTAAATATAGAAACACAAGTAAAGATGCTAAATTACTGGTGAAATTTAAAATTTTAGCATTCGCCGAAGCATGAAGAAAATCAAATCCGGTAAAGATAAATCCCATAATGAGAAATGTACCTGTACCAGGGCCTATAAAGCCATCATAAATACCGATGCCAAGGGCAAAGGCCATACAAATATAAAGTGCTCGCCCCATTACTTGAGAGGTGCGATTTACTTCGCCCCAGTTCTTTTTAAAGACTACAAATAATGTAACGGCCACGAGTAATACGATGATAATCGGTTTAACATATAGCGGTGGTAATGATACAACCGCCAAAGTACCCAGCATAGAACCTATAAAGGTAAAAGGCAATAGTTTACGAACCAGCCTAAAATCAACCATATGGTTTCGTAAAAATGTAATTGATGCACTACCGGCCCCAAAGATACTAGACAATTTATTACTACCTAGAGCCACGCTAGGAGGCAAATTAGTTAGCAACATGGCCGGCACAGATATCAATCCACCGCCACCCACTATGGAATCCACAAAGCCTGCAAAGGCCCCTGCTACAGCAAGCAATACAAGTATCATTACCTCATAGGGTAATCCGGTTATTGCAATCAGCCATTCCATATACGACCTCCCATATCTCACATACGTATACTATCATTTTACCATTCGTATAAGTAAAAACAATAGTCCTATATACAAAATAACGGTGACCAGGGTCACCGTTATGTATTATATCCTACTATGAATATGTTACGACTATTTTTTGTCTGCCAATCGATCTAATACCACTGTATAACCATCAGCACCATATACAAGGCATCGTTTCACACGACTAATCGTCGCTGTACTAGCGCCGGTTTCTTCTACAATCGTTTCATAGCTATCACCAGCGCGTAACATTTTAGCCACTTGAAGTCGTTGCGATAATGCTTTCAGTTCATTAACAGTACAAATATCCTCAAAGAATGCATAACATTCTTCTACAGTTTGAAGTTGTAAAATGCCTTCAAAGAGCTCGTCATGTTGAGCACTTCTCAATTTTTCATTGACGCTCATAACGCCTCCTATTTCTTATTCATCGCTTTGGATAAACCGTCACCAATCATTTGGATAACTTGAACCATAATAATAAGAATGATGATGGTAGCGAGCATGATATCCCCTTGGAAACGTTGGTATCCGTAGCGGATAGCAATATCACCAAGGCCGCCGCCACCAATAGCACCTGCCATTGCAGAGTAACCAATCAAGTTAACGATAAGCACCGTAACATTATCGATAATAGTTGGCAATGCTTCTGGTAACAATACCTTGCGGATAATTTGGAATGGGCTTGCCCCCATCGATTGAGCAGCTTCGATAACACCGAATTGAATATCCTTAATGGATGTTTCTACAAGACGTGCTAAAAACGGAATCGCCGCCAATGTCAACGGTACACAAGCAGCCGTCGTACCAATGGACGTACCAACAACCATACGTGTAAACGGAATGATGGCAACCATTAAGATGATAAACGGAATGGAACGAGTCGCATTAACGATAGCCCCTAGAATCTTATTAAGCGCTGCATTTTCTAAAATATGTCCCTTAGAGGTAACCACCAATACAACGCCGAGTGGAATACCAATAATCATGGCCATAATCGTAGAGATAACGGTCATTTGCAATGTATCCAAGGTACCGGTTATCAACAATTTAATTACTTGCTCTGACATAACCGATCACCTCGCTTTCAATTGGTAATGTTCTGATATAGTCTAGCCCTTCTTGCGCCTTCATAGGATCACCATTCAAAATGACGATGAGACGGCCTACACTAGTGTTTTGAATGTAGTCGATGCCACCAAATAAGATGCTTACATCGAGGTCAAAACGACGTACTAAACCTGCTACAACAGGTTCATCTGTGGCTTGGCCGGTAAACTTCAATTTTACCAATGGTGCCGTACCAGCAATCCAGTCATCATGAAGTTCAATATGTTCAAGCGCTTCTTTTGGTAGGTTATCGCTTACTACTGAGCCAACGAAATCTTTTGTAGTCGGTTTCTTCGGATTTGTAAATACTTCGAGCGTGCTACCTTCTTCTAAGATAACACCGCCTTCGATAACGGCTACGCGGTCGCATATTTCACGGATAACCTTCATCTCATGAGTGATGAGCACAATGGTAAGCCCCATCCGTTCATTGATATCCTTCAATAATTCCAAGATGGATTCTGTTGTTTGCGGATCCAACGCAGATGTAGCTTCGTCGCACAATAATACCTTTGGATTAGATGCCAACGCACGAGCAATGCCAACACGTTGCTTTTGACCACCGGATAGCTGGGATGGATAGTTATTCACGCGGTCCGATAAACCTACGATATCGAGAATCGGAGTGATGCGTTCTTTGATTTCAGCCTTGCTAAGCCCTTGCAATTCCAATGGGAATGCCACATTGTCATAGACCGTGCGCGATGATAAAAGATTAAAATGTTGGAAAATCATGCCAATGTGTTTACGCGCTTTACGCAGTTCACTAGCACTCAATTTCGTTAAATCTGTGCCGTCTACGATAACGGAGCCCGATGTAGGGGATTCCAGCATATTGATGCAACGAATCAGTGTAGATTTACCGGCCCCTGATTGACCGATAATGCCGTAGATTTGCCCCTTTTCAATGGTGAGGCTAATATCCTTCAGCGCTTCTACACGATTAGCACCTTCGTAGACCTTGCTAATGTGTTCTAATGTAATCAAAATATGTCCTTTCTTTGTGAAAGCTCCCCTTACCAGCCACTATAGCTACCATATCGATACCTATAGTATGCTAATTAAGCCAAGCCTTCTTCCATTAATTTTTCTAGACCATGACGTAATTTCATAGTCACTGCACCTGGTTTACCATCAGCTACAGGATTTCTGTCGAGTTTTATAATCGGAATCACACCACCGGTTGTATTGGTAAAGAATAGTTCATCCGCATCATCAACGAAGGCGCGGTCAAACTCTTTTTCGATAACAGTGATGCCCAATGAAGGTGCCACACGAGTAATAACCATTTGACGCGTAATGCCCTTCAAAATATGATTATCCGCTGGATGTGTATAAATAATTCCATCTTTTACGGCAAATACATTGGATGTAGCCCCTTCGGTACAAATGCCATCGCGGAATAACATCGCTGTATAAGCAAATTTCTTTTCCGCCTTTGTTTGCGCCAAAATGTTAGGAATCAAATTCGTTGTTTTAATGTCTACATGACCCCAACGTTCATCAGGCAATGCGATAGCTTTCACACCGGATTCCAACTTGTTCACTGCATCCATATCGAGATTATGAATGGACATGAGCATTTGTGGTTCAAGTTTAGAGCGATCGTACGCATGATGACGTGGCGCCACACCACGGGAGATTTGTAAATAAATGTAACCTTCCTTGATTTCACTTTGTTCAATCAAAATTTCGTGAAGTTCGGTCAAATCATCTGGTGTCATTTTTACAGGAATGTCCATTTCACGCATGGACCGATATAGACGGTCTTGGTGATAGGACAATGCAAAACAACGACCTTTTGTAACACGTACAACTTCATATACAGAATCGCCGAATAAGTAACCACGGTCATCAATGCTGATTACCTTTGCACCTGGTTCGACGAATTCACCGTTAAAATATGTTAATTCTTTCATAAGAGCACCTCATTTTCCCTTGTTGTAACTCTAATCAGTATGATTGTATTATAGCACAATCACAGATTAATTTTCACACTTTACATTGTGAAAGTTTTCATGTTAGTCATGAAAAAATCCGCCCTCTACCGATAACTATAAGTTATGGTGGGAGCGGATTCTATTGTAATTAGTTATATACCAATCTTACAGTGTTTGTATAAGCCTATTAGTTGCCAAGAATATATTTTCGAATTGGCTTTGGTATTTGTTTTAAACCTACTGTCGTCAAGTAGGATAATCCTACGGCCATCACATACAACAGCACTACGTGAGGCACTGTAAATAGAAGATTATACTTGGCCATGATACCGGTCATGATCAATAACCAGAACGGATGTGCCAAATAGATGCCGTATGAAGTATCCCCAATTTGTGACCAGAACGCCTCCATCGTATTGTTGAGGGGCATCACTTGGAATAGGAATAAGCTAAACAATGTGCCCAATGCCGTATAGAATACACCCATTGGACTCAACTGATGCACTGTGTAAATCGCTTCGAGCACCGTATAATGCCATACATCCATGACATAGTAATAGGCGCCCAACATGGATAAAATCGATAAAATGGCACATGTGGCTAATAGGTATCGGTAGCGCCACATATAGTCCTTCACGATTTCATATCGCTCAGCTACAACAGCACCAAAAAGGAATATCCATACATAATGAATCACCCAATAATTAAGGCGCATATCGAAGAGATATTTTATGGCTGGAGAATCGCTAAACTGTTGTGTCACCCAGGCCCCCAATCGATAAGATGATATAAAGTCAACACCTAATTGGATGGCAAATAAGATGACAAGCCAAGGAATGGGGGCTTTCAAAATCCACTGTACCATCACACGCCATAGTGGCATGAGCACATAGAACCACACCAGTATAACCATAAAATATAAATGGTACATACTGTTACCAAACAAGAGGTTCACAAGCAATGGTCCGGGATGGAGATTTCCAAAATTGTGCGCCGTTATGCCTGTATAGATAAGGTAGAATAGGGACCACACAATGTAAGGATAGAGCACCACTTGAAAGCGTCGTTTCATAAAATCCTTGTAACTAAATGGATCATTTACCGATGTATGGTAGAACAAACCAAAGGCTGACAGGAAGAAAAATGCGGGCACTGCAAAACGCGATAAGATTTCCAACACGCTAATGAGTTGTAAATTAACGAACGGATTTTGTAATGCATAGGAGCCGACATGAATGCCGATAACGCCGAGCATACAAAGGCCACGCATATAGGTTATTTCAGGCAAAAACAATCGTTTCATAGGCGATTATTGTTGCGGCACAGCGGCCGGTGTTGGAACGATGCGCGGTGAAGTCGCTGCTTGATGTACTACCGTTGTCGAAGTTGCAGTTGGTGCAGCTTGAGTTGTTGTAGTTGGCACAGCTGGAGCAGCTTGTGCTTGGCCATTGGCTTGTGCAGCCGCAGCAGCTGCTGCAGCTTCAGCTTGTCTCTTCGCTTCTGCTTCCCGTTGCATACGAATTTCTTTTTGAAGAGGTACTACTGGTTTATCATAAACAGTAATATCCGTTTCAAACAAACGGCCCCATGGGAATGTAGCCTTAACTGTACGAGGGTCTACCTTCAAATAAGTTTCACTGAAATCTTGTACACGTTCTTGTAAATACTCTTCTAATTTTGCATTCAAATCACCAGAGTAGCGTACATTGTCGGTACGAATGGAATCTTGCATACGATAAATATCCTTGCGGATATTCGCTTGGTATGCCCAGTTATCCAAATATTGTTGGGTCAACATATCGCGATGCCCTTCTGGGGACATAGTTTGTAGCAATAAGCCTTGTGCAATCGCATAGCCTACCGTATTACTTGCTGTATTCCAGCCATTGTAAGCGCCGATTTTATAGAGTAAATCGCGTTTATATAAAGCGCCTAACAAGGTATTATCAGAACCATTGTTATAGGCAATATCCGCAATGCTCACGTTTACACCTTGTTCCGTAGCTTGTTGAATACGATCTACAAAGGCAGTCGTAGCTTGAGAAATCATTGGGAAATTACCAAAGGTTTCAGATTCGGATGTGCTCGTAGAAAGCGGTGTATTAACAGCGAGAAGAACAGTTGGTTTACCTGCAGTTGTCATCGTACCACCAACGGCTTCTACGTGTTCCGCAATCGTTTTATCAACGGTTTGGTCTTCGTAACCTGGCAATGTTTTGCCGGCACCACCAAGTGGATAGATAACGGAGAACGTAGGTTTTTCCGCACTTTCATCGGTACGAGAACGAGCCATCAACAATAAACCGAGTTGATCTGCCCCAGGGAAGCTGCCATATTGTGTACGTGGAATGCCCTTGGAGTATTGATTTAAATAGCGTCCTTCCAATGCGGATTGAGACAATTGAGACGTATCATCATGGCCCAATGCAAAGTATGCAAAGACACCATTACGCGCTTCATCGATCAAGTCTTTATTCACTTGCATATTTTTTTGACGGCGAGAGAACCAGTCTTGTAGATATTCTACAGGGACAGAGGCTTGCAAGCTCATCAATTTTTGCGTTTCCGCTTGTGTCAATGTGCCTGCATCCAATTTATCTTGTAGTGCAGCAATTTGAAATATGGTTGGACCATAATCTGCATAGTAGGATGGTTCTGTACCACCCCCACTAGCGCGTGGGGAACGCATTACGGTACCAAAGCCATAAATGCGTGTATTTTTATGGTTTGCCTTAAGCGCTTCGATGCGTTTTAAACGATTTTCCAATGTGCTCAATGGCAAATTATGTTTACGAGAATCCACAAGGCCGCCATAGATTAAGGTATCTGTACTCAATACCATAACATCGGCACGACCCGCATTTTGCTCTACCCAATTCCAGATTTGATCGGCTTGCCCTTTGTAGGTTTTACCGGAAATCAAATTTTGTGGTGGTGTTAACACCGTCATCCCCGCTGCCTTTGCAGTATCAACTGTATATTGTAGGCTTACTGGACGATCATCTTGCGGAACATATAACACAGTTTCCGCATCAACTTGAATGGATGTACCCGTAGCAATAGCCGTAACCATTAACGCTACTTTCAACCATTTTTTAGACATAGGTTAAACTCCTTTATCAAGCACGCTTGTGCGTACCATTTCACAACTGTTGTAAGGGATACAATCATAAAAAAATAACTAATATTACAATTATATCACTTAGTCATAATTTGGCAAATATATCGCATAAAACCGATTATTATCTGACACGAGGCAGGCTCCAGTGATATTTTATAGCTAGTAGACGAATAACAAGCACAATGGTGAAAGCCCCATATACGGCTTGGCCCGCCCAATCGCTAATTACCAGTAGATAATAGGCTATACCGCCAATAATGCTTGGCAACGCATATACGTCTTCTTTCAGTACGGAAGGCACGCGCTGCGCCAACATATCGCGCAGAATGCCACCACCTACAGCGGTAATGGTACCAAGCAATACGATGAATATAGGCAAGTTCGGATATAGTGTATATCCTGCGGAGGCACCCGTTACGGTAAAGGATGCTAAGCCAAGAGCATCGGCAAACAAATAACTAGCGCGGCTGCGAGGCCCCATCATATTGCGATGATAGCGACTGTTATAAATAGCAAACACAATAAAGGTCACCACGAGAACGACCGTAACGTACACTACATTACGAAGTGAGTTTGGCGGGAAATAGCCTAATAGTACATCACGAATCACACCGCCCCCAATAGCGGTAGCAAGCGCGAGCACGGCCATGCCAAAAATATCCATTTTACGGGACACGCCCACAAGTGCCCCAGAGACGGCAAATGCGACGGTGCCGATCATATCAAACATATACCAAATAATATCCATACTAGCCTCACACAAACAACTGACACAACGATTAAATCTATTCGCAAAAATACGATAAAATATGATAGACTCTATGTAAGATATTATACATTAAGAGGTGCAATAATGACAAAAGACCTAATGGATTCAACCGAACTTAATACAATGGACGAGCGCAGTCGTGACGAATACTTTATGAGCCTTGCCATCGAAGAAGGCAAAAAAGCGTATGCCCTTGGCGAAATCCCTATTGGCGCCATTTTGGTCCACGATAATCAAGTCATTTCACGTCATCATAACCGCCGTGAACTGGATCATGATGCAACAGCTCACGCCGAGGTTCTCGTCATCCGTGAGGCCTGTAATAGCCTAAAGCGCTGGCGGTTGACTGGATGCACCCTGTATGTTACGATAGAGCCGTGTCCTATGTGCGCAGGGGCCATTATTAACAGCCGTATTGATCGCGTTGTATATGGTGCTAGCGACTACAAAGGAGGCGCCGTAGAATCACTGTTTAATGTGCTATCCCATCCGGGACTAAACCATGAGCCACAATTGCAAGCAGGCATCCTCGCTGATGAATGTAGCCAATTGATGAAAGATTTCTTTAAAGAGCGTCGTAAAGCACGGAGGAGTACCCAAGAGGCTGAAGGGTCCGCACTCGAAATGCGGTAGGTCGGGCAACCGGCGCGGGGGTTCAAATCCCTCCTCCTCTGCCATATTTAAAATGATAATGATAGAGATATAATAGATAAACCTAGATACACATAATACAGATGTTATCTAGGTTTTATTTGTATACATATAGTATATAATATAAATATATTGTATATTACATCATCAATCAACGAGGTTTACTATGCAAAAGTATTATCCTTATCTCATCACGCTGAGTCACATGATTAATGACTCATGCCAAAGTGTATTACCTGCATTATTGCCGTTGTTTATCTATACGTATGGACTGTCCTTGGAGCAAGCAGGTTTTCTTATCTTAGCAAACACGGCATTATCGTCATTGCTACAACCATTGCTAGGGTATATTTCAGACAAGCTCAATCAGCCACGACTCATCGCAGCAGGCACGTTATTATCCGCATGTAGTACGGGGATGATGGGTTTTGTTTCTTCTTATGAAAGTCTCCTTGTATGTGCCACACTAGCTGGTGTGGGTTCTTCCATTTTCCATCCTGAAGGGGCAAAAATTATGAACCGCCTCGGAGGTGGCAAGAAGGGCAAAGCAATGGGAACCTTCGCCATCGGCGGTAGCTCAGGCTTCGCTTTTGGCCCTCTATTTGCTGGCGCTATCGCCTATACAGTGGGTGCACATGGTCTAGCAGCTTTCACCGTAGCCGGTATTATTATATCTACCGTTCTATTCCTGCTCATGCCACGTATCGTAGCTCATGCCCAAACTATCGACCAAGCTGTAGCCACCGAAAATCCAACAGTTTCCGCTCAGCCACTGAAAAATTATTGGAAATATTTTGGTATATTGTTCATCATTATTCTAAGCCAATCGGTTAATTTCCGCGTTATTAATGCATTTATCCCTGTATTCTGGACTCATGAACTCGGCACGAGCCCCGAACAAGGTAGTTTTGCATTAACCGTATTCTTTAGCATCGGCATCTTTATGACCTATATCGGTGGCTTATTGGGCGATAAATACGGTCCTATCAAAATCATTAGATTATCTCTGTTGATTTGGTTGCCATCCATGTTCCTATTAACACAAGTCCCTGAGTTTTCTGTAACGATTATGATGCCACTCGCCTATCTGATTTTGCTCATGATTGGTGCTGCAAAGGCCATCAGTTACAGCCCTGTTATCGTATTAGGACAAACTTACCTAGCAAAAAGCATCGGCTTTGCCTCCGGCATCACCCTCGGCGTGAGCCAAACTATTGGCGGTATCATCGCACCAGTGGTGGGTAACCTAGCCGACACCTACTCACTCCCAACTGCAATGATGACACTAGTTCCATTTCTCGTAATGGGCCTAGGGGCATCATTGCTACTTAAAGATCCTAAAAAATTACAGTAGGATAGAAAATAACTATTAAGTTGATACTATTTATACCTTTTATTAAAGTAGCAATATTGTATTATATAAAAAAGATTGGAGATTCAATCATCATGCAAAAAAATATATTAAAACCTTTCATCCTATTAATATTTTCTATTTGTACATTTTTCTCTATGATATCATCTAGTAGTGCTTTTAATGCTGTAGAGGAAGCAAAAACTATAAGCAGTAATCCAGAACTTATTTATACAATTTATTTAGGAATGCCACGTTCAGCCGTTGAGCAAAATTTCAATGCTGTAAAAGGTTGGAAAAAAGATAATCGAAATTCTACATATGCATTAACGCGACAATATTCTGGTTGGGCACAAGTAAAAGCAGGTGCATCACTAGAACAGCGAGTGGTAGTAGTATTTGGAAAAACCAATCATGTAATAAGTGTCTCGCCAATCTTTACAACAGATAACGTAGATTTGGCAAATAATATTTATAGTAGTATGTATCAAAATTTAAGTAGTCAATATGGTAATCCTCAAAAAACATTTAGTCGCGGAAATATGGCTAACAGTGCAAAATGGATTATTAATAATCATGTATATGAGATAGCAGAAATAATAAAACCAAATTCAATTTACGTATATTTAATGGTTAGAGGTCTCCAAAATTCTGACTTAATGTAAATAAATTTATATGATACAACAAAAGATCTTTAGTAAATATTGGGTGATATTGTCATAATATCCCCCAACATTTATTATAGAGGCTCTATAATAAATGTTGGAAGTGACACCACTACGGTGTCACTTCCAACATTATTTTTTTGCAAAAAATAAGCATATAAGTTTCACATGCTTTACAATAAAAGTGTCAAAGTCCTAAAGAAAGGATGTGAGCTTATATGCCTACTACTGATTATACTGAATTTTTACATAATGTAAAACAAGAATATATTACAAATAGCTATGAATTAGACGGAATATTTATTTTTGACATAGAATTACCAGCAACATCACATATTTGCCCAAAGTGTGGTGAAACCACAAAGCATATTAAGGATTACCGCATACGTACTGTAAAGTTTGGAAAAGTACAACGAGGTCCACTAATTGGAAAATACAGACAGCGTCGGTATATTTGTCCGCATTGTGGTCATTCTTTTTCTGAAAGTGATCCATTTGTACGAAAACATATGCAACTAAGTGTAACTAATATTAGAATGCTATTTGATAAACTTACTGAAAGTGTAACCTATACAGCTATTGCTAACGAGTGTGATACATCTATTACTACAGTATTACGTTATTGCTCTATGATCACTATTCCTAAGCCCAAGACCTTACCCACTATGATTGGTATTGATGAGTTTAAAGGAAATGCAGAAGGCTACCAATACCAAGTTAATTTAACTAATCCAGATACACATGAAATATTAGATATTTTACCGAAACGTGATACGCAAGCATTAATCCACTATTTTGCATCATTTAAACATAAGGATCGCCTACAAGTTAAGTTTATTGTAATGGATATGTCCATACAATTTAAGCGCATCATGGAGGCGCTATTTCCACATGCGCATATTATCTGTGATCGATACCATGTATGTCGACTTGTAGATTGGGCGGTAGAGCGAGTTAGAAAGCGTGAGCAACATAAACTGGCTGCTTATTCACGTATGTTAAAACAGAATCGACGTGTACTAATGAAGCATCCAGACCATTTAACGGAAGCCGAACATATTAAACTATGTGAAATACTCAGAATATCTGATGATTTACGAAAAGCATATGCTTTAAAACTTTCTTTTAGAAAAATCTTTTCAATCTATGGTAAACAAAGAATAGCTGCACATTTAACGCATTGGTTGGAATTAGTAAAAGCATCTGGCTTAAATGAATTTAATAACTTCTTTACATCATTTCCTGCATGGATGACGCAATTAACTAATGCATTCTTACTTCCATATTCTAATGGATACACAGAAGGAACTAACAATAAAATTAAAGTATTAAAACGGATAAGCTATGGACTTCGCCACTTTGGTAGATTTAGAGTATGTATTCTACTTTTGAGCAAAAAGAATGGCACCAACCATAACTATGATTGGTGCCAAAGAAGACTCGTAGGGTGAATACCCCAACATTTGACAGAGAGCC
>NZ_PPDE01000003.1 GCF_002959915.1 Veillonella atypica KON | reverse complement strand
ATCCATTTGTACGAAAACATATGCAACTAAGTGTAACTAATATTAGAATGCTATTTGATAAACTTACTGAAAGTGTAACCTATACAGCTATTGCTAACGAGTGTGATACATCTATTACTACAGTATTACGTTATTGCTCTATGATCACTATACCTAAGCCCAAGACCTTACCCACTGTGATTGGTATTGATGAGTTTAAAGGAAATGCAGAAGGCTACCAATACCAAGTTAATTTAACTAATCCAGATACACATGAAATATTAGATATTTTACCGAAACGTGATACGCAAGCATTAATCCACTATTTTGCATCATTTAAACATAAGGATCGCCTACAAGTTAAGTTTATTGTAATGGATATGTCCATACAATTTAAGCGCATCATGGAGGCGCTATTTCCACATGCGCATATTATCTGTGATCGATACCATGTATGTCGACTTGTAGATTGGGCGGTAGAGCGAGTTAGAAAGCGTGAGCAACATAAACTGGCTGCTTATTCACGTATGTTAAAACAGAATCGACGTGTACTAATGAAGCATCCAGACCATTTAACGGAAGCCGAACATATTAAACTATGTGAAATACTCAGAATATCTGATGATTTACGAAAAGCATATGCTTTAAAACTTTCTTTTAGAAAAATCTTTTCAATCTATGGTAAACAAAGAATAGCTGCACATTTAACGCATTGGTTGGAATTAGTAAAAGCATCTGGCTTAAATGAATTTAATAACTTCTTTACATCATTTCCTGCATGGATGACGCAATTAACTAATGCATTCTTACTTCCATATTCTAATGGATACACAGAAGGAACTAATAACAAAATTAAAGTATTAAAACGGATAAGCTATGGACTTCGCCACTTTGGTAGATTTAGAGTACGTATTCTACTTTTGAGCAAAAAGAATGGCACCAACCATAACTATGATTGGTGCCAAAGAAGACTCGTAGGGTGAATACCCCAACATTTGACAGAGAGCCAAAAATAACAGATAGCTGATTGATGTTAATCAGCTATCTGTTATTTTACTAGGGATAACAAAAACAGCTAAATATATTGTATGTATATTCAATTCTCTAAATCACTAACTACATTACATCATAGCTTAATATCCAAAAGTTATAACTATACAAATAAAATATTTAAATTATTTCTCAACATATAACTCAAGCTCAATATTATTCTTATAATCTAGAACCATTAGGGTATATGTATCACCATTAACTATTTTTCTATATACCCCATCTTTATAACTCCACCCTAAGCCTTCTAACTGAGTTCTAAAAACTTCTCCTTTATAAGAAAGTTTAGCAATAAAATGAGGCGTCAAAGAACCTAGTCTCAATACTTTAGGATTAATATATAAAACTTCACTTTGAGTAGAGTTTTGAATCTCTCTAAATTCAGACCAATAATTCTCAAAATTAGAAGTATATTTAAGCTGTAAAAAATTATCAAAGGCTCCCCCTATACTAGCAGAAAGTAGTAATCCTATAATAAGTCCCACCCCAACAAAAAATATCTTTAAGATTTTCATAAATCTCACCTACTAAAAAATACTAATTACTAGACGTCCATCACTAAAATTAAACAGATAATTATTATCATCATAGTTAGATTTATATAACATATATTCTTTAGATAGAACTATATAGTCTAATACTAGCTTATCCTCAAAATTTTTATTTTGTTCTCCAAAAACTGTAACTTGCGTAGATTCAGATGCACCAAGTCTATGGAATAGTTTTGTCCAAGATATTTTTTCTAATACTCCAGTATTATACAATTTAAATGCTTCATTATATAAATTTGATGCATATGGATATCTATTCATAAAATAGTAATTACTAAAATTTACTACAGAAAAAATAATAGTACTAGTCAATATCCCTAAAAGCAAATATTTTAAAACGAACTTTATATTCATTATTAATATCGTCTCCAATACATTTTACTAGCATATTTATCAAAACCAACTGAATTAAAAAAGGCTCCATAACCATCATACTGTTGAACACCAAGTCCTGTTCGCTTAATTAAAATTAAATTACCTGCAGGACCATTATAGAGTTCTAGTCCACTGTTAGGATGTTCATTAAAATACTTCAAAACATTCGTATTATAATCTCCCCCCAAAAGATTTTCATCGGAAAGGTTCCCAACATAACTAGAGTAGCTTCCAGAAACAGATATGCCATTAGAGGTCGTTGATGCCCCCTCAGCAACATGGATTGTTTGATTTCTAGAGGAAAAAGATTCAAAATCTGTAGGAATTGCAACACCAGTTGACCAGTTGATGTGATTAAACGTTACACTTGAGGATACTGCTCCCCCCTCTACCGCTTTTTTTATTAATGAAGCAGCACTAGGGTCGTTAGGTATATTAGGAAATATTATAACCTTTATAGTAGCTCCAACTGGATTAATATTATCAGATATAGATACATCGCCTCCCACTTGATCATATACACCCCCAAATTTATCTACTAATCCCCCAATCATGCCTCCGACACCTGCAATATATACTCGCCCCGCATCAGCATTTGTTTCAATAGAATACACTTGATTATACTGTAAATTACTTGTATCAAGATAATCTATTGCCTTTTTAAAAAATAAATGTAAAACATTATGTTTAGTACCTAAGGAAGAAACGGCCATTCCAGTATCAGTAGATTTATTAGCTAATTTATTCACAGCCCCACCTAAAACAGCACTTAATAATTGTATTTGATTAGGATGTTCCTTCCCAATTTTATCTATAATTTTTTTATCGCTAGTTCATTAATCCCTGCCGCTACAACTCCCGATCCATTTGGTTTACCTGCCAATTGTGCCGCAATTTCACCAATCGCAGCATGTAATGCTACCTTCTGTGCTGAACCATCTTTCCAGTCGTATTTATCACTTAAGCGATGTACTTCTTCAAAAGCATTTTTAGCAAATAAACGTGCTAGCGCCTAACGTTCTTCAATTTTCTTTTTATCAAAAATCTTATCTAATTTATGTAGCGTATTCTCTGTATTGGTATTAATCGTCTTAGTATCAATTTCTTTACCATCTACTATTAGTATACCTTCAGAAATAGCAGATTGAGTAATAGAGTTCGCTTTACCTTTAGAGCCTACGCTAGCACTAATACTACCAGTTGGATCCTTGAAATTAGGTTTAGAGGATACAGAGAAGCCAGCCGACTTACTGTGTTCTTTAAAGTTATCTACATCTTGTAAGCTTTGAATATGTAAATCTCGACCTGTATCAACTTCAACTTTCTTACCAGATACAGTAGAGCCAATAATAGTAGTATCTCGCTTTGCTTTAAGTTGTGCTAATTGTGCTGCTCTAATCGTCGTTGGCACATAGCTTTCTTGGTGCGTATCGCCATTTTGACGAGCCATATTACCACTCGCATTAATATCGAGAAGTCCGCCACCAGTCAAACTAATACCAGCACCGATACTCCAACCAGAGCTTTTATAAGTATTCTTAACATCTACAGTATTTTTACCCGCTGCAAGGCTGATATCACTAACACTACAATATTTAATCCCTAAAAGTCCTCTATATTACCTATAGTGTCAATTTGTTCTTTGTAATATTAAAATCACCCTATTAGAACCTACTTCTTTAAATAACTCGATATAAACGTTAGCATCATAGTCATGTCCAACTATACGATTTTTACTTATTTCATTCCATCCTATATTTTGTTTTGAAAGTATCCCTTTAATATCATCAATTGTAATAGAGGCATATGTAATTTCCAGATTATTATTTTGAGATGCTCTGCCAGATACATAATACGCTTCATTTACTTTTTTTGAGGATATGGTTTCTAATTTTTGCTCATACAATTGAAGACTTTGCATTTGCTCTGGCCTTTTAATATACGCATGTAAATACGTAATTCCCATTAATAGGAATACCAATAAGACAAATCCAATATAAAGTTTAACTACAAATGGAATCCTATTCAATTTAAAATAACTTCTAGTCATACTCACCAACCCAAGTCTAATTTTAATTATCATTTATAGCATTAAAAATAATTTTCAGTTGAAATATAACCAATATAATTATTACGAAACAAAAATCTTTTTTTTGCTTTTTTCATAAGCATAGGCTTATTCTCTCACGCAAGCGCAGAATTGCCCTTAGCTACTAAATTTCTTAAACATAATTCTAGGCCTAATTCAATATACCTATGCCAGTTAAAAATGAATTAAAGATATTCCCAGTTGCCATTTTCAATTAACTTGCGATATCTTATAGGAACATTTTCATAACCATCTATTACCTTTATTCTTCCAATAAAATCATCATATTGTTTTTCATCCATATTAAATTTAAGATTTACAAATATATAGTGATCTAAATACCCATCATAAATAATATATTTTTGATGAATTTGATCAACTTGACCAATGAAAATCTGATGATTATAAATTGATTTGTATATATGATAATTATCTGATTCTAAGGAGTTTATCAATTTGTATGACCTTATACCAGAGGCAATACTTATCATTTGTCTATAGTCATACAAAACGCCTTCATTATTTAACTGAATCAGATAATCAGGCTTTATACCAACTATACTTCCTAATTCAGCATGAAAAAACCAGGAATTCACTAAAAAATAGATACCAATTAAAAACAGAGAAAGAATATTTCCTAATATACTAATTATCAGTAATCTCTTTTTCCACATCTACTTATTAACCTCTACTTCCATTTGGAATTCTACATATGCATTAGTTGTTGCAATAGCACCACTTTGTTGCCATTCTACACCAATGGGGTTAAACATCCCCAAAACACCTTTATAATTATCACTAGATCTAAATTTAACCTTTTCACTAACTACGCTCACGCAAATTATTTTTTACTAATGTATTGATCTCTTAGTTGCAACAAAATATTTCTCTCATTCTCTTCAATTTGATCTATACTATTTAGAATTATCAGATGTTCTCCATAAACATGTTTTAAGATTGAAACAGCTGAATCTCTAGCTTTTTTACCCGCAATACTTTCATCAAAATAAACTTGCATATCATTGGTTTCTTTATCAATGATAATAAAGCCACTCACATTAAATATTAAAATTTTAGTAGGTGTATCTTTTACACCTCGCACATCATTCGTAATAATAAGATGATTATCTAAATCCAAAAAAGTGGCTTCATAACCAGAACGGTACCATCGTTTATTAAAGTATTGTGCACCATGCTCAGAATTCATTAACATTTTTTCAAAATTATTTAAATCTTCTTTTGAAAAATCAGATAGTTTATTCTTCCTATTAACAACTATCTTAGATTTAGGATGATAGGTTTTAAAAGGACCACTCTCATCACCATAAACCTCGAACTCTAATACATCTAAAATATGATTTTTAATATCATAGCAACCAATTCCATCGTAGCCTAAATAGTAATAGTAAGATTCAGTGGGATATACTGCTAAAATTCGATTAGAAATCGATTCATCAATTGAGGTGTCTACTAATTCATGAGACTGTGTGGAAACAACTATATTATTATGGGCCACTTGATGATAATGATGATATATAGCTATACCAAGACTTACAATAGCTATCACTATAAAAATATAAGCTTTTTTCATATAAACTCTCTACCAAGCTAACTAATAAAATTTAACAATAGTCCTATTATGCTTTGTCGAAATATCTCAATCACAACCAGATTAAACTAAAAAATACCTTAAACTAAAGTACTCTGTATATGGTAATGTATCATCTTTTTATAAATCCCTATAACGGCCAAAAGATGAATTAAATTCCTCCCCTCATACGGAAGAAATTTTACCAAGCAAAAATCGCTAATAAGATTAGTAAAATGCTCTGCCCTACAGACACAGCAATTCGACCTATTCCTATAATACTAATGCCATAGCTTTTCCCTTCCTTGCACATAAAATATTCATTGAGATTTTGCTTTAATGCAAACATTTCTCCCCAAAGAAGGACTGCAAGTATTAACGAAAAAATAGAAAAACTATGTAAAATCCTCCCCCCGAAAATAGCCATTAATTCAATCATCAATAATTGACCTAATTGTATCATCGTAAGAAGAATACTTTTCTTAGTATTTGCGCCTGCAATAGTTATTGTATTATTCCGTATAATATATATTGCATACATACCAAGTAAAATACTACATAAGATACGCCCAGCGTTCATAATCGCTCCTAACTCCACTAATACATTTCTGAATAACTTTACCTATATAACTATTCATTAATTATTACGATTACCGCATAGCTAATAGTATGGATTCCATTTGTAAAAGTTAGTAATAATATACAATCATAAATTCATTCATGTTAATAGGTTTTACAGATAACTTTAATACTTCTCCACTAGTTTCTTTTTGAAATATATTACTCTCTATTTGTTGCCATCCATCTAATCTTAATGATTTCTCTAATGTATCCATATCACTATCACTCAATGCATCAACAATAAAGTATGGTCTAACACTACCAAGTTCATATTTAAAAGGATAGATGGCATTGATAGTAAAATGCTCACGATGATCAAAACTTTTATATTCATTCCAAATAAGAGCTTGTCTACCAGAATAAATGGATTCTAATGTATTATCTATTTTCTCTAATACAAGAGCACCACTAAATGAGCCTATGATCATTCCTACTACAAATATAATTATTTTTAATTTATTAATAACAACCCTATCGAAAACCATCTTTATCAGTCCACCATTTTATATTTAATTCGTATAAAGTCTTCTAATAACTGGACTCTAATGCTATTGGTATTAAGACCTTCCCTAATTTTGTCCTTATTATCATCTATATAATCTAAAAATTTACTCTGATTATACTTTGCCTTAAAGTCAGTATAATCAGAATTCTTCACCATAAACTTATCACCAACGCGAGTCCAGTTTATCTCATCAATCAAATCCTCTTTGTAGAGAGAATATCCATATCTGATTAATGCAGAAGAGTTGTCATTATAATGATAATATCGAGTAGTGATGCCGACAATTACGATTAGTATAAAGGCTGCAGCAATGCCACTAAGCAGATATTTTAATAATTTGGGACCAAGTTCTTTTAATAAACCTATATGCATATATTTTATTAGGCTCCATCTTCTCATTATAAACAGTAGTAATATTTACAATACTCCTCTAATGTACGATCAGTATCAAATGAACTCTAAAAGACAATTTATTAAACTTAGACTTTAGATTCTTATACATTTCCATGATTACTCCATATGACGTAATACTTTTAAAGTCTAGCAAAAACAAAATCTTTACTTGTTCATATAATCTTGTTCAAAAAGGTATTTAAATAGCTTCTATTGCCATATGCACTTAATCATAAACTTTTACAAAGCCATCTACCCATTGACGTTCGTTTAATACAACCTTCCCAATACCAAAATTGTCTAATCCATGAACAATAAATATGTCCCAAGCACTATATTTCTCTTTTGCTAATTCAGCATATTCATATTCACTAAATACACCTAGAGTTCCCCCCACTGTATAAATTGAATCCACATCATACCCATACCACAATATAAAAACTTCATTGTTTTTGATAGGATCATCTACACTATAATTTCTTGGTACTCCATCATTTAAAACAAATTCCTCAATATAAAAGTTTTCATCGCAAAATTCTCTAAATCCAGGAAGTTGTTTAGCTAACATTATTGCATTTTCTGCTAAATCTTTAGTCGAAAAATCCCCTAAACTAAAATACTCTGTATATGGTAATGTATCATCTTTTTTATATTTAGCTACGGCTTCATATATAGTTGTATTCATATTATCTAACCTTCCTATATATTCAATTCACGAAAAACCTAGCCTCATAAGTTTCTCCATTAATGTAATTAGAACTTATTTTTATCGAATAGTAATATTTTATTATTTAGTTACGAAAATAAACAAAAATAACCATGCATAGCATCATAAAGAAAACTGGCAAAACAGAATAAAAATCTTGTTTTGCTTTTTTTATCAATATTGCTTTAATTTCAGACGATAAGTTAGAATCTTCTTTAATAGCCGGAATTCTTAACCACATTTCTAGAAAACACATTGTTACCATTCCCAACTGCAATAAAAATTTAAATATTTTAGAATATCCAGAAAAAAGTGTATAGAAGAAAATTATTCCACCCATTGAAAGCTCTGATATTAATAAATATCTCGACCGTTTAATTTTTATTTTATTCAATGAAAAATAAGGATTTTTAATAAAGTACATACAAAATAAAAACACTAAAAATCCCACATAAACTATTATTATCATGCAATTCTCCACTAGTTATATTACTCTTAATAAAATTATAAATTGTATGTTTTACAAAAACAATATACGTAACATAAATAAAAAAGCTATTATATCCATACTAATAGTATATGTTTGGATATAATAGCTTTAATGCTATCAAACTTTATTTAATTAGCGACTTCCTAAAGGAAACTCAGGATCAGGTTCGTTTGTCATACAATCAAAACTTATCATTTTTTCCCGCGACTCACCGCAAGGTTTGCCCCCAACAGTCCTCCCCGATTGATATGAGGGTGGCGATGTGAGGTACCTTCTTTGATAGATGTTATACGAGATCGTTGAAATTTTTCAAACACTGTATCCAGTTCTCGCAAGAGAACCTTCTTTTGCGATGCTTTTAATTCATACAAGTCCCCTTTGAACTTAATATGTGTATCCTTCGCAGCTGTGCTAATGTCATAAATGCGTTCTTGCTGTTCATTATTAACATTCACGAGTTCATCTAAGGTCAGCTCATAGTAACGAGCCAACGCGCACAGTGTATCGAGGTCTGGTTCTCTATAGCCAGTCTCGTAATTAGACAATGCTGCATTACTAATACCTACAGCCTTAGCGACTTCGATTTGGCTCTTTCCCATGCGTACACGAGCCCGTTTTAAGTTCTTGTAAAATTGCATGTTCATCACCTATATCGATTACGTCAAAAGAATATTACAGTGTCTCACTGATAATTTTGAAAGCTTCTTCTGCAACAGCCAATGTTTTATCAATTTCTGCACCCTTATGACACATGGATACGAAGTTGCTTTCAAATGGACTTGGCGCATAGTAAATACCATGGCTCAAGTTATGATGGAAGAATATCTTGAAATGGTCCGCATTACATGCACTAGCGTCATCAAAATTGTGAACCGGTTTATCTGTAAAGAACAAGGTAAACATAGAACCCACACGTTGCACCACCGCTGGCACATTGTATTTCTTAGCCAATTCTTCAAGACCATTACACAATGCTTTTGTGCTATCTTCCACTTGTTTAAAGATGGTTGGGTCTCGTTGCAACATAGATAATGTAGCAAGGCCCGCCGTTACAGCCACAGGATTACCACTTAAAGTACCGGCTTGGTAAATAGGGCCGGATGGTGCTACTTCGCTCATAATTTTGCTAGAACCGCCAAATACAGCAAGAGGCATACCACCGCCAACAATTTTACCAAGGCAAGTCAAATCGGGTTTAATATTGTATAGTTTTTGTGCACCACCGCTGCTAGCGCGGAATCCACACATAACTTCGTCAAAGATTAATAGGGCACCATGCGCCTTTGTTACATCGCGCAAAGTTTCAAGGAATCCTTCTACTGGTGGCACGCAGCCCATATTACCTGCAACAGGTTCTACGATAATACAAGCAATGGTATCGCCCATTTCATCGAATAATTGTTTAACCGCGTCGATGCCATTGTATGGCAATGTGATGGTATTTTCTGCAACGCCCTTTGGTACGCCTGGGCTATCTGGCACGCCAAATGTAGCGAGGCCAGAGCCGGCTTTCACCAATAGAGAATCACTATGACCATGGTAACAGCCAACAAATTTAACGATACGATCGCGGCCCGTATACCCACGAGCTACGCGTAATGCGCTCATAGTCGCCTCTGTACCAGAGTTAACGAGACGCACCATTTCCATAGATGGCATGAAGGCTTGGATTTTCTTAGCCAATTCCGTTTCTAACAATGTAGGCGCACCATAGCTTGTACCACGAGGAATAGCCTCTTGCAGACTAGCTACGACCTCAGGGTTCGCATGGCCCAAAATCATAGGGCCCCAGCTCAACACATAGTCGATGTATTCGTTGTTATCGATATCATAGATGCGGCTGCCACTAGCGGAGCTAATAAATGGAGGGTTTGAGCCTACGCTACGATAGGAGCGAACAGGGCTATTAACGCCACCTGGCATATATCGCTTTGCTTCGTCAAACGCTTTTTCTGATTTACCTAGTTGTAACATAGTCACTCCTTATTGTTTAAGCCAACGTGCCACATCAAGGGCATGGTATGTAATGATAATCTTAGCACCAGCCCGTTTCATGGAGAGCATCGTTTCCATAACAAGGCGTTGTTCATCGATAAGACCAGCGGCTGCAGCCGTTTTAACCATTGCATATTCGCCGGATACATTGTAGACAGCCAATGGCAATTCATAACGATCACGTGCTTCGCGAACGATATCCAAATAACATAATGCCGGTTTAATCATGATAATATCCGTACCTTCGGCGATGTCGAGTTCGATTTCACGCATTGCTTCTAAGCGATTAGCCGGATCCATTTGATACGATTTACGGTCCCCAAATTGAGGCGCTGAATTAACGGCGCCACGGAATGGACCATAGTAGGCAGATGCATATTTTGCAGCATAGCTCATAATGGATACATTGGTGAAACCAGCTTCATCAAGAGCTTCACGAATAGCACCTACACGGCCATCCATCATATCTGATGGCGCCACCATATGAGCACCTGCTTGTGCTTGGCTAACGGCAACCTTGCACAATAGAGGCAATGTTTCATCATTTAAAATTTCGTGATGATCAATCATGCCGCAGTGACCTGTAGAGGTATATTGACATAAGCATACGTCTGCAATGACCAATAGATTTGGCACCGCTTCACGAATGGCTTTAATCGCTTGTTGTACCGGTTGCTCCATATCCCAAGCAGAGGAACCTTGTTCATCCTTATAGGTAGGAATACCAAAGATTTCTACACCACGAATACCGAGGTCATAAGCCTCTTGCGCCACCTTTACCGCTTCGTCTACGGATAAATGGTATTGTCCTGGCAATGTGTCGATTTCTTTTTTTATGCCTTCACCAGGAACGATGAATAATGGATATATCAAATCAGTTGTATCTAATGTTGTTTCTCGTACTAAATCACGCATTTCTGGAGAAGTGCGCAAACGGCGAGGACGATAGGTTAAATCGTACATAGTAAATTTCCTTCTTCCGTTTAATAATGACAGTATATTAGTTAGCGCAGTCTTTCACGATTGTGTCTACAAGACCTTCTGTCGTATATACAGGACTAATGATATCTACCTTTAAACCTGCACTCATAGCCGTAGCGGCCGTAATAGGTCCGATACATGCAATCTTTGTATGTTCTAATAGTGAAAGTGCATCCTCACCCAATAACTCCAATGTATTGGTAACTGTAGAGGAGCTAGTAAATGTAATATAGTCGACATGACCATGTTGCAATGCATCTACCAATGCCTCTTGTTGAGATGTATCTTGTTGTGTTTCATACAAGCGCAAGATATCTACATCGATATCTAAGTGACGCAATTCACGAGGAATCACTTCACGAGCCTTCTTAGGTTGAATTAATAACACCGTATCTCCAGCTTTTACATGCTGTTTCAATGCATCAACAACAGATTCAGCCTTATAATCTACAGGAATAATATCCGGCGTAATACCATAGTTAGTCAACGACTTAGCTGTAGCACTGCCAATAGCACATACCTTAGCATAGCCTAAAGAGCGTGCATCCTTACCTTCTCCGTACAATGCATCAAAGAAGTAGCGTACCCCTTCAGCGGATGTGAATACGACACAAGAATAGCGATCTACGCCATGTAATAAACGTTTATCTTCATCAAATAATTCTACAGGCTCTGTTTTAATAGCTGCTGCTTGGATAACATTGGCTCCTTGATTCATGAGCATATCGCGGAATTTGCTAGCTTGAGAGCGAGCACGAGTAACTACAATCGTTTTGCCGAATAATGGCTTGTTATCGAACCATTGCAATTGTTCACGCAAGTTTACAACATCGCCTACGACGATGATGGCTGGTGCTTTTAGTTGTGCCTTTTCCACGTCTTCTACAACATGTTCTAGTGTGGAAACAAGCACCTCTTGAACAGGTTTAGTACCCCAGCGAATGAGCGCCACTGGTGTATTAGCAGGGCGGCCATGAGCCATCAATTTTTCTGCGATTGTAGGTAAATTGCCTACACCCATGACAAAGCAAAGGGTATCCACTGCTGTGGCAAGGCCTTCCCAATGGATGCCAGATACCGCTTTTGTTGGGTCTTCATGACCAGTAACAACCGCAAAGGATGTAGCCATAGCGCGTTGTGTTACAGGAATACCAGCATAGGCAGGCGCTGCGATAGGCGATGTAACACCAGGTACAAATTCAAAAGGAACACCGGCCTCACGAAGGGCCATTGCCTCTTCACCGCCACGGCCAAATACGAGGGGATCCCCACCCTTTAAGCGGGCTACGATTTTGCCTTCTTTTCCCTTTTTTACCAATAGTTCGTTGATTTCCCATTGGTGCATAGTATGTTCTCTACATTGTTTACCTGCATAGATTAACTCAGCATCAGGACGAGCCCATTCTAATAAATGAGCATCTGCTAAATAGTCATACACGATAACATCTGCGCGTTCTATACATTCCTTACCTTTTACAGTGATTAATTTAGAATCTCCAGGGCCTGCGCCGATCAAATATACTAAACCTGTCATTTTATGATTCCCTCCTTAACAAGAGCTTCCACAATGTGTTTGCCCCCTTCTTCATATAAGGCTTTCGCAAGGTTTTTGCCTAACATAACCCCTTTCTTAGCAGGTCCAGACAATTCTCCTTCATATACAGTTTTACCATCTAAGGATGCAATGAGTGCTTTCAATATGAGCTGCCCTTTTTCAACGGTTCCATATACGCCCATTGGCACTTGGCAACCCCCATTGAGTTGATTCAAGAAACTACGTTCCCCTTCTACGGCAAGGCGTGTTGGTTCGTCGTCGATTTTTGAAAGTATTTCTAACATCTCAGTATCGTCACTGCGACATTCAATAGCCAAAGCACCTTGCCCCACAGCAGGAATCATTTCATCCGCCGTAAAGACTTGTGTAATTCTATCATCTAAACTGAGCCGTTTAAGGCCTGCTTGTGCTAATACGACGCCATCGAGGCCTTCTGTTTCAATCTTGCCAAGACGGGTTTGCACATTGCCGCGGATGACTTCGATGCGTAGGTCTGGACGGCGATGCAATAATTGGGCTTGACGACGTAAACTACTGGTACCAATGCGAGCACCTTCTGGCAATTGGTCCAATGTTTTGTATTTAGGACTGACCAAAGCATCGAATGGTACTTCCCGTTTTGAAATAGCACCTAATGTAAGACCGTCTGGTAATTCCGTAGGCATATCCTTTAAACTATGAACGGCGATATCGATATCACCAGCATGCATAGCCGCCTCTAATTCAGCAGTGAATAAACCTTTGCCACCTACTTCCGCTAGTGGCTTATCTAAAATACGGTCCCCTTTCGTATTAAAATGGACTAGTTCCACTGTAATACCAGGGTATAAGCGTTGTAATTCACTTTTTACATATTCTGACTGCCATAAAGCGAGAGTACTCTTTCGAGTTCCAATTCTAATGTGGTTCCTCATTCTACGAGCCTTCTTTCTCGAGATTAAACATATCTTTGAATAAATCCCAATATAAACCTTCTTCTTGTGTACCTGCGATTTCATTGAAATGAATCATCGGTTCTCTTAGCATTTTTCTAACAATCATACGACTCATAGAATCAATGATGCGACGCTCTTTATCGGAAATATCCGGCAATTTAGCCAGCGCTCGATGTAATTCACGGCGACGAATACGGTCAGCCTTATCCGTCAATAATGCCATCATAGGACGTACGGATAAATAACTAAACTTTTCTAACACTTCATCGATGGCTTCGTGAATAATCGGTTCAGCCCGTTTCGCCTCTTCCTCGCGTTGTTGTTTATTTTCTTCTACAACGCTTTCTAGAGCATCGATATTGAATAGGTACACACCTTCGATATCCGCAACGACAGGATCAATATCACGTGGTACCGCAATATCAATCATCACGATGGGACGTCCATGACGCAATGCGGAAATCCGTTTAGCCTCTTTTTCACCAATAATATAATGCGGTGCCCCCGTCGATGTAATGATGATATCTGCATGTTCCGCTTGTTCTACATAGTGATCTAATTTAATGGCTTGCCCATTAAATTTCTTCGCCAAGGCTTCCGCTTTGGTAAAAGTTCGATTTGATACGAATATGGTTTTTACGCCCTTTGCTTGTAAGTGTGTAGCTGTTAACTCACTCATGGTACCAGCCCCTAAGATGAGGACTGTTGCTTCTGAAAGTGGTTTGTCTAGGCTATCTTCCGCCAAGTTAACCGCCGTGTAACTAACAGACACAGGTGTATTCGCAATGCCTGTATTGGTCCGAACCTTTTTACCAACACCAATAGCGCGTTGGAACAAGATATTAAATACGGTTCCCGTAAAGCCTGCACTATAGGCCGCAATATAGGCACCTTTCAATTGGCTAAGGATTTGACCTTCCCCCAATACTAGGGAGTCAAGGCTAGCAGATACGCGGAATAGATGTTCTATACACGCTTTCTCTTCATAGAAGAAAAATGCGGATTCATCAATTGTATCGGCATGTTTTAAATGCTTTAATACATCGAGCATATACGCTTTAGGAGATTGTACATCTTCTAATACGGCATAAATTTCCGTACGATTGCAAGTCGATAGAATGACGCATTCTGAAATTTTTTCATATTCATAGAGTCGATTTAAGGCGCTTTCTACCTCGTTTTTTTCAAACGAGAAACGTTCACGCACCTCAACGGCAGCACTTCTATGATTTAGTCCTAATACCACTAATTGCATGGTGTAGTTTCTCCTCTATCAAAGGCCATTGTCCCTTAAGAATAGCCTGAAATTCAGTTTCGCTTAAATGAGTACGCCAAAAACGGCTACGCTCCTCTACGCTAGGGATCAGTAACTTTACCTCTTCCCTCATAATTTTAAGTCTCGGTATGGCAATTTGCAATATATTATAACGATTCATCATATCTTGTTTCACAAGGCGATTAATACGTGGTCCCCCATTATTAGCACTAATCGCAACATGCAAATCACCCATATCGATTGTTGATGGTACTGTGAAATCACAAGCTGTAGCATTATCGGCACGATTGACTAGTATGCCATTATTGCGCGCTATAGCTTCGATATAATTATTAACAGCTTTATTATCTGTACAAATAAACAATAATTTACATTGTTTTACAATGTCTATATGGTCATCGCTAAACACTGTATTGTGCCAAATAAATCTGTTATCCTCAAGCCAAGCTTTCATCTGATTTGTTATAACAGGGCTAATGACAATGCATTGACAGGGCTCGTCTAAGCATAATGCTAGACGTCGTTCAGCCACGGCGCCACCACCTACAAATAAAATGGTATCACTCGCTGTAGTTTGTAATGTTAGAGATATCATAATGAACCTCGCATAATTGATGATACCGCTTATGTATACCTACATATGAAACTATAGATATACATAAGCGGTATAAAAAATCGGCTTGATGAATCAAGCCGATTGCTTATTTGCTTACATAAATCGTTTAAGGTAAACGCCGATACGTCCCTTACGGGATGTGCCCGTAATAGCCTCTACCTTCATTCGGCCACGACCACGCATAGAGATGATATCCCCTTCTTTGACCTCTTGGGATGGCCCCTTTGCAGGTTGCCAATTTACTTGCAATAAACCGGCATTTACAGCGCTCACCAATTTGGTACGGGATACGCTAAAGCCAGAGCTTGCTACCGCATCCAATCGAAGTGATGCAACGGTAGTACGCACTTCTTTAATCTTTTCTTCTTTTGGTGCTATCTCATCTAACTCCATCGGAGTTACAGATACGGCAACCATAGCAATCTTTGTAAAATTTTGCACTACAAAATCTGCTACAGCGCTATCTACGAGAATTTGTGCGCCCCCTTGGCCCATGATAATATCGCCAAATTTCGATCGATCAATGCCAAGCCCCATCAATGAACCAAGCACATCACGATGATTTAACAATCTAAATCGTGGATCCCAAGATACCTTCAAGGGAATGATACCCATATCTACTGTACCTTGAAAATGACTATCTACAAAGGCGATACGAATACGTTCCGCCCCTTCATAGCCGCCATAGGATTGAACGAGTAATTCAGGATAAGCCGCCTTAATTGCATCCGCAATAACAAGTCCTGCAGGACTTGTAAAGTCACATACGCGATACGGTTTTCCCTTTACCACTTGTTCTGCTAAATCAAGCATACGGCGCGCTTCTTCACCGCTACCGCTTGCTTCAAAATATCTAATTAATTTACTAGTATCAGCCATTATTTCCCCAATTCATTGGAACGAGCTAAACAAGCAACAACCCCATCTTGTAGGGCACTGCGCAAGCCACCTTTTTCCATAGCTCCAATGCCAGCAATCGTAGTGCCGCCAGGGCTAGTCACTTGATCGCGCAATATAGCAGGATGTGTGCTGGATTCTAATGCCATTTTACCAGCCCCGTACATCGTTTGGGCGGCCGCCTTAATCGCCAATTGACGAGGTAATCCAATGCGGACGCCCGCATCAGCCAAGGCATCTAAAATGACAAACATATATCCTGGGCCGGCACCAGACAAAGCGCCTAATCGATCTAGGTCGGCTTCACTGACAACGGCTACTTCACCAACCGCATTAAATAAAGCCTCCACGTGAATTGTATCAGCTCCATTATCCGCAGTCAACGCAGTCATACCACATCCAATAGATGCTGGAGTATTCGGCATGGCACGGTACAACACCGCGGTTGGTAATGCTTTGCGCAAGGTATCTAATGTTACACCAGCTGCTACAGATATAACCGTAGCACCCGCTTTCACAGACGTTAATTGGCTCAATACAGATGGTAATACCTGTGGTTTAACAGCTAAGATAATCGTGTCAAACTGTGCCATATCAGGTAATTCTACAAAACCTGTAACGCCCAATTCGTCAACTAATTCGTCGCGATGTTCAGGGCGACGCACTACGATTGATACATTATCTCTACGTAATATGCCTTGTGAAAGTGCGCCTCGTAAAAGGGCACCACCCATGGCGCCTACGCCTATACATACTGTTTTTCCCAACATAGTATCACCACTTTTTCTATACCGGATTATTTATTTTGCCAGTTAAATTCTTGTTGCTCAGTTGTTCCACTTTCAGATTCATTATTATAATCAATGGATACATTAACAGGTACGCACATGAAAATGTCTTTGCCTACCTTTTCCAATTTACCATCTAATGCAAATGTTGCACCAGATACAAAGTCAACAATACGAGCAGCTTCATGAGGATCTGTATTTTCAAAGTTAATCAATACAGGACGCATGTCACGCAATTGATGAGTGATGCTTTCAGAATCTTCAAAAACCTTAGGTTCGATAACAACTACTTTCATGGCTGTTGGACGTTGTGTCATAGTGGATGTGCCTCCTACCTTACGTGGATGGAACTCAGATGCAGCTGCTGTTGGTGCTACTGGTGGCACGTCCTCTGCATAGTCCTCATCATCTTCATATTCATACTCATCATCATAATCATAACGGTCATCATTATTAATGCCGATAAAATTTTTGATTTTTTGCCATTGTTCTCCCATAGACATGGTAATCCTCCTAATATACTCACACTGTTATATTCCCAATTAGTTATATACACGTTCCCCAAAGATGGCAGTGCCTACACGCACGATGTTAGCCCCTTCTTGTAAGGCTATTTCAAAGTCATGTGTCATCCCCATCGACAAATATTGTATATTCCCATCAGGGAAATACCCTTTCATATCTTCATACAAAGCATGTGCCACTCTAAAGATAGGTCTTGCATCCTCCGGATTTTCGAAAAACGGAGCCATGCACATCAACCCTTTAACGCGTACATGCGGTAAGGTCTTCGCATAGTCTCGTATGTCAGGAAAATCCTCTACGGACATACCAGACTTACTCGCTTCGCGAGCTACATTGACTTGTAACAATATATCTTGTACCTTATCATGCTTAGCAGCAACCTTTTCGATTTCATCTAATAGTTTCTTACTATCTACAGAATGAATCAAATCAAACATCGGTACCGCTTGACGAACCTTATTAACTTGTAAATGGCCAATTAAATGCCATACCAATTTAGGTCCTGTATAAAGCATTTGTTTTTCTTTTGCCTCTTGCACGCGATTTTCGCCTACATGAGTGCATCCAAGGCGAGCCACTTCCTCTACAGCCGTTACAGGATGATTCTTTGTAACCGCAACAAGTAACGCCGTATCCGTGCGCCCTACGCTAGCCATTGCATCAGCCATGCGTTGTTGGATTTTATGAAGGGATTCTTCAATCATATGATCCTCCCATATAGTAACGTATAAATAAATATCCTATAGACTTATATTATATAATATTTAACCAATAATGTATATCTTTACCGTTTTTCGAGCATACCAAATAATGCCATACGCCCTGTTTTACCATGTTCACGACGATAGGAAAAACAATTCTCATCGGTCATACTATCGGTACCACTAATACAGATTTGATCCTTTGGAACACCTCGTTGCAACAAATCTTCTTCGATAAATCGCCATAAATCAACATGTGGTGTCGCTTTCGACGCACCATCTCTAACGATATATCGGACCAATTCATCACTATTGGCATCAGTTATTTTCTTCCACTCGTCTGTGAAAGTATCTGCCAGTTCTTGATTAACCTCAAAGGATTTAGGTCCAATGCTAGGACCTAAATATACATAGCAGTCTTCAAAGCGCGTACCAAAATCTCGTTGCATCGCCTCTATGGTGATAACCGGTAGATGGCCTATAGCACCGCGCCAACCTGCATGAACGGTAGCTACCACATGATGCACAGGATCGTAAATGCCTACTGGTACGCAATCGGCAGTAAATAAGAATAATGGAATATTTGGTATATCCGTATAGATTGCATCACAATCTGGAATAGCAGTATCAGAACTCATAGCACCAGCACCGATTAAATCTTCTGTAATGCGTACCGCATTGAGTCCATGCACCTGATTACCACAGGTAATGCGGTCTGGCGATACACCTAAATGATCAGCCACAATGCTGCGGTTATCTAATACATCTTGTAATGAATCTCCTATGTGAGTAGCTAAATTTAGAGATTCACATGGCTTCTTAGATACACCGCCATGACGATATGTATCCCCCATAACCAGAGGAAATTGATTGGCCCAGTTAGGCATTTCAAAAGACCATTTACGATCATCATTTGTATTTACATTTACAACAGTAATATCCATACGACTGTTCCTCTACTATTTATTTCTCGAATCACTTACACACGCCACAGCGCTTACACCCTTCCATACAAGGCGGTGTATACGCTTCATCAACTGCCCGTTGCCATTCTTGTTCTAAATAACCATTTCTTAGGCCCATATCCAAATGAGACCAAGGCAAATAATCCTCAAACTTGCGTTCCCGATAATTGCAGTCATCCATGTCGAGGCCGGCTTTTTTCATTTCAGATTTAAAGGATTTGCTACCTCTATCTAGAGCACATGCAGCGAGTACCTTGCCTAAACGGCGATCACCTCGAGCGAGTACACCTTGGATATATGCTTCTTTAGGAGACTCAACGAGTACCTCGATACGACGATTTTTTTGCAATGATTTCTTAATATATTGTAATTTCTTTTCTACGCTCTTTTGATGATCCATAGCCATCCACTGGAATGGTGTAAATGGCTTTGGTATAAATGGATTGATACTAAGTGTTAATCGGCCTTTACAGCCCACCTCAGCCATGTGTGCTTGTGTACGTTCTGCCAGTCCTACGATAGCATCTATATCTTCATCCGTTTCCGTTGGAAGTCCTATCATAATATATAGCCTCATATGTTGAATACCGGACTTAGCGGATAACTGAGCCGCGGTGCGAAGATTTTCTTCACTAATCCCCTTGTTGATGACACGGCGTAAGCGTTCACTACCCGTTTCTGGTGCAATAGTAATTGTCTTTTGTCCACTTTCAGCCAATCCATCGACAACGGCTTGTGTCAAGGAATCGGCGCGCAAGGACGCACAAGAATAACGCATATCCTTAGAGCGAATATAGGTTACTAATTCATCAACCTCTGGATAATCGGAAATGGCCGCCCCCATAAGGCCCACCTTTTTTCCTAACTTTTCTGCTCTATCGACGCCTTCTTTCAAAATATCCAGTGGTCGTACACGCGGTACGCGGAAACAGTACCCAGCCATACAGAATCGACAATGGCGGCCACAGCCTCGAGCTACCTCAATGATATACATAGCGCCAAACTCGGTGAAATTCGTAGCAATTACCGTTTCACCTCCACTCGTTAGAGGCTCAAAATGGCGTCGTATAATTTTAGGCGCACCCTCTGCTATATCATAGCCAACAAAACGCTTATTATCGTCATATCGAGGCGTATATAAGACAGGTACATATACACCATCAATTTGAGCTAGTGCGGCAATCGTTTCTTCTCGGCTTTCACCATTCTCACGGCCCTTGCGAATTCGTTCTAACACAGCAGTAACGATACCCTCCCCTTCACCGATGATGAAAGCATCGATAAAATCGGCAAAGGGCTCAGGATTAAATGTCGCACAAGGTCCTCCGGCAATGACGATAGGATCAAAGCCAGTTCGATCTTCGCTCATAACAGGCACACGCCCATGTCGTAGCATAAGAGGAATATGAAAATAATCCATTTCAAAGGTCACATCAAAGGCTACCACATCAAACTGATGCATAGGTCGTTGCGTTTCAACACTCATAAGCGGAGTTTTCGTCTTATCATAGGCATCTAGTTCCTTTTTCTCAGGTAAGAATATCCGCTCGCATACACTAGATGGATGCAAATTGATTTCCTCATAAATAATGTGAAGGCCTAAATTGCTCATGCCAACGAAATATGTATTTGGATAAACAATGGCAACCTTTTGCTCCGCATGAGGGTTAATAGTTACGCGACTATCTTCATCTTTATAAAGTTCTTGTAATCGATCAATTAAATCTTTGCGATTCACTAATATCCTTTCTAATAAGCCCACTACGAATAGTGGGCTAAATAAAATAAATTTACTATGTATCTATAAATAGAATTATATTATATATCATTCATGCATTAATACTAGATTACCGTACTAGATTTTTGATTTTAAAGTATCTTTCGTCTTAGTTGTCTTGGTTTTAATGGTATTAACAATTTGAGGGCGATGTTTTTTCTCATAAGGATATAATGCAACTTTACCTTCTTTATACTCTGCAATATAAATATCCTTAACAGAATAGCCTTGCTCTTGCACCTCTTGTTCGAGCCACTCTCTATCCTTTTCAATCATATCAAGAGTAAATTGATTAATTTGACCATCATTGATCAAATCAAAACGAATATTTTCTTCACCGAACTGAACAACACTAAGCTGACCATTTTGCTCTAATACGGCGCGCTTAACATCTGCTACATATTGAACACCAGCTGTGCGAAGTTTTAGTTTTAACTCAGCCGATTGAATGCCATAACGCATACATTCCTCAGTTAAAATATGCCCTTTTTCAATAACAATTACCGGATGACCATCTAGAATTGTTTTAAAGAAACGCAGATTACCTTTTAAGAATTTAAGCGTCATTACGAGAATAGTCCATAAGATGAGGACTAACATAAATTGTAAAATACCAATCGCATCATTATAGATGATGGCGCCGATAATGCCGCCGAGTACATAGTTTTGTAATTGATCTAAGGCTGAGGTGGGCGCCAAATTACCTTTACCCATTAAGTTAATTTGTAAAATAATCGCCAAGAGACCTATGGCGAGTTTGGCAAAGACCATCCCATAGACGGCCATAGCTTCTGTCATATGTGGTCCTCCTTATGGTAATACATCCGCTTTATCATGAATTCGGTCTGTAGGACTTACTGTATACACACGAGTGATTGTATAGGTAGTAAATTCAGGATTAAATTGCACCTCATAGTATGCATCGCTAACCTTTAAAATCATACCATTACGTACCTTTAAGGAATTAACAGCTAATTGACCTTCATCAACACCACGGTCTGCACTAAAGGAATGCAAGAATTGAGCCATTCTAGAAGAATCTTCAGAGTAATTCTTCATACGACCATATTCTTGATATTCTAAGCCTAAGAAAAATACAATAATTAAGGATAATATAACAGTTAAATCACGGTAACGGCTTGTAAAACCATTACGCAAAACTTGAATGCCTACTCCGAGAAGGGCTAATAAAACAACTACAAAGATAACGAACCCTACTGTATGACCAGATGTGATTTGGCTTTCCACATAGGAAACGGTATAGAAGTCCATAAGGATGCTCCTTTCATATATCTTTTTATTATATCACAAATAAATATGATAATAACCACCAACGATTTATAAAAAATAGAGCTACCACAATGATAGCTCTATTAAACAGTTACTATACTAATTTATTTACATTCGCGGTACACGATGATATAAGCATGAGTATTCGCTGTAAAACCAGATTCTAATTCTAGTTCAACTTCTAAAATGGCATCGTCAACGTCACCTTTATAATACGCATTACGTTGTTCTGCGGAATAGAAATACATAGCCGCATTATATTTATTACCTGCTTGTACTGGAATTGTAATGGTAACAGGCTGTGTTTCAACATTCTTTGTTTTAGTACCCACATTATCCGTCGTGTAATATACGGATTCAATGGTATGTTCTCCTGGTGTTAATGCCACAATGACTTGACCATATTGACCAGTTTTATGATCAATAGTAGAAAGATCCTTACCATCAACCTTTACAGATTTACCATAAATATGAAGAATCGCTTTATTAGCATTCTCTTGTACAAATTGTTGTTCACCGGCTTGTCGTTTTTTATTGAACTTCATAAATACGGCAAACAAAATGGCCCAAATGACTGCAACCGCCACGATGATAATAATAGTTGTAGAACTCATAGTATCTCTCCTTATATCAAAATATACTACACTGACTCTACGTTAACTATATCATACGTACTTGTATTTCTCAATAAAAAAGCGACCCCAAATGGGGTCGCTTTCAGTAAGCCTATGCTTATCAAGAAATTACTAATGCAATCTCTTATTTCAACCAGCTCATCAAGTTGCGAAGTTCTGCACCAACTGGTTCGATTGGATGAACAGCTGCTGCTTCGCGATGTTCTTTAAGGAATTTTTGACCATTTTTGGAATCAGCCAAGAATTCATCAGCGAATTTACCAGATTGAATGTCAGCCAAGATTTGTTTCATAGCTTCTTTAGTTTCTGGAGTAATTACGCGAGGGCCTGCATAGTAATCACCATATTCTGCTGTGTTGGAGATGGAGTTACGCATTTTTTGGAAACCACCTTCGTAGATAAGATCTACGATCAATTTCATTTCATGCAAGCATTCAAAGTAAGCGTTTACAGGTTCATAACCAGCTTCTGTTAATACTTCGAAACCAGTTTGAATCAATGCAGTCAAACCACCGCACAATACAGCTTGTTCACCGAACAAGTCAGTTTCTGTTTCGGATTTGAAGTTAGTTTCCAAGATACCTGCACGGCCACCACCGATACCGCAAGTCCAAGCTAATGCTACTTCTTCAGTATCGCCAGATGGGTCTTTTTCTACTGCGTACAAGCAAGGAACGCCGGAGCCTTCTTGGTATGTACGACGAACTAAATGACCAGGACCTTTAGGTGCTACCATGAATACGTTGATATCTTCGCGAGGAACGATTTTACCGAAGTGAATGTTGAAGCCGTGAGCGAATGCTAAGTATGCACCTTGTTTCAAGTTAGGAGCGATATCTTTTGCATAAACGTCTGCTTGTAATTCGTCTGGAATCAATACCATAACGATGTCAGCGCCTTTAACTGCTTCTGCAGTTTCTTTTACAGGAAGACCTGCCTCTTCAGCTACTGCCCAGCTTTTGGAGCCAGCGCGAAGACCGATTGTTACGTCCATACCATTTTCTTTCAAGTTCAATGCATGAGCATGACCTTGAGAACCGTAACCTAAAACTGTAATTTTTTTGCCTTCCAATTTGCTCAAATTACAATCTGCATCATAATAAACTGTAGTACCTAAAATTTTACCTGCCATATTAGACAACCTCCAAACATATTCAATAGAATATAGACTATTTATATTGTACACAATCTAACAAAAATTTGCAAGATGTGGCGTACATTAATTTAGTATCAGCAAGCCAAATTCTTAACCTCTGATAAATAAAATTGATAACTACCGCACAATCACCCAAGGGCGATCATCCTTCCATACAACCTGCACGGGAATTCCAAATACATCAGATAGATTCTCATCGGTTAATACTGTATGTTTCAACCCCGCATGTACCATCTTGCCCTCTCGCAAAATAGCTACATGTGTAATGGCTGGTAGTATCTCTTCAATTTGATGTGACACATAAATAATTGGTGTCTTCTGCTCCTCTACTAGCGTAGATACGGAACGTAAAAACCTTTCACGCGCCGGCAGGTCTAGACCAGAGCAAGGCTCATCTAAAATCAGTAAATCTGGATTCGCCATAATGGATCTCGCCAACAATACACGTCGCTGTTCACCAGCAGACAATGTATAAAAGCAATGACCTTCTAAGTGACCTAGGCCAAACTCATAAAATAATTGCATCCCCCGCTCTCGCACCTCTGGTGATACATCTTGGTATATACCGATGCTACTAAAAGCACCGGATATAACCACGTCCTCGACGACTTGTTTATCCAAGGTAGATTGAAATTGCCCAAGAGCAGAGCTGACAAAACCTAATCTCGATTTAATCTTAGGCCATGCGTATTTCCCAAATTCATGACCGAAGACACGCAAGGTGCCTGTCGTTGGAATTTGGTAGGCTGGAATCATGCTGAGAAGCGTCGATTTACCAGCCCCATTAAGCCCTAAAAGAGCCCAGTTTTCACCTTTTTCTATATGCCAATTTACATTATCTAAGATATGTCTGCCATCGCGTCGAAAGCAGATATTCTCATAATGGAGCAATTCATTCTCCACACTATCATCTCCTACATTTTTTCTCCACGGCTCATAGCAGTGATACCTGTTTTGGCAATTTCAAGAATACCATAGGTTTCCATAATTTGGATGAAACCGCGTAATTTTTCTACGCTGCCGATAACCTCAATAATCATAGACGTAGGAGAAATGTCTAGTACATTACCGCGATATACGTCGGCAATTTGAACAATTTGAGATCGTGTTGTAGCTGTTGCTTTCACCTTGATAAGCATTAATTCACGGCAGACTACATCATGATCGTCAAAAACTTTAACCTTAACAACATCGATTAGCTTGTAGATTTGTTTTTGCACTTGATCGAGGATGCGGTCATCCGCTTCAACAGTAATGGTAATACGCGCATAACCTGGCTGATTTGTAATACCAGAGGTCATTTTTGTAACGTTAAAACCACGGCGGTTAAAGAGTGCCAAAATACGTGTACCAATACCTGGCGCATTTTTTGCAATGATTAAGACTTGATGTTCTTTAGCCATTTATAGCACCCCTTTCTTACCCATCATACCGCTTACAGTGCCACCTGCTGGAATCATCGGCAATACATTGTCTTCTCGTTCAACACGACAATCCAAGACGATGCTTTCGTCAGAGGTAATATAAGATTGGAAATCTTTATTGAAAGCTTCTACCGTATCGAGACGAGCTGCTTTCAAATCAAATGCATCAGCTAATTTCAAGAAGTTTGGACTTATTTCCAAATCTACATAGGAATAGCGACGATCATTAAAGATTTGTTGCCATTGACGAACCATGCCAAGATATCCATTATTGATGATCACAATTTTAATTGGTAAATTGTACTGGCGAACCATCATGAGCTCTTCACAAGTCATTTGGAAACCGCCATCACCAACTACGAGGATAACTTGTTTCTCAGGTGCCCCTACTTGTGCACCAATAGCCGCTGGCAAGCCATAGCCCATTGTACCAGCGCCACCAGAGGTAACAATAGTATGTGGCTTTTTATGAGTTAAGAATTGAGCTGACCACATTTGATGTTGCCCAACATCAGTTACAATGATGGCATCATCATTAGCGATTTTATTAAGCTCAGATAATACATATTGTGCATGTAACTCACCATTTGTAGACTCAGGAACCACCATAGGATATTCCTTTTGCCACTCGCGGATTTGTTCAATCCACGTCTCATGAGTAACAGGTTCAACTAATGCATTAAGTTCGGTTAATACTCGTTTTAAATCACCTACAATAGGTACGTTGATAGTAACATTCTTATCGATTTCAGCTGGGTCGATATCGATATGAATGATCTTTGCTTTTTTACAGAAGAAATCAGGATGACCTGTAATGCGGTCATGGAATCGAATGCCTGCCGCTATAACAAGGTCGGCCTCCTCTGTACAGTTATTAGCCGCTACAGATCCATGCATCCCTACCATGCCAAGTGCTAATTCGTGGTCTCCAGGGAAACCACCAAGACCAACCAGCGTATTAGTCACAGGAATTTGAGCCTTTTCAGCTAACTCCTTAAGTTCATCCATAGCGCCTGATTTCAATACGCCAGCACCAGCAATGATAAGTGGACGCTTTGCATTCTTGATAAGGGTTGCCGCTTTTTTAATTTGCCCTTGATGGCCTTTGTATGTTGGATCATACCCTTCAAGATGAATAGGTACTTCGTATAATTTATTGTATTCCGCCATAGATATTTTTTCTGTTTGAATATCCTTTGGAATATCGATTAATACAGGACCTGGACGACCTGTACCAGCAATGAAGTACGCTTCCTTGATAATGCGAGGCAAATCGTGAATATCTTGAACTAGATAGTTATGCTTAGTAATCGGCATTGTAATACCTTGGATATCCGCCTCTTGGAAGGAATCCTTACCGATAAACGGACGACCTACCTGCCCTGTAATGGCCACCATAGGTACAGAGTCCATGTATGCAGTCATAATGCCTGTTACAAGGTTTGTTGCACCAGGACCAGACGTAGCAAGGCATACGCCTACACGACCGGATACGCGTGCATAACCATCTGCTGCATGGGCTGCACCTTGTTCATGACGTACGAAATAGTGTTTAATTTCAGGGAAGCTATAAATTTCATCATAAATTGGAATGACTGCGCCACCTGGATAGCCGAACATATCAGTTACACCAAGGCGATGCAATGTTTCTAGGACAATGCGTGCCCCATTGATTGTTTCTGCGCTCATAGGAACCCTTTCAACCAGCTATTCTGATAGAATCTCGCTGGAATTTAAACGTTGAATAATGTAACCATTATTTTTAAAAGTATCAATAATGCTTTGGATGTGCTCTTCCCCATTGGTTTCAACCGTTACTTGTAATTCCACTTCATGGAAACGGTCAAGGTTTTTAAACTGATTATGATCGAGCTTAATTACATTTGCATCCGCCTCAGCAAGCATTTGAGATACCGCAACCAATTGACCTGGTTTATCCGGAAGATTTACAGAGAAGGTGAAGATCCGACCACGGACTACGAGACCTTTATTAATCATAGAGGAAATGGTAAGTACGTCGATATTACCACCGCTGACAATAGCTACCACCTTTTTATCTCGGCAGTCTAGCTTTTTAAGCCCTGCTAATGGTAAGATACCTGAATTTTCTGCTACTAATTTATGTTTTTCAACGAGCAACAAGAATGCTTCCATCAATTCGTAGTCTGAAACTGTAATTATTTCATCTACGTATTTCTTAATATATTCAAGTGTAGTTTCACCAATTTGACGTACCGCCGTACCATCAGCAATGGTAGCCACTTCGTCGAGTGGTACAGGATGATCGGCCTTTAATGCTGCCAAAGCACTGGCTGCCCCTTCTGGTTCTACACCAATAACTTTGATGCGAGGATTTTTTAATTTAGCAGCCGCTGCAATGCCAGATACAATGCCGCCGCCCCCAACAGGTACCAGTAATACATCCGCATCAGGTAGTTCTGCTAATACTTCAAGAGCAATTGTACCTTGCCCTTCGATGACATCTTCATCATCGAAAGGATGAACAAACACATAGCCGTTTTCTTGTTGGAGCTCCATCGCCTTTTGGTAAGCTTCATCATAAATCTCACCATGTAGTACAACCTCAGCCCCATATTGTTTTGTAGCATTCACCTTTATGAGAGGTGTATGTTTTGGCATGACGATTGTGGCTTTAATGCCGAGGCGTTTAGCTGCAAGTGCTACACCTTGTGCGTGGTTTCCTGCAGATGCGGCAATAACACCGCGGGCCTTTTCCTCTTCTGTCAATTTTGCAATTTTATTGTATGCTCCACGCACCTTAAAGGAGCCTGTTATTTGCAAGTTTTCTGGCTTGATATATACATCATTGCCACACTCGTCTGAAAACACATCACTATGAAGCAATTTAGTTTTCACGGTAATCGTGGTTAACCGTTCGCGAGCCTCCATAAAATCATATAACTTACGCATTAATACTCCTTTATTAAAGATTGGTATAAAATATATTACTATTAAGATTAGTCTTCAAATACTTCAATAGCACCTTGTGCTGCAGAGGATACGTGAAGGGCGTATTTTTTAAGGTAACCAGTTACATTGGATTTAAATGGTTTCAATGCTGCTTTACGGCGAGCGATTTCATCGTCAGATACAGCTAATTCCAATTTGCCGTTTGGAATATCGATGTTGATGATATCACCATCTTCAACAACGGCGATTGTACCACCAGCTGCTGCTTCTGGAGATACGTGACCAATGGATGCACCACGAGTAGCACCAGAGAAACGACCGTCAGTCAACAATGCTACGTCTTTATCAAGACCCATACCAGCGATCATAGATGTTGGTGTCAACATTTCGCGCATGCCAGGGCCACCTTTAGGGCCTTCGTAACGGATAACTACCACATCACCTTTTACGATTTTACCGCCTGTAATAGCTTCAACAGCTTCTTCTTCGCTGTTGAATACCTTTGCTGGGCCAGAGTGAACGAGCATATCATCATCTACGGCACCTGCTTTTACAACGGAACCGTCTACAGCAAGGTTACCTTTAAGAACCGCAATACCACCTGTTTCATGAACAGGATTATTCCATGGATGGATAACATCTTCATCCACAACATGAGCTGCTGTTGCAATTTCACCTTGTGTTTTAAGAGCTACAGTTTTGCAATCTGTATGCAAACGACCATTTTCTGCTAAACGTTTCAACACAGCAGATACGCCGCCTGCAGCATACAAATCTTCGATGAAGTATTTACCAGATGGAGAAAGTTTGGACAATTGAGGTGTGTTTTGTGCAATGCGATCGAAGTCGTCCAAGGACAATGGTACACCTGCTTCGTGAGCGATAGCTGGCAAATGAAGTGCTGTATTAGAGGAACCACCCAAAGCCATATCTAGAGCTACTGCATTTTCAAAGGCTTCGCGTGTCATAATGTCTTTAGGACGAAGGTTTGCTTTCAATACCTCTACTGCTTGCATACCTGCTAATTTAGCAAGACGTAAACGTTCAGAGTATACTGCTGGAATTGTACCATTACCAGGAAGGCCCATACCAAGAGCTTCTGTTAAGCAGTTCATTGTATTAGCTGTGTACATACCAGAGCAAGAACCACATGTAGGACATGCGGTATTTTCGATTTCAGCTAACTCAGCATCACCCATTTCACCAGTTTGATGTTTACCTACTGCTTCGAATACGTCGGACAAACCGATTTTTTTGCCATTGTGTACGCCTGCAAGCATAGCACCACCGGATACGAATACGGATGGAATGTTTAGACGAGCTGCAGCAATCAACATACCAGGTACTACTTTATCGCAGTTTGGAATGAATACCATAGCATCAAATGGTGTTGCCATAGCTGTTGCTTCGATGGAATCAGCGATGATATTACGAGTTACCAAGGAGTATTTCATACCGATGTGGTTCATAGCAAGACCATCGCAAATACCGATTGTATTGAATTCGATTGGTACACCACCTGCGTTGCGGATACCGTCTTTTACGGCTTGTACAATATTTTTCAAGCCCACATGACCAGGAATGATTTCATTGAAGGAATTGGCAATACCAATGACCGGTCTACCTAATTCTTCGTCTACGAAACCGAGTGCTTTTAATAAAGATCTGTGTGGTGCACGTGCTACGCCTGTTTTTAAATTGTCACTTCTACAACTCATGATATTCTCCTCACTTCTTTTGAAAGTATCCACTTGGACGGCTTTCACACTGAACAAAAAAAAGACGATTCCAAAGAACCGTCTTAAAAGTTTACAAATGATATTCCTTTTGTTTACAGAATTCCTAAATACATACATAAAAACCTATGTACCCCATGGAATACATACAAATAAGAAACACTATAGTCAAATCTTATTGATTGTATATTAAACCATTCGCGGAACTTTTAAGACAAAAACGTGTTAAGTTGTTGTTCATAATTCGAATGTTTTTAATAATCACGACCAGCGCGATAATCAACAAGCTAATGACTAAACCGAACATGTTTCCTCCTAAAATAATCTGTAACGATAAACCTATAATAACACGTTCTATAGTGTCATGCAATAAATATTCTATAGATTTATTATATTTTTTTTATGAAGTTCACCATACCCAATAGCTATGCCCATATATGTTTATGCACCAATATTGGATATACAAAAATCCCCCGCCGTAGCGAGGGATTTATATATTATAAAATACCGAACAGCCACATACCAAATGTACCAGCCCAGAAGTGAATCATAAAACTTACTACAGAAATAGCAAGACCTACGCGCCACCAAGTCCCTTGAGGTACATAGCCTGCACCAAAGAAGATTGGTGTTACACCAGAGCTATAATGCGTTAATGTACAGCCAGGGCTATTCATCAAACCAAAGAGCAAGATGGTAAATGGAATCGGCGCACCCATGGCAACCAAAATGGCTGCAAAGGCGGAGAATAATGCGGTAATACGCGCCGTACCACTAGCAAAGAAGTATTGAGAGTATACGAAGGTTGCAGAGATGATAAAGGATGCCCAGAACCAATCGATACCTACGAGATGTTGACTTACAAAATTAGCAAACACAGCCACTACACCAAGTTTACCAAGAAGGCCAGCCATACCAACGAGGGTCCCCATCCAAATGAGGATATCCCAACCGGTGCGTTCACCTAATATGTCTTCCCATGTAAGGGAGCCAGTTACAACACAAGCAAGAACACCCATCATAGCAACTACTGTAGGATGTAACTTTGTCCAAATCGCCGTAGCCCAAAGCAAAATACACAGGATAAAGATAATAGCCACAGAAATTTCAGATTTCGTAATTGGCCCAAGTGCATTTAATTCCTTTTGTGCCATCTCAGCTGCCTCTGGTGTTTCTTTGATTTCTGGCGGATAGATTTTATAGATAAACCATGGCATCAAAATCATACAAATAACACCAGGAATGACACCCGCTTGGAACCATTCCCACCAAGAAATATCATAACCAAATAATTTTGCACCTAAGGATGTGATCAATAGGTTACCGCTACAAGCAGTTAAAAAGATTGTTACTGTAATTGTATTGATGGTATGGGCCGTCGTCATCAAGTACGCCCCTATGCGACGTGCTGTATTGCCATGAGGCTCAGAGTCAAAGGCAAGGGAAATATTTTGGACGATTGGAAAAATGATACCGCCCCCACGCGCCGTATTAGATGGCGTGGCTGGAGAGATAATCAAATCCGTACAAGCTAAGGCATAGGCTAATTTCAGAGAACTTGTACCAAAGGCACGAATTAATGTGTATGCAATGCGCTTACCGAGGCCGGAATTAATAATACCTCTAGAAAAGAATACGGCTGCTACGATAAGCCACACATTAGCCTCTGCATAGCCACCCAAAGCTTGCACCATCGTAATAGAGCTCGTTGCCACAGCAGCAACAATGCCAAAGAGTGCCATAATGCCCGTCGGCCAAGGTCGTAAAATAAAGCCAACAATCGTAGCCGTAAAGATAGCCAACAAATGCCAACCTTCGGGCTTAATCGCCTCTGTATGAGGCAAAAACCAAATAATCAGGCCTACTAAAACGGTTAAGGCCGCTCGTGTCCATGTACTCATAATCCCTCCAAAAATTCCTTAATCTTAGGATTTTGACGCAATGTTTCCATTTGTTCATCAGTCAATAATTTAACCTTATCTCGGTCTTTATTGACAAGACAGAAAAATCCTATATAGTCGCCCTTATTAGCTCTAAATTGATGAATTGTATTGCCTGGGATTTCAATAAAGTCCCCTTGTGCTACATCATAAATTTCATCACCTAGTAAAAGTTGCCCCTTACCGCGGCCAATCATAACCATATGTGTATGCTCATGATACTCTAACGTAGAGTAGCCCCCGGGCAAACATTCAAAATAACGGAATTGGCAGGGAATATCATAAGCCCCATCATATAACACTTGTCGTGTTACATCCTTAAAAGGACTACCATCTTGTTTATACACCAAGGTATCGACGCCATCCCATTTAAAATTTTCCGAATCAAACTTGCGTATCATCTCATCACCTCACAATACAAAAAGGGCTGTATCGAAACGATGTTTCAATACAGCTCTATGAATTCGATTATTTAAAGAGACGTTTAATCGTACCTAGTAAACCATGGCTATGTTCACGAACACCATCAACCACGGACTCTACATCAAATCCAGTTCGTTCAATAGCTGTTGTAATCGTTTCAACAGATACCTTTGCTGGATCAAAAGATACAGTAGCCGTTTTATTTGGCAAATCAACTTCGGAGCTAAGTACGCCTTCTAGGCCTAATGTAGCACCTTCTACTGTTTCCTTACAATTATTACACATCATACCAGGTACAGTGAATACCTTTGTTACAACGCCATTATCTTCACCACAACCGCAATCTTTGCACATAATAATACCTCCTAATCATTAGCTTCCTTATGTTTTTCATCATTTTTAGCCCCAGCTGTCACATCGATAGTGGTAGCAGATTTAACGGCTTCCTTTGTTTCATCGACAGCTTTCTTTGGGCCGGAAAGAGCATCTTTAAATTCATTGATACCCTTACCAATCGCTTTACCCACTTCAGGTAATTTACCAGGTCCGAAGATAACTAGAGCAATCACTAAAATAACTATTAATTCAGGTGTTCCTATAGACCCCATTTGTATCTCCTTTATATTTACTTAATACTACACCAATCAGTGTACATCATTATACGCATCTTTGTCCACATACCATGTCATAGGTTCTTGTGAAAGCACTGCACCTGGCAGTACACGACCGATACGTTTATCCCATGATGTATCTTCATAATCCTCACGTTGGTACAAAACCTTTGTAAGGGCAGTCCGTTTACTTTCACCAGTCACAGTGAACCAAAGGACATCTGTTTTTGCCAAAAACGAGAAGGTCATGGAAATGCGTTCCCACACCTTGCCATCCTCAACGGGCACAACGTTGCGATCTGCTATACGCAGTGCATGAGAACCCGCAAAAAGTCCTGCTGTATGACCATCCTCACCAAGATCTAGGATTGCTAAATCCAGGCCAGATTTTTTACAAGCTTTAAGAACATTGCCTATTTCTTTCTCGTACTCGTCAGCTGCCTCTATAACAGTTTTCGAATTGGTGTTAATAGGAAAGAAATGGGCCGCCCCCTTCGCCTTACAAAGCAGATATGGTTTTACACGGTTGAAATAATTATCTTCATGAGACTGAGGCAAAAATCGCTCATCAGTCCAGACAAAAAATATCCGTTCCCAGTTAACACGCTCAATGTACTCAGCAGAGTTCAACGTCTCTAACAAACCATTGATGACTGTGCCTCCAGTGATACCTACAATGCATGTTTCGGTGCGGCTGATTTCTTCATTGGTGAAAGCAATAAAATCCTCCGCCAATGCAGCGACCACATCACTAGGGGTATCATAACATTTAATTGTATCTTGAGCCATAAAATATGGACCTCCTAAAACTATCTTAATAGTTCTATTATATACGTTTTGTCAATGTATGAAAAGGAAAACCGATGTAACACACTATATGAGTCACATCGGTTCTAATGATATGAGTATGTAGTTCTAATTTACATACTATTTAGCACATCTTATTACAAAACAGTCTTACTTTTGGCCAAATTTAGGACGACGGCGTTCTGTAAAGGCAAGAACACCTTCTTTGAAATCTTCAGAAAGACCTAATTCACATTGATTTTCTACTTCAAACTTCTTGTACTCTTCCCAGCCAGATAAGAAGCTATTCCACATCATTTCCTTCATAACGCGGTACGATTTTGCAGGGCCTTTTGCTAATTTTTCAACTAGGCGTCTTGTAGCAGTCTCTAAATCCTCTGGTTCACAAACTTTATATACAAAACCAAGTTCTTTACCTTTTTCAGCGGAAACCGCTTCGCCAGTCATAACGATATGCATAGCACGGTTCATACCAATAGATCGAGTTAACAAGAACAAACCACCTGCATCTGGAGCAAGACCTACGTTTACGAAGGCTTGAATAAAGCGTACATTATTAGCTGCAACCACAAAATCCGCAGCTAACGCCATGTTGAACGCCGCACCTGCTGCAGCACCTTGAAGGCTCATGATAACAGGTTTAGGTAAGCGTTTCATAGCCATAGAAATCTGCGCCACGAGCTCAACAATTTCAAATAAAGATTCTGTATCACCATCATTTACAGCGCGTTCCATTTCTGTTAAATCGCCACCAGCAGAGAATACCTTGCCTTCAGCATTGATCAGCAATGCACGAACACTTTCATCATGATGTGCTTTATCTAAAACCTCAAGGATTTCCTTGCACATTTCGATATTAAAACCATTCGCCACTTTAGGGCGATTAAATGTCAACGTACCAATGCCGTTGTCCACTACGTATTGAATTGTATTATAAATCATATGAGTTCTCCTATATGAAAATCTATTTTCGATAAATTTCGATTATTATATATCTATTATAGGGGAATTAATTATAGATGTAAACGTAATCTTATAATCACAATACAATACTATGTACCCGCTATCAACCCACGTTAGTATAACAAACCTTTGATGCGTAAGTATCGCTCAGCAACATCATGAGTTTTCTGTCCTTCCGATTCCACTTCATAGTTCATATATGACATATCCTGATCCGTAATCGTATTTGTCAATTTCAGCAATACCGATTCTAGTTCAGGATGCTTCTTTAACACATCCATTCTGACGACATTACCACAAACATACGACGGATATAAATGTTTATCGTCCTCAAGAACAACAATAGACGCATGGCTCAACTGACCGTCAGTAGTAAATATAGGCATAGCATCCACATGTCCGCTTTCAATAGCCTGATATTTCAAACCTATATCCATATCCTTCGTATCTTTAAAGTCCATGCCGTATACTCGCTGTAATCCCGAATACCCATCTTGGCGCCCGAAAAAATCATATTCCCCACCTAAAATCAATTGTGACGAAACCCTCGCTAAGTCTGAATATGTTTTTAAATTATATTTGTTAGCAATATCCTTACGTACAGCCATTCCATATGTATTATTGAAACCATACATACCGACCCATTTAAATTGATATGTATCCTCGTAAGCGCGCTGTAATTCATCAAATAAATTTTCACTATATTGCGTGTCTCGTTTTAGTACTGCATTCCAACCGGTACCAGTATATTCAGGATAGATATCGAATTGACCGGACTCCATGGCCGGTTGAATATTGGAGGTTCCTCCGCCTACTCCGGCTGTTACTTCAACAGTTAAATCTGTATCTTGTTCAATAAGAAGTTTCAGCATATCGCCCAAAATCAACTGTTCTGTCATCGGTTTTGTAGCTACATGAATTACGTCAGATTGTTGCGACGGCCACATAAACACACCAATACCACTAATTATCACAATTGAGGCTATAATACCAATACGTTTAAAAGTACGTTTGCAATGCCCTCTATATAGTATGATTTTCTCAAAAAAGCCCAATACACCATCCATAATCAATGCTAAAAAAGCAATTAGTAAACTGCCGGCTACAGTCATAGTCGTATTATTTGTAGTAATACCTCGATAAATAGCTACACCAAGACCTCCGGCACCAATAAATGATGCTACCCCAGTAAGCGCTATAGTCATAACTAGCATATTTCGTATACCGACCATGATTACCGGAAAGGCTAAAGGCAATTCAATATATCGTAAACGTTGTACATGAGATAACCCCAGTGATGTAGCCGCTTCAATCATTTCCTTGTCAATACTGCTTAACCCAGTATATGTATTTCTCACCATCGGCAATAATGCATATATCACAAGAGCAATCACTGCCGTTGCATTCCCAATTCCTGAAAAGGGAATCAAAAATCCCAGCATGGATATGGATGGTATAGTATACAAGAAATTAATAACCATCATGGTCGGATTAACTGCTCGACGATACTCGTTAAGTAAAATACCCGCAACCAATCCTAAAATAATGGCAATTATACTGGAAAGCAAAGCTATGACGACATGTTCCCATAATAGACCTGAGAAAAAGCTCCAATTCTCCACTAGTAAATGATATATATTTTGTATCATACAGCCCCCTATACACAGGTAAATATATTATGTAACATATCATGAAATACAGTTACTGGGACCTGTCAATTGAATAGCTTTCATTAATTCCATAACAATATCTCCTATCATTTATAATACTCAGATTTCATATGACTGATTCTTTTATCATTACTATCATCATAACAGATAATTATTAGTGTCACCATAATCTAAGCAACAAAAAACACCTGCAGACATTGTCTGCAGGTGTAATAACTTGTTGTCCAAATATTAACGTTTGGAGAATTGGCTTGCTTTGCGGGCTTTTTTAAGACCGTATTTTTTACGTTCTTTCATACGTGGGTCACGAGTCAAGAAGCCAGCTTTTTTCAAAGATTGACGAAGTTCGCCATCTACGTCCAATAACGCACGGGAGATACCGTGACGAATTGCACCAGCTTGACCGGAAGGACCGCCACCAGCTACAGTTGCGATTACATCGTATTGTTCAACTGTGTTAGTCAAATTCAAAGGTTGTTTTACGATCAATTCCAAAGTTTGGCGACCGAAATATTCATTAAGTTCACGTTTGTTAACAGTGATTTTACCTGTGCCCGGTACCAGACGAACTCTAGCAACGGAAGATTTTCTACGACCAGTGCCGTAATATTGTGCTACTGCCATTATATGTTCCTCCCTCTAGATTATCGTACGGAAATTTCTAATACTTCTGGTTTTTGAGCTGCATGTGGATGCTCAGGACCAGCGTATACGTTTAATTTACGGTATTGTTGTGCACCCAATTTGTTTTTTGGAAGCATACCACGAACTGCCATTTCAACAACACGTTCAGGTTGTTTTTCAAGCATCATGGACAATTTAGTGAAACGGGAACCACCTGGGTAACCAGAGTGACGGAAGTATTCCTTTTGTTCCAATTTTTTACCAGTTACGCGAATTTTTTCTGCGTTTACAACGATCACATGGTCACCAGTGTCTACGTGTGGTGTGAAAGTTGGTTTATTTTTGCCCCGAAGAACTTTTGCAACTTCGGCAGCAAGGCGTCCTAAAGTTTTACCTTCAGCGTCAACAACATACCATTTCCGTTCGATTGTGTTCGGATTGGCCATAAATGTAGTTTTCATGCTGCATATCCTCCTAATAACGTCATAATTCTACCAAAATCAGCTTGTCCTTTGCTTCCGGGGCTAATGGAAACACGACTAAAGCTTACTCAAAATAGTATACAGATTTTATGGGGTTGTGTCAATTAAAATTTAATACTTATATGTTGTCATCAAATTATTTTTTTAATATAGAATTACACTGCTATATTACATCATTCAATACGGTCTGATCAGTATTAAGAGAAAGTTTAACCCAGTTATCACGCCAACTGCCTCCTAATTGATCTTCTACTTTTATATGTCCATATGAATCACATATAATTTGGACATAATTATCCGAATCATCATAAGCAATACGAACTTCTCCGTCTAATGTAATATACAGTAATTTGAGTTGACCGATTAATTCTATAAATTCATTTACAGTATAAATAATAAAAATGAACAGTCCCCTTTATTATCTTTCATTAGCAGAAACCTACTTATATTACATATTACTTTATATTATGCAGGAAATTTATATATTTATATAGAATAATTAATATATAATATCAAAATTAGTAAAAGTTTAATTTAGATTTTGTAAAATAATACATATTATATCAGTACTTCTATAATCTAGGAGATGATAATATGAATCTAGAAAATAAAAACTCAGGTCTCTTAAATAGTGCTCTATTTTTTTCAACAATGGGAAGCACAGCAACAACACTAGGCTTTATAACATATATATTCAATACCACCCATAGTCCCTTTGATACAGGGGCAGTTACAATAGCGACATTATTAGTTGGAATGTTATTAGGCCCATTTTTAGGGATACTCGTAAAAGAAAAAGGCTTAATGTGGTCTATGGTAGTTCCTGAAATAGTTTCGGGTTTTATATTATTAATTTTTGTTTTCATAGATAACCTATATCTAGTATATATCATAGCTTTTCTTATAGGTTTTAATAATAAAATTTTAGGAATCGCTAGACTTTCATTTGTACCTAATATTACAAATGATTTAGTCAAATTCAATGCACTGCTCCGGTCTATTAATCGTTTTGCATTAATAAGTGGTTCCTTATTATTTAGCGTTATAATTAATTACTCTTTAACGATGGTATTCGTTATTGATGCAATTACTTATATTGTTTCAGCCTACCTACTTTATCGTTTAAATAGAAATGTAAGAATACAGTCACACTCAACTATCTCAAAAAAAACTATTAGAGAAAGCATATATGATCGCATTCAACTTCTATTAAAAGGATATAAGTTATTATTCCTAAATAAAAAAATTAATTTTATAGTTTATTTGGGTATATTAGCCAGAATATTTTATATGTGTATACCTATTCTACTATTAATATTTATTAAAGATATCTTACATTTAACTGATAGTCAGTATGGATATACGCAAACAATCTCTAGATTGGCATCATTCATTATTTTTGGAATTCTTGCTAAATATTTTACCATTAATTTAGCAACGAGTTTTAAAAAGATTTTGTTCCCTCTTTTTATACTATACGGAGGAAGTATTTTTTGCATAGCCTATATAGACACAATAGAACAACTTTATATTCTATATAGTATATCTGAAATATTATTATTTACAGCCGTTGTTTTAGTTCATGCATATATACAATCTATTTTTTCACAGGAAGAGTTAACATTAGCTAGCGGTTCTGTAAGTACAGGCTTCTCTATTGGATCAATATTATCAATAACTATATTTACAAACTTAGCAAATATATTACCGCTACATGATATATTTTTTATATGTGGACTGGGGATAATTATAAGCACAGCTATTATAATAGGCTATACTCGATTAAACCAAGAAAGATAGATTTTATGATAATTATTTGATTTACCCTTTTATAAATAATACACACATAATATATAAAAAATCCGCAGTGCGTTGCACTGCGGATTTTTGCGCCAAATTATTTGGAGTACAATTCGACGATAAGTGTTTCGTTAACTTCGATAGGAAGTTCTTCACGTTGAGGAAGACGAGTGAAAGTAGCTTTGAAGCCTTCCAAGTCTTTTTCAATGTAAGGAAGTTCGAAAGAACGAAGTTCTTGGAAATTAGTTTTGAACATTTCGTTGTCGCGGGAAGCTTCACGAAGTTCAATAACGTCACCTGGTTTACAGGAGTAGGATGGGATGTCTACACGACGACCATTTACCAAAATGTGGCCATGGTTTACCATTTGACGAGCTTGACGAATGGAGTTACCGAAGCCGATGCGATATACAAGGTTATCAAGACGTTGTTCCAAAAGGATCAACATGTTTTGACCTGTAACACCTTGCATTTTTTTCGCTTTATCATAATAGCGTACGAACTGGCGTTCTAGCAAGTTGTAGTAAGCTTTAACTTTTTGTTTTTCTAATAATTGTGTGCCATACTCAGACATTTTTTTCTGACGTTGGTCTTTTTTGACGCGATTCAAGGCTTTTGCGTGACCGAATACGTTCACACCAAAGCGACGACAAAGTTTGAATCGAGCCTCTCTTCTCGTTGCCATGTGATTATCACCTCATAAATTAATATATACTTGTACCACGACATAAAGGTACTTAGTAATAATATCACTTCTTATGCCCCTATGTCAATTAGTTCTACCTATAAATAGCATGTGCAAAGCATATTCTTTCGCCATACTATTTATCATTATTTTTACTCACCTATCATAGCATTAGAAACGAAATTTCTTATAAAAGAACCGCTCTATATCTATTCTAATTAATTCATCGCCTTTTATAGATTTAGATGAAAAAATACTTATAGTATGCTACAATACAATTAATATAGGTAATAAGTAGTAATGTGAGGTTTTTATTATAATCGGAGTACCGAAATGAAAGAATTACCAACCATGCAAGAGCTACAAAGTTTTATTACATATAATAAAACAGGTAGCTTTACACTAGCAGCACAAACGATGAATATCACCCAATCTGCTTTCAGTGCGCAAATGAAAAAATTAGAACGACTTGTAGGCGTTAAATTAATTTCTCGTTCCACCCGCGGTAGTCGTTTGACGCCAGAAGGTGAACTATTCCTGCCTGAAGCAGAACTCGTATTGGACACATTGGAGAGAGCCATACAATCCATCCGTTTAGCTAGCAAGGTTGAACGCCCTATCCTAAACATCGGCGTTCTTCGTAGCCTCGGCGACATTCGCCTCAACGGATATGTATCGCATTTCTTTGAAAACCATCCTGAATTTTCTGTATCTATTTACGATATGGAAGAAGAAGAGCTATTGCTCGATTTACGAGAAAATCGTATCGACATTGCCCTTCTCTATTTACCAAATAATAAGGACATGTCCTTATATGAATCAAAAGCGCTACGGGAAGATGAATTTGTATATTATGCGCCAAAATTGATTGATCAAGTTAAAGAAGCTACGTTAAAATCAATTCAACAATTCCCACTTTTAATGTATCCACCTAAATATTTTATGTACCGTACATTAAAAGCATATGTAGGTAATGGTCAACAAAATCTACACATCCGTGGTAGTCGCTTATCTAATCCGTACACAATGATTGATTATTGTGGTAAGAATGAATCTGGTTGCATCGTAGCGCGTCAAATTCTCGACGCCCTCAACATCACTACTGGCTATTTACCATTAGAAAAACCATTTAAGTTACAAGTATGTTTCGCATACAAGAAAAATAATTCTAAAACTGAAACGATGCATACATTTATGGACTATGTCCATCAGGAATCCCCTGCGAGATTATAATACTCAATCCCTCGTTTTATTAGCGAGGGATTTTTTATTGTTTTCAAACTCAATAATCTACTACTGACAGGGTACAATAACCATGATACACTAATATGAGATTTATAATCATTGTGAGGTATATATGTTATTATCTATATTCTATTTTTTATTAGCCGGTATCGCTGAAATTGGCGGTGGATATCTCGTCTGGCTCTACATACGCGATGATAAAAGTCCTCTATATCTACTAGCAGGCGCCATTATCTTAATCTTGTACGGTATAATTCCTACATTTCAACCAGAGGCCAGTTTTGGCAAGGTCTATGCTGCATACGGCGGCGTATTTATTGCACTCTCCATTCTATGGGGCTGGTTTGTCGATGGATTGCGCCCCGACATGTACGATATTATCGGCGGTCTAGTTTGCCTTGTAGGTGTATATATCATCATGTATGCACCACGATAAATTTCATACACAATATGATATTAATAACTATGCTGAAAGCGACACATGGTGTCGCTTTTTGTATTTGTACTGCACACATCTGAATTTATAACACAAAAAAGCAGTTATCCGAAGATAACTGCTTTAGCTTGGTGGACGATGACAGGATCGAACTGCCGACATCCTGCTTGTAAGGCAGGCGCTCTCCCAGCTGAGCTAATCGTCCATGTGGTGACCCGTCCGGGAATCGAACCCGGGATACCGCCGTGAAAGGGCGGTGTCTTAACCGCTTGACCAACGGGCCATGATATGAAATTGGCTCCCCGAGTAGGACTCGAACCTACGACCGATCGGTTAACAGCCGATTGCTCTACCGACTGAGCTATCGAGGAACATTAGTGGAGCGGGAAACGAGATTCGAACTCGCGACCCCCGCCTTGGCAAGGCGGTGCTCTACCGCTGAGCTATTCCCGCATATGGTGGACGATGACAGGATCGAACTGCCGACATCCTGCTTGTAAGGCAGGCGCTCTCCCAGCTGAGCTAATCGTCCATATTGGTGACCCGTCCGGGAATCGAACCCGGGATACCGCCGTGAAAGGGCGGTGTCTTAACCGCTTGACCAACGGGCCAAAGTTGGTGACTCACCCGCGACTCGAACGCGGGACACCCTGATTAAAAGTCAGGTGCTCTGCCAACTGAGCTAGTGAGTCATGAATGGCTCCCCGAGTAGGACTCGAACCTACGACCGATCGGTTAACAGCCGATTGCTCTACCAACTGAGCTATCGAGGAATGTATGGAGCGGGAAACGAGATTCGAACTCGCGACCCCCGCCTTGGCAAGGCGGTGCTCTACCGCTGAGCTATTCCCGCATACAGAACCGATAATTACTATATCATAATTACCTTCTGTTAGTCAAGAACTAAACCAGGTCAGTTCTGACTGCCTTATAATAATATCAATTTACACATATAGTGTCAATGGTTTTTCAATGAATTTCCTATAAAAATAATACGAAATCTATATGATACAAATCTACCTGATTTACAACAAACATATAAAAGAGGACTTTCAAATATATAGTTTCATTACTATTTCTTAAGTAAAGGAACTATATATCATGAAGTCCTCTCTATCATTATTTAATATCTTCTTGTCTACCTTTACCGGCACCATCCTCAGCGGCACGAACCTCTGCTTCTACGAATGTTTTCATGTCATTTAACATATGCATAGATGCATCTACGATAGATAGCCCCATTGTAGAGCCTAAGCCTTCATCGATTTGTAAATCATAATGTAATGGAGGTTTTACATCTAAAAAACGACATTGTTCCTTATGAATAGGATCATCGTAAACAGCGGATGAGAAAACATAGTCTTTCACCAATGGTTCCATCGTCACTGCTGCGAGTACAGCAGCACCAGTTAGTGCATTATCGTATACCACAGCCATACGATGACTAGCAGCACCTAAGATAAAGCCTGTTAAGAAAGTAATATCGAGGCCACCTACTACATGAAGCAAACGCAATAGCGCAGTGCGACGGTCGCTTTCAGATAAAACAGACCAATCATCTACAGTAATATCAAATGGATCTACAAACGAATGGATGTGTACAGCACGCTGTGCAATGGTAGGTCCATTATCAAATTCTGTCAATAAAGTCTCGTATGATGCGCCTGTAATGGTAGCGGTCGTAACCAACGCATCAAGAAATGTGCGTTCACCTATATTACCTAAGGCCACCACTTGTAGGCCTGCTTCATGTAATTTATCCGCATAACCAAAGCCCATTTCAAGCGCCTGTTCCAATTCATCATAACTAATAGAAGGTTCTACGCCAAAGAAGTGGGACCCATTACGAATAACTCGAGAATCAATATTCGCCAAATGTTTTGTATCTTGTTCTAAGCCAATATTAACAACGTAAACCGGTGCTTGTAATTTAAATGCCGCCCCTTGCGTAGCACTCATACCTTCATTAAATCGTTTTATTGCATTTAAACTAGTATGTCCATGTTCAACATTTTGAGGACCGTCCACAAGATGGTCTGCGCCTACTATAAGAACACCATATTTTAAATGATTTGGTTTAGGATTCGCCAATACGCCTGCAAATCGTTCAGCTATCGTTTCGAGCATAGCCAGGCTATAAATAGGTTTGGTTAAATTATCAATGCGATACCGGCATGTTTCCATCGCTTTCGTATCTAATGGTTGAATGTTAAAAGCTCTCATGCCTTACCTCCTGTGACAGACTTATACATATGCACTGCAAGGTCAAGCATCCCCATTTGAACGGAGCCACCAGAGGCTTCTCCTAAGCAAAGACCTAAGTCCACATAGGCTTCTAATCCAAGATTTTGCAATGAAGATTTAGCCGCTTTTTCTGCAGATAAATGAGAGGCCATAACGTAATCCATGGAGGCTGGAACCAATGTTTTAGCCACCAGTGCGCAAGCAGATGTATTAAAGCCATCGATGATGACCATACCATGATGAGCAGCTGCCCCCAAAATAACACCTACAATACATGTAAATTCAAAGCCCCCTACGGCAGCCAAAATACCAATGGCGTCGTCCTTTGGGATATCCTTATATTTAACTAATACATCATGAACGATGCGTTGTTTTAATTTAAGGCGCTCATCGGAAATATTCGTGCCTCGCCCAGTGGCCTCTTCTGCAGTAAGACCGGCAAACTTAGCCGTCATAAGTGCACTAGCTGTCGTGTTGGAAATCCCCATTTCACCTACAAGAAACACATTGTACCCGTCAGCCATCTTTTCTTGAACCAATTTGATGCCCGTCTCAATACCTTCGATTGCTTGTTCCCGCGTCATAGCCGGTTCTTCTACAAAATTCTTTGTGCCCATCCCCAACTTATGAGAACGCAGTCCAGGGACCCAGCTCATATCCGCATCAATGCCCATGTCGATAACTTCCATATGCGCACTACAATAATTGGCTAAGGAATTGGCGCCAGCCCCTTTTGGAATTAAATAGTTTTGCGTCATGCCAACAGTAGTTTCCTTTGGATAGGCACTAACCCCCATATCGGCAACGCCATGATCGGCAGAGGCAATGATCATACAAGGTTTTGGAATTGTTACATTCTTTTGATTTGTAGCTGCCCCATATTGAGCCACCATATTGACGAGACGTCCATATTGCTTACTATCTGACGCATCATTCCAATTCTTAATAATATGTTGTTCAATCTCTTTACTACGACTGTGAATCGCGTCGCAGGTTTCTTGTAGTAACCCCATAACAACTCCTCTTAATTATTCTTAATTTGTCCCGTCAAGTACGGTAATTTATTTCTAACATCTCGGCTTCTATTTAAATAGTCTTCTAAGGCTTGGCCTTCGTCTTCTTGTGAAAGTATTTCTTTTACCCGACGAATTTCGTCTTCCATTTTAGACAAGCCTTCTAATACATTATGACGATTCCCATAAATGATTTCACGCCACATGGATGGCAAACCGCCGGCTACACGCGTACAGTCACGGAATCCACCCGCGGATAAACGCATACGTAATTCGCCGAGCTCATCGCCACCAGATACTTGTGTTAAAATGGCGGCTATCAGATGCGGCATATGACTAACCATCGCTAAATACGCATCATGAGCATATACATCGACAAATTCGATACGGGAACCAACGGCACGCCCCATATCAGCCAATTCTTTAGCCACCTCTACATTATATACGTCAGACGCCTTATCCTCTAATACAATCCACCCCATGCCTTTAAATAGGTTTTTATGAGACACTTCATAGCCGCCCTTTTCAGATCCCGCCATAGGATGAACAGATACGAAAAAGGTTCCCTTTGGAATAGATTCATACACGGCACGTACAAAATTTTCCTTTGCACTGGATACATCTGTTACCACCTGACCTGGTTTAAACAGATGAGCCACCTCTGTAAAAAGTCGAGCATTAGTATCTGGCGGCAAGGAAAACACTACGATATCCGAATATTCAATGAGTGGCTCTACCTCGGTCCAAGCTTGGGATACTACCCCATCTTGTAATGCTGCATCACATACCTCTTGTCGGCGTGCATACCCTACTACATCATAATCTGTATAGGCTTTCAAAGCCTTTGCCAACGAACCACCCAACAAACCTAACCCAATGATACCTACGGTTTTACTCATATAAACCTACTTTCACAAGCGTCCCTATATCTCCAATATAGAAACGCAAACAAACTATACCACTACACCTCAATAAGACGTTTTTCTTTCCATTTTCCGCTATACCAGCGATAGATAAACAATACACCTCGTAAAATCTCATCAGCAGCCATAGCAATCCATATGCCTACAAGGCCCCAGCCCCAATAAATACCAAATAGGTACGATAATGGCACAGCACATAACCACATGCCAAAGATACCAACTAGCATTGGGGTACGAATATCACCTGCGGCCTGTAAACAACCGACCATAACGATATTGACCGCCCGCCCTAGTTCAAGGAAAATCTCAACCAAGAGCACATTATGGGCTAAGGATAAAATCTCAGGATCCGTTGTAAATACAGATAGAACCGTATCACTCGTTATATAAAAGAACGTTGCCAATCCTACATTGATAGCGATGGCTAAAAACATAGAATGCCACACGCGATTCGTTACTTCATCTTGCCGTTTAGCGCCCATCAAGAATCCTACCATAACTTGCGATGCATTTGATAAGGCTATGGTATACACATAACACAACATGGCGATGACATATACATAAACCTTCGTATTAATCACAGTTAACCCTAGAATATTGACCATCTTCATAATCGTCGTTTGCGATAATTGATAGCTCAATGTTTCACCGCCAGATGGCACACTAATATGGAGCAAGGATTTAACCGTATGCCAAGGAAAGGGTCTTAAATAAGACGTGCTAACCTGCAACTGCAACAGTGTCTTGAACAGATATACGATGATAAGAAGGCCAATTACCTTTGAAAGCCACGTAGAAATAGATACACCGAGTACACCAAGACTCGGTATCGGGCCATGACCGAAAATTAGAATATAATTCGTTCCTACATGGATAATATTCATAACGAGTGCCACATACATGGTAATACGCGTCAACGAATGGCCTCTAAATACGGCAACCAATGCATAGTACATGGCCTGTATTGGTAATCCTGCCGCTACAATAGTCGTATATAACGATGTATCCCCCATCGTTTCTGGTGGTATCCCAAGCCATGTAAAAATCCATTCATGGCAAGTGATGAAAAACACCGCCGCCACAGAGGAGAATACAAAGTTTAGCACTAAACTAACGGTACAAACCTCTGATAACTTTGACTGATTTCGAGCACCCAAGTATTGGGCAATCAAAATCGTCGTGGCAGTGCTCATAACAACGATGAGCATGATAAAAATATTTAAAATTTGATTCGCATTAGCTACAGCGGCTACCGCCTGTGGCGAGTAATGACTCATCATCAGTTGGTCGATATTGCCGACGAGCATTTGCAGGAATACTTCGATAAATATAGGCCAGCTTAAGGTCCAAATAGACAAGCTAATGCCTTTTTCATATGTTTTCATAGTATCCCCTTTATATTACGCATCAAACTTTATCAACTAAAAGAAAACACCTTTTGCTTTTTCTTTAGTCTCTTGATCTGCTATGAATGGAATTCTTGTGGTTCTACCTTCTTTAGCAGCTACAATTTTTTTGAATGGGAAATCGAATATTTCTCGATTCCACGTATTTACCGCATCATTATATAACGTTCTAGCAGCTGTAATTTCTTTTTGCAAATATGAATTTTGTTGCATCGCATCGCGAATTGTATCTTGGCTTTGCAATTCTGGATAATTTTCTATAGCTACATTTAATGCTCTCGTCGCTTTATTAAGCTGAGCATTTACATCGCTTCTAGATTCTTCACTAAAATTACCACTTCTATACTTTGCAATATCCACAAGAATGTCTTTATCTACTTCGATAGATTTTTCTACAAGTTTAGCCGCATTAGAAAGAATAACAACCCGTTGTTCCATATAGTTATCAATTTCAGATGCTGCATTTTGAATTCGTTGTTCCATCATATTAAATTCGGAACTAATTTGTTTTAATCGCCACCAAGGATAAACAAGTACAACCACACCTATAGCAGATATGAGGTACTTGTCAATCACTATCCCTAAAACGATAGCAATTACACCGATAGCCATTAAAATCGTAGGTATCAGTTTTTCAAAACCACTGGTTTCTACGGGAATCACCTTAGCAATAACATGTACATCTCTGCCTTCTGCCATAATCTCTGGGGTCATTTCATCAAGTTGATTAGCCATTTTACTTACCTCCATTTTGTTCAAAAATCGTATGTAATAAGTCTACTAGAGACTGATTATCTTTATAGAGTTTCCCTACCATAAAATGTCCATAGGCAAAGGAACCATTTTTGTTATTTTCGGATCGTTGGTAATGATTCAATTCTTTAATACGCTTGAAATCATCGTCAACTGTATCTACTTCTGCTACTTCAATAAGTTCATGCTTTGTAACCGGCACATATTCATTCCACTTAACTGGTACATAATAGGTTCTACCATTACCTGCTGTAACAGGAACCTCATCCACATGCTCAATAGTCCTATACGAATAAGCATCTACCTTGATAATTTCCGAATCTGCCTCTTTTTTATAGTGACTCGTTTTTAGCAATGTTTTTACATTACTTCTCTGCGTTGCATCAGGAGGAATAAATAACCCAAGGTTCATCTTATTCGCGAGCATTTCTGTAATGTAATCATTATATTTAAAATCATAAGATTTCTTATAAATATAATCAGTAGAAGCCATTTGTTGATATACAGGAATTGCTAAGACTGGCAAAAATGAAAAATACATATGCTCAAAATAGCTACAGTTAAAATTAATGAATTTCTCTTTAATCTTTTCAAAGGAGAAATCATAGTATTGTGATGGTACGGTATCGAAATTCCAATCCATAGAGTTATCAGTTAAAATTTCATTGATTTTACATTGTTTATTGAAAACAAAGTCATCACCATAGGGAGAATTCTCAAAAATATCTTTGTAATTACTTTGTGCTAATGGGGTGAATAACACGCGGAACTCGACCTCATTATTTCGGTCTAATGCATTAAATTGTGCATCGAACTCTTCATTTGCCAACGCCTGAAAGTTTCCACCATCTTCTAAGGCATCTTCACTTTTCTTTCTAAGCCCTGCAATGCGTTTTGCCAGTTGAATCTTCGCACCTCCAAAATTAAATAAACCTTTTTCTGGTGGTCTTCTATGGAATATTAAATTCGGTGCTGCATGATTACCATATACCAAGGATATTCTATCCGCATAATATGGACCAGGTCGTTTTAAAGTGGCACGAAGTGTTTCACTTACATCTCTAGTTTTTGTATTGCCATCAGAATCTATATATTCTTCTGTATAGACGACCTCACGAGTACCTTCATATGTATAATCATCAATCCAATGGATAATACGCTTAATAAACACAAAAGGATTTCCTAAAATATCTCCGGAAGTAATATCCAATGTAGAGCGATTTACATCATCTTTTTCTAAAAAGCCATAATCTTTAACGAGCTGTTCATAACGTTCCATATTAAAATTGGAATCTAGATGAATAAAGGGAATCGCCTTTTTTATAAGTTCTGCGGTCATTTCACTATGAAATAATTCATTTAGAGGCTCCATCATTTCATAGCCGTCCTCACGCATTTGACTTAGCGTTGCATCTAAATCATTCAGTTTCTCTTCGAGGCTCTTACGATTAGGTCGAATCCAATATACATACAGCCCTATGCATAAGACTATAATAGCGATACATATAACGATGGATAGAATATCCATTTGCGGTTGTGAAAACTGATACACACCATAAATAAGTGCGCCTATGCCCACAATGAAATCGATAATTCGTACAATACCAAATCGTTTATATGTACTGTTAGACTGATTTCGATTCTCCGAAACATTCGTATACTTATCGATTAAGTCTTTATTTTTATTAATATCAACCTGTGATTGATTTACCAAATCTTGAAAATAATCTTCTGTAATACCTTGGAATGTATCCTTAAGACTTTCTCTGTAATACTTTAGTGGTTCTAGTAATGCTTCATTATATTCATTCGACACGTTACTCTACCCCTCTATCTTATGGCTGTAATAGTTAAAATACGTCTAGCAGGTACTATACCTATGTTTAATTATAAATAACTTAAATTAAAATTAGTATATCAGTTAAGAAAAACTCCGTAAAGTAATTATCACTAACCGAAAAGTAATAAAATGAAAATCCCCTCTTTACATAGTAGTCAGTAAAGAGGGGACCTATATCAGAACACGATATATGTTAAGTTAAACTTACTTAAATTGATTGCAAAGGCTATCAAATAATGCTTGATCAGGTTTAACAACATCTTCAGTCAATGGACGTGGATGTGTACCACCATTAACAGCGGCCATAGCTTTTTCAAAGGAAGGTTTAGTCGTATCTTGATAGATAAGACCAGTAACCAAACCTTGTGTTTCACCTAATGTTTTAAGTGCAGTCGCACGGTCTGTTGGATCATATCCTTCTGGCAAGCTAGTCAAATGTTCTTTGAACCAGTCATAGCTATTGTGTTTGTTGTATGTAACACATGGGCTAAATACGTTGATGAAGGAGAAGCCTTCATGGTCCATAGCTTGTTGAATCAAATCAACGAGTTCAGCACGGTTAATCATATAACCTTGTGCAACAAATGTAGCACCTGCAGCGATAGCAGTTTCACAAACGGACAATGGTGATTCAAAGGCCCCACGAGGTGTTGTTTTTGTAACAAAACCGATATCGGAACGAGGGGATGCTTGACCTTTAGTCAAACCGTAAACATGGTTATCCATAACGATATATGTCATGTTTACATTACGTTTGAAAGCATGAATAGTATGACCCATACCGATAGCGAACGCATCACCATCACCGGAACAAGCGATAACTTCTAAGTCTTGGTTAGCAAGTTTAACGCCTTGAGCGTATGGAAGCGCACGACCATGAGTTGTATGTGCACCATATGCATAGAAATAACCACCGATACGGCTAGAACAACCGATACCAGAGATAACTGCCAATTTTTCAGGTGGAATATTTTTTGCTACTACTGCATCAGTAATGGCAGCTTGTACCCCATAATGACCACAACCAGGACACCAGTTAGGGCGAATATCATTTCTGTAATCTTTAGCTGTTGTCATATTATAGGACCTCCTTAATTGCATTTTTCACATATGATTTTGTGAATGGATTACCATCATATTTCAAGCAGCTAGAAATTTTGGATTTCTTATGCATGTTGATTTTGAATAGGTTAGTCAATTGACCTGTTGCATTATGTTCTACAATAACAACTTTTTTAGCTGCATCCATGAATGGTTGCAATTGTTTTGCAGGGAATGGTTTAATCAAACGAAGTTGTAAATGGTTAACTTTAACGCCTTCTTGATCGAATTCAGCAACTGCTTCTTCGATAGCACCACGGCTAGAAGCCATACCTACAACGAGTACATCAGCTTCATCGTATTTTGCATTGTTCAAGAATGGTTCATAGTTATCAGCTACAGTTTCCAATTTGCGGAAACGTTTATCAGTTTGCGCTACGTGCATTGTAGGCGCTTCTGCTGGTTTACCTTCTTCATTATGTTCTAGACCTGTAGAAAGGAATAGACCATTTTTCATGCCAGGAATCGTACGAGGAGAAATACCATCTTCTGTCAATTCAAAGCGTTTGAAGTAGTTAGGTTGTTCCAATTCAGGAAGGTCAGCTTCCTTCATCATTTTACCGCGATTAATAGGTACACGGTTCAAGTCGAATGTAGGAACGGATTGTTTATTCAAACCTTGTTGTAAGTCCGGCATAAAGATAACTGGGCATTGATACATTTCTGCCAAGTTGAAAGCTTTTTGAATTTCGTAGAAACATTCTTCGATGGATGTTGGAGAAATAACGATACCTGCATAATCGCCATGAGCGTTGTAGCAAGCCGCATCAATATCGGATTGTTCTACCTTTGTAGCCATACCTGTGGATGGGCCGGAACGTTGTACGTCGATAACAACCATAGGAAGTTCTGCCATGGATGCCATAGACAAGGATTCTGCCATCAAGGATAGACCAGGACCAGAAGTACAAGTGAAACCACGAACACCTGCATATACACCGCCCATAGCAGTCATACAAGCTGCAATTTCATCTTCTGTTTGAACGATAGTAGCACCTAATTTATCCATGTTTTTAATCATGTATTCCATTACTTCAGATGCTGGAGTAATAGGATAGGATGCCATGAAACGGGAACCTGCTGCAATAGCACCAAGAGCACATGCTTCATTACCTAATAAGAACATTTGATCTTTCTTACCAGGAGCTGGTAATGTATCGATTTCTACATCACCTAATTTTTCCATTACAAGGCTATGACCATCATCAAAAGCTGCCAAGTTTTTATCCACGATTTCTTGGGATTTTTTCGCAAATTTTGCAGCGATTGCATCTTTAAACATCTTAGTGTCGAAACCAAGAAGCGCTACGGACATACCAAGTGCTACGATATTACGCATCAACAAGGAACCTTGTTTCATTGCCGTTTCAGAGATTGGCAAGGATAAGCAGTTAACTTTGGAACCTTCAAATTTAGAAAAATCTGGTTTTACTTTACTATCGCAGATGATATAACCACCATCACGCACTTCAACGCCATGCATATCAACAGTTTCTTGGTCAAGAGCTAACAAGAAGTCTACGCCTTCACCAATGGACATAACTTGTTCTAATGCAACGCGCAATGCGAAGGTAGTATGACCACCTTTGATACGGGATGCAAACAAACGTTGACTATATAGAGAATATCCTTCTTTTGCAAGGATTGTAGCCATGATTTCGCCACAGCTCTCGATACCTTCACCTTGTTGTCCACCCATTTTCCAGATAAAATCTTTACGTTTTTGCAAGAGATTCACCCTCCTTAGGATATAATTACAATGCTGACAAGAGTCTACCCTATGTATATTAATTACAGCTAAGTAATAAACCTGTCTCATAGTGCAATTGTAACATGTATAGTAGACGTTTTACAATGTAACATTTCATAATTATTCTTCTTTAATACGTTCTATTACCGCATGTAGTCTATCAGTAGTAAAGAAAATTTCCTCTAATACTAGGCCTTGAGCCGGTGCTGTTTTTCCAATTCGCTTACGATCCTTTGCGACCAATAATTCAGGAATTTGGGCCACTGATTTTCGGCCCAGCCCAATGTCCACTAATAAGCCTGCTATATTTCGAACCATATGATATAAAAATCCATCACCCACAACAGAAATATCGATACGCCCTGCATTCTCTTTAATACCGATGGCATAAATGGTTTTTACCGGATCCACCGGTGTCGTATTAGCCCCTTTCAATGTAGAAAAATCATGCGTTCCTTCAAGAGCTTTACCTGCTTGACGCATGGCTTCAACATCTAGAGATTTCTTTACATGCCAATGATACCGCTGCCCCATAGGGTCTGCAATTTCACGATTATAAATGGAGTAAATATATTCCTTACCAAAAATATTATGACGAGGTTTCCAATCTAATGGTATCTCAATAGCCTCTGTTACAACGATATCCTTTGGCAAATGGGCAATCGTCGCCCGTGGAATATTCTCTACCGGTATGGATCCCGATGTTTGAAATGCACAGACTTGAAAGCGTGCATGTACACCCGCATCGGTACGCGATGCACCATAAATTTGGATTGGTTCAGCACAAATAATAGATAATGCCTTTTCCAAAGCCCCTTGAACAGTAATCCCCTTATCAGCAGGTTGTTTCTGATAACCCGCTAAATCAGTACCATCATAGGCCACAATTAATCGTATATTCCGCATTATCCTAACCACCATAGGAGTAATAAGATAGCCGTTACAATAAACACGGCTCCCAAGCCTACATAATCAACCCATGTAATGCTGAGTTCTTTCATACGCGTACGATTGACACCGCCGCGATAGCAACGTGCTTCCATAGCGATAGCCAATTCATCAGCACGGCGGAATGCACTAATAAATAATGGCACTAAGAGAGGCACCATATTTTTAGCTCGCTGAATAATCGAACCTGTTACAAAATCAGCACCACGAGCCGATTGGGCTTTCATAATACGATCCGTTTCATCAAGCAAGGTAGGAATAAAACGCAATGCAATGGTCATCATCATAGCTAGTTCATGAGCCGGCACACCGATGCGGCGGAATGGGTTTAGTAAATGTTCAATGCCATCTGTCAGCCGTATAGGTGATGTCGTATAGGTTAGCAATGACGAGAATAAGATTAAGAATACTAATCGTGCCGCCATTTGCAAGCCCATAGCCAGTCCATTATCCGTAATATTAATGATGCCATAGGAGATGATGCTATTACCAGGAGTTGTAAAAATATGAATCCCCATTGTGAATACAATGATAATCCATAATGGTTTTATCGCATTCCACATCAAACGTAATGGCAGACGAGATAATAACATAGCACCAATGGTGAAAGCCGCCACAATGCCATATGCCAATGGTGTGTTCGCCAAGAATATGGCAACAACGAAAATAGTAGTGCCTATAATTTTTGCCCGTGGATCCATACGATGTAATAACGAGTTACCAGGGAAGAATTGGCCAATTGTAATATTATTTAACATGTTGACCTCCTTCTAGAATAGCTTGTACAGCATCATCTACGGTTAATACTTCGTTTGATACATCAAGGCCTCGGTTCCGCAATAATTCGATCAATACGGACACAGGTGGCACATCTACGCCAACCTGTTGTAATACATGGCGATGATGATTAAAGATATCTAACGGTTTACCATCCAGTACAATCTGACCCTTATCTAATACAATGAGACGATTCGCCATGCGTGAAATATCTTCCATATTATGAGATACGAGGATGACTGTTACATCTTTTTCCTTATGTAATTTAATAATTTCATCAAAGATTTCTTCACGCCCAAATGGATCAAGGCCTGCAGAAGGTTCATCGAGTACAAGGAAATCCGGTTCCATCGCCACTACACCAGCTATGGCAACGCGGCGCATTTGACCGCCAGATAAATGAAACGGAGAACGTTCAGCATAAGTATCATAATCCAGACCTACAAAGGCCATAGCTTCACGCACTCGACGGTCCACCTCTTCTGCATCAAGGCCTAAGTTTTTTGGCCCAAATGCAATGTCTTCGGCAATCGTTTCCTCGAAAAGTTGATGTTCAGGGTATTGGAATACCATGCCTACCTTATGACGCATATGTTTTGCTTCATCAGTTTTTTCACTTACGTCCACACCATTGACCGTCACTTTACCAGTCGTAGGATGCAATAAACCGTTGAGATGTTGTACAAATGTGGATTTACCCGATCCAGTATGTCCAATAATGCCAAGAAATTCACCATTTTCAATGGTCACTGAGATGCCCTTCAACGCTGTTTTCTCAAAAGGAGTACCCACACCATAGGTATAGGTAATATTATCTAATACAATAGCCATCAGTGTGCCTCCTTCGCATAGTACGTCGTTAATGCATCACCAAGTTCATCATTAGTAATGATATCATTAGGGATATCTACGCCCTTTTGAATGAGTTTCGATGCAACCTCAGCTGCAACAGGTACATCTAAGCCTAAATCTTTTAGCGTAGCCACTTGAGTAAATATTTCACGCGGTGTTCCCTCTTGTAATTTAACGCCATTTTTCATAACCACAACACGGTCTGCGGTTACCGCTTCCTCCATAAAATGGGTAATGATTACAATGGTAATACCTTCTTCTTTATTGAGTCTATGAATTGTTTCAAGAACCTCTAAACGCCCTTTTGGATCCAACATAGCAGTAGGTTCATCTAGTACGATACAATCTGGTTTCATAGCAAGTACACCAGCAATGGCAATCCGTTGCTTTTGACCTCCAGATAATAAATGCGGACCATGTTCCGCATATTCAGTCATATTTACTGCAGCCAAAGCGTCATCAACACGTTTACGAATTTCAGCACTAGGTACGCCCAAATTCTCTGGACCAAATGCTACATCCTCTTCTACCACAGCTGCTACGATTTGATTATCTGGATTTTGGAATACCATGCCCACATGTTGGCGAATATTCCAGATATGTTCATCATTTAATGTGTCAAAACCACATACGGTAACATTTCCCGCTGTAGGTTGCAATAACACATTAAAATGCTTAGCCAATGTACTTTTACCACTGCCGTTAGTACCTATAATGGCCACAAATTCGCCGCGCCGTATGGTAAGACTCACATCATCTAGGGCACGCACGTCATTACCATTTTCATCAACATATAAATGGCTTAAATGATTGACCTCAATCATTGTTTCGTTTGATTTCATGAATAGCCTCGTATCTTTCTAGTCAATTTCGTTTTATGTGAAAGTTAACAATTAATCTTCCATCACTACGATAACTGCTACTATATAACGATATTTGTACTAGTCGATTGTACCATAAAATTGACAATAAAAAAACGGTGTTGCAACCGAAGTTACAACACCGTATGAGTTTGATTAAACTAACTCGATAATAGCGCAAGGTGCAGCGTCACCTTTGCGAAGACCAGTTTTGATTACACGAGTGTAACCACCTTGACGGTCTGCATATTTTGGAGCAATTGTATCAAACAATTTTTTTACTACGCTTTCATCCATGAGGTATGCAAGAACTTGGCGACGTGCATGAAGATCACCACGTTTAGCCAAAGTTACCATTTGATCAGCCAAAGAGCGAAGTTCTTTCGCTTTAGCTTCAGTAGTTTCGATACGCTCATATTGGAAGAAAGATGTTAACATGCTACGGAACAACGCTTTACGAGCGGAGCTATCGCGGCCTAATTTTCTGTACATTCGTCTTCCTCCTTATTCGCCTTTTTGCTTAAGGTTAAATCCACCTGGGTGGTTGCTGAGTTTTTCAGCGATTTCGTCGATAGATTTTTTACCTAAGTTGCGAACTTTTCCTAAGTCATCAATGGTTTTGTCTAGCAAATCTGCAATTGTGTTGATACCAGCACGTTTCAAGCAGTTGTACGCACGAACAGAGAGTTCCAATTCATCGATGGAAATCTTAGCTGGGCCATCATCTTCTTGAACATCTTGAGGAGTAGGATCAACTACATCACCTTCAAGATTTTGATCGTCTAATTCAACAACACTTGTAGAGTGCGCTAATTTAGTGAAGTTCCCTAAATAACCAATCATAATGGCAGCAGATTTTGCCACTGCATCAGCAGCGGTAATGGAACCATCAGTCCAAACTTCTAATGTAAGTTTGTCGAAGTCCATTTCATTACCTACGCGAACATCACTCACTTCGTATTTAGCACGAAGAATTGGGGAGAAGATGGAATCGATTGGAATGCAACCGATAACATCTGTATCCTTTTTATTCTTAGTAGAAGGAACATAGCCCTTACCACGTTCGATTACTACGTCCATTACTAAATGAGCTGTTTCATCCATTGTCGCAATCACGAGCTCTGGATTCAATACTTCTACTTCTGTTGGAAATTGTTCAGCCAAATCAGCAGCTGTTAATACACCATCCTTTTGGAAATCAAAGTGAACTTCCAATGGCCATTCTGCATCTTCTTCAAGCTTAATGCACAATTGCTTTAAGTTAAGGATGATATCCGTAACATCTTCGCGGATACCAGGAATAGTAGAGAATTCATGAAGAACCCCATCAATTTTGATAGAGGTGATAGCTGCCCCATCCAAGGATGAAAGCAAAATTCTGCGCAAGCTATTACCGAGAGTGATACCATAGCCACGATCTAATGGTTCGCATACGAATTTACCATAGCGACCGCCTTCGGCGATGTCCACTTTCTCGATTTTAAGTTTCTTTTCTTCGCTCATCAGGAACATCCTCCTATATAACACACGTTCTTAGTTTAATTATAGCACGGCCGTCAAAACGGCCGTCTATATATTATACACGACGGCGTTTTGGAGGGCGACAACCATTGTGAGGAATTGGAGTTACGTCTTTAATGGAAGTAACTTCAAGACCTGCAGCTTGTAAAGCACGAATTGCAGCTTCACGGCCGGATCCAGGACCTTTTACAAATACTTCAACAGTGCGAAGACCATGTTCCATTGCAGCTTTAGCAGCTTGTTCAGCAGCCATTTGAGCAGCGAATGGAGTGGATTTACGGGAACCACGGAAGCCCAAGCCACCAGCGGAAGCCCAAGACAACGCATTACCGTTTGTATCTGTCAAAGTTACGATAGTGTTATTGAATGTAGAACGAATATGAGCCGCACCGGATTCAATATGTTTCTTTTCTTTTCTTTTTGTTCTAACAACTTTTTTAGCCACGCTTTATCCCTCCTTTATCTTATTTCTTTTTACCAGCAATTGCTTTTCTAGGACCTTTGCGAGTACGTGCATTCGTTTTAGTACGTTGACCACGAAGTGGTAAACCCATACGATGACGTTTGCCTCGATAGGAGTTGATTTCAATCAAGCGTTTAATGTTAAGTGCTTCTTCACGACGAAGGTCACCTTCTACTTTATAATCAGCATCTAACACTTCACGAATTTTCGCTACTTCATCTTCAGAAAGATCGCGAACACGTGTGTCAGGATTGATACCAGTTTTAGCTAGAATTTCGTCTGCTAAAGTAGGACCAATACCATAAATATAAGTTAAACCAATTTCCACTCGTTTATCACGAGGTAAATCTACACCGGCGATACGTGCCATTTAAATCTCCACCTCCTATCAGATTATCCTTGTTTTTGTTTATGTTTTGGATTTTCGCAAATAACCATTACGCGGCCTTTGCGTTTAATGATTTTACATTTTTCGCATATCTTTTTAACTGATGGTTGAACCTTCATTAGTACCTCCTTTGTGGACCCTATGCTTATTTAAAGCGATAGGTGATGCGACCACGATTTAAGTCATATGGTGTCAGTTCCATAGTAACTTTATCACCAGGAAGAATACGGATAAAATTCATACGCATTTTACCTGACACGTGAGCTAATACCACATGACCATTTTCCAATTCTACTTGGAACATAGCATTAGGTAATGCTTCTACTACCGTACCTTCCACCTCAATAACGTCTTCTTTTGACATATTTTTTCCTCCGGTTACCTGTTTATTTAATTAACCGCGGTTCATCACGCATGGTTAATATTTCAGGGCCGTTTTCTGTAACAACCACTGTATGTTCGAAATGAGCAGCTGGTTTACCATCAATGGTAACTGCCGTCCAGTCATCACCCAACACACGAACTTTATAAGAACCTAATGTAATCATTGGTTCAATACACAATACCATACCTGGTTTCATCACAGGACCGTGGTCCGGATTACCATAATTTGGAATTTGTGGATCTTCATGCATTTCACGGCCTAAACCATGACCAACGAAGTCGCGAACGACACCGTAACCATGTTTCTCACAATACGTTTGAACAGCGTGACCGATAGCACCGATATGGTTGCCAACTTTCACTTGTTCGATTCCCTTGAACAGACTTTCCTCTGTTACTTTTAACAATTTCATCACATCTGGTTTGACATGACCAATTGGAATTGTCACAGCCGAATCGCCGTGATATCCATCAATAGATGCTACAAGATCAATACTGAGGACATCACCGTTTTTAAGCTTACGCTTAGCGCTCGGAATACCATGAACAACTTCTTCATTGATAGAAGCACAGATTGTAGCAGGGAACCCATAGTACCCTTTACAACTTGGTATACCACCGTGGCTGCGAATATATTCTTCGGCAATTGTATCTAACTCAAGCGTCGTGATGCCAGGTTTAGCCTTTTCTACTAACAAGGACAACGTGTCTGCTGTAAGCTTGCTTGCCTTGCGGATACATTCAATTTCATGGGCAGATTTCAAAATAATCATGGATTATTTCTCCAAAGCCTTAATGATGTCAGCAAATACTGCGTCTACATCTTGTAAACCATTAATTTCTTGATACAAACCGCTATTACGATAGTAATCAATTAATGGTTTAGTAGATTCTTCGTACACAGCTAGACGTTTCTGTACTGTTTCAGGGTTATCATCAGCACGATTTTCAAGAACTGCTCGTTCACTAATGCGTTTAACAAGTTCTTCAGAAGGAACATTTAAGTTAAGCACAGCGTCCAAAGAAATTCCTAATTCTTTTAAGATTGCATCCAAGGATACAGCTTGCGCTGTAGTTCTTGGGAATCCATCAAGAATAAATCCAGATTTGCAGTCATCTTTAACCAAGCGATCACGTACGATACCAACAGTTACACTGTCTGGTACCAATTGACCAGCATCGATATATTTCTTAGCCTCAACTCCAAGAGGTGTTTCGTTCTTAATCGCAGCGCGGAACATATCACCTGTTGAAATTTGGGGAATACCGTATTTTTCAATAAGTCGAGCTGCCTGTGTGCCTTTACCAGCACCAGGAGGTCCCATTAATAAAATATACATTCTGTTTCCCTCCTATTTTACAAAGCCCTTATAGTGGCGTGTTACCATAAGTGACTCAATTTGTTGCATTGTATCAAGTGCTACACCTACAACGATCAAGAGAGCTGTACCACCAAAGTATACGCCTTGCACGCCTGTAATCGTACCGAGGAAATTCGGTATGATAGCGACGATAGCTAAGAATACAGCACCAGCCAATGTAATCTTGGTCATCACGTTATCCACATAATCAGCAGTAGGTTTACCCGCACGAATACCAGGGATAAAACCACCGTATTTTTTCATATTATCTGCCATATCTGTAATGTTGATAGAGATTGCAGTATAGAAGTATGTAAAGATAAAAATCAATATTGCATACAATGCCGTTTGTAACGGCGTTCCCCATGTGAATAAATCCGCAATTTTATGAACGAAATCGTTTTCAATAAATTGCGCAATCGTTACAGGGAACATCAACACAGATGACGCAAAGATAATTGGAATTACACCTGCCTGATTGACTTTCAACGGCAAGAATGTAGAGTGACCACCGTACATTTTACGACCAACTACGCGTTTAGCATATTGAATCGGAATACGACGTTGGCCTTGCGTAACTGCTACTACAACAGCAATCATTGCAATTGCAATTACAGCAAATAAGAATGCTTGGAACATGTTAATAGTTCCAGTTTGTATATATTGGTAAATGGTTTGAAGACCATCTGGTAAACGAGCTACGATACCAGCAAAGATAATCAAGGAAATACCATTACCAATGCCATATGCTGTGATTTGTTCGCCAATCCACATCAACAAGCATGTGCCTGCTGTTAGGATGATGGCTACAACAAATACACTAAGGATATCATTATTTACGAGAGCGGAATTTGCACGTAGTGCAAACGCCATGCCAAAGGCTTGGACAAAACCTAAAACAACCGTACCATAACGAGTTACCTTCGCAATTTTTTTACGGCCCTCTTCACCATCTTTACTCCACGCTTCAAACTGTGGAACTACAGCTTGAAGTAGTTGCATGATGATGGAAGCATTAATGTAAGGTGTAATACTCATTGCAAAGATAGAGAACTTACTTAGCGCACCACCAGCAAACAAGTCTAATAGACCGAATAGGTTACCGGATGTAAACAAAGATTCAATTACAGATGCATCTACACCAGGTACAGGGATGTGAATGCCGGCTCTAAACACGGCAAACATCATCAATGTGTACAAAATCTTATTACGCAACTCGGTAATCTTAAAGATGTTTGAGAGGCTATCTAGCAAACTAGATCACCTCTACTTTTCCGCCTGCTGCTGTGATTTTTTCTTCAGCAGATTTAGTGAAGCCGTTAGCAATAACAGTTAGGTTTTTAGTTTCCAAAGAACCATTACCTAAGATGCGGATGCCATCGCGTACGTTTTTCAAAATACCAGCTTCAATAAGAGCTACTGGATCAACTGTTGCACCGTCTTCAAAACGGTTCAATTGTTCTACGTTAACTTCAGCATATTGTTTAGCAAAAACGTTGTTGAAACCACGTTTTGGTAAACGACGATAAAGAGGCATTTGGCCGCCTTCAAAACCGGAGCGAACGCCACCGCCAGAACGGGAGTTTTGACCTTTTTGACCACGACCAGATGTTTTACCCAAGCCAGAACCTAAACCACGGCCTACACGAGTACGAGTTTTTTTGGAACCAGCTGCTGGTTGTAATTCATGAAGTTTCATTCAGTGCACCTCCTTATCAGTATTAAACTTCTTCAACTTTTACTAAATGTCTAACTTTGTGAAGCATACCTTGAATTTGAGGTGTTACTTCTTTTACGACTTGAGAATTAGTTTTTTTCAAGCCCAAAGCTTTAACTGTCGCGCGTTGATCTTCAGGACGACCGATTAAGCTTCTTGTTAATGTTACTTTAACTTGTGCCATTTCTTGTCTCCTTATTACGCGTTATAGATTTCTTCAACGGATTTACCGCGAAGTTCAGCAACTTCGCTAGCACGTTTCAAATCTTTCAAACCTTCAATTGTAGCACGAACCATATTGTTAGGGTTAGAAGAGCCCAAAGATTTAGTTAAGATGTTACGAACACCAACCAATTCCAATACGGCACGAACAGGGCCACCAGCGATAACGCCAGTACCTTCAGCAGCTGGTTTCAAGAATACGCGGCCTGCGCCGAATACACCTGTTACGCTGTGAGGGATTGTACCATTTTTAACTGCTACGTTTACGATATTTTTCTTAGCATCATCGATACCTTTGCGGATAGCTTCAGGTACTTCCGCAGCTTTACCTAAGCCAACGCCTACATAACCGTTGCCATCACCAACAACTACAAGTGCGCTGAAGGAAAAACGACGACCGCCTTTAACTACTTTGGCTACGCGGTTGATGAATACTACTCTTTCTTTAAGATCAAGACTGGTGTAGTCAATTCTCGCCATGTCTATAGTTCCTCCTTCTTAGAATTTTAAGCCTGCTTCACGAGCACCTTCTGCAAGTGCTGCTACGCGACCATGATAAATGTAACCACCACGGTCAAACACTACAGTGTCAATACCTTTAGCGATAGCTTTTTTAGCAACTGCTTCACCAACAGCTTTAGCAGCAGCAATGTTACCACCATAGGATAAGTTTAAATCTTTATCTAAAGAGCTAGCAGCTACTAATGTTGTACCTGCTACGTCATCGATAACTTGAGCGTAAATGTTGCTCAAGCTGCGATATACGTTCAAACGTGGACAAGTTGCCGTACCAGAAATATGGCGGCGAATACGAAGATGACGTTTTGCTCGAGCGATGTTTCTACTAGATTTACGAGGCAAGATATTCACTCCTTTCATTCATATAGATGATATTACTATTTACCTTTTGCACCAGCTTTACCAGCTTTACGACGAACAACTTCGCCTTCATAGCGGATACCTTTACCTTTGTAAGGTTCAGGTTTTCTCCATTTACGGATATCAGCTGCTACTGCACCTACAACTTCTTTGTCTGCACCAGACACAACGATTTTGTTAGGAGCTGGAACTTCAATTGTAATACCAGCTGGAGCTTCCATCTCTACCGGATGAGAGAAGCCAAGTGTAAGAGCCAATTTATTGCCTTGTTTAGCCGCTCTGTAACCAACACCGTTGATTTCAAGAGTTTTTGTAAATCCTTCTGCTACGCCTGTTACCATATTAGCAACAAGAGCGCGAGTCAAACCGTGAAGGGCACGATGAGCTTTATCTTCGGAAGGACGAGCTACTGTGATTGTGTTACCTTCTACAGTGATGATCATATCTGGATGCAAATCGCGAGATAATTCACCTTTAGGACCTTTTACGTTCATATGATGGTTATCATATGTAACAGTAACGCCTGCAGGAATCTCGATAGGCATTCTACCGATACGTGACATTATTTCTACCTCCTATTGCTACTATTACCAAACGTATGCGATTACTTCGCCACCAAGACCTTCTTTACGAGCTTGTTTGTCGCTCATAACGCCTTTGGATGTAGAAATAACTGCGATACCCAAACCACCAAGTACACGAGGAAGTTCTTCCTTTTTCGCGTAAACACGTAAACCTGGTTTGGAAATACGTTTAATTCCTGTAATAACTTTTTCGTTATTGGAACCATATTTCAAAGTTACTTTTAAAGTGTTTTCTTCTTTTTCAACGTTCTTTACGAAACCTTCTTGTAAAAGGATTTCAAGAACTGCTGCTTTCATTCTAGATGCAGGAATGTTTACCGTTTCGTGAAGTGCAGCATTTGCATTACGGATGCGCGTAAGCATATCCGCGATAGGATCGGTCATTACCATAATCTAAAAACCTCCTCTCGTCTAATATTACCAGCTGGCTTTTTTAACACCAGGAATTTGTCCTTTGTACGCCAATTCACGGAACGCAATACGGCTGATACCGAATTTACGCATATAGCCGTGAGGACGACCAGTTAAGTTGCAACGATTGTGCAAACGTGTTGGGGATGCATTAGCTGGTAATTTGGACAAGCCTTCATAATCACCTGCTGCTTTAAGCGCCGCACGTTTAGCTGCATATTTTTCAACGATTTTAGCGCGTTTCTTTTCGCGTTCAATCATAGATTTTTTAGCCATCTATATGTTCCTCCTATTATTTTTCAAAAGGCATACCGAATTGAGTCAACAATTCACGAGCTTCTTCATCTGTTTTAGCACTTGTTACTACGATGATATCCATACCAGTAACGCGTTCTACCTGATCATATTCGATTTCAGGGAAGATGAGCTGTTCTTTAAGACCCAAAGCGTAGTTACCACGGCCATCAAATGCAGTTGCGCTGATACCGCGGAAGTCACGTACACGAGGTAATGCCGCATTGATCAATTTATCAAGGAATTCATACATGCGTTCGCCACGAAGAGTAACTTTTGTACCCAACGCCATGCCTTCACGAACTTTAAAGTTCGCAATAGATTTTTTAGCTTTTGTGATTACAGGTTTTTGACCAGCAATAATTGTTAAGTCATTAACTGCAGCTTCTAAAGCTTTTGCATTGCCTACAGCATCGCCAACGCCGATGTTGATAACGATTTTTTCCAATTTAGGAATTTCCATTACGTTGCCGTATTGGAATTTTTCTTGCATACTCTTTTTAATTTCAGAGTTGTATTGTTCAAATAAACGAGACATTTATGTAGCTCCTCCTTTCCTGATTATTTAAGTACTGTACCGGATTTAACAGTTGCACGAACGAATTTACCGTCTTTACCTTCAACTTTTTTGATACGAGTAGCTGTTTTAGTTTCTGGGTCAACAACCATTACGTTAGAAACATGGATACCAGCTTCTTTAGTAACGATGCCGCCTTGTGGGTTAGCTTGAGAAGGTTTTGTGTGACGTTTTACAGTGTTTACGCCTTCAACAAATACGCGTTCTTTTTTAGGTTCAGTAGCAATTACTGTACCTTGCTTACCTTTATCTTTACCGGAGATAACAACAACTGTATCGCCTTTTTTGATTTGTAATTTAGCCATATGCTGCGTTCCTCCTTCTTATAATACTTCTGGAGCTAAGGAAACGATTTTCATGAAGTCTTTTTCACGAAGTTCTCTAGCTACAGGTCCGAAGATACGAGTACCACGAGGGGTTTTATCTTCTTTAATAACTACTGCTGCGTTTTCATCAAAACGGATATAGGAACCGTCTTGACGGCGGATACCTTTTTTAGAACGAACAATAACAGCTTTGACTACGTCGCCTTTCTTGACAACGCCACCGGGTGATGCATCTTTTACAGAAGCAACGATTACGTCACCGATATTGCCGAATTTGCGATAAGAACCGCCCATGACTTGGATGCACATAATACGTTTTGCACCAGTGTTGTCGGCAACATTCAAAATTGTTTGTTGCTGGATCATCGTCTATTCCTCCTTACATCACTCTTATTTTTGTCTTTCAAGAATTTCAACAACTCTCCAACATTTATCTTTAGAAAGTGGACGAGTTTCTACAATTTTAACTGTATCACCAATGCGGCACTCATTATTTTCATCATGAGCTTTGAAGCGTTTATTGCTAACCATTGGCTTATTATATAATGCGTGAGGTACTTTACGTTCTACAGCAACAACAACAGTTTTTTCCATTTTGTTGCTAACAACTTTACCTACGCGGACTTTACGTACGTTTCTTTCTTCTGCCACGATTTTAAGCCTCCTTTTCAAACTTTAACAAATCTGTCATTATGCGTTTTCAGATTTAAGTTCAACTTCACGTTGTACAGTTTTAATACGAGCGATTGTCTTCTTAACTTCACGAATGCGCATAGGATTCTCTAATTGACCTGTTGCAAGCTGAAAACGGAGGTTAAATAACTCTTCCTTAAGACCGGAAACTTTTTGTTCCATTTCGGCAGCGCTCATATTGCGAATGTCATTAACCTTCATTTACGTCACCACCCAATTCTTTACCCTTAACAACAAATTTGCATTTGATTGGAAGTTTATGGCTTGCAAGACGCATAGCTTCACGAGCTACAGCTTCTGGCACACCGTCCATTTCAAACATTACACGACCTGGTTTAACTACTGCTACCCAGTATTCAGGAGAACCTTTACCGGAACCCATACGAGTACCAGCTGGTTTAGCTGTGATTGGTTTGTCAGGGAAAATTTTAATCCATACTTGACCGCCACGTTTGATATAACGAGTCATAGCAATACGAGCAGCTTCGATTTGACGGTTTGTGATCCAAGATGGTTCGCATGCTACCAAGCCGAACTCACCATGAGACACTGTATTACCGCGCATAGCACGACCTTTCATACGGCCGCGGAATTGCTTACGATGTTTTACACGCTTTGGAATAAGCATTACTTGCCACCTTCTTCCTTCTTAGCAGGTTGTTTTGCTTCTGGCAAAACTTCACCTTTGTAAATCCATACTTTAATGCCGATACAACCATAAGTTGTATGAGCTTCAGCAGTACCGTAGTCGATATTTGCACGAAGTGTGTGCAATGGGATGGAACCTTCACGGTAGGATTCGCTACGAGCGATTTCAGCGCCACCAAGACGACCGCTAACCATGATTTTGATACCTTTTGCACCTAAGCGCATTGTACGACCAACAGCTTGTTTCATAGCACGACGGAAACCGATACGACGTTCCAATTGGCCAGCAATATTTTCTGCAACAAGAACTGCATCCATGTCTGCTTGTTTAATTTCTGCAATGTTTACGTCAACTTGTTTATCAGTGAAACGAGTCATTGCTTTTTTGATATCTTCGATACCAGCACCACCACGACCGATAACCATACCTGGTTTTGCAGTGTGGATAGTCAATTTAATACGTTTATTTGTACGCTCGATTTCAATGCGGGAAATACCAGCAATGAAAAGGGTTTCTTTCAAGAAGTTACGAATTTTTACGTCTTCATGAAGATTAGCAGCGAAATCTTTTTCTGCATACCACTTTGCGTCCCAATCTTTTACGATACCGACACGCAAACCGTGTGGATTAACTTTTTGACCCACTCTGTTTCCCTCCTTCTTAAGCTCTTTCTTTAACTACTACTGTTACGTGGCTAGTGCGTTTCAAAATTTTGAAAGCTTGTCCACGGGAACGAGGATGAATACGTTTCAATGTAGGACCTTGATCAACGAAGATCTCGGATACATACAAGTTATCCACATTCATATCAAAATTGTGTTCTGCATTTGCGATTGCGGAACGCATAACTTTTTCGACTACATCAGCGCCAACTTTCGGAGTGAACTTCAAGATGGCAAATGCCTCGCCGATGTTTTTACCGCGCACTAAATCAGCAACGATACGGATTTTACGAGGCGCGATTCGGATATGTCTAGCGATTGCTTTTGCTTCCATTAATTATTCCTCCTATTTTTTGCCTGTAGATTTTTCGTCCTTACCGTGACCTTTGAAAGTACGTGTAGGAGCGAATTCACCTAATTTATGACCTACCATATCTTCTGTAATAAATACAGGTACATGTTTGCGACCATCATGCACAGCAATTGTGTGGCCTACAAAACTAGGGATAATAGTAGAGGCACGGGACCAGGTTTTTACAACTTTCTTTTCGTTAGTTTCGTTTAAAGCATCAACTTTCTTAAGCAAATGATCTGCTACGAAAGGGCCTTTTTTAATAGATCTGGACACTATTTTATCTCCTTTCCTTTATCCTATTTTGTACGACGTTTAATGATTAAGCTGTTAGAAGCTTTTTTCTTGTCGCGAGTTTTAACACCATGTGCTGGTTTGCCCCAAGGTGTAACAGGATGTTTACGACCAACAGGAGATTTACCTTCACCACCACCATGTGGATGGTCACAAGGGTTCATTACAACACCACGGTTACCAGGACGAACGCCCATCCAACGATGACGACCAGCTTTACCAATTACTAGGTTGCTGTGTTCAGCGTTGCCTACAACACCTACAGTTGCACGGCATTCTTGACGTACGCGGCGCATTTCGCCAGATGGTAAACGAAGAATAGCATAGCCATTATCTTTACCCATCAATTGAGCGGATGTACCAGCGGAACGAACGATTTGACCGCCTTTACCGATTTTTAATTCGATGTTGTGGATTTGAGTACCGTCTGGGATATTAGCCAATGGTAAGCAGTTACCAGGTTTAATATCAGATTCAGGACCGGAGAATACAACGTCACCAACTTTTAAGCCGTTAGGAGCTAAAATATAACGTTTTTCACCATCAGCGTAGTTAAGCAAAGCGATACGAGAAGAACGGTTAGGATCATACTCGATTGTTGCTACTTTAGCTGGGATATTATCTTTAGTACGTTTGAAGTCAATGATACGGTATTGACGTTTATGACCGCCACCTTGGTGACGAACTGTCATTTTACCAGTATTATTACGACCACCTTTTTGGGAAATCTTAGCTAACAAAGATTTTTCTGGTTTGCTTGCTGTGATTTCGTCGAAGGCGGATACTGTCATAAACCGGCGACCAGCGGAGTACGGTTTAAATGATTTAATTGCCATTAGTGGGCCTCCTTACAACTAGACTCTTAGACACCTTCAAATAATGTAATGGATTCGCCAGCTTTTAAAGTTACGATAGCTTTTTTGTAATCGCTACGTTTACCTTGTGTACGACCCATGCGTTTAGTTTTGCCTAATACGCGAATAGTAGCTACTTTTTCTACTTTTACATTGAAGATTTTTTCAACAGCTTGACGGATTTGCACTTTATTTGCAGTCAAAGGCACGCGGAACGTGTATTTGTTTTCTTCCATAAGCTTTGTGGATTTTTCGGTAATAACCGGACGGATTAGTACATCATGTAATTGCATTATCCAAGTACCTCCTCAATTTTTGCGACAGCGCCTTTAGTAATGAAGAGCTTATCGTAATGAAGAAGATCGAAAATGTTCATACCTTCGCAAGCCAATGCTTTAACACCTTGGATGTTGCGAGCGGAACGTTCAACATTTACATCACCTTCAGTGATGAACAATACTTTTGCATCGCCAACATTGAAGCTATTGATAATATTCAATACTTCTTTTGTTTTAGGAGCTGCTAATGTGATTTCTTCCAAAACGTATAATTCGCTATTATTTACCTTATCGCTAAGAGCAGATTTAACTGCTAAACGTCTAGCCTTACGAGGCATAGCTTTGTAATAGCTGCGAGGTTGTGGACCAAATGTAGTACCGCCACCAATCCAGATTGGGGAACGGCTGGAACCGGAACGTGCACGACCAGTACCTTTTTGTTTCCAAGGTTTACGGCCACCGCCACGAACCATACCTCTAGTTTTTGTTGCATGTGTGCCGAGACGTTCGTTAGACAATTGACGAACTACGGCTTGATGCATAACGGCTTCGTTTACTTCAACGCCGAATACTGCATCGTTTAACTGTATTTCACCGACTTTAACGCCGGATTGATTATATGTTGCTACTGTAGGCATTACATAATCCTCCTTTCGACAAATGATTATTTAACAGGTTTAACCGTGTTGCGAACCATAACCAAGCTACCTTTAGCGCCTGGGATACCACCTTTAACCAATAAAAGGTTACGTTCAGCATCAACTTTCACAACGGATAAGCGTTGTACGGTAACTCTGTAACCACCCATTTGTCCAGGGAGTTTTTTACCTTTGTATACCTTACCGCCGCCACCGGAGATCATAGGACCGATGGAACCAGGTTCACGGTGAGATTTGGAGCCATGAGTTTCAGGACCACGAGAGAAATTATGGCGTTTAATTGTGCCAGCAAAACCCTTACCTTTACCTGTACCTACTACGTCCACCAATTCACCTTCTGCGAAGATATCAGCTGCCAGAGTTTGGCCTACTGTGTAGTCAGCTGCACTGTCAACGCGAACTTCGCGAAGATATTTAACTGGAGCTACGCCAGCTTTGTCGAACTGACCTTTTACAGGTTTTGTTAAATGTTTTTCTTTAATGGAACCGTAACCAATTTGTACTGCTTCATAACCGTCTGTTTCAACAGTCTTAACGCGCACTACAACGCTTGGGGTAGTTTCCACTACTGTTACAGGAACTAATTGGCCTTCAGCTGTGAAGACTTGTGTCATTCCTAATTTTTTACCCAAAATAGCTTTAGACATTATCGCACCTCCTTATAGTTTTATTTCAATAGATACACCAGCTGGTAAATCTAAACGAGTGATAGCATCTACTGTTTTCGAATTTGGTTCAAGAATATCGATCAAGCGTTTATGTGTACGCATTTCGAATTGTTCACGGGAATCTTTGTTAACGTGTACGGAACGAAGAATCGTGAAGATATTCTTTTCTGTTGGCAATGGAATCGGACCAGATACCATAGCGCCATTTCTTTTTGCAGTGTCTACGATCTTAGCAGCGCTTTGATCGAGAGCTTTGTGGTCGTATGCCTTAAGGCGAATACGGATTTTTTGCTGTTTAGCCATTATTAATAATTCCTCCTGTCGTCCATTTCGTGAATGAACTGCTCCATAGAAATTCTCCTCCGCAGAGGCAACCTTCTACTTCATAGTTTGAAAACACAACACGAGAGCGGCAGAACATGCCGCTCTTACATGTCGTGGATATTGTGCCCAACGCATCACTACGATGAGCATAAAAGGTTAAATTAACCTTCGATTTCAGTTACAACGCCAGCGCCTACTGTATGGCCACCTTCGCGGATCGCGAAGCGAAGACCTTCTTCGATAGCGATTGGAGTAATCAATTCGATATTCATTGTTACGTTATCGCCAGGCATACACATTTCTACACCTTCAGGAAGGTTTACAACACCTGTTACGTCTGTTGTACGGAAGTAGAATTGTGGACGGTAGTTGGAGAAGAATGGAGTATGACGGCCACCTTCTTCTTTAGTCAAAACGTATACTTCTGCTTTGAATTTTGTGTGTGGGTTGATGGAACCTGGTTTAGCCAATACTTGACCACGTTCGATGTCTTTACGGTCAACACCACGAAGCAATGCACCAACGTTGTCACCTGCTACTGCAGAATCCAAAGTTTTGCGGAACATTTCAAGACCAGTTACTACGTATTGTTCAGCTTTTTCTTTCAAGCCTACAACTTCTACTGTGTCGCCTACGTTTACTTGACCACGTTCAACACGGCCAGTTGCTACTGTACCACGACCAGTGATTGTGAATACGTCTTCCACAGGCATCAAGAAAGGTTTGTCAGTATCACGAACTGGTGTTGGGATGTAGGAGTCTACAGCTGCCATCAATTCGTCGATTTTAGCTACATATTGAGCGTCGCCTTCCAAAGCTTTCAAAGCGGAACCTACAATGATAGGTACTTCGTCGCCAGGGAATTCGTAGGAGGAAAGAAGTTCACGAACTTCCATTTCTACTAATTCGATCAATTCTTCGTCGTCAACCATGTCAGCTTTGTTCAAGAATACTACGATTGCAGGAACACCAACTTGGCGAGCCAACAAGATGTGTTCGCGAGTTTGAGGCATAGGGCCGTCAGCTGCGGAACATACCAAGATAGCGCCGTCCATTTGAGCCGCACCAGTGATCATGTTTTTAACATAGTCAGCATGGCCTGGGCAGTCAACGTGTGCATAGTGACGGTTTTCAGTTTCGTATTCAACGTGTGCAGTGTTGATTGTGATACCACGTTCACGTTCTTCTGGAGCTTTATCGATCATGCTGTAATCTTGGAAATCAGCTTGGCCTTTTTCAGCCAATACTTTAGTGATTGCAGCAGTCAAAGTAGTTTTACCATGGTCAACGTGACCGATTGTACCGATGTTAACATGCGGTTTCGTACGTTCAAATTTTTCTTTAGCCATTTTAAATTATCCTCCGAGGAAAATAGTAATTCTATTAATCTAATGTAAGATTAACCGTTTTTCTTTGCTTGAATTTCTTCAGCAATTTTCTTAGGAACTTCTTCGTAATGATCGAATGTCATGGAGTAGTTACCGCGACCTTGAGTTTTGGAACGAAGGTCAGTTGCGTAACCGAACATTTCGCTCAATGGAACATATGCTTTGATATGTTGGTTACCATTACGAGCTTCCATGCCGTCCATGCGACCACGACGAGAGTTCAAGTCACCGATAACGTCGCCCATGTATTCTTCAGGAACGTCTACTTCTACGGACATGTATGGTTCAAGCAATGCAGGATCTGCTTTGCGAGCACCTTCTTTAAAGCCCATGGAACCAGCGATTTTGAAGGCCATTTCGTTGGAGTCAACGTCATGGTAGGAGCCGTCAAATACGATAACTTTGATGTCAACCATTGGATAACCAGCAATAACACCGGATTCCATAGCTTCTTTAACACCATTTTCAACAGGTCCGATGTATTCACGAGGAATTGCACCACCTACGACCTTATTTTCAAATTCGAAGCCAGCACCTGGTTCTTGAGGAATTAATTCCAACCAGCAGTGACCATATTGACCACGACCACCAGATTGACGAACGAATTTACCTTCAGCTTTAACAGCTTTACGGATAGTTTCGCGATAAGCTACTTGAGGTTTACCTACGTTACATTCTACTTTGAATTCACGGTTCATACGGTCGACGATGATATCCAAGTGAAGTTCGCCCATACCGGAGATAATAGTTTGACCTGTTTCTTCATCAGTACGAACTTTGAAAGTAGGATCTTCTTCTGCCAAACGAGCAAGAGCTGTACCCATTTTTTCTTGGTCAGCTTTTGTTTTAGGTTCAACAGCAACGGAGATAACTGGTTCAGGGAATTCCATGGATTCAAGAATTACAGGATTCTTTTCATCACAAAGAGTATCACCAGTAGTAGTATCTTTCAAGCCTACAGCTGCAGCGATGTCGCCAGCGTAAACCATATCGATTTCTTTACGAGTGTTAGCGTGCATTTGAAGAATACGGCCGATACGTTCTTTCTTACCTTTTGTGGAGTTGAAAACGTAGGAACCGGATTCCAATGTACCGGAGTACACACGGAAGAACGCTAATTTACCAACATAAGGGTCAGCCATGATTTTGAATGCCAATGCGGAGAATGGTTCATCATCGGAAGAAGGACGAGTAGTTTCTTCTTCAGTACCAGGAACGGTACCTTTAATAGCTGGAATGTCGATAGGAGCTGGCATGTAATCTACAACAGCGTCCAACAACATTTGTACACCTTTGTTTTTGTAGGAAGAACCACAAAGAACTGGGAACAATTGGTTAGCAATAACTGCTTTACGCAATGCTGCTTTCAATTCTTCAATGGAGATTTCTTCACCTTCCAAATATTTCATCATGATATCGTCATCAGTTTCAGCGATAGCATCGATCATCATTTCGCGACGAGCTTCAGCTACTTCTTGATATTCTGCTGGGATATCAGTGATTTCATATTCTTTACCGTCATCGGATTTGTAAATTTCCGCTTTCATAGTCATCAAATCGATGATGCCTTCGAAAGTATCTTCAGCGCCGATTGGCACTTGGATAGCTACGGAATTTGCACCCAAACGGGATTTCATCATATCAACTACGTTGAAGAAGTCAGCACCTACTGTATCCATCTTATTTACATAAGCGATACGAGGTACGCCGTAGTTAGATGCTTGACGCCATACTGTTTCGGATTGAGGTTCAACGCCACCTTTAGCACTGAACACCGCTACGGAGCCATCAAGTACACGTAGAGAACGTTCTACTTCTACAGTAAAGTCAACGTGACCAGGAGTATCGATGATATTGATACGATGATCTTTCCAGTGACATGTTGTCGCCGCAGAAGTGATTGTGATACCACGTTCTTGTTCTTGCGCCATCCAGTCCATCGTAGCAGCACCTTCATGTACTTCGCCGATTTTGTGAACAATACCTGTATAGTAGAGGATACGTTCTGTAGTTGTTGTTTTACCAGCATCGATGTGAGCCATGATACCGATATTACGAGTTTTTGCTAGGGAAAACTCTCTTGCCACAGTTGTCACCTCTTATTACCAACGATAATGAGCAAATGCTTTATTAGCTTCTGCCATTTTATGAGTATCTTCTTTTTTCTTGATTGCAGCGCCTGCATTGTTGAAAGCGTCCATCAATTCGCCTGCTAAGCGTTCTTTCATAGTGCGTTCACCACGAAGACGAGCGTAGTTTACAACCCAACGAATACCGAGGGTTTGACGGCGATCAGCACGAACTTCAACTGGCACTTGGTAGTTCGCACCACCGATACGGCGAGCACGTACTTCAAGTACAGGCATAACATTTTTCAATGCTTGATCAAAAACTTCCATTGGGTCTTGACCCATTTTGGAACGAATAATTTCAAATGCATCATATACGATAGTTTCAGCAATGCCTTTTTTGCCATCGTACATAACTTTGTTAATGAAACGTGTTACTAATTTGCTGTTGTACACCGGATCTGGAAGTACATCACGTTTCGGAACAGGGCCTTTTCTTGGCATGTTCAATTCCTCCTTTATAATGATGTGTGTTAATTTCGTTTAATGGCTAAAATTATTTTTTAGCTTTTTTCGCGCCGTATTTGGAACGACTTTGCATACGATTTTGTACGCCAGCTGTATCCAATGCACCACGAACGATGTGATAACGCACACCTGGAAGGTCTTTTACACGACCGCCTCTGATAAGTACAACACTGTGTTCTTGTAAATTGTGACCAATGCCTGGAATGTAAGCAGTTACTTCAATAGCGTTTGTCAAACGTACACGGGCAACTTTACGAAGCGCGGAGTTTGGTTTCTTTGGAGTAGCTGTGTACACACGAGTACATACACCACGTTTTTGTGGAGATTCTTGAAGCGCTGGAGCTGTAGATTTTTTAGTCAAGCTCATGCGACCTTTGCGTACTAGCTGATTAATTGTTGGCATTTGGGCACCTCCTTTCCAAATTTGAGATTTATAATTGATCCGTCATAACAAATTGTTACATCGGATATTACCGAGATTAACGTAGGATGCCTACCGCTGTAGCCCGCACCTTAATGCGGCACGCACGACCAAGGTCATCCATCGTATGCTTATCGTCGAACGGTATATTATGTTCCACGCAAGCCATCCGTACAGGATCTACTACGTAGCTATCGCTATCGCAGCCGAGAAACACAAACTTAACAGAGCCTTTTGCAATTGATTTAATCGTTTGCTTAGCACCTATTGTCTTGTTCGCCGATGCCAAATGGGCAATGTCCATGGTTACATCTTCTCCTTACGAAACTATGCTCAGGGCGCACTTGCCCTCTAAGCACTATGTAAGTATATCAATTACTCAAACGCATGTCAAAGGTTTTTTAACACTCAAAACCGCTATTTCACTGTATTTAATATGTACACCTATCCGTGTGTATCATTTATAAGAATTACATTAAGTATTCTCGTTTTTTTATACAAATATAGATAATTTCGCTTATTTTTATACACTTTATACATATTCAATTCTATTGGCGCAGTCTTGTTATGCAAAATTGATATAACAAAAAAAGAGATATCCCTAAATTATATAACAATCTAGGAATATCTCTTTTATTTTCTAATCATAGCTATAAGCTATAAAACCTTATTTTTCTATGATTTCACCGTCATCAGTTAATTCCAAAATTTCAGGAGCCTTTTTAACTACTTCAATTTTACGGTAACGGCTCATACCAGTACCGGCAGGAATCAATTTACCGATGATAACATTTTCCTTAAGACCCAATAATGGATCGATTTTGCCCTTAATAGCAGCATCTGTAAGAACACGTGTAGTTTCTTGGAATGATGCAGCAGACAAGAAGGAATCTGTAGCCAATGCAGCTTTAGTAATACCCAACAATGTACGTTTACCAGTAGCATTTTCACGGCCATTCAATGTTAAACGACGATTTTCTTCATCAAATGTGTTGATATCAATCATGTCGCCAGGAAGCATATCTGCATCGCCAGCAGTTTCGATTTTAACCTTATGAAGCATTTGACGAACAATAACTTCAATGTGTTTATCGTTGATTTCTACACCTTGAGATTTATATACTTTTTGTACTTCGTATACGAGGTAACGTTGTGTTGCTTGTGTGCCCATTACACGCATGATGTCATGAGGATTAATGGAACCTTCTGTCAAACGTGCGCCCAAGGATACAACATCACCGTCTTTAACGATAATGCGGGAACCATAAGGGATGAGGTAATCGAGTTCAATACCATCTTCACCTGTAATAAAGATAGTATTAGTACCTTTTTTACCTTCGTTAGGTACAACACGTACTACACCTTCATTTTCAGCAATGATTGCATTACGTTTTGGTTTACGAGCTTCGAACAATTCTTCAACACGAGGCAAACCTTGTGTGATATCGTCACCTGCGACACCGCCTGTATGGAATGTACGCATTGTCAATTGTGTACCAGGTTCACCGATGGATTGAGCCGCAATGATACCAACTGCTTCACCGACTTGAACTTGGTCACCTGTACCAAGGTCACGACCATAGCACTTACGACATACGCCATAAGGGCTACGACAAGTCAATACGGAACGGATTTTAACAACATCGTAATGTTTTACAACTTCATCAGCAAGTTCTTCAGTAATTTCACCATTCAATGGAACGATAACTTCACCAGTTTCCTTATTGATTAATTCTTCAGCTGCAATACGACCTACGATACGGTCTTTCAATGGTTCAATAATACCCGTACCTTCAACGATAGCTTCTACTTCAATACCGTTGATTTCATTATTGCGTACTTGTACCTCTTTTACATCAGAGTTTAGAATTGCTTCGATACCTTCTTCTGTAAGGCGTGTATCAGCAGGGTAGATTTCTACGCCATTGCTGTCCACGATAGCATTCACAGTATCCTTGTTCAACATATTTTGAATCATAGTTTCTTTTAATGTCGCACGGATACTATCGTCGCTTTCACCAAGAAGAATCTTTTGTACCAAATTAGTATGGTTAATATCGCTATCCGATCCCAAATGTGCACCGCGCAAGGAGATAGCTGTTACACCAGCATCTGCGATATCTGCTAAGCTTTGTTCATCAAGAATAGTTTCTGCAGGAACAGCCAATTCACCTGTTTCAGCATTTACTACATCTTTATCGAGAACGCGGCCAATCAATTTGTCTTTCAACATTTCAAGAGCTTGACGTGGAGATGTAGCCAAACGAGCGCGTTCACGAACGAGATCGATACCTACAACGTCACAATCGTCCTCACGAACGATAACGTCTTGAGATACGTCAACAAGACGACGAGTCAAATAACCAGAGTCAGCTGTACGAAGTGCTGTATCGGCCAAACCTTTACGAGCACCATGAGAGGAGGTAAAGTAATCCAATACAGTCAAACCTTCTTTAAAGTTTGCCTTGATTGGCAAGTCGATGATACGACCAGATGGGTCAGCCATCAAACCACGCATACCAGCAAGCTGACGAATTTGTTGTTTGTTACCACGGGCACCGGAGATAGCCATCATATATACAGGGTTGAAGCCATCTTTATCGCGCGCCATATTATCCATCATGGCATCAGTAACATCTTCTGTTGCTTTTGTCCACAATTGGATAGTTTTACGATAACGTTCTTCTTCTGTAATAAGACCACGGCGATATAGACGAGATACTTTTTCTACTTCTTGTTCTGCGGTATCAAGTAAATCGAATTTTTCTTCTGGTACTTTAATATCCGCAATGGCTACTGTCATACCTGCACGACGTGCAAAGGAGTAACCAAGGGATTTAATTCTGTCTAAGAGTTCAGCAGTTTTTTCATTGCCGAATAATTGGAAACATTGATCTACAAGTTTACCAACCGTCTTCTTATCCATAACCTTACCCAATGTGTAAGTACCGTCTTCTTTTTGTTCATATTGCCATAATTCTGGGAACAAAGCGTTGTTAAAGATCAAACGACCAGCTGTAGTTTCTACGCGACCGTGTTCAGGCAAGCGAATGTATAAAATATCTTGCAATCCGATAACATGAGAATCGTAAGCAAGCATTACTTCGTCATATGTAGCAAATGTTTTTGCTTTATCACGAGTATCTTCGCGTACAACTGTTAGGTAATAAGTACCCAAAATCATATCTTGAGATGGAATAGCAACTGGCTTACCATCTTTTGTTGATAAGATATTATGAACGGATAGCATCAATGTACGAGCTTCGGATTGAGCTTCTACGGACAATGGTAAATGACAAGCCATTTGGTCACCGTCAAAGTCGGCATTAAAGGCTGTACATACTAATGGATGCAATTTGATAGCACGGCCTTCCCAAAGGATTGGTTCGAAGGCTTGGATACCAAGTCTATGCAATGTAGGGGCACGGTTCAAAAGAACTGGATGTTCTTTGATAACCTCTTCCAAGGATTCCCATACACCAGGACCTACGCGTTCTACTTGGCGCTTAGCAGCCTTAATATTGGATGCTTGTCCACGTTCTACCAAGCGTTTCATAACGAATGGCTTGAACAATTCCAATGCCATTTCTTTAGGCAAACCACATTGATGCATTTTAAGTTCTGGACCTACTACGATAACGGAACGACCGGAGTAGTCAACACGTTTACCGAGCAAGTTTTGACGGAAACGACCTTGTTTACCTTTAAGCATATCGGACAAGGATTTTAATGGGCGGTTGCCAGGGCCAGTAACAGGACGGCCACGACGACCATTATCGATCAATGCATCAACCGCTTCTTGCAACATGCGTTTTTCATTGCGCACGATGATATCAGGAGCACCTAAGTCCAACAAACGTTTCAAACGGTTGTTACGATTGATAACACGACGATACAAATCATTAAGGTCAGATGTAGCAAAGCGACCACCATCTAATTGAACCATAGGGCGCAATTCAGGTGGAATAACAGGAACGACATCCATAATCATCCATTCTGGGCGATTGCCAGATTGACGGAATGCTTCTACTACTTCAAGACGGCGAACGGCACGGATTTTACGTTGACCACTTGCAGTGTTCAACTCTTCGCGCAATTCAGCATTTAATTGTTCTAAATCAAGTTCAGATAATAATGCTTTTACCGCTTCTGCACCCATGTCGATACATACGAATAAGATTTCTTCTGTAGCACCTAATTCGTAACGTTCTTCACGAGTTAATTCTTCATATTCTTTATCAGCTTCTGGAATTGTAGCATCTTCACGAAGTGCTGCATTATAACGTTCTTTACGTTGTGCTTCACGAACGATAGCCAAACGTTCATTACGTTGTGCCACAGTTTCAATAACTACGGATTTACCACCGATAGTATATCCTTCTTCATTGAATTGAGCTTCGTATTCACGGTATTCTTGTTCAGATAACAATTGGCGTTTTGCCAATGGGCTACCTGCAGGATCAACTACGATATAGGAAGCAAAATACAATACGCGTTCCAAGGAACGTGGAGATACATCAAGGATAAGGCCCATACGAGATGGGATACCCTTGAAGTACCAAATATGGGATACAGGTGTAGCCAATTGGATATGGCCCATACGTTCACGACGCACTTTAGCACGTGTTACTTCTACGCCACATTTATCGCAGACAACGCCTTTATGGCGGATGCGTTTATATTTACCGCAGTGACATTCCCAGTCCTTTGTTGGTCCAAAAATGCGTTCGCAAAATAGACCATCACGTTCTGGCTTTAACGTACGGTAGTTAATTGTTTCTGGTTTTTTAACTTCCCCATGAGACCATTCTAAAATTTGCTCTGGAGAGGCTAAACCGATTCGCATGGAATCAAATTCATTTACGTCTAGCACTACTATCGCTCCCTTCCTAATATTCAGTATCAGTCTTCATCTGCAGAGGATTCACTAATTGGATATGCTAATTGGCTAAGAATATCATCATCGCCACCATTAGATACTTCTTCCTCTGCTTCTGGGTCTACAACTGTTACTTCATCTGTTTCAACAGCATCGCCGTCCATAACATCTTCAATACCAGTTTCTACCACTTCATCTTCGTCATCAAGTTCTTTCATAACAACTTCTTCTTGATCTTCGTTCAAGATTTTTACATCAAGACCGATACTTTGAAGTTCTTTGAGCAATACTTTGAAGGACTCAGGCACACCTGGTTCAGGAATATTTTCGCCTTTAACGATTTTTTCGTATGCTTTAACACGACCAACAACGTCGTCAGACTTAACAGTTAATAGTTCTTGAAGAGTATAGGCTGCGCCATATGCTTCAAGGGCCCAAACTTCCATTTCCCCGAAACGTTGGCCACCAAATTGAGCTTTACCACCCAATGGTTGTTGTGTAACAAGGGAGTACGGACCTGTGGAGCGCGCATGAATTTTATCATCAACCAAATGGTGAAGTTTCAACATGTATACGTAACCAACCGTTACACGGTTATCCATAGGTTCACCGGTACGGCCATCGTACAATATGGTTTTACCATCATCTGGGCGACCAGCGATATCCAATGTTTCGAATACATCTTTTTCATGGGCACCATCAAATACAGGTGTAGCGATATGAATACCAGCTACATCCGGTTTTGGCATACCATAGGTATCATAGTCATAGCCTAATTTTTCCAAATCTTTGCGAATTTCAACGCGTTTAGCACGAGCTTCTTCGATATGGTTCAATGTAGCACGTACCTTGTTGATGCGTTCTAATTCTTCAACAAGAGATGGATCCATTTCAGGCACTTCTTCTTCAGTGCCGAAATATTCCATGTGAAGTGCATTGTATTTAGATTCTAATGCTTTCAATTCATTGTAACGAGCTTCGCCACCAAGTGCAGCCAATTTCTTTTGAGCAGCTTCTTCTACGTGACCTAAGATTTGAGATTTCAAATCGATGATTTTTTCATCAATATCAAAATGAGCTACTGTTACATCTTCTTTCGCTTTAGCTTCTAACTCTTCAATTTCAGCATATAATTTGCGAATTGCATCGATTTGTTCCCAATAGGATTCATCAGTACGCGCTTCTTTCAATACATTTTGAATATGAAGATCTGTAGCCTTAATTTTCATGCCCAAGCCTTGAACAGCCCAGCCTAAGTGAGTTTCAAGAACCTGACCAATGTTCATACGAGAAGGTACGCCCAATGGGTTCAATACGATTTGTACTGGAGTACCATCTGGAAGGAATGGCATATCTTCTTTTCTCATTACGCGAGAAACGACACCTTTGTTACCATGACGACCGGCCATTTTATCGCCTTCGTGGATTTTACGTTTTTGAGCGATGTAAACGCGAACAAGTTTGTTTACACCTGGTTGTAACTCATCACCATTTTCACGAGTGAACACTTTAACGTCTACAACCTTACCACATTCACCATGAGGCACACGGAGGGATGTATCTCGAACTTCGCGTTCTTTATCACCAAAAATAGCACGTAACAAACGTTCTTCTGGTGTTAATTCAGTTTCGCCTTTTGGTGTAGCTTTACCTACGAGGATATCACCAGGATGTACTTCTGCACCGATGCAAATGATACCATCTTCATCTAGGTTTTTAAGTGTATCATCACCAGTATTAGGCAATTCACGAGTGATTTCTTCGGCACCTAGTTTAGTGTCGCGCGCATCACATTCGTATTCTTCAATATGAATGGATGTATAGATATCTTCTTTGCAAAGTTCTTCACTAAGCAAGATAGCATCTTCGTAGTTATAACCTTCCCAAGGCATGAACGCTACAAGAACATTAAAGCCAAGAGCCAATTCACCACCATCAGTAGCAGGACCATCAGCCAATACTTGGCCTTTTACAACATGGTCACCACGATTAACGATTGGTTTTTGGTTAAAGCATGTGGATTGGTTAGAACGAAGGAATTTATTCAAACGGTATGTATCAACACGACCATCGCTATCGCGAAGAACGTGGATTTCATTACCCCAGCAACGTACGACTTTACCAGCTTCGCGTGCCAATACGCAAACGCCAGAGTCAGTAGCCGCTGTATATTCCATACCTGTACCAACTAAAGGTGCTTGAGCACGGAGCAAAGGCACCGCTTGACGTTGCATGTTCGCACCCATCAAGGCACGGTTCGCATCATCGTTTTCAAGGAATGGAATCATAGCTGTACCGATGGATACAACTTCTTTTGGACTAACGTCCATGTAATCAACCTTATCAGGTGTTACTTCTAATACGTCATGACCACGACGACATGCTACATGGTCATTAGCAAAACAACCGTCTGCATCAAGAGGGGAGTTCGCTTGGGCAATTGTCATGCCTTCTTCTTCATCGGCAGTCATATAAGCAACGCTTTCAGATACGCGTACTTTTACAACCTTATCCGCGTCAGCACCTTCGCCGTAAATTTTTTCAACCTTACGGTATGGAGCCTCGATGAAACCGAATTCATTAACCTTCGCATAGTTAGATAAGGAGTTAATCAAACCGATGTTAGGACCTTCTGGTGTTTCAATAGGACACATACGGCCATAGTGAGAGTGATGCACGTCACGAACTTCGAAACCTGCACGTTCACGAGATAAACCGCCAGGTCCAAGGGCAGATAGACGACGTTTATGTGTCAATTCTGCTAATGGGTTTGTTTGGTCCATAAATTGAGACAACTGAGAAGAACCAAAGAATTCTTTAATCGCTGCTACAACAGGACGAATATTAATCAACGCTTGAGGCGTAATGGATTCAATTTCTTGAATTGTCATGCGTTCACGTACAACACGTTCCATACGAGTCAAACCAATACGGAATTGATTTTGTAACAATTCACCTACGCAACGAAGACGACGGTTACCCAAATGGTCGATATCATCTGTATGACCGGCACCATCCATCAAGTTCAAGAGGTAAGAGATATTAGCAATCATATCTTCTCTTGTAACTGTACGATGGTTAAATTCTAAGTTGCAGTTGTTGCAAATGATTTTGGATACTACACCATCTGAATTAGTGATATAGAATTCAGCAAAACCTTCGCCGCTAAATACACCGCTCTTAGCAACGATATCAAGTTGTTCTTCCCCAACTTGTACGCCTGCATCAAGGATGATTTCACCTGTTTCAGTATCAACAATTGGTTGTGCCAATGTTTGACCCAACATACGTTGACGCCATCCTAGTTTTTTATTTAATTTATAACGACCTACGCGCGCTAAATCATAACGGCGAGCATCGAAGAATAAATTATCGAATAAATTACGAGCAGATTCTACAGTAGGAGGTTCACCTGGACGTAATTTTTTATAGATTTCTACCAATGCTTCATCAGCAGATTGAGTTGTATCTTTTTCCAATGTACGAACAATGCGTTCATCATATACTGGCAAACCATCTTCATCTGTTTGACCGTTCCAGAAAAGATCAAGAATACTTTCATTAGTATCCCAACCTAATGCACGAACAAGCACAGTAGCTGGTAATTTACGGTTACGGTCGATACGAACGGCTACAACTTCGCTAGCATCTGTTTCTAATTCAATCCAAGCACCGCGATTTGGGATAACTGTGGATTCATACAAACGGTTACCCATGGTATCGATTTCTTTACCATAGTAAACGCCAGGGGAGCGTACTAATTGAGATACGATAACACGTTCTGCACCATTGATAATGAAAGTGCCTGTATCCGTCATCAATGGGAAATCACCCATAAATACTTCTTGTTCTTTAATGTCCATATTTTCAGGATCATTATTAACTAAACGGATATTTACACGAAGTGGTGCTGCGTATGTAGCATCACGATTTTTGCACTCATTAATATCATACTTAGGCTCACCTAAGCTAAAACCTTCAAAAGAAAGTACTAAATTACCTGAATTGTCTTTAATCGGAGAAATATCGTTGAAAATATTTTGTAAACCGCTCTCCAAGAACCATTCGTACGATTTACGCTGAATGTCCAACAAATGCGGCATCTTAATAACTTCGTTAATTTTTGCATATGTATAACGAGTCCGTTTGCCTACCTGTTCAGGTTTGAACATATGTGCTTTCCCTCCTTCAAATACACTGGTCCACCATATTTCTATAACGGCATAGAAAAGACATCTTACAGGTCTCAGTTTTCCTGCTTTAATAACGCCAAATAAGCAAGGCCCTTTTTTATTTAAAAAATAACCTTGCTCTGTTCATTATCCAAGCACAACCTTGGAAGAAAACCCTTAATACGTAAGTTATAGCTTCTACATGGAAAAGTAGAAAATGCTACTTTTGCAATTTATAATTCTATCATCATATAAAAAAGCTGTCAACCAAAAGGCTGACAGCTTTCACATTTTCACGTATTATTCACATTATATGACAAAGTTCATTAATAAAAATTAATTTCCTTTGTGTTTTAACAAATCAGCAGCGGCAATACCAGGGCGTGTCATTTCTTTAGGAGAAAGAATATGATTGATTTCATCTTCGGTCAATAAACCTTTTTCTAGGATAATATCGCGAATAGCACGACCAGATGTGTAGGCTTCTTTTGCAAGTGCAGAAGCGGTTTCATAACCAAGGTGAGGCAACAATGCAGTTACGATACCAACAGAACGGTTCAACCAGTATTCGCATTGTTCACGGTCTACTTCAAGATCGATAAGCAATTTATCAACGAATGTGTTAACACCATTTTTAAGGTAGCAAAGATTATTGAACAAATTGTAAGCCAATACAGGTTCCATTACGTTCAATTCAAATTGACCATTTTCTACAGCCAAAGAAATGGTAAGATCGTTACCGATAACTTGATAACATACTTGATTCAATACTTCGGCGATAACTGGGTTCACCTTACCAGGCATAATGGAAGAACCAGGTTGACGAGCAGGTAATTTCAATTCCCCGATACCACAACGAGGGCCAGATGCCATCAAACGGAAATCGTTGGCCATTTTAATCAATACAAGAGCCGTAACCTTCAAACCACTAGAGATATCAGCAAAGATATCCGTGTTGTTCGTAGCATCAATCAAGTTATCTGCAGTATAGAATGGTTCGCCTACGACTTCGCTAAGTTCGTATGCTACGTCATGAATGTAATTTGGTTCTGCATTAAGGCCTGTACCAACGGCAGTAGCCCCCATATTGATAACATGTGCTCCTTCAACAGCAGATTTAATACGTCTAATACCACGGCGAACACCTGATGCATAAGCACCCATTTCTTGACCTAATGTAATAGGCACCGCATCTTGTAAATGAGTGCGCCCCATTTTTAAAATTTCGCTATACTCATCAGCCTTTTTCTCAAGTTCATCCACAAGGCGTTGCAACGCTTCAAGCAAAGGTTTAGATTTCAAAATCGCACAAACCTTAATAGCCGTTGGAAATGCATCATTGGTAGATTGCGCCATATTACAATGGTTATTAGGACTTACAATATCATAGGATCCTTTTGGATGACCCAAAATTTCACAAGCGCGGTTTGCTAATACTTCATTCATGTTCATATTCACAGAAGTACCTGCACCACCTTGAATTGGGTCGACTGGAAATTGATCTGCGAATTCGCCGGCGATGACTTCATCTGCGGCTTGAACAATGGCTTTACCAATAGATACATTGAGGCGACCTGTTTTCATATTGGCCAAAGCGGAGGCTTTTTTTACCATTGCTAAAGCTTTAATAAAATCTTGGTCTAAATGTTTTCCTGTAATGTGAAAGTTTTCTAACGCACGAATCGTTTGTACACCATAATATAACTCATCAGCTACTTCTAATTCACCTAGGAAATCATGTTCTTTTCTCATTGCTATCCTTCTTTCCACTGAATGTGTATATCATTCAAATTACATTGTATAAAATGGTCTTTCTTTTGAATTTATTATAACATGTATTTTGTATACACAAAAGTCATTTAAGGTATTCCATAAAAACAATATTCTATATAATTTCTCTCATGACATATCTGAACATTGCAAAGTATAGTAAAATATAAGCATATACTATTAACATAAAGGAGTGTTTAAAATTAACATAAGTCATCGAACACGAATCATAGCGCTGTTTTTAATTACAGTCATAAGCTATGGTTTTTATAATGCCTATATACCGATTACCGATCCAGTAGAATCTAACTATGTATTAAGTGCCATAACCATGTTAACTCACAATTCATGGATTTCACCTATGATTTACGACCATGTATGGTATGATAAACCACCATTAACATATTGGGCACTTATGATTTGCTATAAATTGTTCGGCATATCAGATTTTGTATCACGCATCCCCAACACATTAATTGCAGGGGCCAGTGTATCACTCATGTATCACATGGTATACCGTATCAAACAGTCCGTCCCAGTCGCAGTAACCAGTGCCATCCTCTTGATGAGCACCTTACAATTTTGGTATATATCACATGCGGTTATAACAGATGGCTTTTTATTTTTCTTTAGTCTTGCCATATTTGGTTATGCTTACCTAGCTTTTACAAACAATGATAAGTCGTCGATGATGAAAGCCTATATTGCAGCTGCCTTTGCAGTCTTAACAAAAGGACCCATCGGATTACTATTACCAGGACTCATATTATTAGTGTTTATGGTCCTTCAAAAATATATTAAAACCAATAAGGATGAGGTAAGTTTACTAAGAAATTTAAAGATTGCGTTTACACCGCTAGGTATTGTATTATTTTTCGCCATTGCTAGTCCATGGTACATAGCAATGTATTCTATTCACGGCCAAGATTTTATTAGTGGATTTCTTGGTCTACAAAATGTAGGTCGTGCCCTCGTATCCGAACACCCTAAATTCGACGTGTGGTACTACTATCTAATAATTACGCCCCTTGCTTTATTGCCATGGACACCAGTGGTTATATATCAATTGCGGAAACTGAACTGGAAGGAATCATTCAACCTACTTGGCGGTATATGGTTTGTTATTATAATACTATTTTATTCTATTGTAGCAACCAAGTATTTAACCTATACACTACCTGCAATTATTCCTTGTATCATATGGGGTAGTGATGCAATTGTCAATTTACTGTTTAACCCTAATCTATCTAAATATTGTACTTCTTTAGTGACACTACCATTTGGCATATATACATGCATTCTAGGTATTGGCGTAGCCGTCAGTGCTAGCGACTATATATTAGAATATATGATTATAGTTAGCATAGGCGCTCTGATTTTTAAAATAGCTAGACATTACATACGAACATATTCACAACTCACATTGCTATTTTTACTTCCGATACTAGCCCTATATTCGGCCACTACCATTTCTGTGACGCCCATATTAACGAGTCAATCTGGTATTCAGTTTACATCTTATATAGAAAATACGAATCAACCTGTTTTCGTATATGGTGGATATTATACTTCAGTCGTGTATTATACAAAACATATACCAACACAAGTATATTTAAATAAGACTGATGACGAACGCTGGGCTAAGGCCAGAAACATTATGCCTACCATTACCAAAGATGAGTTTTTAGATCAACTTCCAAACGAATCAAATGCTATTGTTATCGTACCTAATCGGAATATAAAAGACTTTGAAAGTTCACCTGCAGCTGTCATTACAAAACCATTGGGCAAAACTAATGGAGCTACCATATATAAAGTACAAGATAATATTTCATTTTAATAGAGCGTGTCCTTCGGGGCACGCTTTTTAATATCAAGTTTATACAGAGTCGTTTCACAGTAATCAGAACGCAAAAAAGGCGTACCTAAAGGTACGCCTTTTAATATGGCTAGAATTATTTCAATTCTACAGTTGCGCCAGCTTCTTCCAATTGAGCTTTCAAAGCTTCAGCTGCTTCAGTAGCTACGCCTTCTTTTACAGGTGCAGGAGCGCCGTCAACGATAGCTTTAGCTTCTTTCAAGCCAAGACCAGTTGCTTCACGAACAACTTTGATTACGTTGATTTTGGATGCGCCAGCTTCTTTCAAGATTACGTCGAAGGAATCTTTAGCAGCGCCGCCGTCAGCACCACCAGCAGCTGCTACAGCTACAGGAGCTGCTGCAGTTACGCCAAATTCTTCTTCGATTGCTTTTACAAGATCATTAAGTTCAAGAATAGTTGCTTCTTTTAATTCAGCAACGATGTTTTCAATGTTCAATGCCATTTTAGTTTTCCTCCATAAAATAGTTTATTGTATCGGTCTTAAGCGACCAATGAATAATTCGCAGAAATTATTATTCTGCAGCTTCTGCTGGTTGAGCGTCTGCAACAGCTTTGACAGCGTATGCAACATTGCGAACAGGTGCTTGCAATACGGAAAGCAACATGGAAAGCATACCTTCGCGGTTTGGAAGGCTTGCGATTGCTTTAACGCCTGCAGCGTCCATAACTTCGCCTTCAACGATACCAGCTTTTACAGTAACAACTTCTTGTTCTGTAGCTTTGATGAATTGTTCGATTACACGAGCAGGTGCAACAGCATCTTCTTTAGAAGTAGCCAATGCAGTTGGACCTTCTAAATGCTCAGAGAAACCTTCAAGATTCAATTCGTTTGCAGCAATGCGAGTCAAAGTATTTTTGATTACTTTGTATTCAACACCTTCAGCCAACATTTTGCGACGAAGATCAGTTGCTTGCGCAACAGTCAAACCAGAGTAACCAATCAATACAGCACCTTTTGCTTCAGAAAGAGTTTCTTTCATTTGAGCAACAATTGCTTTTTTTGATTCAGTGACAGCCATTAGATTACCTCCTTATAGATTTTGTGGTGCTCTATGTACTATCTTAGCGTAAAAACGACCTCATCGCACGCGATGAGGTCGTAACTAGTCCTAGGTTGTTCTAGTGTCAGCCTCAGCGGGCGGATTTACATCCATTATACATACCAGCCGTCTACAGCTAAGAGACATATGTGATTATTGCTCTTTGGTTACGTTGCTCAATTTGAACACGTTCAAAGGCACACCAGGGCCCATTGTAGCGGACAAGGTTACAGATTTAATGTATTGACCTTTAGCTGCTACAGGTTTAGCCTTGATAATAGTATCAACGATTGTACGGTAATTGTCAAGTAATTTTTCATCATCGAAAGAAGCTTTACCGATGGAGCAAGAAATGATACCTGCTTTATCAGTACGGTATTCGATTTTACCAGCTTTAATTTCGTTTACTGCACGAGCAACGTCTGGAGTTACAGTACCAACTTTAGGGTTTGGCATCAAGCCTTTAGGACCCAAGATTTTACCAAGACGGCCAACTTGACCCATCATGTCTGGTGTAGCAACTACTACGTCGAAGTCGCTCCAACCACCTTGGATTTTAGCTACTAACTCTTCAGAACCTACGAAATCTGCGCCAGCTTCTTCAGCTGCTTTAATGTTGTCGCCTTTAGCGAACACAAGAACGCGTTTAGTTTTGCCAGTACCATGAGGCAATACTACTGCACCACGAACTTGTTGATCAGCGTATTTAGGGTCGACATTCAAGTTGAAAGCGATTTCAACTGTTTCATCGAAATTTGCAGTTGCAGTTTTCTTAACTAACTCAATTGCTTCAACTGGTTCATAGAACTTACCAGCTTCAATAAGTTTTACTGCTTCAGCGTATTTCTTACCTACTTTTGCCATTATAATATCCTCCTTATGTGGTCAAACGGGAATTCCCTCCCACCGATTTGCGCTTATGCGCAAGTCGTACGCTTATTAGTCAACGATTTCAATGCCCATGCTGCGAGCAGTACCTTCTACCATGCGCATACCTTGTTCTACGGTATTAGCATTCAAGTCAGGCATTTTCAATTCAGCAATTTCACGAACTTTATCGCGACCTACTTTAGCTACTTTATCACGATTAGGTACACCAGAACCTTTTGGGATACCTGCAGCTTTTTTCAACAATACTGCAGCTGGTGGTGTCTTAGTGATGAAGTCGAAGCTACGATCTTCATATACGTTAATAACTACTGGAATAATCAAGCCAGCTTGTTTAGCAGTACGTTCGTTGAATTCTTTTGTGAAAGCAACGATGTTAACGCCTGCTTGACCTAATGCAGGACCAACTGGTGGTGCTGGAGTAGCTTTAGCGGCTTCAATTTGTAGTTTTACTTGTTTAACTAATTTCTTAGCCATGGGTAATTAAACCTCCTATGATTCTACTGTGGTGGTAACGGATAAATATCCTCCCACTGCAACCAAAATCGATTGCTCTTTTAGAGTTATATTTATATATTAAAGAGCTTTTTCAACTTGAGAAAACTCTACCTCTACCTCTGTATCTCGATTGAACATTTCTACATTAAGTTTCAATGTTCCTTTTTCAGGGTTAATTTCGGTAATAACACCTAGTCTATCTTCAAAGGCACCGGATGTAATGCGTACCGTTTCACCAACCTCTACATCGACGTTGATTGTTGGTTTCTTATCCAAGCCCTGAGACTTAAGTATATGTTCTACTTCGGAATCAGAAAGTGGAACTGGTTTAGTGGCAGAGCCAACGAAACCTGTTACACCTGGTGTGTTGCGCACAACATACCAAGAACGGTCGTTAACTTCCATTTCAACCAATACGTACCCAGGAAATATTTTACGTTTTACTACTTTTTTAACCCCATCTTTTTCATCTATTTCATCTTCAAGAGGTACTAGAATTCGACTAATAACATCTTGTAAGCCCATAGATTGAACCTTAAGTTCTAAAGTGGTTTTAACTTTATTTTCGTAGCCTGAATAGGTATGAATTACATACCACTTCTTATCTGCTTCCATGTAATGGCCCCCTATCCAACAATCCGCAACAACATATTAATAAGTTGAGCAAAAATCGCATCAAATACATAAATGAGTAAAGCGATAAATATAGTTACCAAAAATACTACAATTGTGTAATTAATGAGCTCTTTTCTTGTTGGCCAGACTACTTTTTTCAGTTCAGCCTTTACGCCGCGGAAGAATTTACCAAATCCGCCACGTTGTTGTACTGCTGAGTTAGACTTTGCCATTTGTTCACATCCTCAAATCAACAGGTAATGAATGATAAGAATTATTTCGTTTCACGGTGTAATGTATGTTTACCGCAGAATTTGCAATATTTCATCATTTCAATACGATCAGGATTGTTTTTCTTATTCTTGTTCGTTTGGTAATTACGTTGTTTGCAATCTGTGCAAGCTAAAGTAATGGCATTACGCATCCGGACACACCTCGCTTTATATTTACTAATAAGTCTCTTGTACTCGAAAACGCTCGACTACATACTAATGAATAGTATCATATGTGTCTAGCAATGTCAAGATTTTGAGCAACTCAAAAAAGCCAGGCACATGTACCTGACAGAAATAGTATAACAAAAAATGGCGTTCCTTGTCTAGAACTTTACACAAAAATAGGACCCCTTACGGAGTCCTATTTATTACAAAGGCTACTAATTAACCTTCGATTTCAGTTACAACGCCAGCGCCTACTGTATGTCCACCTTCGCGGATCGCGAAACGAAGACCTTCTTCGATAGCGATTGGAGTAATCAATTCGATATTCATTGTTACGTTATCGCCAGGCATACACATTTCTACACCTTCAGGAAGGTTTACAACACCTGTTACGTCTGTTGTACGGAAGTAGAATTGTGGACGGTAGTTGGAGAAGAATGGAGTATGACGGCCACCTTCTTCTTTAGTCAATACGTATACTTCTGCTTTGAATTTTGTGTGTGGGTTGATGGAACCTGGTTTAGCCAATACTTGACCACGTTCGATGTCTTTACGGTCAACACCACGAAGCAATGCACCAACGTTGTCGCCTGCTACTGCAGAGTCCAAAGTTTTGCGGAACATTTCAAGACCAGTTACAACGTATTGTTCAGCTTTTTCTTTCAAGCCTACAACTTCTACTGTGTCGCCTACATTTACTTGACCACGTTCAACACGGCCAGTTGCTACTGTACCACGACCAGTGATTGTGAATACGTCTTCCACAGGCATCAAGAAAGGTTTGTCAGTATCACGAACTGGTGTTGGGATGTAGGAATCTACAGCTGCCATCAATTCGTCGATTTTAGCTACATATTGAGCGTCGCCTTCCAAAGCTTTCAAAGCGGAACCTACAATGATAGGTACTTCGTCGCCAGGGAATTCGTAGGAGGAAAGAAGTTCACGAACTTCCATTTCTACTAATTCGATCAATTCTTCGTCGTCAACCATGTCAGCTTTGTTCAAGAATACTACGATTGCAGGAACACCAACTTGGCGAGCCAACAAGATGTGTTCGCGAGTTTGAGGCATAGGGCCGTCAGCTGCGGAACATACCAAGATAGCGCCGTCCATTTGAGCCGCACCAGTGATCATGTTTTTAACATAGTCAGCATGGCCTGGGCAGTCAACGTGTGCATAGTGACGGTTTTCAGTTTCGTATTCAACGTGTGCAGTGTTGATTGTGATACCACGTTCACGTTCTTCTGGAGCTTTATCGATCATGCTGTAATCTTGGAAATCAGCTTGGCCTTTTTCAGCCAATACTTTAGTGATTGCAGCAGTCAAAGTAGTTTTACCATGGTCAACGTGACCGATAGTACCAATGTTAACATGCGGTTTCGTACGTTCAAATTTTTCTTTTGCCATTAGGATTATATCCTCCTTCACAAAAACAAAATACTTTTATAGTATTACTATAATATAATAACCTAATTTAATCAACGGAATATACATTCCTACAGATTATTATACCATAATACACAAATGTCAATAAACAAAAAATTACATCCTATTTCGAGGGATGTAATTAGTTATAATTATATTTTTATAGTAGATACAAAAAAATCCCCACCAATGTGAGGTTTAATGGTGGCGGCACACGGATTTGAACCGCGGACACACCGGGTATGAACCGATTGCTCTAGCCAACTGAGCTATGCCGCCATGTATGGAGCTAGTGACCGGGATTGAACCGGTGACCTTATCCTTACCAAGGATACGCTCTGCCGACTGAGCTACACCAGCACAATGAACGTTCACTTCACTGTGAAATTATGGTTGCGGGGACAGGACTTGAACCTGCGACCTTCGGGTTATGAGCCCGACGAGCTACCAACTGCTCCACCCCGCTATAAATGGTGGAGGGAGAAGGATTCGAACCTTCGAAGTCGAAGACGGCAGATTTACAGTCTGCTCCCTTTGGCCGCTCGGGAATCCCTCCATAAATAAAATGGAGCTGGCGATAGGAATTGAACCCACAACCTGCTGATTACAAGTCAGCTGCTCTACCTATTGAGCTACGCCAGCATCATTACGACAAGATGTATTGTATCATCTGCCACACTAAGTGTCAAGAACTTTTCAAAACTTTTTTGAAAGTTTTGTTCGTTCTTCGCAGTCACCCTTAGTGCTATATCAATATATCATGAAAGTTTTTCTGACGCAAGTATTTTTTTAGAATTTTTCCAACTTCATTTTTGCCTCATAGGAACTCACATCTAAACTCACATATATAAATAGATTATTGCTAGAATAGCAACTATAATTCGATAATATCCAAACGACGCCAACGAGGATCTATTTAGATACCACAAAAAGCCTTTTACCGTTATATATCCCACTATATATGATACGACGGTGCCAATGATAAACATAATGATATCATTTAATCCCAATGCATGTATGACACGCACTAAATCATACACACACACGATAATCATAACAGGCACAGCCATGATAAACGAAAAATCAGCTGCGGCCCTCCGTGTACAGCCGATAAGCATCCCCCCTGCAATGGTTGCGCCAGAGCGCGGAAATCCAGGCCATAGACAAAGCATTTGATATAGACCAATTTGAAAGCATTGATATATAGTCAAATTATTTACAGAATCCACCAATCGCCCAGATACTGTTCTTTTTTCCGCATAAATCATAAATATAGCACCTATAATAAGGCCTACTATAACGGGAATTGGTCCAAATAAATACTCTTTTATAATGTATTGCAATAGATATCCAGCCATTAATACGGGTAACATGCCCGCACTAATATGTAGCAAAGATACGCCGCGTGTTTTTATCCAATTTTTCCGTTTCAAAAAGCCGTTAAATGTACGTCTATAATGTGTATAAATAGCAAGGATGGCACCTATCTGAATAAACACTTCAAATACATCAGCATGTGTGCCTTCAAAATTGAGCATATGCCCAATAATAATCATATGACCTGTACTCGATACAGGAATACATTCTGTTATACCTTCTATAACACCTAAAATGAGGGCTATTACATATTGTTCCATGTCATTCACCTTCTTTCAAAATGTGGTCACAACGCATGGCAATATATAATGCCCTCATTAATTAATGTAACGCTAATTAATCAATAACCATAACACGCTCAGGTTTAGTGATTGTCACTACCGCATGTTTTGGATCATTATTGTGTTCTAAGTACAATTGATCACCTTCGAGATGACCACGCCAACCTACAACAATCGGATATGTTTTACTAATAGTCTTTAATAGTTCAAGAGGATTTAAATTTAATATCGGTGCAAACAATACATTAATACCATCGATAAGAACAACTTCTGTATCACTGCGACTTAATGCACGACGAATTACTTCTTCTGCAAGTTGTGGTCTTTCATCACGAGGTACTAACAAAAACTCTTCTTCAATAAGTTGTTTGGCTTCTAGATACTTCCACCCTTTTTGTTCTGATAATTCACGAATCAATAAACTTTTACCAGAACCTGGGCCACCAACGATAAACAATATGCGTTCATCATTATTTTGAATTTGTTCCCACCGTTCTTTCACATCTTGTACAGTAACCATATCCTTGCCTCCTCACATAAGATGACCTATTTAACAGGTCTGTCAGACAACATCACTGATTTGATATATTGATTTTTATCATCTAAGGCGAACTGCAAATAGGAATTATTCAACCTTGGATTTTTATATTCATATACCGTAGCCGTTCCCGTACTAGTTGTAGATTCAGCAATACGTGTCGGCATACCATATACAAAGAGCAATAAATATTTAGTATCACCCATAGCGATACCACGACGTGTTGGTGTGTAGACATTTAATAAAACGCGATTAATAAGCGAATTATCGTCAACACTAACACCATATTCATTATAGCCTATGAACGTAGACCCAAACAGCATTCCCTGTGTACGCCATTCACCATTTGCATCATTTACAAAATGCTGATTCAAATGCAATCCGCGTAGTACAAAGTCATCCTCAGTCAACTGACCGGCATGGAAGGAATACATAGGCGCCTTAGGCAATCCAAATCGAGACCATACTTGACCATCCAAAATATCAACAGCCTCTACCGTATTATTTTTAATGGTGAAAGCCACATAGAATTTTCCATTTTGAATAGTTTCTGGTAATTGGCTATTATTATTTGTATTCGCTACGGAAGAAGAAAATTCCTTTTTTTCTGACCATGAATTTTCGGAATGACCTTCATATAAGAAGATATATGACTCATCAGTCTGATTCCGCCACATCGCATTAGGGCTACCATAGGAGAAAATCATTTCCATACGAGAACTGCCTACTCCGATATCACGAATTGTAACCAATCCTTTATCAATAGTATGAAGATTAGTAATAGTACCAACAGGGAATAAATAGGTCGCACCTTGTCCACGCAACTGATTATCTACTAAACGCGATTTATCTGGGCCTGTATACACAGTTATATCTATATCTTTTTCATGATACGTTGTGAATACACCCTTCACCGTCTTTTGAGCAGATGGACTAGGTACATACACATCACCAACGCGATAAACCGGTCCAATACTTGTACCATCTTCAGACTCGGGCTTTTGAGCCAGACTATAGTCATCCTCATCACCAAGCGCTGGTAAATTATTAGACGTATAAGAACGTCCGATATCTGCTAGATTATTTTTTGAATCTTGTGGCATAACACCATCATTTTCACTAGCAGCTTGCCAATACTGTAAGGAGTCACCAAAAGCAGTGACAGCCAACTGTTCTGCTAACCAACCTGTTTTCGAAGATTCATCAGCAGCAGGAGCTTTCACAACAGCCACTGTATTTTTTACTTCCGGTATTGTTGGTCCTGCATCAACAGCCCCCACCGATGCGGTTCCTAAAGCACTTAACACTGCCATCGTCAATGCAGTACGAGATAACATATGTTTCATTAACGTTTCTCCATTTGTTCTCTAATCCATGTTAACCAAGGCGCCAATCCATCCTTAGCAGTACAGCTAATTTCAAATATATAGCCTTGAGGATTTAAATTACGAATATCTTTAATGGCTTTATCTTTATCGAATGGCACATATGGCAATAAGTCAATCTTATTGAGCAATATAGCTTTTGATTCCTTAAAAATAAGAGGATATTTCAAAGGCTTATCTTCACCTTCTGTAACAGATAAAACGGTAACCTTCATCGCCTCACCAATATCGAACTCAGCAGGGCATACTAGATTACCTACGTTCTCGATAATAATCATATCGAGTTCATCAAGATCTAAATCAGTTATAGCATCTTGAATCATATTAGCATCTAAATGGCAACCCCCAACGGTATTAATTTGTATAACAGGCACACCTAGGGCATGAATACGTTCTGCATCCTTAGATGTAAATAAATCACCTTCGATAACAGCTAATTTATAGTCTTTAACTAAATCTTGAAGTGTTGCTTCTAGCAAAGAGGTCTTTCCGGCCCCTGGAGAGCCCATTAGATTAAAGACAAATATATTTTTTTCTTTAAATACTTGTTGTAACGATGATGCAATGGCATCATTTTTCGCCAACACATTTGTTTTTACTTCTACTTGCATATATACCTCAATCTATATCAATAGATGTCACTTGTAATTCGCGACCACCTATAGTATTTACAAAATGGCTTTCACAATGAGGACAGATGAATTTGTAATCTTGTACATCAAATATCGTATCACAATCTAAGCATTGCCCTTTAATAGGAATCGTATGAATATCGATTTTTGAATGCTCTGCCGGAGTATTCTTTGTAACGGCATCCCAGCAGAATAAAAGTGCATCAGGTTCTACACCACTCATCAACCCCAAATCGAGTTGCACAGAATGAACGATAGACGCATCATTGTTTTTCATGGTCTCTAAGACAATATCTAATATACCCTCAGCGATTGACATTTCGTGCATGGTACGCCTCATAAACAGCTTCTAACATCATCGTAGTCGTAACAGAGCCCACACCACCTGGTACAGGTGTGATAGCCGAAGCTACCGTGCTCACCGCATCATAATCAACATCCCCTACTGTTTTTCCGTCTAATTCATTAATGCCTACATCGATAACAACAGCGCTAGCTTTCACCATGTCGGCCGTAATCATATGTGCTCGGCCCGCAGCAGCAATCACGATATCAGCTTGTTGTACATGGTGTGCTAAGTCAGCTGTACGAGAATGGCAAATAGAAACCGTAGCATGACGTTCAAGCACCATCAACGCTACCGGTTTGCCAATCACTTGACTACGACCAACAACGACCACATGTTTACCTTCTAAAGGAATACCATAATGATCCAAGATTGCTAGGCATGCCTTCGCAGTACAAGGTGCAAAACCACCTTTACCAGCTGTAACAAGACCGATGTTATAGGTAGTAAGACCATCGATGTCCTTCTTAGGATTCAATGCATCGATTAATTGCTCTGTATCAATTTGTTTTGGCATCGGCATGAGTGGCAATATGCCATGCACCGCATCATCATTATTCAAAGCCATCAATGCATCGTATACCTCTTGATGCGTAGCTGTACTTGGTAGTTGCTTACGCACGAAACCATAGCCAAAATTTTTGGCCGTTTTCTCCATGAAGTCCGCGTACATGTTAGCGCCATGATCATCACCAACGAGCAATACAGCCATTGTAATTGTACCGGACTCTAGACCAATCATCTTCTCTTGTAAAATCGCTTTATGTGCATCAGCCACCGCTTTACCACGTAATTCTATCATGTATATCTCCATTCATTATCTCAAGGATAAACTTCATATAAATTCATGTAAAAAGGTGCCTATAGAGGCACCTTTAGTTTTCTCTTATTCTATTATATAACGTTTTGTCTATAGTTGCAGTTACCTATCCTGCGACTAATGACTAAATTGAACCACAATAGGTGTACCAGGAGATACTACGGTTCCCGGTAATTGTTCCTGTGAAATCGCCTTACCAGTACCATCTGGTTTAAAGTATAAACCCGCAGTATGCAACCAATCACGTACCTCTCCAAATGTATAGCCTCTAAAGTCTGGCAATACTACATTGCCATCACCATTAGGTTTTACTGCTGGAAGTTTGGCCGCTGGTACAGCCGCTACAGTAGCGCCATCCTTAACGGAAGGTGACATTTGGTAATACCGCACTAATTGAGACACGATATTCTTAAATACTGGGGCCGCAATTTGACCACCATAGATAGAACCTTTTTTAGGATCATCGATGGCAACAAGAACAACAAATTTAGGATCTTCTACCGGACCAAAGCCTATAAAGGATGCGATATAACGTCCTGCTAAATAGCCGCCATTTTTGGTGTCTAACTTTTCAGCAGTCCCTGTTTTGCCTCCAAAGTGATAGCCTTCAACCATCGCTTTAGTACCGCCACCTTCAGATACTTCTTTTTCAAGAATATCCGCAATCGTTTTAGCCGTTTCTTCTGGTATTGGTTGCCCCACAACTTCAGGGTCAGTAGTACTAGTTACCTCGCCTTTTATATTGCTGTAAGATTTAACAATATGTGGTTTCATCATGCTACCACCATTAGCTATAGCGCCAAAAGCACGGACCATTTGCAATGGTGTTACCGCAATACCTTGACCGATGGACATGGTTGCTACATCAAGCTTACTCATATCATCAGGATTATATAAGATACCATCACCTTCACCAGGCAATTCAATACCTGTTTTAGAACCAAATCTATAGTTACGAACATATTTAGATAATATATCCGCGCCTGTAGTGGTACCAATTTCTGCCATACCTGTATTGATGGAGAACTTCAAAATATCGATCAATCGAACAGGACCATAGCCTTCACCATTCCAGTTTTGCATAACATGTCCATTGGCCACAAAGGAACCTTTGTCGTTATACACTTGGTCTAGTTTCCATTTACCTGATGCCAATGCAGCAGATGCAATAATCGGCTTAAATGTAGAACCTGGTTCATACAAATTTGTTACTGCAATATTCTTAAAATCTTCCTCTGAACCTTGACTATAATGATTTGGGTCATAGGTTGGGCGGTTCGCCATCGCCAAGATTTCACCCGTTTTAGGATCCATAACAATAACGCTAGCATGTTTAGCGCCTGTATCTTCCATGGCTTTATCGAGAGCACGTTCTGCTATAAATTGAATACTTGCATCAATCGTTAGTGTCACACTCTTACCCTTATCAGGTAAATATTTAGATAGTACGGAGCCAAAGATGGCATTCCCCTTTCTATCTGTTGCAACTAGTTCCTTTTGGATACCGCCCTTCAATTCATCATCTAGCACCATTTCAAGACCATCAAGGCCTTTATCATCGGTACCGACAAAGCCGAGCACTTGTGCGGCCAAATTACCATTAGGATAATATCGTTTAGACTCTTCTACAAAATTAAGACCTTCTAAATTTTTATCCTCAATCAATTGGGCTACCGCTTTCGACTTTTCTGGTTCCATCATACGGTCAATCCATACGAACGCAGTATCCTCTTGTAATGATTTCACAATGTCCTCTTTTGACATCGTCACATATGGCGCTATAAGTTCAGCAACTTCACTAGGCGATTGCTTAATCATCTTAGGATCCGCATATAGGGATTTTGTAACCACACTCATAGCCAATGGTCTTCCATTGCGGTCATAAATCGTACCGCGCGGAGATTGTAATTTTCTATCCACTTGCACTTGGCTCAAGTTCTTCGCCTGCAAATCAGACTTATCTATTATTTGTAAAAAGAATAAGCGCCCCACTAATACGACAGCAATACACAGTAATACGCGTACCGTATATTCAATTCGCTTATTATCATTCCCTGAAATATTCATTATGGTCTCCCACTCAATATATTACTTCGATGACCTCTGCAACTTATGGATAAGCGCTTCATATAAATCATCCGGTGTATTGTTAACGACACCATTTTGCACCTGTTGCATCAAATATTGTAACCCTTTCGCCACATTATCGCCACAGGCTTCTAGAACGCGGTTGTCATAGTTCAAATCTTTAGTATGTACAGGCATTTCTAGGCTTAAATCAGCCATGCATTCCCCGAACGCCAATGTACCATCAGTAACGGAATATGGCTTACCACAACCAAGGACATCGGCCGCACAAACCTTCGCCAATTGCAACCATGCTTCCCGCATACTTTGACTATCTCTAAACTCGCCACTTCGAATTTCCTTGCGCATCCATTTTTTCTCATCTGCCTCTTCATTTTGCACGAAGAAATGAAAGCGCATGTGATTTTTAACAATCCACGAAACGCGACTAGCAAATTTCTTATTATAGCCGAGACGAATCAATAGGTCATAGGCCATCTCTGCGCCTAGATTATCATGGCCTCGGTCGGTGTAGCGTCCATTGATAACTTGCCTAATGGTAGGCATTCCCTTTGCCACATCATGTAATAGGGCGCCCCAACGAAGGGTTAAATCAGGTTCCGTTTCTGAAACGACAGCCAATGTATGATACCATCCATCAAATTCGTGAAACGCCTTTTCTTGAGGCAATCCCACCAAATGATATAGCTCTGGCAATATAGGAACCTCTTTAATTGCCCCATTTTCAACGACGCGGCACGAACATTCTGCCAAGCGCGATTGGACGAGTACATCTAGCCCTTTTGCAACTGCTGGTTCCAATAATAACCGGTCTAATTCATTGCGCACTCGTTCTAGTGAAAGCCCCGATACACGATGAAACGCTTTAGGCATAGCCGCTAATAAGGCCTTATCAGGAAGAAAATCGAGTTTTGCAACGAATCGGCAAGCTCTAAATAATCGCAGTGCATCCTCTTGGAACCGTTCTGTTGGATTCCCGATGGTACGCAAAACCTTATGCTTAATATCTCGGCGTCCACCGACTAGGTCGATAACCTCTTTATAGCGATTGATTGCCATACCATTAACGGTAAAATCGCGACGTTTTACATCTTCTTCGAGCGTATCTGCATAGATGACTTCTTCAGGGCGATGGCTATCTGCTCCATATCGTTCCTTACGATACGTAGCCACTTCATAATGTTTTCCATCTACAATGGCCACTACCACACCGAAGGACTTACCTATGATGCCTGTGGTTTCAATATTCGCATCACCTAAAACAGAGATGACCTGTTCAGGTCGGGCAGATGTAACGATATCAAAATCGTGTGGCTTTACATGCATGAGCATATCTCGCACAGCGCCGCCAATAATGAAAGCCTCAAAGCCCGCTTCTTCTAAAATTGTCAGCAAACGTATAGCTTGTTCCATACATCTACCCTCCCTTCTATTTATCTTTTTATTGTACTACAAATAGGGTTATGAAAAAAGGCTCACATACTATAAGCACATTGCAGATTATGCTCATAATAGTGAACCTTTTGTATATATGTAATTATAGTGAACAAACTTTCTCCGCTATGGCAAGACCTGTTTGAGTGACGGCTAAGCCACCATCACTTGTTTCGCGAAGAGCTGCAGGCATAGCGCGGCCAATATTATTCATAGCCTCAATTACCTCATCGGTAGGAATTTGGCTTTCAATACCAGCTAAAGCAAGTTCAGCCGCTGTAATGGCATGAACGGCATACACGCCATTCCGTTTCACACAGGGCACCTCAACAAGACCTGCCACAGGATCACACGCAAGACCTAGTAAATTTTTCATACACAATGACACGGCATGCCCGACCTGACGAGCAGTACCGCCCATCATTTCTACAATGGCAGCTGCCGCCATACATGCAGCTGTACCAATCTCAGCTTGACAGCCACCGACCGCACCGGCTACACAAGCGCGATTAGCAACCACATTCCCTACGCCTGATGCGGCAAGGAATCCTTTCACCAAGACATCTCTATCTAGTTTGTATTGCTCAGCCACGGCTTGAATGGCGCCAGGCATAACGCCACAAGAACCCGCCGTTGGGCAAGCCACAATTCTGAACATTTTCGCATTAGCTTCGTTGACCGCAATAGCATAAGACATCGCCTTATAAGCAGTTTCACTCATGAATAATGGTTTCCGTTCCATTAAACGAGCCGCATCTCCACCAGACATATTGGATTGAGTCCGCTGTAAATGACGCATACCATCGTGAATGGAGGCCTCAAAAATACTTAATCGATGCTTAATTTCTTTAACGATTTCCTTTTCACTACGATCATACTGTTCTAGCTCACTGCGCATTACCACATCACCAAAAGATATGTTATTCTCTTCGCTAAGGCGGATAATATCAGCTATCGTTTCATATTCATAACTCATCATATCCTCCTATAGGGCCTCAAAGGTCATCACATCTTGGATGCCTGGGCATTCACGCATAAATTGTACTGTAATAGGGTTTACAACGGAATCTGTAGTAATTACCATAACCGCGTCCTTGTATTTACCCTTTCTAAACACGCGCATGGACGCAATGTTGATATCCGATTCACTCAAGGCCTGACTAATTAGAGAAATTGCACCAGGTCTATCCTCATGGAATACAACAAGGGTAAATTCATCGCCCGTAATGGACATATCATTGCCATCAACCTCGGTAATCATGATTTGACCACCACCAATCGAACGACCTACAACGGCCATATGACGATTATGGTCGCCGTATAAATCAAACTTAACTACATTCGGATGGCCTATATCGAGTGGTGATTCGATGAAAGTATAGTCTAAACCTGCTTCATCAGCGAGTTCCTTTGCATTGCGGATGCGTTTATCATCCTCTTTAAAGCCTAATAAACCACCTAATAAGGCACGATCTGTACCATGCCCCTTATATGTTTTTGCAAACGACCCATACAAGGTCATTTCAACCTTCTTCGGCGTATTCCCAAATATACAACGAGCCATCTTGCCAAGCCGTGCTGCACCAGCGGTATGCGAACTAGATGGGCCAATCATAACAGGGCCGATAATATCAAAAATACTGTTCATAATGAGCCTCTATGCATATATAAATAAAGATATAATCTAATTCTTATCTATAGTATAGCAATCAATATCGAGGCTTGTCTATATGCACAATAGAGGTATATTTGTCCACTTATGACAAACATACCTCTATTCCATTAATTAACTATTAATATAACTCAGCCAAGAAAATAATAGCAAATCCCCATAGTACAACCCCATATGTCGTATTTATTTTGACGACAAAAAAGGCTATACCATCCGAAGATGGCATAGCCTAATTTATATAGCAACAGCCCGAATCATATAAGAGAGAGGGGATTAAGGCCGCTGTTATCAGTTTTTAATCCGATTAGCCCAAGATAGCTTTCATATCAGCTTCTGGAGTTGTAATTGGATGTAATTGGAATTTTTCTACCAAAATGTTCAATACATTGCTGGAGAAGAATTTAGGCAAGGAAGGTCCGATGTAGATGTTGCGGATACCCAATGCCAACAATGTTAACAAGATACATACTGCTTTTTGTTCGTACCAGGACAATACCAATGTTAATGGCAAGTCGTTTACGTCACATTCAAATGCACCAGCCAAAGCTACTGCTACTTGAATAGCGGAGTAAGCATCGTTACATTGACCCATATCAAGGATACGAGGGATACCACCGATTTCACCGATGTTAAGGTCGTTGAAGCGGAATTTACCGCAAGCCAATGTCAATACTACAGTATCATCTGGAGTTTGTTTTACGAATTCTGTGTAGTAGTTACGGCCTACTTTAGCACCGTCACAACCACCAACTAAGAAGAAGTGTTTGATTGCGCCAGCTTTTACAGCGTCGATTACTTTATCAGCAATACCCAATACTGTACCGTGACCGAAACCAGTAGTTACTTCGTGACCACCGTTGATGCCAGTGAATTCTTGAGCTTCTTTGTAACCGCCCAATTCGATAGCGCGTTCAATAACAGCGGAGAAGTCTTTAGTGCCATCAGCTTTTTCTTCTACGTGTGCACAGCCGTCGAAACCTACCATATCTGTAGTGAAGATATTAGCTCTGTAGTTTTCTTTTGGTGGCATAATGCAGTTTGTAGTGAACAAGAATGCGCCAGGAACGTCAACGAATTCTTTTTGTTGATTTTGCCATGCAGTACCGAAGTTACCTTTCAATTGAGGATGTTTTTTCAATTCAGGGTAAGCGTGGCAAGGTAACATTTCACCATGAGTATAGATGTTTACACCTTTACCATCAGTTTGTTCCAACAATTGATTCAAGTCGTGAAGGTCATGACCAGTTACAACGATGAAAGGACCTGGTTCTACAGTCAAAGGTACTGTAGTTGGTACTGGAGTACCATATGTTTCAGTATTAGCTTTATCAAGAATAGCCATGCATTTCAAGTTGATTTGACCGAATTCCATCAACAAGTTCAACCATTCTTCAGCACTGTGGTCTTTAGCAAATTCTACCATACCTTTGATGAACCAAGCATCAACTTCAGGATCATGGAAACCAAGGCGTGCAGCATGCCATGCATACGCAGCCATACCACGCATACCTAACAATAATGTGGAACGAAGGGATACGATATCTTCTTCACCTTTCCACAATTGTTCCCAATCGAAGTTTTGAGCTGCGCTATCGATTTTTGCATGATAAGCGTTTACTTCGTCGATGAATTCTTGAACGCGGTCTTCAGAGAAGTTTACGTTTGTTACACACATGAACAAACCGCGCATTAAATAGTCAACGCCTTCTTTAGTTTGGCCTTTTACGTCTAAAGCGCGTGCTAAACCAACTAAAGCAGCAGTTAATTCGTCTTGTAAATTAGCAACTGGTGCAGTTTTACCACATACACCTTGTACAGTACAGCCGCCTGGTGCTGCAGATTGTTCGCATTGATAACAGAACATGCTCATTTAAATCCTCCTTTGCGAGACTTTCTCGCATTCAAGCTAGATAATATAAAACCTATACATTACACTGATGAATTATCAGGTATCTGATTGATTACATTGAAAGTATAACGTAAAGGTGATACAATTTCTGTAGCTTGAGCAACAATAAAAAAACTTTTTCAAAAATTTCCTGACTCTTCTTTTGGAACAGGCTGCTCACAAGAGCATATATAATTATTTTACAATACTCATTACAAATTACCTATAAAAAGCATCACACTATACGATGTATAATTCGGGCTAAAATAGCTATATACTATATTAGGAGGCACACATGATTAAACAAGTTCTATCCGATGACATTATCAAACAATACTTACCAATCTTAACAGCTTGTCCTCTATTCAATACATTGGGTATACCAGAATTAACGAGCTACTTACATAATGCAAAAGTAATTATAAAGAATTATAAAAAGAACGACTTTATCGCTATTTCAGGAGATCCTATGGAAGGAATTGGCGTTATCTTGGAAGGCAGTGCTCTTCTTACGCGTGAAAATGTGCTAGGCCAACGAGTTATCATGGCCAATTTAGAGGCATCCTCTATTTTTGGGGAAGCCTTGCTATTTAGTAAGCATCCACTTTGGCCAGCCACCATAAAAGCATTAAAGCCAACAAAAATTATGTTTATACCACTCGAAACATTTATCGAAACATTACCGGATTGCCATCAATGCCAAACCAAAATCCTTTCTAATCTATTAGAGGATTTATCGGAAAAAGCATTGCTTCTTACCAAAAAAGTTCATTATTTAACATTAAAGGGCATGCGTGAAAAAATTTACGCATATCTTACAGATATATACACGATGCAACACAGTGAAAAACTGGTGTTACCTCATAATCGCGAACAAATGGCGGAAGCCCTCAACGTTTCACGTACTGCGTTAAGCCGTGAACTTGGAAGATTGCGCGACGAGGGTATCATTGAAATCAATGGCCGCCATGTGACATTATTAGACCCTCAACAAATTGTAGAATTTGGATTTAACAATTAAATACAGCGTGTACGCAACACAAAACCGCCTAGGCATAGCCTTAGGCGGTTTATTGTATATATGTATAGAATTAGAACCAATGAGATAAATCAAATTCTTCCCCAATGGTTGCTTTCACATGAGCTCGACCTAAATAGAGACCAAGTAATGTAAGAGAAATAGAACACATAGGACTTTCATCATAGACGCGAGCCAAATCAGAAAGAACCGGACTAATATCGTCCATGATTTGACGAGCCTCTTCCCCTCTAAATGCAGTAGGTTTACTCTTCATCAAAGCTATGAGATCACGTTGCACCATTGGATCAGAGATACGAGCCTCTCTAAAGAAGCGTTGTGCCAAGGATTCATCGACGACAGCCAATTTATAAAGATTAGAGTTTAGGCTGCGCACCACAAATCGTGGATCTACGCCGCGGCCATCAGTAGCACGGAATAACTCTTCCTTTGTAAAGCCACGATAGTTAAATACAAACGGATAGGAATTACTCAATAATTGCGTCAATGTTACGGACTCACGTTCTTGCTGAGTACAACGTAAATAATCTAGCTGACGATAAAACGATGAGTCATGAGGCAAATCCGAAATAAATGGTTCGATATATTTTTCCACATAATGTTGGAAATGAATACGTCCATAGTTATTAGAATTACGAGAGTATTGTAATAATAATGTTAACGCCATCACTTGAAAGTGTCCTAATGTAAGATGGGGCAAAACGCGCAATGCATCAAAAGCTACCAAGTACGGTGTACTCGACTTAGGCGATTGAACCACATCGGAAAAGGCTTCTAGCGCAGCTGTTTTCATCCAAGTCGTTGGAGATCCTGCATAGGCTTTTTGCATAGCCAATAATGCTTCTTGAATTACGATATTTTGCAATAGTAATTTGACTTCGCTTAATTTCGTAATGCCTAAAACGGCTAATGCATCCCGCGTAATATCTGCAACGAATTGCATAGCATCACCATGAACGACACCGAAAGCATGAGCAAATGGTTCAATTGCAAGGGCTACGCGTTTATCCTCTTGTGCAGCCTGTGCCCATGGACCAATTGGTTCTGGCTCATCCTCTTCTTTGTTGGATAAATGTTCATTAATTTCATCGGCATTAAACATGCGTGTTTCTTCTAATGCAGAGGGACCTTGTGGATTTACAACTTCACTATTTTCACTGCCAAACATCTGCGTTGCATCAGCATCAAAGCATCGTGTTTCGTCCATTACATCAGGAGACTCGCCTAATGCAATAGTATCCTCTGTAGAAGATTCAACAGCAGGAATTTCCATCGTTTTTTCTGTATCAGTCACTGCATCAATAGGTTCTGCAACAACGGGTTCTGTAACAATAGGTTCTGCGGTAACAGAATTCTCAAAATCATGTTGTTCTACAGGATTATGTAATTGAATAGCATCCTTACTAATAGATGTTCGTTCATCAACATGAGCCTCGTATACATCAACACCATCATGTGTTTCCCGAGGTGTTATATGAACCTTCTCTTGTTCATACAAACGCCCTGGACGTGATGTTTTTGGAGGCTTTGATATTACAGAATGCGCGTCACTGTTACTTTCACTTTTATTAAATACCGCATAGCATACTCCAAAGAAACCAAGTACGACAACGGCCAATACGACATATGGGATAAACGTTGACATTACATTCTCCTCTTATAATAATGCGTCATTATATACCGCACGGATACCGCCGATACTCTTAGGGCGAACACGACAAGCTGTCACATGAGCTTCCCCAATTTCTTTTAAGCTTAATCGTACAGGAACCGTTACATGTTTCATATGCATACCAATGAAAGTATCTCCTATATCGATTCCCGCATCTGCTTGTATAAATTCAACAATTACAGGATCCTTAAAGCGGTTATACGCAGTCATAGCCATAGCGCCACCAGCATGCAATTGAGGAACAACATTACATTCCTCTTCCCAAGTCATAGCCTCACGTTCCATTACAAGGGCTCTATTTAAATGTTCACAACATTGTACAGCAAGATATAAACCTCGTTCGCTAACGGCTTTATAAATCTCATCAAATACAACAGCTGCTACATCCTCATGAGAATCAGTGCCAATCTTTTTACCACAAATCTCACTTGTAGAACATCCCACTACAAATAGCTGTCCTTCGTGTACCTTTGCTACTGTTAAGAGTTCTTCCATAGCAGTATGTACTTCTTGTCTAATTGTTTCAATAGAATGCATGATATCGCCCCTTTTTAATATTCAAATCTATAAATATATTATCATAAATTATATGTCTTTTATAGACCAAACTATAGGACATATGCGTGAAATTATTATGATAAATTAATCTATTGTATATGTTACTAGTTTGAAATACAAAAAAGAGGCTCGCTAAAGCAAGCCTCTTCCAATCACTCAGTGGTGATATTAGATTTTTCTGTAAGGTTTTTGGCCTTGTTCGTAGAAGTTGTTACCTTCAGTATCGCCAACTACGATGCAAGGGAAATCTTCAACTGTCAATTCAGCCAAAGCTTCTGGACCAAGTTCACCATAAGCAAGTACTTCGTATTTTTTGATGGATTTTGCAATCAATGCTGCAGCGCCACCAACTGCTGCGAAGTATGTGCAACCATTTTTCTTCATGGATTCAACTACTTCTGGTTTACGGGAACCTTTACCAATCATGCCTTTGATACCTTGGTCAAGCATTGTTGGTGTGTAAGCATCCATACGACCGGAAGTTGTAGGACCAGCGGAACCAATTGGATCACCAGGTTTTGCAGGTGTTGGTCCAAGATAATAAACGAATTTATTTGTCCAGTCGATTGGTAATTTTTCACCACGCGCTAAAGCTTCAGTCATAACTTTATGAGCAGCGTCACGAGCGGAGTAAATTTTACCAGTGATAAGAACGCTATCACCAACTTTTAATTTGCGGGAAAACTCTTCATTATATTCTTCAGTATTAATGCGAATTGATTCAGCCATTGTTTTTACCTCCTATCGATTAAAGTACTACGTGAGCATGACGAGCAGCATGGCACATGATAGTAACTGCAACAGGAAGACCTGCGATGTGAGTTGCACCCCATTCGATGTTTACACCGATACAAGTTGTAGTGCCACCCAATTGTGGTCCAATACCAGTTTTGTTAACCATTTCCATGATTTCTTCTTCTAATTTTGCATAGTCTGCATCTTTATGAGGTACGCTAATGTCACGAAGCAACGCTTTTTTGGACATAACAGCTGCTTGGTCCATAGTACCGCCAATACCAATGCCGAGTACAATTGGAGGGCATGGGTTAGGACCTGCATGTTTTACGATTTCAAGGACTGCATTTTTAACGCCTTCCACACCATCAGCAGGTACGAGCATAGCTACATCGGATTTATTTTCAGAACCGAAACCTTTTAATTCTACTTGAATATCTACTTTATCGCCAGGAACGATTTCAGTATAGATGATTGCAGGTGTGTTATTTTGTGTATTTTTACGATTGAACAATGGTTCAGCTACAACGGATTTACGAAGATAACCTTCAACATAACCAGCTGCAACACCAGCATTGATAGCTTCTGTAAGATCACCACCAACGAAATGAACATCTTGACCAACTTTTAAGAATACCATAGTCATACCAGTATCTTGGCAGTATGGACGATCTTCAGCATCAGCAATTTCTGCATTTTTGATGATTTGATCGAGAACGATGCAACCAACTGGAGACTCTTCTGTTTCACGGCCTTTTTTCAAGCCTTCATAGATGTCTTTTGGCAAGTGGTAAGCTGCGTCCATACACATTTGACGGACTGTTTTTGTGATTTCAGATACTTGAATCTCGCGCAAGATAATCCCTCCTCAGGAAAATAATTAGATATTAACTCTAATACAATGAGATACATTTATTCTCAAAGTGTTAAGCTAAGATTAACTCTATGACTCCATACTAGCACACTACCGAAGGCCTTTCAACGCTTTACCTATACAGTTTTCTCAATGAAATTTATCGATTTGATAATTATTTTCAATGATTAATTATACCTTTTTTATGCACTTTGATAATATTAAAAATAGTAGCTTAACTCTAATAAAAGGCTATATAACTGTAATAAATATCACATTATATTATTGTATATGGTTCGTTTCCAATCAATATGTGTTCTAACCATAAAATATATTGCTTTCTTTAATGAGATTATCTATCATTTTTATATAAAAAGATTTTAATTATGAGTATGTATAACGATTATCTTCAATACAATTAATTTACTAACTCCCCTATTCATCAAGGAGTTCATATACACAAAAACACGCTTAATTAGTGGATTTCTCACCAATATATATAATTATCGTTTTTTATGACTATCTCATCAAATTATTTTATCATTCCTCAAGCTCTGTCTATTATGTGTTTTAGTTATAGCATATGCTAAAAATTTTTAACTTTTTATAACATTTCCCCTTGCTATTATCGATATGTTCCTTTATAATAATCACTATATTATTCCTCGATAGCTCAGTTGGTAGAGCAATCGGCTGTTAACCGATCGGTCGTAGGTTCGAGTCCTACTCGGGGAGCCAATATTGGCCCGTTGGTCAAGCGGTTAAGACACCGCCCTTTCACGGCGGTATCCCGGGTTCGATTCCCGGACGGGTCACCACATGGACGATTAGCTCAGCTGGGAGAGCGCCTGCCTTACAAGCAGGATGTCGGCAGTTCGATCCTGTCATCGTCCACCACAGTAAGAAGCAAGCTGACGCTTGCTTCTTTTTTATTGCAACTATGGTATACTGTAAGATATAGTTTTGATTATATTTATATCAAGGAGAGTCGAATATGAACTTTAGAGAAGCAACCATGCGTATCAGTTTTTGTCTCGCCTTAGCATTTGTTTCAACTTTTACAATCGCTAATGCAGCAAATGTAGATGCTCAAACTACAAAAGCCCGTTCTATTCCTATTGCGCCAGTAAAGATCATCCCTGATCCTGGCACTATCAAAACGTCGCCGATTCAAATTACTTCGACCACGTCAAATACACCATCTACAGTGGGAAAGGCTAACTACGATGGCCATTTAGACAATTTCCCATCTCGCAAGGTAACACTTGTAGTACCAACAACATTGCGCAATGAAAATACGGCTGCCTTTGGTAAATATTTATCCGATTCAGTGGCAAATGTCTTGCGCTATCCATACTATGATACAACCGTAGTAAGCACCAACACACCATTAGCACAAATCACAGCCGTTGATTTAGCCGAAGTGGCAGCATCACAACATTCCGAAATTGTCATTATGCCTGTGCCAATGCAAGACATATATGTACAATTACCAACGTCCTATCTCAGCCAATACTATCATGATGATAGCGACGACATTCACATTCAAGCTAAAGTATCTGCTATGATTTATTTCTACGATACTAATGAAGGTATCGTTCACACCATCCGTAGTGGTTTTAACCAAATCGATGATACCTTGACTATGCCAACACATAAATCCATATGGAATAAAGTCATAAAAGACTTACTTGAACAATTACCATATAAACGTGTTCCAACAGATCGAGATCGTTATCAAGCTCCTGGTATTAATGCAGAAATGCCAGTTGTTCCAGACTATGAATTTCAAGTAGAACAACCAAAAAATACAGCTTACTCACTAAAAGGTGTTAGTGTATTATAATTCAAAACAATGCAACAGCAAAAGGGTGCCACCCACATGGGTGACACCCTTTTTGCGTATACAAGCAAATAAGGAGTACTACAAGAGTACTCCTTATTTACCAAGGCTATATCAATGTATAACTACTATATGCGTTGTGTTACCTTTAAACGAAGTAATGCCCGAGCTAAGGCGAGTTCAGCACGCTCTACATCTATATCAGGTGTAGGATTAGACAAACGGCCTTCAGCGCGTTCTTTTGCTCGTTTCGCGCGATCGATATCGATGGTTTCTGGGCTTTCACAATTAGGTGTTACAATGCTCACCTTGTTGTGTTCAATTTCAACAAAGCCCCCGAAAACAGCAAATGTATGCTGTTGTCCATCAGGATTATCGACACGTAAAGGGGCTATATCGAGGGCAATAATCATAGGTGCATGATTAGGCAATACACCAAATTCGCCATCGATAGCATGCCCTACGAAAAAGTCAGCCTTACCATCATATACAATCGCATCAGGTGTTATTATCGTTAGGGTCATAGGTTCCGCCATGGATTATTCCCCCTTCTCTTGCATTTCCTTTGCTTTTGCAACGGCTTCATCAATGGTACCAACCATATAGAATGCGCCTTCTGGTAAATCATCATGTTTACCATCAAGGATTTCTTTAAAGCCACGCAATGTTTCTTGCAATGGTACATATTTACCAGGAGAACCGGTAAATACTTCTGCTACGAAGAATGGTTGACTCAAGAAACGTTGGATTTTACGAGCTCGAGATACAGTTAACTTATCTTCATCAGATAATTCTTCCATACCTAGAATTGCGATGATATCTTGTAAGTCGCGATATTTTTGCAACACTTCTTGAACGCCACGAGCCACGTTATAATGTTCATCCCCAAGTACATGAGGGTCCAAAATACGGCTTGTAGAATCAAGTGGATCTACGGCAGGATAAATACCAAGTTCCGCGATGGAACGAGACAATACTGTTGTTGCATCCAAGTGAGCAAATGTAGCTGCTGGTGCAGGGTCAGTCAAGTCATCGGCAGGTACGTATACGGCTTGTACAGACGTAATGGAACCTTCTTTTGTAGATGTAATACGTTCTTGTAAAGCACCTACGTCATTTGCCAATGTAGGTTGATAACCTACAGCAGATGGCATACGACCTAAAAGAGCAGATACTTCGGAACCAGCTTGAATAAAACGGAAGATGTTATCGATAAACAAGAGCACGTCTTGTTTCTTCACATCACGGAAATATTCAGCCATTGTAAGACCTGTCAAACCAACGCGCATACGAGCCCCTGGTGGCTCATTCATTTGTCCATATACCAAGGCTGTTTTATTAATAACGCCGGATTCCTTCATTTCGTTCCAAAGGTCATTACCTTCACGAGTACGTTCACCTACGCCAGAGAATACGGAATAGCCACCATGTTCTGTGGCAACATTGTGAATCAATTCCATAATCAATACAGTTTTCCCTACGCCGGCACCGCCGAACAAACCGATTTTACCACCTTTTACGTATGGTGCGATCAAGTCTACGACTTTGATACCCGTTTCAAGAATTTGTGTATCTGGTGAAAGGTCATCAAATTTAGGTGCTGGACGATGGATAGGCCACATTTCATCTGCTACTACAGGAGCTGAATCATGGTCTACGGTTTCACCCAACACATTAAAGATACGACCCAATACGCCTTCACCAACCGGTACGGAGATTGCAGCACCAGTGTCTTCTGCTTCCATACTACGGGTCATACCATCAGTAGAACTCATAGCAACGCAACGAACCATATCGTCCCCTAAGTGTTGCATAACTTCTACTACAATTTTTTGTCTATCGTGCGCTTTATGGTCATGGTAGATGTGAATGGCGTTATAGATAGCTGGTAAATGACCAGCTTCAAAACGCACGTCTACAACTGGGCCGATGACCTGCACCACTTTCCCAATATTATTACTCATTAAGAGGTCTCTCCTTATCTATTGCAAGGCATTGGCACCGCCAACAATTTCAGAAATTTCATTCGTAATACTGGATTGACGTAATTTATTATATTCAAGCCCTAAGGAACTGATGAGATCCCCAGCATTATCAGTAGCAGATGTCATAGCTGTCATACGAGCACCTAATTCACTTGCCGCCGCTTGTAATAATCCATTATATACGGTAATTTCTAAATATTTTGGTAATAATGCATCCAGAACTGCTGCAGGGTCCGGCATAAATTCATACTCTTCGCCCTTTACTTCATCATCTGGTTGCTCTAACGGTAGAATGCACTCTGCCTGTGCAATTTGCGTCATAGAATTTACAAAGCGCGTATAAATCATGATAACTTCGTCAACTTCATGACGTTCATATAATGAAAGTGCATGATCCATAATATGTCGCGCATGTTCGTAACTCGGTTTATCGGAAAAACCACTGTACGATTGATCAATATGATAGTGACGAGATTTTAAACTATCCTTTGGTTTTCGCCCAGCTGTAATGAGGCAATATTCATCAGGTGTTTTTTGACCGATTTGTTCTATTGCCAATTTTAATACGTTAGACGAATAGGCGCCTGCAAGGCCCTTGTCAGCACCGATAACGATATAACAAGTCCGTTTTACAGGTCTACTTTCAAGTAGAGGACTCACATAATCTCGTAAATCACTAGTGGAGATATGACGCAAGATTTGCCCTATTTTTTCTGCGTATGGCCGCGTTGCATCAGCTTTTGCTTGAGCCCTACGAAGACGAGCAGAAGCTACCATCTTCATCGCTTTTGTTATTTGTTGCGTATTAGTAACACTCTTTATACGCTTTCGCAAATCTTGTGCACTAGCCATACATTACGCCTCCTTACGGGAAACTAATGTATGTGTAGCACCAAAGGCTTCTACACATTCTGGAATAGCTTGTTTTAACAAGTTTTCTGTTGCTTCATCAAGTTTATTTGTGCTTTCAATATTGCTGATAATTTCAGGATAATTTGCACGAATAAAACGTAATAATTCCGCTTCAAATGCCAATACATCAGCTACTTGAATGCTAGCTAAGTATCCCTTAGTACCAGCATATAGGTTAATAACCATTTCAGCTACACTCATTGGCTCATATTGACCTTGTTTCAACATTTCAGTCAATCGTTCACCACGGTCTAATTGTGCTTTTGTGGCTGCATCAAGATCAGAACCGAACTGAGCAAATGCTGCTAATTCACGATATTGTGCAAGGTCCAAACGCAATTGACCAGCTACTTGTTTCATCGCTTTAGTTTGCGCACTACCACCTACACGAGATACGGACAAACCTACGTCAACAGCAGGACGAATACCGGAGTAGAACATATCTGTGCCCAAGAAAATTTGACCATCAGTAATGGAAATTACGTTTGTTGGGATATAAGCAGATACGTCACCAGCTTGCGTTTCAATGATTGGCAACGCTGTAATAGAACCGCCACCAAGTTCTGGTGAAAGTTTAGCAGCACGTTCCAATAGACGGCTATGTAAGTAGAATACGTCCCCTGGATACGCTTCACGCCCTGGTGGACGACGTAATAATAGAGACATAGCGCGATATGCAGCCGCTTGTTTTGTTAAATCATCATATACGCAGAGTACATGTTTTCCTTTGTACATAAAGTATTCGCCCATTGCAACACCTGCATATGGAGCAATGTATTGAAGTGGAGCGCCTGTGGAAGCACTCGCAGAAACGACGATTGTGTAATCCAATGCGCCTGTTTCTTCTAATTTTTGTACTACACGAGCTACGGTAGATTCTTTTTGACCAATCGCTACATAGATACAAATTACATCTTTCCCCTTTTGGTTGATGATTGTATCAAGAGCAATTGCAGTTTTACCTGTACCACGGTCACCAATGATAAGCTCACGTTGACCACGACCAATTGGTACCATCGCATCGATAGCTTTCAAACCTGTTTGCAAAGGTTCGTTTACAGATTGACGATCCGCAATACCAGGTGCTGGATGTTCTACAGGACGACGTTCTGTCGCTTGAATAGCACCCTTGCCATCGATAGGTTGCCCCAACGGATTAACTACGCGACCAATAAGGGCATCCCCTACTGGTACGTCCATGATTTTGCCGGTACGGCGTACTTCATCGCCTTCTTTAATCAAGAAGTCGTCACCAAGTAGTACGGCACCAACATTGTCTAATTCTAAGTTCAAAACCAGGCCATATACGCCGTGTGGTAATTCTAACAATTCACCGGCCATGGCTCTTTCAAGACCATAAATATGGGCGATGCCATCCCCTACGTCGAGGACAGTACCCACGTCATCGACATTAAGGTCAACATCATAGTCCTGAATCTGCTGTTTGATTATAGCAGTGATTTCTTCAGGCTTCATTTTCATATATACCCATTCACCCCAATCTAATAGAGTCAGTTCGTACTAACGTTTTTTTCAATTCGTCTAAGCGACGTGCAATCGATCCATCAATGCGTTTATCACCGATTTGAATGATAATACCACCCATGATTCTAGGGTCTTGACGCACCGATACAATGACATCCTTGCCGGTCATCGCTTGTAATTTAGCTTGTACATCATCACGCAATGTATCAGTTAATGGTTCTGCTACAGTTACAATTGCTTCTAAAATACCTCGTGCTTCGCGAGATTTTTTTATGAAAGCTCTAATTGTATCTTGCAAATAACGATATCTGCCACGTTTAACCATGACATACATGAAATGAAGTACTGTCTTTTCTACAGCAGTGCCAAAGACCTTTCCAAGTAGAGAAATCTTTGCATCTGCTTCCACAATAGGATTATTAATAAACCCTACCAATTCTGGTTGTTCATTAAGAACAGAGGCCACATATAAAAGATTTTCTTCTGTAGTTACTAAATTACCTTGTTCTTGAGCTAGCTCTAACATAGCTGAACTGTATTTATCTGCTACAATTTCTGTGCTCATAATATCACAACCCTATCGTTTTACTATCAAGTTTCGCAATAGCGTCTTCAATTAATTTTGTATTAGTTTCGCTGTCCATATCTTTTGCCACAACCTTAGTCGCCATTGCAACAGATAAGGAAATAACTTCGTTACGCAAATTATTCATAGCACGATCACGTTCGTTTACGATATCTTGACGAGCTCGTTCTTTTTCACGTTCAATTTGTTCACGAGCTGCTGCCAATTGTTCACGCGTAGTCGCTTCTGCTTGTTGCACTGCCTTTTCAACGATTTGTTGAGCCTCTTGACGTGCATTCGCTATTTGCGCAGCATAATCAGCTTTGAATTGTTCCGCTTCATTACGAGCAGCTTGAGCATCTGCTAAGTCCTTAGCAATGCGTTCTTTACGCTCTTGCATCATAGAAACCAATGGTTTATATGCAAAACGGGCCAAAATCCAAACTAATATAAAAAAGTTTAGCATTTGAGCAAGAATTGTCCCTAGTGTTAAATCTACCAAGGTCGTTCCTCCTCGCTATTATCTGAACAATAAAATGAAAGCAACTACTACGCCGATGATAGGCATAGCTTCGATTAAGCCGATAGCTACGAACATTGTGGACATTAATTGACCGCGCAATTCAGGTTGACGTGTAATACCTTCAATAACTTTACTAGCTACCATGCCGTCACCAATACCTGCCGCGATAGCACCACAACCTACTGCGATTGCCGCAGCTAATGCGAATAAACCTTGAACTTCCATAATAAATCCTCCATTAAAATTAGTGTTCTTCACTTAATGCCATACCTAAATAGTTGGCTGTTAGAACTGTAAAAATAAAAGCTTGAATAATACCAATAAATAAACTAAAAGCAATCCAAACCCATGGTACAGGTACGAACCAAGGCAAATTATAAAGGATTTCCAATAAAATTTCGCCAGCTACAATATTACCAAATAGACGGAAAGCTAATGTGATAGGTTTTGCTATTTCTTCAAATATGTTTAGAACTAGCATAGCCTTATAAGGCTGTAAGAAATGATTAAAATAAGATAAGCCTTTTACTTTAATCCCCATTCCCCAAACTATAAAGCTACTGCACAATGCGAGTGCTGCTGTTGTATTAATATCCGCCGTAGGCGAAGTAACAGCATGTAGCGTTGGCAATAAACCAAGCTCATTACCAACAAAGATAAATAAGAAGAATGTGAATAACAATGAACTCACCATCGGCCAGTGTTTCCCAAGCGTTGGCGATAATTGACCTTCTAATGCTTCCAATATAGTTTCCACTACATTTTGAACACCCGAAGGCACTAATGCTCGATTTCGCGTAGCAAGCACGGAAATGATGATGACGATCGCCATCGTAATCCACGTAGCAATTAAGGTATCGATGTTAAACGATAAACCTAGCCACTGTACTACTTGATGGTGACCCGCATGCAGTTCCACAGACTCAACCCCTTTCTCACGTAGCAATATAAATTTTATATATATCCATATAATATATATCTATGTATTATCATACCTCTTTATAGGTATATAATCAACACTTCCAGAGTAAACAATTCGTGATTTACATATTAAAAATGCATTTTATGCATTTAAAATTCATAATAGGAATGTAATTAATCCTTATTTCATGCGATTTAGTCCTATCGCCCAATGCAATAAATTTTATTACTTACTTAATCGCCAAAACACGATATACAATACAGGCTGTATAAGTACAACTGAAATCAATAAACTTTCAGCTCGTACACCAGGTATTTGCAATCCTATGACTACGAAGGCGCCAATCAGAGCCAATCGCCACATCATTTGACGTCGCGCTTTAGCTACAGCCTGGTGTGGATTGCCATATGCTAGCCCTTTATTATGTAGACCTAACAGTACTAAATAAACCATCATAGTCAACATGCCCCATAACCAACCGAGCACGTACTGATTCCAGCCCATAATATATTGGACAAGTAGGCCTAAAAAGGTAACAAAAAAACAGGCCCATAGCACATGACGTATGAATTTAATATATTGATTCATAAATACCTCACTATTTAACCTGTTTATATAACATATAAAAGCCTGTTAGGGCACCGATTAATCCAAGAATAACCATGCATAATGGCATGGTATCCATCCATGTATCCAGTTTATATCCTATCCAGATAAATCCACCGATACAAAATAAAAGGGTCAGCCCTGCCGATGTAGCCATCGCCAGAGCTTTCACCATATCCTTGTCCATATTATTTACCAAATCGTTCTGGTCGATTAGCATCGCCTAAGAACTCGTGACGCAACGCTTGTAAAATACGTTCAGATGCTTTGCCATCACCATAAGGGTTAACGGAATTTGACATTGTCTTATAGGCTGCTTCACTGTGTAATAGCTCATAAGCAGCTTCATATACCGCCTCTTTATCAGTACCTACAAGGCGAACTGTACCAGCATCTACAGCCTCTGGTCGTTCAGTAGTATCGCGCAATACGAGAACTGGTTTACCAAGAGCAGGAGCCTCTTCTTGAATCCCACCAGAATCTGTAAGAATTAAGTAAGACTTAGCCATCAAGTTTGCAAATGGCTCATAATCAAGAGGATCGATAAGTGTAACACGGTCAACATCCCCTAGTTCCTCTCGAACTACTTGACGAACTTTTGGATTTTTATGCACCGGGAATACCACTTGAATATCATCAAAATCATTCAATAAATCACGAATAGCTTGATACACATGACGCATAGGTTCACCAAGGTTTTCACGACGATGTGTGGTGACAAGAACTGTACGCTTATTTGGATCGAGTGCATTAATAGCCGCATCATCAAAGACATAATTATCTTTTACCGTAGTATCTAGTGCATCAATTACAGTATTACCAGTAACATAAAGGTGATCAGTATTAATATTTTCTCGTTTTAAATTCGCTTCAGAACTAGCGGTAGGTGCAAAATGATATGTTGCCAAGGAACCTGTTAATTTGCGGTTCATCTCTTCTGGAAATGGAGAGTAAATATCGCCTGTACGAAGGCCTGCCTCCACATGACCTACTGGGATTTCTTGGTAAAAGGATGCCAACGCACCTGCAAAGGTTGTTGTCGTATCACCATGAACGAGTACTACATCAGGTTTTGCTTCTTCTAAAACGGATTTTAATCCCATCAATGCACGATTTGTCACATCGTACAACGTTTGACCTTGGCTCATGATATTCAAATCATAATCAGGCGTAATGTCAAACAGGCGCAACACTTGGTCGAGCATATCTCTATGTTGTGCTGTTACAGTTACAATTGGCTCCATATCTGGTGCCGCTTCTAAGGCTTTTACTAGCGGAGCCATTTTGATTGCCTCTGGTCTTGTACCAAAGATAGTCATTACTTTCAACATTTACTCATCCTCCACAGAGTCTAATAAAAAAGGGGCGCATTGCGCCCCTACATTGGTTACTCTTTTTTAGAGTCATCATCTGCATGCTCTAATGCTTTTGCCAATTCTTTGCGATCAAACGAAATAGTTTCATCTAAATTGCTACGTTCAATTGTAGGGCGAGGTAAGGGATGTCCCGCCGCATCACTATGTGTAATAACACCCAAGCGACGAGCCACATAGATACTACATAGGAAAATAGCTAAGACTAGTACGCAACCAATCCAAGCATTAACCTCTGCAACGATAACAGAAACACCACCAAAGAGAGCGGTAACAGCATACATCATCAATACTGCTTGTTTTTGAGATAAGCCTTGTGCCAATAAACGATGGTGTACATGACCTTTATCTGGTTTAAAGATAGGTCGTCCACTAATCTTACGACGTACGATAGCAAACAATGTATCTAATATAGGTAAACCAAGAACGATAGCTGGAACAACTAAAGCAATGGTAGCTGCCGTTTTCACGGCCCCCATAACAGATATAGCTGCTAAGGTATAGCCGAGGAGCATCGAACCGGTATCCCCCATAAATATCTTGGCGGGATTAAAATTGTACCGCAAGAAACCTACCGTCGCACCTGCAAGAGCCAATGCGATACAAGCTAAATCAATTTGACCTAATTGTAATGTCATCGCACATACGGCAATACAAGCGATAAAGGAAATCCCTGCTGCCAAGCCATCAAGCCCATCGATTAGATTGACAATATTGGTAAATCCTACAATCCAGAATATGGTCAACGGAATGGCCCAATACTTTAAATAAACTACACCACCCCAAGGGAGGTTGATAAAGTCTACGCGAATATCATAGGCCACAAGAATGGCGGCAGCAATAATTTGCCCCATCAATTTCGTCTTCGGCTCGATTTGTCGAATATCGTCCCAAATACCAACAAGGACTAGAATAACAGTACCCAATACGAAGCCGAATAATTTATGGTCATGAGGAATACTGTTGTTAAATAACACAGATCCTATATAACCAAGGAAAATAGCCAATCCACCAAGACGGGGAATAGCACCATGATGCACTTTACGAGCATCAGGTTTATCAATGGCCCCTACGGCAACGGCGAACCGTTTTACCAAGGGGGTTAGTGCAAAGGTTATGACGAGAGCCAACACAAAGGCCCACACATAATCAGGCACATACTCACTCATAAGTACACCTCCAACAACTCGAATTCAACAGATTCGAGGTTTCAACTTAGTTTGTTAAGCTGCGAATAGGTGCTGGAATACGACCGCCACGAGCAATAAACTCAGCTGCGCTGTATGGACTTACTTCAATAATTGGAGCATAGCCAAGAAGGCCGCCAAATTCAACAACTTCACCAACTGTTTTACCAGGAACTGGGATAACGCGGACTGCTGTTGTTTTATTATTAATCATGCCGATAGCAGATTCGTCGGCGATGATAGCAGAAATTGTATCTGCTGTTGTGTCGCCAGGAATAGCAATCATATCGAGACCTACGGAACATACACAAGTCATAGCTTCTAATTTATCAAGGGATAGACTACCGCAAGATACAGCATCAATCATACCTGCATCTTCAGAAACCGGAATGAAAGCACCACTTAAACCGCCTACGTGAGAGGATGCCATAAGGCCACCTTTTTTCACCGCATCGTTTAACAATGCTAATGCTGCTGTAGTGCCATGACAACCACAGGCAGATAAGCCCATTTCTTCAAGTACATGAGCTACGGAGTCACCTACTGCAGGCGTTGGTGCCAAGGACAAGTCGATGATACCAAATGGTTTACCAAGGCGACGAGATGCCTCTTGTGCTACCAATTGACCAACACGTGTAATTTTGAACGCCGTACGTTTAATAGTTTCGGCCACAACGTCAAATGGTTCACCACGCACTGCTTCAAGAGCATGTTTTACAACACCTGGGCCAGATACACCTACGGAAATAGCGCTATCACCTTCGGTTACACCGAAGAAAGCACCTGCCATAAATGGATTATCTTCTACAGGATTACAGAAAATAACGAGCTTAGCACAACCAAGTGCATCATTATCTTTAGTAAGGTCAGCCGTCTTTTTAACGATAATGCCCATATCACGAACTGCATCCATGTTGATACCTGTTTTAGTGGAACCAACACCAACAGAACTACAAACGATGTCTGTTGTGGCTAACGCTTCAGGAATAGAATCGATAAGAATACGGTCAGCTTTAGTCTCACCTTTCGTAACGAGTGCAGAAAAACCACCGATAAAATTAACACCCACAGTTTTGGCTGCGCGGTCAAGCGCTTCTGCAATTGGTACATAAGATGTTAAATCACTGCCAGCTGCCACTAAGGAAATCGGTGTTACAGAAATACGTTTATTGATGATAGGCACACCAAATTCACGCTCAATGTCCTCACCGGTTTTAACCAAATGTTCAGCTTCTTTAGTAATACGGTCATAAATGCGATTGCAGAGCTCTTTACCAGAGCTAGATGCACATTCTAACAAGCTAATGCCCATTGTAATGGTACGCACATCGAGCTTGTTATCATGAATCATCTGATTCGTTTCAAGAATATTGTCAATAGATAACATGTGCGCCTCCTTATCCTACGCGGTGCATGCTAAGGAAAATATCAGCATGTTGCGCACGAATTTCTACGCCTAATGTATTACCTAGTTCGGATAAAGCATCTTGAATAGATGTTAAATCTTTTACGTCGTTAGTTTCGGTTTCACACATCATAATCATATTAAACAAACCATCTAGAATCGTCTGATTAATAGATAAGATATTTACTTTATGGTCTGCCAAAATACTGCTGACACCAGCAATGATACCTACACGGTCGACACCAACTACGGTAACTACTAATTTCATACAATCACCTTTTCTGACTCACTACAAACTATGTACATGAAAATTCATTCATTCTATAAACTATATTAATATATTATATCACATATATCATATTAAGAGCGTGAAAACTTTATGAGAATGCTCATTCGGTCTCTATGGTGCCATTTAATGCAGCATTGACAATTTCCTCACCTGCAGTGAGTAGTGCCACAAGACCTAAATCGCCTTTGTAACTTTCACCATAAATTTTGTATAAATCTTCTGTACCAGATGGTCTAGCTACGAACCACCCTTTATCAGTTTCTACGCGTACACCATCGATTGGCATATCATTATACAATGATGTGGTACGAATATTCGTGATGGGATCACCATCAACAGTAGTGGCAGTAATTAATTCAGCACTCATTTGTTTTAGGATTTGTTTTTGCTCTTTTTTGCATGGTGCATCAATACGGCCAAAACTTGGATTTCCAAACTCCTCAACAAATTCGTCAGCCATTTTTAGTGCAGATTTTCCCATAACGGCCATGATTTCCATACTTAACAAAGCCATAATCATACCATCTTTATCGGTAGTCCAAACAGTGCCATCCTTTTTCAAGAAGGAAGCGCCCGCACTTTCTTCACCACCTATGCCAATGGCTCCATCAAATAAAAGCTGTGAAAAATATTTAAAGCCCACAGGTACCTCATACACAGGAGTTTCAGCATCAGCAGCCCATTTATCAATCATCGTAGTGCATACAACAGTCTTACCAACACCCTTATTTTTCCATCCGCGCGTGGTAAATAAATAGCGAGCTGCTAATGTTAAAAATGTATTAGCCGATATAAGCCCACTGGACACGACAATGCCATAGCGATCATAATCAGGATCATTACCAACTGCTAAATCAAAATCCCCGATTCGATTAATAACCGAAGCCATCACATAAGTGGAAGAACAGTCCATACGAACTTTGCCATCATGGTCATAGGTCATAAAACTAAAGGTCGGATCATAATCATCATGAATGATAGTTAAATCAAGACCATATCGTTCCTTGATAGCATTCCAATAGCTGGCACCGCTACCACCTAATGTGTCCACCAATACCTTTGGACCGGCCGCTTTAATGGCCTCCATATTAATAACATCGCCTAATTCTTCCACATATAAGCCTTTATAGTCATATGGCACTTGTGCAGTAGGTTCAATATTATCTATGCTAATGCGCTTAAAGTCCTCGCTTTCACAATAGGCAGTCAAATACTCGTTGGCACGCATCTCAATCCATTTTGTCACCACCGTATCAGCAGGACCACCGATAATCGTATTATATTTAATGCCCCCATTATCAGGCGGGTTGTGAGACGGTGTAATAATGATACCGTCCGCCTTATCGTCATGTTCTTCATTGTATCGAATAATAGCGCGTGATACAGAAGGTGTTGGAACGAAAGCCATATCACAATCTACCATAGCTGTAACGCCATTACCAGCTAATACCTCAAGCACGGTCACAAGTGCGGGCTGAGATAATGCATGCGTATCTTGGCCTACGAATATAGGACCAGTAGCACCAAATTGTTTACGACCATCACAAATGGCTTGTGTAATAGCCGCTACATGAAGGTCTGTAAATGTACCATCTACGGAGGTACCACGATGGCCAGATGTACCGAATGAAACCAATTGTGTAGGATTTGTCATATCTGGAACATTATCAAAGTACGCATCTACAATGGTCTGTACATCTATAATATCTTGTTCTTGAACAGGTTTTCCTGCTAATGCATGAGCCATGCTAGCCTCCTTATTCTAATCTTTGTGTTCTACATAATGAGCATTATCCTTACATTCTTTGACGAGATTTTCTATCGGCGTCGGCACAACAGGTGTAGTGAATCCTTTGCCGATAACCTCTTGTGCATCTGTGATGAGAATGAAAGCCTCATTATCCACTTCTTCTATAACTTCTTTTAATTTATTGACTTGCAGCAAATTAACCGCTACCATTACAATCTGTTTCGGCGTTCTCGTATAAGCACCGATACCATTGATAATCGTCGCACCACGGCCGACCTTACTAATGACCGCATCACAGACCTCATAGGTTCGATAGGTAATGATGAAAGCTACCTTTCGTTGATTAAAACCAATGACGACCTTATTGGTAATAATCGTATATACATACAACGATACGAGTGTAACCGCTACAGCCTCTAAGCCAACCACAAATACAGCAGCTGCTAAGATAGCAGCATTGATGACACTATTAATGGATCCCATTTGAAGTCCATAGTATTTTCGGACAATCAATGCTATCGGATCAAGTCCACCCGTATTACCGCCAACACGATATACCATACCGAGGCCTATCCCCGTTGTAAGACCAGCCATCATAGAACTCAACAATGGATCAGAAATGACCATATTATATTGTAAGAAATCAAAGGCATCTACCATCCAGGACAACATGACGGTACCGTACAAGGTATTGACAACCACGCGCTTGCCTAGCCAATGCCAAGCCGCCCAAAATATAGGAATATTTAAAATCACATTCCATGTACCGACGGAAAGTCCTGTGATGTAATAGAGTATAAGACCAATACCACTAATTCCGGTGCTCACCAATTTGTGCGGTAACACAAACGCATCAAGGCCAGCGCCAAAAATAGCACAGCCAATGGCAACGATTATACATTGGTATACATCATCTTTATATTTAGACCACATATAGGCCTCCCTAAATTGCCATTTCACTATAAATATTCTATAATTAATTAATTGAATATATAGCATTATCACTATATATTTACATACATATACAGTTTCATCATAAACTACTTAATGTTTATTTTCAATCATTTTTAATCTCATGTACGAATGGTATAGAAATTTGTACAAATCATATGTCGCATCGAGGATTTTATGTCAAAAAGTATCGAACAATTAGGTCATAGTAAAATCAATATTGGCCTTGCTATTACTGGTAAACGCGATGACGGATATCACAATATCGACAGTATATTCCAGTCTATTCGTTTGGCGGACTCCATCTACTTTGCCAAACATCACTCCGTTGTATTCTCCGGTGTAGCACCAGAGTTACCACAATACATTCAAGATCTCATCCCCTATGATGAACGCAATTTAGCATTAAAAGCATTGCGCGAAGTACAAAAGTATACAGGATGTAAGGCAGGTGCCGCTATTCACCTCATGAAACGCGTACCCGCGGCGGCAGGTCTTGGCGGTGGCAGCGCAGATGCAGCAGCGATGCTACTAGGCCTCAATAAGTTTTGGGATTTGCGCCTCACCATGGATGAGTTGATGACATTAGGTGCTAAACTCGGCTCCGATGTACCATTCTTATTAAAAGGTGGCACGGCTCGTGGTACAGGTCGCGGCGAAGAACTCGTCTATCACCCATCCCCTGAACCTCATTGGCTATTATTGGTAAAACCTGAAATTTCTGTATCCACTGCAGTAGCCTACGGTCGTTATAACGGCCAGTCCAACGCCACATCAGATACAATTACTAATGTATTACACCATTTGGAACAAAATGATATGTATGGGGCTTTCACAAATAGTGCTAATACATTTGAAGAATTATTATTCCCTGATCACGAAGAACTGATTACGTGTAAAGAGTTCTTTACGAGCCGTGACTATCCAACCATCATGACCGGCAGCGGCCCTACCATGGTTGTGTTGTTGGAAAAGCCGGCTCAAGCATTGTCCTTACAAGAAGAGATCAAAAAAACTGGTCATAACTGGCTTTCACTAATTACAAAAACCTGCACACAGGAGGAGGTAGAATGACAAAACGATTACAACCTATACGTCTAGATGCCTATAAACCATTAAGCGAAGTAGTGAGTGAAACTTTGCGCTCAGCCATTCAGGACGGCACCCTTAAACCGGGCGAGCGCCTCATGGAAATTCCTCTCGCCGAAGAACTCGGTGTGAGCAGAACCCCTATCCGCGAAGCTATTCGCAAACTCGAACTTGAAGGATTTGTCGTTATGGTTCCACGCCGTGGTACCTATGTGGCGAATATTTCATTAAAGGATATTACACAAGTATTCGAAATTCGTTCCGCCCTTGAAGAATTGGCCGCTGGCCTTGCAGCAGAGCGCATTACAAGCGATGAAATAGAAACGCTAGAGCGCATGCTCGTAGAAATCGGCGACCACATGGAAAATAAAGATATGGATAGTGTAGTGGCTGCAGACGTAGCATTTCATGAAGTTCTCTACAAGGCTTCTCGTAATGAACGTTTAGCAGACATCGTTCACAACTTGCGAGAACAAACATACCGCTTCCGCAGTTTTTCCATGAACCAACCAGGTCGTTTACGGAAAACTTGGGAGGAACATCGACTCTTGGTCGAAGCCATCGCATCCCATAATGCGGTACAAGCGCGCAAACTAGCACGCGTCCATATGGAACATTCTGAACAAACCTTATTACAAGGTATGGAGGATGCCAAATCCTTTAGTACAGAGAATATATAACATATAATAATCACATAATTGGATACCTGTTACACGCATACATAGATATAAATTGTATTTATGTATGCGTGTTTGTTATATTCTATAGAAGAATATCGCATTTTTTGGTACAATAGATACAAATTCTATAGTGTTATTAAAGAAAGGTGAGTTTTATGGAAGCCCTACTCAATGATGCAGTCTCCACGGTCAATACGTACCTGTGGAACTACTTGATCATCTTTATTCTCATCGGTGCTGGTCTATTCTTTACGATGACCACTGGTGCCGTCCAAATCCGCATGTTTAAGGAAATGGTTCGCCTTGTCGCTTCTGGCGCTGGTTCTAAAACAGAAAAGAACCATGTATCCTCATTCCAAGCATTCTGCGTTAGTACCGCATCTCGCGTAGGTGTTGGTAACATCGCTGGTATCGCTATCGCCGTTGTACTTGGCGGTCCTGGCGCCGTGTTCTGGATGTGGGTTATCGCCCTTATCGGTGCTGCTACTGGCTTTATTGAAAGTACACTCGCTCAAATTTACAAGGAACCTGTTGCTAAAGGCGGTTTCTACGGCGGTCCAGCCTACTATATCCGCTACGGTCTTAACAACAAATTCCTAGCTGTTTTATTCGCTATTTTAATCAGCATTACCTATGGTTGGATTTACAATTCTGTACAAGCCAACACATTGGCTGCATCCCTTCAAATTTTCAACTTTGATGTAGCCTATACTGGTGTTGTTGTAGCCGTACTTGTTGGTCTTATCATCTTTGGTGGTATCAGCCGCGTTGCCAAAGCATCTGAAATCATCGTTCCAATCATGGCTGTTCTTTACATTGCGACTGCCTTATTCGTAGTCATCTCCAATATCAGCCAATTCCCTCATGTAATCTATACAATCGTTACATCTGCATTTGAACCATCTGCAGCCGGTGGTGGTCTATTAGGTGCTACTGTAATGAACGGTATTAAACGTGGTCTATTCTCCAACGAAGCCGGTGAAGGTTCTGTACCAAACGCAGCTGCAACAGCCGCTGTTAATCACCCTGTAGAACAAGGTCTTGTTCAAGCATTCGGTGTATTCCTTGATACATTTATTATCTGTACAGCATCCGCGTTTATCGTTCTCATGGTTGGCGACTATAGCACAACAGGTCTTACTGGTGTAGCACTTGTGCAACATAACCTAGCTCAAGAGCTCGGTTCCTGGGCACCTACTGCTGTTGCTGTATTCATCGTAATGTTCTCCTTTAGTTCCCTTATCGGTAACTACTATTATGGTGAAATCAACATCAGCCACTTAACAGACAAAAAATATTGTCTCCATTTATTCCGTATCGGCGTAGTCCTAATGACATTCATCGGCTCTATCGCATCTCTTGATCTCGTGTGGAACTTAGCCGACTTATTCATGGCGTTCTTAGTGTTAACAAACATTAGCTCCATCGTTCGCATGGGACGCACCGCAGGTCTTGCGCTTGATGATTACATCAAACAGCGTAAAGCCGGTATCGATACGCCTGTATTTAACCGTTCCGTTCTTAATCATACATTCGGTGTTGTATGGTGGGGTGAAGGTCAAACTACAGATTCCTCTGTACCTGCTACACCTGTAGAAGATACAATCGAAAAATAATATATACCGATTCTTAGGGTCTTTATTCTTTGGAATAAGGACCCTATTTTTTGTGAAAGCTCTAACTATTTACAATCATATCCAACTATAGAATATAGTTAACATTGTATGTAGGGTATTCATTCGTCCATGTCGAATACAATAAATAGCAAGACATTTAAACGATCCATTGATTCTGAATTATCAGGAGGACTTGTATATGCAAAACTATAATCCTTATGAAAACATGTTAAACACACTCGATGTAGCGGCCGAAAAACTGGGCTATACTAGAAATGATTATGAAGTACTACGCCATCCAGAGCGGGAACTAAAGGTATCCGTTCCACTACAATTAGATAATGGTGAAGTTCGCGTATATGAAGGCTATCGTTGCCAACACTCCACATTGCGAGGCAGTGCCAAGGGCGGTCTCCGTTTCCATCCAGATTCCGATGAAAACGAAGTGCGTGCATTAGCAGCTTGGATGACTATAAAAAATGCTATCGCTAACATCCCTTATGGTGGTGGTAAAGGCGGTATCAAGGTTGACCCTAAAACATTGAACCCTCGTGAATTAGAACGGTTAACGCGTAACTTTGTACGTCGCATTGCACCTATTATCGGTGTTAACACCGACGTTCCTGCGCCAGATGTAAATACGAATGCCCAAATTATGAGCTGGATTGTTGACGAATATAGCACATTAAAAGGCGAATGGAGCCCAGGCATCGTTACGGGCAAACCTATCGAAGTAGGCGGTTCCCTAGGCCGTAATGAAGCCACAGGTCGCGGTTGCCTTATCGCATTGCAATGCTATTTAGCTAAAAAAGGCTTAGACATTAAAAATATGACTGTTGCTGTGCAAGGTTTTGGTAATGTCGGCTCCGTAGGTGCTCGCCTTATTGCAGAAGCAGGTGCTAAGGTCGTAGCTATCGGCGATGTAGCTGTTAATCTATACAATCCAAATGGACTCGATGTTGAAAAAGCTTATGAATACGCTAATTCTCATGGTCGTTCCTTAGTTGGTTACTCCGAACCAGGTATGACTACGATTACGGGACAAGAATTATTAGCACAAGACGTAGATATTCTCTATCTAGCAGCCCTTGAAAATCAACTTAACAAGGACAATATGGAACATGTACGCGCTAAGATTATCTTAGAAGGTGCTAATGGACCAACCACCAATGATGCGGACAAATACTTCTTTGAAAAAGGTATCGATATCATTCCTGACGTACTTGCTAATGGTGGTGGTGTAGTTGTATCCTACTATGAATGGGTACAAAACAAAGCAGGCTTCTACTGGTCCCTCGAAGAGGTAAATGAACGTCTAACTAGAAATATGCAAAACAGCTTTGAAGCAGTATGGCAAATGCAACAAAAATACAATGTGGCACCTCGCCTAGCTGCATACATGATAGCTCTCGAACGACTTGTCATCGAAGCGACACTTCGTGGCTACAATTGCTAAGGTTATTCTCCAACAATTTCATATAGCAAAAGGACTGGCTTTCCATTGTGAAAGTCAGTCCTTTTATGTTACATGCTATGTAGTTATTTAATGGCGTTCATCAAAGCGGCTACTGTACGGCGAGATGCGAGAGCTTTCACCAATGTAGCACCTACGACACCAGGAATCGTTTGACCAATCAATAAATTGATCACCAACGCCCAGTACGGCACGCCTACGAGTGGGCTAAGCCACAATGGTACACATAATGCAGGAACTAAGATGATTGGCAGCATCGCCCACCACGCGCTAAGTCCAGCACGGCGCATCAATACGATGATACCGGTCGTCAAAATACCAACACCAAAGCCCCCTACCATATCAAGGATACCAAGGCCACCGAACAAGAAATTAGAAATGAGGTTACCTATGCCCATAGGAACAATTAAGAACGGAAAGGCATAAGCAAGTGCATATAAAGATGTGGCTATACGAATTTGGTACGCACCAAAGGAAATACCTTGGGTGAGATAAATAAGAACAATGTACAATGCTACTACCATAGCAGAAATAGTCAATTTTCGTGTAGAGATCATGCACTCACCTCCTTTTCAATAAAAAAGAGCATGGCAAAACTACCATGCTCGAATGTGCTTATGATTTCCGTAGTTTTGTTTAGAGACAGGATGGTTGCAAACTGTCTTATGTAGTTGTTCGCCGTTTGGCTCGATATTTATCATAACATAAATCATTTGTTACGGCTAGGTGTTATTGTGGTGATAGAATTGATTGCTTTCGCACCCGCTCCAGCTAGCTTAACGGTCTTCGGCCGAGGGCCTTGACCTACTAAAGTCGCTCTGCAAAAGCAATCAATTCTACTGCATAACGGTTTATGCTCAATTGCATTCTTTACATTATGCTAACATCCGCCACCAAACGGCGAACATCTAATTTGACGAGTTTTCGGATGAGGGCCTCGACCTACTAAAGTCGCTCTGCGAAAGCAATCAATTCTATTGCATAACGGTTTATGCTCAATTGCATTCTTTACGTTATGCTAACATTGGTCCGCCAAACGGCGCTCAACTAATATGATGGGTCTTCTATACCGTTTGCTCGGAAGGCTTCTTGGCGGTCGATGCAGGTGCCGCAATGGCCACATGGGCGGTCACCGCCTTCGTAGCAGGACCAGGTGAGTTGGTATGGTACGCCAAGGCGTAGGCCTTCGCGGACTACGTCGGCTTTGTTGCTATTGATGAATGGTGCTTCAAGGGAGCATTCTTTGCCGGAGCCTTCAAAGATGGCATCGCCCATGGATTTATAGAAGGTTTCGGTGCAGTCTGGGTATGCATTGCCGGCCGCATCGTCGGCATGGGCGCCGTAGTAGATATAGCCACAATCGAGGGATAGTGCTAAGGATGCTGCAGCGGATAGGAACAGACCATTTCTAAATGGCACATAGGTGCTAACAGGTCCTTCCCCATGTTCGTCTTGTTGTTCTTTATAGGAACCAGTAGGAACGGCCTCTGTAGACTGCGTCAATAGGGATGAGTTACTGAATGCAAACAGTTTTGTTACATCCATCGTCTTTCCTTCTATGCCATAGTATGCTAGTACGTTGGCCGCTGCCTCTAATTCCTTGCTATGTTTTTGGCCGTATTGTATGGATAAGGGCACTACGTTTTCTTTGCCAAATCGCTCAATGGCGAGCGCCAAACATGTTGTGCTATCTACGCCGCCGCTAAATAATACAACGGCTTTTTGCTTTTGTGCCATCGTTCCTCCTTATGAAAGCCTCATCCGAAGATGAGGCTTTGTTCGTTAATATAGATATATGGATCTAAGCTTTCACCATATGACATATTATAATTCAATATCGAGTTCTACAGGACAGTGGTCACTGCCGAAGATTTGTTGATGGATTTTAGCCTCTTTAATCTTATCATCTAAGCGTTTAGATGTAATAAAGTAATCAATTCTCCATCCTACGTTTCTATCACGGGCCTTGCCCATGTAAGACCACCAGCTATATTCATCAACCGCATCAGGATACAAGTAACGGAATGTATCGGTAAAACCAGATTCCAACAATTCTGTCATCTTAGCCCGTTCTTCGTCAGAGAAGCCTGCGTTCTTACGGTTTGTTTTAGGGTTTTTCAAATCGATTTCATTGTGAGCCACATTGAGGTCGCCACAGAGAATAACCGGTTTCTTCTTATCCAATTCTAATAGGTATGCACGGAACGCATCTTCCCAAGTCATACGATAATCTAAACGCGCCAATTCACGTTGACTATTCGGCGTGTAGCAGCAAACGAGATAGAAATTATCGTATTCAGCAGTAATGACACGGCCTTCTTGGTCATGTTCTTCAATGCCGATACCATTTGTCACCGCAATCGGTTTAATACGTGTAAATACAGCGGTTCCACTATAGCCTTTTTTCACTGCGCTATTCCAAAATTGTTCATAACCTGGTAATTCTAATTCAATTTGATGGGGTTGTAATTTTGTTTCTTGCAAGCAGAAAATATCTGCATCTAATTCGTTAAAGGAATCGATAAAGCCTTTTGTTACGGCTGCACGCAATCCATTTACATTCCAAGATATTACTTTCATTGATACTCCTTATAAGGCATTTATATACAATATTATTTGTGAAAGCTAGCTTTCACGAGCATGTTTATGTTTTCGATCATGCTTAGCTTGAGCGCGTGCTTGTCGCGATGCTTCATTGGCTTTCATTTCGTTTTCCTTACGATATCTAAAGTAATTCGCCACAACGGATAACAAAAAGATAATCATAACCGTTACATTGAATAGACCAGCGCCGTAGGTATACAAATGATAGCATAAATAAGCAAATGCAACGACCGATAAAATATGATTTAACATTCTCATAATGTTTCAACCCCCGTTTGAATTGGGAATTCATCATAGGTTACCCAATCACTAGAACTACCTACATACAACGCAGAGTTAAGTCCCGCTTCACTCATAACAAGTAAAGCATTACATGCGGTAACACCTGATCCACAATAGGTAACAACAGGTTTTTGTTGATAGATTTCATTGTAGAACTCATTTTCTAATTCCTTAATAGACCGAGGACCTTCCGAAGTATAGCCACTTTCATAAAAATGGTTAACAGCCCTCGGAATATGTCCTGTCATGCCATCCATAACATCGACCACCGAACCATCATAACGTTCTGGGGCGCGGGCATCGATGATAACATGAGAACCAGACTTACTCGCCTCTAATACCTCGTTACGACTCATGGTCATATCCGTTTGCAATGTATAGTTAAATGTCGTTGGTTCTGTAGGCAAAGGGGTAGGATCCTTAGTCAACAAGTGACCTTCTTTCACCCATCTTTCAATACCGCCAGATAGAACGCGGACATCTTTAAGGCCCATGTAGCGCAAGGTCCACCAAAGGCGACCAGCCAAGAAAATCCAAGAATCATAGACAACGACCTTAGAGTTTTCATTAATACCAAATGTCTCGAAGGTTTTCGCCAATTGCTCCATATCCGGCAACGGATGACGTCCCCCATGTTCACCGATAGGGCCGGTCAAATCCTTATCTATATCGACGGGAAAAGCGCCTTTAATATGACCTCGTTTATAATCTTGAAACCCTCTTGCATCGAGGATGATAACCTCATCCATGATAGGTAATAATTCGTTAGGAGTAATGAAATTAGACATAATGACTCCTTTCATGTGATTATATCGAAAAATACAAATCTGTTAATACCATTATATACGAGAGGAGTATAGAATACAATCAGCAACGGTTATTATACAAAAAAGAGGCTATAAAAGCCTCTTTAATATTATATCTTATCTATTTTTTGTAACTCATCGCCAATGCGCTTTACGATACCTGTTACCAAAGCATTACCCATAAAGAACATTCTCATCCGATCTGATACTTCTTCAACCTCACCCTTTGCATTGAGTTTAAATTTTGTCCAATCATCAGGAAAGTCTTGTAAACGCTCTGCTTCAATAGGTGTAATCAAGCGATAATTTCCATTGATTTTTAATAGATGAGTTGAGCGATTGACACTACCTTCCGATGTAAGCATTGTTCGACCTGGCAAATCTAAGGAATCATATTCACTCATGCCCCCCTCTGCATAGGTATACTCATGACCATCTGCTGAGGTGCGTGTCAACTTTTTAGGCCCCCGGAGATATTTGAACTTTTCAAGTTTATCTCCAGTAATATAATACTTAGCATCAACCGCTTCTTCTGGAACAACGATTTTCCCCATTGTAATTGGTGGCTCAACAATTGGATTGGTTTCAATAGTATAGTAATATCCATTAGTCATCAATCCAGAATTCCAAAATTTACCATCATTGAAAGTTTCGGAAACCTCGGCAATATCGCCTACTAACTGATTCGCATGAATTCGTTTTTTAACAGCTGTTCCTTCTACTGGGAACTGACGACCAAATAAACCATCTTTAAAAATATAGTTTTGATACTGTGCTAATCGTTCTTCTATATTTGTATCTTTAGAGAATTTTGCTTCATATGTTGTATGTAAACGTTTACCCCATTTTGTATCATTTCTAAATACAAAGAAGAAAACCCGACGACGTCGCTGTGCACGACCATAATCAGCAGCATTAATAACACGCCATTCAACAGAATAACCTAGTTCATTAAACGCGGCTAACATAACTGCAAAATCTCTTCCTCGTTGACTAGATGGAGCCTTTAGTAGTCTATCTACATTTTCGAGAACTAAATATTTTGGTTTAATAACCTCGGTAGCACGAATTATTTCCCAAAAAAGGACCCCTTTTTTACCTTCAATACCGAGTTCATTCTTTTTACTTCTTGCTACAGAATAATCTTGACATGGGAATCCACCTACAATCATATCAACACCATTTTGCTTCATCTCTTCAAACTTCTCATTTGGAATGAGTGCAACATCGGTCCCGATATGTTCCATATTAGGAAATCTATATAAACCTACTTCGTAAGCATCTTGTATCTTTCTCGATGGTTCATACTGATTAGAATATAGTGTTTGAAAGACCTCTTTACTTGAGTTCTCAAGGCCTACTATAAACCCACCTACACCATCAAACATAGAAAATATCTTCATTATAACCCCTTATCAATAAAATACTTCGAACATATTATATCAGATTCTAGAGAAGAGATCAAGATCAAATTTCTATTTCTTATCTAAATTTATAAGTTCTTTTCTCGTTACCAACCAATGCGATGTAGCTAAATCTTCTAATTGATTCCTATAAAGTATTATATTTAAAGGTTGCTCAGATAATATATTCCTACCAGTTAAATACCACTTAGGATATGTCTCTTTCCCTACAGGTTCATCAATTTTATCAAGTGCTTTTTGCAAGATTTTTTCTTCTAAACTTGCTCTTTTATCAGAAGCTACAGTATGAAACTTTACAATATCTGTATCAGCAGTGACTATATTTATAATGTATTCTTGAATGTCGGTCTTTTCAAAAAACATAGCTTCTATTTGCACAATGTCATCATACTTTAAGCGGCTTTTATTGGTCCCAGCCTGTACCCATAACCAACATAATAAATATCGCTGTGTTTCATTATATTTTGGATTAGTCAGCCAACCCTCTTTTAATTGCCCATTATACATATAAGACACTTCAAAGGCGAATGTAGGCATAGCTTTTTCCTTTAAATTAGTTTTTGCATAATGGATAGCGGCCTTTTCATCTACAACAATTTTCTTTCCACTCTTAAGAATAAGAACAGTATCGCTGCCTGCATGCTGCTTATTTAACTCTCTAGAGACCTCAAAATCGATAATATATCCTTTTTCTTTGAATTTTTCATAGAGAAAATCAACCAAAAACTTATTTACCGCCTGCTCTCCCAACAAATCATCTTCAAAATTATATTTGGTTCTCTCACTATAATCCATAAATTATAACTCTCTCACTATTTCTGCAATATACTCTCTATTTAACCAATATGTCTGCTTTGTAATCATTTGGCCATCTGGTAATTGAACTTTATCAGCAGCATTAGAAGCTTTTGGTCTAATATGGCAAACACCATTAAACTTAACTCCTGGCAAATTATTTTTTACCCCTCTTGGCGTTTGTGTTAATTCAACACCAACTGCTAATATGTCATGCACCGTTTGCCATAGATTTTTTAATTCGGTCTCAATAATTTGCTCCGGCATATTCCACAGCTTAATGCCTTTCAAATAAGGTACTCTGTTAGGGTTCTCTCGTTCAGTCTCAGTAAATTGAAATACAACAAATAAGAACTTTGTATTTTCAAATGTTTCATATACTTGGGATTCTTCCCAAGATGCATTGAGCCATCTATCAAAGTCAATTTGTTCAAATGACATATGTTCACGAGGAACACCATTTGGTTCTAAACGGATAGTCTTAAATTTGATATTCGCCTTAGCGAATTCCTCAGTATCATCAAGACTAGTGCCTTTTATACCAAGTAGATCACTGACTAGATTTGCATACATCGCTTTATTCTTGTTTTCTGCAAAGTTAATGTGACGCTTTAATTCATATAATGTACGCCCAATATAAGGTGCAAATCTTTCATGTAATAACTCATCAACTGATTTAGACTTTAATTCTTCTGGTTTGAAAACTGAGATTACGTCTTCATTCATAAGAATTCGTCTTACATAAGTAGTCATATATGAGTTCTTTAACGAATAGGCTCTCTGTTTTGCAGGAATATCAGAAAAAGGTTGCTTTCGCATGCTCTTTGCATTAGCACCTTTTGTACAAGCAGCAAGATACATGGTATCCCCCTCAGAAATTTCATGAGCCTTACCCGCTTTGATTTTATCTATAATAATTTGCCAATCTTGCTTAACAATAGCTAAATCCGATTCAGAAAATTGATGGATAACGGATTTAAGAATAGGAAATTCCCCTTTATTCACACCATCAATCCATTTATAAAACATAAGCAAGATTTTTTTATTCTTATGCCACAACGATGATTCTTCAAAAGTACGCTTATACTCTTCCATATAATCAATAATATTGAGAACCAATCTTTCCTTTGCTGAGAAGGATGTCTGCTTTGCATTTGTTTTGATGCCAGTAACCTTTAATTCAAGATCTAGGTTAGCAAAATCAGCTTCTGCACGACTATTGGGAGCCATATGAAATAAGCCTTCTTCAATGATTTGACCTATGCCTCCCTTATTTTTCTTCGTCTCAAGTCGATTAGTTACATCATACTCCTTTACAAGCTTACCTTCTGCAGACTTTGCTACATCTAAAACTTCTTCAATAGAATCATAGCGACGTTCAAAATCCATTCCAATCACCTCCCATTTGTTAATTTAATTATACCAACTTATAAATATGAAATAAACATACACTGCATTGCATATCAATAAATATATTACTTACTCAAATAGCTATTAATGCTTTATAATATTTAATATTTATTTAATAATTATCAGTTATATGTATCTTTTTTGCCCCTTTAATCTATGCTATAATAATACTGATATCAACTGTATAGAATATAAAGTATAGATATTTTTTCACAAACGCGTTTTACAAGGAGTATTGGCAATTGAAAAAGGGTTATATTAAATTAATCTTAGCCGTAATTCTAGGGATTGCTGTTATTGGTGGTGGGATTTATTGCGCTTATCACTTCCTATCCAATAAAGCAACTACAATATTATATCGCTCTACAATTGAGGACAAGATCAATGCCTTACGACCTTATATCGAGGCAGCTGATACATTTAATTTAAATAGTGTTGCCTATACCTATCAAATACAACCAACCCTTGAAGAATTGCGCAATCATACACATAATACGTCTGTAACATTACCTGACTATAAGAAATTAAAATCTCAGCTTGAAGCAGCTAAAGAAGAAAGTTCTACACCATATGAGGATGTAAATAAAGCGACGGATGAATTACTTACCATCTTATCGCAATTAATTCCTGTAGCCGACCAACTTCAAAACTACTACACAGATAGAACTTTTGAAAAAGATAATTTTGTAGGTAGTGATAACTTAGCTAGCCAATATGTACCATTAGCGGATCAATTCAATGCGGCCTATAATGCATACGATTTAGCACTTGAAAATCGTAATAACGAATTGTATACAGAACGCATGAAAGAATTCACTGATGAAAACAGAGTCAATGCAGTTAATTTCATTCAATTAAATATACTATTATCTCAAACCATAGATATTATCGATCCTGACGGTAATACAGATACACAAAAGGTCGAAACTAATCTACAAGAAATTACAAAACGCTTGAATGACTTGCAACCTGGTACAAAACCAGAAACGCAAGCTGCGGTTAAACAATATCAAGATGCTGTAAAAGAATTTATTGCAGAAGCAAGAAATTACATCATTATCAACTCCTCCTATGGCGAAGCATATACGCAATTATATGTAAAATACAATCGCATGATTGGCCGTGCCAACGAGGTGGATATGAATGACCTCGATGCAGTAGACAGCAAAAAATAATAATTGAACAACACAAAGGACCAGCCTTATAGCTGGTCCTTTTATTGTGTCTAAATCAATACTACTTATTCCTTTTTCAAATCTTTCGTGATTACATAGTATTCACTAGGTGATGTGTGAATCCCCTTTAGATAGCTTTTACCAATCATATTAATCTTAGGATAGCCAAGGAATATGGTAACATTTTCATCGAGCAAAATTTGTTGGGCATTGATGATAGCATTGCGTGCGATTGTAGCATCTAGCGTAGAACCTGCCAGTGCTATAAGTTCATCAATCATCGTATAATCGACAATTTTAATCTGTACGTCAATACCAATTTTCTTATAATCCGCCTGCATTGCCTCTGCATATAGCGTCAATTCAGGTCTTGATGTATAAGTATATAAAACTAGCGAGAGATTTTGACCATTTTTATCTACAAGGCCATCCCCATTGGTATCTGTCCAACTAGACTTAGCTAATAAAGTTTTAGCCTTATTAGGATCATATGGATTGGTATCCTTTAATTGTTTATATCCATAATCAAGGCTAGGCGGCAATGGCGCCTACTCGTAAAATATCTTTATCATATCCTATTTATCGAAAGTTCTCAATCATCTAATATATATTTAGCAAATAGAAAAGATAAAAGCCTTCGCATACGCGAAGGCTTTCACCAATAAGATTATATATTTGTATCATTAGTAACGGTATCCATCGATAATGGATTGTGTGGTTTACCAATTTCAAAAATAGAACTCAATAACACCTTTGTATATGGATGTTTTGCATCTGCTAGATGGAACGCATCTAGTTCTTCAACGATAGCCCCTTTATACATGACTACAACCTTATGGCACATAGTACGAATGAAAGCAATATCATGAGCGATAAACAAATATGTTAAATTCCGTTTCTTTTGCAATCTAGCGAGTAGATAGGCAATAGAGTCTTGCACAGATACATCAAGGGCACTCGTTGCCTCATCGAATACGAGGATTTCAGGTTCCAAAACGATAGCTCGTGCGATAGCTACACGTTGACGTTGACCACCAGACATCTCATGAGGGAATCGATGCATGAACTCGCGCGGTAAATCTACCATTTCAAGATAATCACCAGCGATTTGTTCTTCTTTTCCCTTTTCAAGAAGCCCAAAATTATATAGTGGTTCAAGGATAATATCCTTAACCTTCATGCGTGGGTTAAATGCAGCAGATGGATCTTGGAATACCATTTGAATTTTTTTACGGTATTCCTTTGTTTGTTCTGCATTCATATGTTGAATTTCAACACCATCGACATAGATTTCACCTTCTGTAATAGGCAACATTTTCATAATCATACGAACCAATGTTGTTTTACCAGAGCCGGATTCACCTACAATACCAAGAGATTCCCCTTTTTCAAGGGTGATATTGATATTTTTACATGCCTCAAGTTCGCCACCAGTAGGAAGTGGGAATCGTTTATATACATTTTTAATTTCTACTGCGTAGTTAGTCAATGTAACGACCTCCTTCCAATGTTGGTACCGCATCTTTTAGTTGTTTTGTGTATTCATTAGATGGGTTTTCTAAGATTTCTTGTGGCGTACCTGCATCTACAACACGGCCCTTTTTCATAACGATGATGTAATCGGACATATACGCCGCCACACCAAGGTTATGGGTTACCATAACGATAGCGGAATTATGCACTTTAGATAATTCCATCATTTGCATAACAACTTGAGATTGTGTTGTCACGTCTAGAGCAGATGTTGGTTCATCACCGATGAGTAATGCTGGGTCTAATGCTAATGCCATGGCAATACCAACACGTTGGCGTTGACCGCCAGACAGCTCATGTGGATAGCGGCGAAGGATATCTGCGCAATTAGGTAACGCAACAGACTCTAATAATTCAATAGCACGACGATCACATTCGTCATTGGAGATTTCAATGTGAGCTTTGAATAGTTCTCTAAATTGTTTACCAATGCGTACAATCGGATCGAGTGCACTACCGCTATCTTGGAAAATCATGGCCATGTCTTTGCCACGTATGGATCTCCATTCTGACTTAGATAGGGTGCGAAGGTCTTGACCATTAAAGATCATTGTACCATCTGTGACCTCACCACCTGCAGGCAACAAACCCATAAGGGCCCGGATCACGGTAGTTTTACCGGATCCAGATTCCCCTACAATGGTCAATACCTTACCGCGTTCCAAGGTAAAGTTTACATCCATAACAGCAGGCACACCTTGGTACGCGATGTTAAGGTTCTCTACAGTTAGTATGTTTTCTGCCATTATAGCTCCTTATTATTTTGTAATTTTATTAGTAATCCAGTAGTAGTCACTTGGGTACATGACAGCACCTTTCAAGTAAGAACCAGTAACGATATTAGTTTTAGGGTAACCTAAGAACAATGCAGCGCCATCATTCATCAATAATTGTTGAATTTGAATTGCATAGTCACGACGTTTTGCAGGATCAAATTCAGTTTCAGCAGCATCTAACAATTGGTCAACTTGAGGATTGGAGTAACCAGAACCGTTTTGAGGGTTGGAACCATCGATATTAGTATGCCAGTAGTTAGACAAGAACCAGATTGGGTCACCTGTATTAGCAGTTACGATATTGGAGATAAGCATATCATAGTCGCCATCTTGACCCATTTTATCAATCAAGTTATAGTCAACTGTTTTGATTTTCATGTCGATACCCACTTTTTTAAGGTCTGCTTGAACAGCTTCGGCATAAAGTGGTAATTCTGCACGAGAGTTATATACAACGAAGTCAAATGTCAACGGTTTGCCATCTTTATCAAGGATGCCGTCCCCATCAGTATCTTTCCAGCCATCTTCTGCTAACAATTGTTTAGCACGATCTACATTATATGCATTAGGATCTTTCAAATCTTTGAAGCCATAGTCCATGGATGGTGGAATTGGTGCGGAACCAGGAATGAATGTGCCTTTTAGCAATACATCGGCATAGTTTTTACGATCTGTTGCGGAAATAACAGCTGCACGAACTTTGTCATCACCAAGAACACCTTTTTGGTTAATACGAGCCAATACTACGCGAAGAGATGCGATTTCATCAACCTTGAACTTATCGTTATTTTGGAATAAGCCGATTTCACCAGCACCGATGTTAACAGCCATATCTACGTCGCCAGATTGTAAGCTCATAGCGCGAGTATTAGGGTCATCGATGGAAGGAATTTCTACAGTTTTAAATGGTACTGCACCATCCCAATAGTTTTCGTTAGCAGCCATTTCAGCGCGTTCTTTAGTGAAAGATTTAACTACGTATGGGCCTGTACCGATAGGGCCTTCTTTCGCAAAGTTGCGTCCGTCTTTTTCAGATTGTACATCAACGATTAGGAACAATGGATCCGCTAAAAGCCCAGGCATATTAGGATATTCTTTTGTTGTATGAATAACTAATTGTTGACCATTAGCTTCCATAGAGTCATATTCGAAGAATGTTTTTGCACGGTTAGATTTTTCAAAAGCCCGTTCGATAGATGCTTTAACTGCTGCAGCATCAACTTTTTTACCATTGGAGAACTTTACCTTATCGTTGATTGTGAAAGTCCATGTTTTATGGTCTGGGGATACTTCCCATTTGGATGCAATCCATGGTTGAGGTTTCATTTGTTCATCAAATTTAGCCAATGTTTCGCCTACACCATAGCGCATTACAACCCAAGCGAAGAAGTTTTCAGTAGGTTCTAAAGTAGAAGCGAAGTTAGTTACGCCTACTTTCAATACGTCTTTATTTGCAGAGCCGTTGTTATCGGAGCCACAACCTGCGATGAAGGAACCCATCATCACAACACTAAGACCTGCTAAAAGAGCCTTTTTCCAAGATTTTTTCATTTAAAATCTCCTTGTTAACACAATATACAAAGCTTATATATCATTATTACGCCGCAAAGGCCTAATAAAGATTCCAAATACTAAGATTAACCTTGGTTCTTAGGATCCACTACATCACGTAAAGAATCAGACCAAAGATTGAAAATAGATACTACGATTAAAATAGACAAACCAGGGAACGCCATGAGCCATGGACTCGTTTGCAAGTATTGACGACCTTCATTAAGCATAAGACCCCATTCAGGTGTTGGTGGTTGCGCACCAAAACCAAGGAATGATAAACCGGCAACTTCGATCATAATAGCCCCAATATCAAGAGCACCTGTGGTTACAACGAGAGGCAAAATATTAGGAATAATATGACGACGTAAAATCGTCCATGTAGAGGCCCCCATCATAACGGCAGCCGTTACATATTCTTCACCGCGTACTTTCAACGTCATAGAACGAACAAGTCGCGCATATTTAGCCCACCCTACAACCGATAATGCTAAGATGGTATTTACAATACTACCACCTAAGATACCGGCGATGGCAATGGCGAGCACTACCCCTGGGAAAGATAACATGATATCCGCCAAGCGCATAAGAACCATTTCAACCTTGCCACCAAAGTAACCTGCTACGGCACCGATGACTGTACCAATGCTCACCATAATCACTACGATGGATACACCCATGAACAAGGATAATTGAGTACCATAAATGATACGAGACAATACGTCACGGCCCAATTTGTCGGTACCAAACCAATGTTGAGCACTAGGTGCTTGTAATGCTTTGGACATATCCGATGTGAAAGCATCGCCCGGAGCAAGCCATGGTGCAAAGATAGCAATGAATACAATGACGAGCATCAATGCAGTATAGAAAGAGAACAATTTATGTTTCTGAATAAATTCTTTCATTATGCTCTCTCCCTTTTCAATCTAGGGTCCAATAGAACATAGGATGCATCAACTAAAGCATTGATACACATGTATGCAATAGCAACCCATAACACAAAACCTTCAATCAATGGATAGTCACGCATAGTGATGGCGTAAATGGCCATATTCCCGAGGCCAGGCCAGGAGAATACCATTTCAACTACCGCTACACCACCTAATAACCAACCAATAAGAACACCTAAAATAGTGATCAATGGCAATACGGCATTAGGCAAAATGTGACCGAATAAAATCTTCATTTCGCTCACGCCACGGGCACGGGCACCGATAACGTAATCCTTTTGCATCTCTTCAAGGATAACGAGTCGAACTTGACGCATGTATTTAGATCCAACGACAACGGCCAATGTAACGGCTGGCAAAATAACGCCTGTCGCTGTTACACGAGATGAAGCGATTGGAACCAAGCCGAGCTTTAAGCCAAAAATGTAAATTAATACAAGGCCTAACCAGAATGACGGCATAGATACGCCTATAAAAGAAAGGCTTCTCAGTACATAGTCTATCCATTTATTCCGATTATACGCACTCAGTATACCTGCCGGTAATGCATAGATAATCGTAAATACCAATGCGGTTCCTGACAATGCAAGCGTACCAGGTAATGCTTCTAACATGCGATCTACTACAGGTTTTTTAGCAGAGTAACTCATTCCTAAGTCACCTTGTGCTGCATTGACTACCCAGTTTGCATACTGTACGATAAACGGCTTATCCAAGCCTAATTGTGCTCGAGTTTCATCAATCATTTCTTGAGACACGATAGTATCCGCCGTTTCCAGTAGCATCGTAACTGGGTCCCCTGGAGCTAAATAGGTGAGACAAAATGTCAAAAATGTGATGCCAAACAAGGTAACAATAAATTGTCCTAATTGCTTGGCAAAGCGTTTGCCCATAGGCACCTCCTATACCCTTTTTAAATAAAAACACATAATAGTGAATAAACATAGAAAGTAAACATGTAATATGATGCTGTGTAATAAGATCTATGAAATAACCATAAAAAAAGATTAGCCTGCCTGACTAACCTAAATTAAAACACCGTGTTCTAGCACAATGTTCCTCAAGATCGAGCAGGCTTTCTGACTTTTGATTCATCACAATATTTCAGCCTTCCCAGTTTCCCAGTGACCCTAATACGAAATATTGCTCCTCATAACAGCTATTTTCATAGTATAGGATTTACACCCATTTTCCTCTTTTACGCTCGGTAAAACCGACACTCAGTTTATTCACTTTTATTAATTATAAATATACTATATTTATAATTCACTAACAATACATATACCCCTTAGTGTATATTCGTCAATCCATCATAATTATTCATAAAAACAATATTCATTATTATTTACATGCATTACTTCGTATATTATGCCCCATTTCTTGAAATAATTGCTTTATTTACTTTTCTTTTCTGTATATAAACGTATATATTTACATTTGTAGTTTAATTTAATTTACATATAAAATATTTTGCTATGCATATAACCAAAAGAGGCTATCACCGAAGTGACAGCCTCTATAAGACGAGAGAGTATTCAATTAATCGATACTTTGTTGGAATCGTTGTGCACGATACGCTAACCAACCTTTGCGTATCATATAAATGCAAATGCCAATAGTTACTGCAACAGCACTACCGAGCATGGCATCGATACCGCACGCATATACTGCATATGAGCAGTATAAAACACCTGCAACAGCAACGAAATAGAAACGATCAATACGACGTTTTTCCAATCCAGACATGTGCATCATAGTTGGTACTGCAAGAATGCAGAGAATATAAGGCACTACATTAGTTACAACCGCAAGGTTTACCAATGTCTCGAATTGATCGCGTAAAGAATCATTAGCTGTGAACAATGTAAGAATTGTTTCAATCGCTAATAAGATAAATACGCCACGCACTGGTGCATCCTTGCTGTTTACACGAGCAAACACCTTAGGGAAATAACCTGCCTCTGCTGCATTCTTGAATACGCGAGACAATGTAAATTGCCAGCAAAGTAAAGCACCACAGCAAGAGATAATCATGAGCGCCATGATAACATTTGCAATTGTGTCATTGAACATATACGCAAATGTAAGGCCAAATGGTGCATTGGAATTTAATAATTCTGTGTTAGGCACGATACCGGCCATAACGTTTGTAGACAAGATGTAAATCACCGCCACTGCTAATGTACCTGCAAATGTTGCAATTGGCACGTTTTTCTTTGGATTTTCTACAGCATCTGCATTTGCTGCTGCCGATTCAAACCCTAGGAATCCCCACAATGTTAAAGCAATAGATTGTTTAATTGCTTCAAAGAACGGCAAGTCGTTTGGATTCCATGCCGCCAAATACGTATCTGGGCTAAACCAGAACCAACCAATTGTACCGATTAGAAGAACCGGCACAACACAACCCCAAATCGTAATATTGCTGAGCTGACCTGTAAAGCGATTTCCTCTAAAATTCAAAATCGCTGCAAACCATAACAAAACGATTGTTACTTGACTTGTTTGCGTTGCATTTAAATCAACACCAAAGAATTCTGAGCCATAGCCAACTGCAGACACTGCAATAGCTATATTAGCAATGATGAGAGATATGCTGTAAGCATAGCTCGCCATAAAATGTCCAGTCTTACCGAAGCGGTGTTCTGCATAACCGCCCATGCCTCCTTTAATTTGAGAGAACATACCCGCTTGAGCAAAAATATACGCTAGCAAAAGCGCACCCACAGCCGTCACGAGCCAAGATAACACTGAAATAGTACCAACTTGAGCCAAATTGGTTGGTAACATAATGATCCCAGCTCCTAGCATATTGGCTGCTACCATTGTGGTTAGCTGGAATACAGACATTTTTTTAGCGGTGGTTTTCATGTATCAATCCCCTTTCGTAAGGTGAATTTTTTCTCGTCCATAATTCACGTAACTATATTAAAACCGCTAAGTACATTCAGTTCCTGCTGTAATGGGCGGGAATGTGAAGGTACCGTTTTTATTTGTTTTTCGAATTAATAATAACACCATAGGTGGTAAATTAAAAGTATTTTATTAGTGGACAAAGCATATTACACGAATTGAATAAAAATATAGTAATTATATATTATTTTTGATTAGAAACGGTATGATGAATGTAAGAGTATCATTTTATTTTAGTTTAATCAATTAAATGTGTGAAAAATCACTATCTATTCAGATTATAGTATTGTTCCACAAGACCATTATCCGCTACGAGTCCACCCATTATAGACAAAAATTGACCCCACCTAAAGGTGGAGCCAATTTTATAAACTAAGAAAGCATCTATGATTCTAATAAAAAGGAATTACTCTTGTACAGAGTTTACGATAGATTTCCAGCTATCGATTTGTGCTTCTTCGTTAGCAATGATTTGCTTCCCATTATTACGTTGTCTTTCCACACATTCTGGAGCCGTACCAGAATAGTTGTTACGACCTGCTACACAAGCTTCAATGGAAATAGCATCTAGAATGTCCGCATCAAAATATGGAGAAATTGCTTTGAAATCCTCAACGGATAAGTCAAGCAATACACAACCTTTTTCGATACAATGATGTACAGCATTGCCTACAATTTCATGCGCTTCACGGAATGGAACGCCTTTTTTCGCAAGGTAATCGGCCATATCTGTAGCATTCGAGAAATCGTCATCGAGGACAGCTTTCATATGAGCCCCATTGACCTTCATACCGCGAATCATCGCCGCATTGATGGACAATGCAAAGTGTACTGTATCGATAGCATCAAAAATGCCCTCTTTATCCTCTTGCATATCTTTATTATATGTAAGTGGCAAGCCTTTTAATGTAGTTAATAAACCTAACAAGTGGCCATAGGTACGACCTGTTTTGCCACGAACGAGTTCGCATACGTCAGGATTTTTCTTTTGTGGCATGATGCTAGATCCTGTACAATGCGCATCATCAAGTTCAATAAAACTAAACTCATTGGTAGACCACAAAATTAATTCTTCACTAAGACGACTCAAATGCATCATCACAAGAGATGCAAAGGACAAGAATTCAACTACATAGTCACGGTCGGATACGGCATCCATACTATTTTCGTAAATACGAGAGAAGCCGAGTAGCTTTTGCGTATAGGTTTGATCAATACCGTATGTAGAACCAGCTAAGGCCCCTGCACCAAGTGGCATGATGTCTGCGTGTTTGAAGACCATCAACAAACGGTCAAAGTCGCGCTCTAGCATAGAGAAGTACGCCATCATATGATGACCAAACAATACAGGTTGCGCCCGTTGTAAATGCGTATAGCCAGGCATGATAACATCGCTGTATTTTTCAGCCGTTTCGATGAGGGCTTTTTGCATATCTACGATAAGCTCGCCCATTTCTACTACGGCTTTACGGACGTACATGTGTAAATCAACTGCGCATTGGTCATTACGGCTACGGCCTGTATGTAAACGACCACCTGCTTCACCAATGTCATCTGTTAGACGCTTTTCAATATTCATATGAATATCTTCAAGAGCCACGGAGAATGGGAACTCACCCTTATCAATTTGGCCTTTTATCTTTGTTAAGCCCTCAACAATAGCGTCCCGATCTGCGTCGGAGATAATATTTTGTTTTGCCAGCATTGTAGCATGTGCTTTACTACCTGCAATATCTTCGGCGTACATCCGCGCATCAAAAGCGATAGAGGATGTAAAATCCTCTACCGCTTTATCTGTGCCTTTTGTGAAACGCCCGCCCCACAATTTAGCCATTATTTACCTGCCTTTTCTTTCATTAATGCATTAATTTTAAGAGGTAAACCGAACAAGTTGATGAAACCAGCCGCATCAGCTTGGTTGTATACATCATCTTCTTCGAATGTTACGAAATCTTCGCTGTACAAGGAGTATGGAGAAGTTGCACCAGCAGAAATAATGTTGCCTTTGTACAATTTAAGTTTTACTTCACCAGTTACAGTTTTTTGAGTTTCATCAACGAATGCTTGCAAAGCGTTCATCAATGGTGCGAACCACATGCCATCGTATACAAGTTCAGCGTATTTGTTAGCAATAAGTTCTTTGTAGTGGTATGTAGCTCTGTCAAGGCAAAGATATTCAAGTTCTCTGTGAGCATACATGATGATGGATCCACCTGGGTTTTCATAAACGCCACGGGATTTCATGCCTACTAATCTATTTTCAACGATATCTACAACGCCTACGCCATAGTGTGCACCGATTTCGTTGAGTTTTTCTAACAATTGTAATGGAGTACCTTCTTGGCCATCTACTGCTACAGGTACGCCATCTTTGAAGGATACAGTTACATAACCAGCTTCATCTGGAGCTTGTTCAGGCGTATGTGTTACCAAGTACACATCATCTTTAGGCGCATTTGCTGGATTTTCAAGATCGCCGCCTTCATGGGACAAATGCCATACGTTTTGGTCCATGGAATATGGATGGGATTTCGTAGCTACAACTGGAATATCATGTTTAGCTGCATATTCCATGCAGTCTGTTCTGGATTTCAAATCCCATTCTCTCCAAGGAGCGATGATTTTCATATTAGGAGCCAATGCTTTGATAGCAAGTTCAAAACGAACTTGGTCATTACCTTTACCAGTCGCACCGTGAGCGATAGCATCAGCGCCTTCTTTTTTAGCAATATCTACGAGGATTTTACCGATTAAAGGTCTAGCGAAGGATGTACCTAATAAATACTTGCCTTCATAAACTGCACCAGCTTTTACTGTTGGCCATACATAATCTTTTACGAACTCTTCTTTAGCATCAACGATGTACGCTTTAGAAGCACCAGATTTGATTGCTTTTTTCTCAACTGCATCATAATCCTCAGGTTGGCCTAAGTCTACGCACACAGCGATAACTTCAGCGCCATAGTTTTCTTTTAACCAAGGAATGATAACAGATGTGTCTAAACCGCCAGAATATGCGAGTACTACTTTATTTGCTTTACCCATGATAACACCTCATAAACTAAATTATACTAGGTATGATTCATACCATTTATTATTATACTACGAATTCATTATGAATTCTTCATGTCTTATCGACTACAGGTGTTAGTATATCACTGCATATTTATAAATGCAAGTAGAAATTTTATTCAATTATATAATATATTTCGCTTACGAATATTATATCTTATTCTATACCAAGTTCTTGCTTATATGCATAGTCCGCCTCTGCTTGAGATATCATACCTTGATCTACCATTTGAGCGAGAACTAATTTTTGCCGAGCTTTAGCACCTTTATAATTTTCATAAGGATCCAAATAGGTTGGTGCATTGGGCAATGCCGCTAACATTGCACATTGACCTAAGGTCAATCGACTAGGGCTAGTACCAAAATACCCCTCGGCAGCCTCTTTTATACCATAATAATTATGTCCATAATAGACCGTATTCAAATACATGGTTAAAATTTCATCTTTACTATAGTAATGCTCCATCTCTACCGCTAGAATAGCTTCCTCCGCTTTACGGGACATCGTCCGTTTAGACGATAGAAATAGATTTTTTACCAATTGTTGTGTGATAGTACTCCCCCCCTCAACAGTTTCACCAGCAACGCTGTTAACATAAAAAGCGCGTGTTACACCGAGCACATCGATAGCACCATGCTTGTAATAGCGTTTATCTTCAATGGCCACTAGAGCTCGTTTCGCATTGTCTGGAATGTTTTCAGATTTCACCCATTTATCCCTTGGCACACGTTGATGAAGCGCGGCTTCAACCTTTTCTCGGAAGGTAAAAATACGATGCATGCGTTCCCACCGACTTAATGTATCTTCATTTTCTTCAATTGTCTGTTCTACAGTTGTATGAGCCTTACTAACGCGATTTGTTCCTTGATAGCTTTGATATGTATCATATACATATATAGCCCCTAGCAATATACAAATGATAAGAACTAATCGGCGCACTATTCGAAATATAAACATAGATTCACCTATATCTACCTTACAGCAGACTTCTAAGTATATAAACTTTCACTAATAACATCCCTATAATACAACTATCATATATTGATTGTATTGTATCATAAGTTATCTATTTTTAGCATACTTGTATATATTGTATTTGTTAACCATATTGTCGTATAATAAATAGGATGATGAAGCATGCCCAAATTGGAGGAGTATTATGAAACAGTGTATGGATTCAGACAATCTACATCGTCGATTGCGTAAAATTTTAGGTCAAGTACAAGCTATTGATCGAATGATTGAAGAAGACATTCCTTGTGAAGATGTACTAGCCCAAATCAATGCAGCCAAATCCGCGTTGCATAAGGTTGGCCAAGTGGTCCTCGAAGGACATATCAACCATTGTGTACGCGATGGTATACAACATGGTGATGTAGATAAAACAATTAATGACTTTACAGTTGCTGTAGAGCGCTTTGCCAATATGGGAAAATAAAAAGAGGCAATATCCTAATGATCAGGGTATTGCCTCTTTTGCGTATTAGTCGTGGTTCGTTGTTAAGAACTCGCTAAGTGCTGCTAATGCATCATCTTCATCAGCACCATCAGCAGTTAATACTACGGATGTGCCTTTTGTTGCACCCAATGTTAATACAGTCAAAATGGATTTAGCATCTGCGGTTTTACCATTTGCTGCGATTGTCAATTTGGACGCAAATTTTGCAGCCAATTGTGTAAATGCAGTCGCTGGACGAGCATGTAAACCAGATTCGTTTGTGATTTCTACTGTTACTTCTTTCATGAGTTACCTCTTTCTACGGAGCGCACAAAAACGCTAATATCTTTGCTATTAATATAGGTATTGTATCAGTTTACCCCTATCAAATTCAAGTTTGTTTTTATGAAAGCTATGGTCTATGCCAAACCTTTTTCAGCGAGTAATGATTTTGCATAGGCTGTGATTTCTTCAGCTGTATCCATAGTCAATGCTTTTTGAGCAAATGCTTCACATTCTGCTTTTGTAACAGAGCGTAAAATATTTTTAATCAATGGAATGGATGATGCAGTCATAGAGAATTCATCAAGTCCTAATCCCAATAAAATCATAGTTGCAACTGGATCACCAGCCAACTCACCACACATACCGGTAAATTTACCTTGTTCGTGACTCGCATCAATTACGTGTTTGATAAGGCGTAATACAGCGGGATGCAATGGTTGATATAAATTGCCGATGGCCTCATTCATACGGTCAACCGCCAACGTGTATTGGCAAAGGTCATTGGTACCGATACTAAAGAAATCTACATATTTAGCCAAAATCGGAGAAATAACGGCTGCCGCTGGCACCTCAATCATAATACCTACTTTGATATCTGTATTGAAAGCTATGCCTTCAGTAATCAATTCTTTCTTGCATTCGTCGAGCATAGCGTTTGCCGCTTTAACCTCTTCTACAGATGCAATCATAGGATACATAATATGAATGTCCCCAAATGCACTGGCCCGAAGGAGTGCACGTAATTGGACTTTAAAAATATCCGGACGGTTCAAGGAAATACGAATGGCACGATACCCGAGGAATGGATTCATTTCTTCTGGTAAGTCTAGACATTTTAATTCCTTGTCACCACCGATATCCATGGTACGGATGATGACAGGTTGGCCCTTCATACTTTCTGCTACTTGTTTATATTGTTCAAACTGTACATCTTCTGTAGGCAGTTCATCATTTTCCATGTAAAGGAATTCGGTGCGATATAGGCCAATACCTTGAGCGCCCATGGTCAACGCATGGTCCGCATCTTTGGATTTACCAATATTACCGAATAAATCAACATGATGTCCGTCCTTTGTAACGGCTTCTAAATTAGCAGAGTCCTTTAAACGTTTCAACTCGTCTTGGAAATCTGCAGCTTCTTTTGTATAACGTTCCCACTCTTCATCGGATGGTTCTGTAATAACTTCACCATCAGTGCCAAGTACAACAGCACGCACATCGTCAGTAAAGCTTTCAATATCACCAACGCCCATAACGGCAGGAATTTCTAAGGTACGCGCCATGATAGCCGCATGAGATGTCGGACCACCAGCAGCTGTTACGATACCTTTTACAACATTTTTATCTAGTGAAGCCGTATCAGATGGAGCCAAATCGTGAGCCACGATAATAACCTCACCGGAAATATGAGATAAACCACGAGGGTTCATGCCAAGCATGTTACGCATCAAACGATCGCCAATATCTTTAATATCCGCACCACGTTCACGCATATATGGATCATCCATGCCGATGAAAATAGCCGCAAAGGTTTCTATCGTTTGCGCCGTAGCAGCTACGACGTTCATTTTTGAATTTTCTACAAGGGACTTGATACCATCAGACAAGGATGGGTCTTGTGCGATTTGCATATGAGCTTCAAAAATAGCAGCCTCATCTGCCCCCATATCAACCAATGCTTTTTGACGAATCGTATCTAATTGTTTAAGGGTTGCAGCCATAGCGCTAGCAAATTTGCCAATTTCAGCCTCTATTTGGTCATCAGTCACCTCATAATCAGGTATTACGATTTCTTCTTGTATATATTTGTACACATTGCCAACAGCAACGCCTCGAGATCCAGAAATCCCTTGAATTCGCATGTGTGTTCCTCTTTCTATATCCGATAAACTACATTACATTATATTTTAACATTTTTACATTGAACAATAAAGAGAGACCCTATTCTGTGATATAATGTTATATTATATATAGTTAACCGTAGACTTTCACGAGTATCATAGTGAAAGTCTACTCTATTGTAAGGAATAGTCTCATTTATCTAGTGTGACATCGAATAGGAGTATGTATGAAATTAACAAAAATGCATGGCCTCGGCAACGATTTTATCCTCTTTTCTGACTCACAAGGGGCCAATAAAGATTATACAGATCTCGCCATCCGCCTCTGCGACCGTCGTACAGGTATCGGCGCCGATGGTCTTGTAATCGTTGTACCATCTAATACATGCGATGTACGCATGCGCATCATCAACTCAGACGGCAGCGAAGCAGAAATGTGTGGTAATGGCATTCGTTGCTTTGCCAAATATGCCTATGAACACGGTGAAATTACAAAAGATACTTTCACCATCGAAACATTAGCAGGCGTTATGAAACCAACGTTAACCATTGAAAATGGCATTGTTACACAAGTGACAGTAGACATGGGCAAACCTTTCTTTAACAGCAAAGACATTCCCATGAATGTAACCATGGATAAGGTCATCGATGTGGACCTCGATGTAAATGGCGAAACAGTAACAGTAAGTTCCGTTCTTCTCGGTGTACCGCACACAGAGGTTTTTGTGGACGACATCACGAAAGCACCGGTTACAACACAAGGTCCAATTCTTGAAAAACACGATGCATTCCCATCCAATACAAACGTGAACTATGTCGAGGTCGTAAACGACCACCATATTAAGGTCCGCACTTGGGAACGCGGTGCTGGCGCCACGCTTGCATGCGGTACAGGTTCCTGCGCATCTGCTGTTATGTCCCATAAAAAAGGTCTTACAGGACGCGAGGTCGATGTAGAATTATATCTTGGCACATTACACATCAGTTATTTGGAGGATGGCACGGTTCTTATGACGGGCCCTGCTGAGGAAGTATTCGAAACAGAACTTCCTATCGAATAATATGAAGTGGTTACAATTACTATTACAGGCATACCTAAGATATAAACAAGGGCGCACCATGATGCCAAATAATATGGGACTATTGATATCATTAATCGTTTCTATCATCATTATTCTCGCATCTGTCATGTTTAGTGTTCCCATCGGCTACGCATTAATCCTCGTATGGTTGTGCTTCGCTTACGCTCTATATCGACAAGGATATAATCCAAAAGACTTACTCCGCATGTCTTGGACGAATGCTAAAACCTCAATCGTGGTTATGCAAATCTTTTTGCTCATCGGCTGGCTCATAGCCATGTGGCAAGCATCGGGGATTATTCCCATGATTATTGCGTCTGGTATTGAATTGATTAATCCAAATCTTTTCATAATCTGCGCATTTTTAATTACATCCTGCGTGAGTATGTTACTTGGCACATCGCTAGGAACAATAGGCACCATCGGTATTGTACTAATTACAATTGCCAAAGCTGGTAATCTACCTATTGATATTGTAGCCGGTGCCATTATGGCAGGCGCCTATTTAGGAGACAGAAACTCACCTCTATCCTCTAGCGCCTCTCTCGTAGCGGCTCTAACGCACACCAAAGTAAATAGCAATATACCAATCATGTTGAAAGATAGCTTACCTGCTCTCATCATCAGCTGTATATTGTATCTACTCTTATCCCTATGGTTTCCACTAGACTACACTAACAGTTATCTACCGGATACGATTCATTTCGTGTTCAATATCCATTGGACATTATGGATACCAGTTCTTATCATTATTGGTTTGTTACCAACAAAGCTATCTATACGTTGGCCTATTGGTATTAGTGCACTGGCGGCAACCATCCTCGCAGTTATCCATCAAAATTATACAGTAATGGATATGTTACAATTTACCGTATTGGGGTTCCATCTGCCGGATTATAATCCGTTATCGGATATTATCCACGGCGGAGGCCTACAAACGATGTGGATACCAACCCTATCTATATTCATGGCTTGTTCCATTTCCGGCATGCTTGAAGGCGTTGGTTTTTGGAATGATATTCGCAGCCTTTTACAACACGTATCAGGTCGCGCCAAACTCTTTGCGTCGAATGTACTAATTGCATTTATTACAGGTGCTCTAGGTTGTAGTCAAGCAATTGCGGTAATCATGACGCATTCGATTATGCGTACCACCTATGCAAAAGAACGCATTCATGATGAAGATGTCATGCTAGACTTTGAAAACAGCGGCATCCTTATTGCAGCCTTACAACCATGGAATATCGCGGCACTCGTACCTGTCATTATGATGGATGTCTCGCCTGCCGGTTACGTACCATTTGCGTTCTTCTTATACTTAGTACCACTGATCTACTGGTATCGCTTGCGACGCAAGGAACAACAACTCCATTAATACATTCTATTTATACGAAATATAGAGGAAAACTTATGATTTATACGATTACTTTCAATCCTGCATTGGATTATATCGTTCGCTTAGACCACTTAACCACGGGTACAATCAATCGCACTGAACAAGAATATGTGCTGGGCGGTGGCAAGGGCATCAATGTATCCATCGTCCTCAATAACCTAGGCATGGATACGACGGCACTCGGTTTTATCGCTGGCTTTACAGGTGATGAAATTGTGCGTCAGCTCAATGAATTTGGTGTCCGTGAAAGCTTTATCCGTCTTAGAGAGGGTTTAACCCGCATCAATGTTAAAGTAAAAGCATCCGATGAAGAAACGGAAATCAATGGTCGTGGTCCTATCATAGCCGATGATGAACTACAGGCCTTATACGCCCAAATTGATACATTAACAGAGCAAGATACATTAATCTTAGCAGGCAGCATTCCGTCTAGCCTCCCAAGTGATATGTACGAAATCATTATGAAGCGCTTAGCTAATAAACATATTCGTATCGTCGTAGACGCAACTAAGGATCTATTAACTCGTGTATTGCCATACAAACCATTTTTAATCAAACCAAACAATCACGAATTAAGCGAAATCTTCGGACGTACATTGTCTACAAAAGATGATTTAGTCACTGCAGCTAAAAAATTACAGTCCCAAGGTGCACAACATGTACTCATCTCCATGGCTGGAGACGGTGCTATCTTGGTATCCGCTGATGGTACAGTCTATACAAGTCCTGCACCTAAAGGAACGCTTATTAACTCCGTTGGTGCCGGCGATTCTATGGTAGCTGGTTTCATGACTGGATACCTCAACACCCAAGATTTACAACAAGCCCTCTATTGGGGTATTGCAACAGGCTCTGCTTCAGCCTTTTCGGAGAATCTAGCCACCAAGGACGAGGTCCTCGCCTTGCTTAACACCATTCGTTAATTATATTATTCATTATATATGTACAGTAAGGAGTACACACATGAAGATTACTGATTTATTAAAGCCCCAATCAATCCTGCTGAATGCATCACCAACTAACAAAGCGGATGCCATTTACACTCTAGGTGATTTAATGGATAAAGGCGGCAACCTATCTGACAAGGCAGAATACTTAGAAGCTGTCTTTGCCCGCGAAAAATCCGGTTCTACTGGCCTTGGCGACGGTATCGCCACACCACATGCTAAATCAGCAGGTGTAAAGGAAGCTGGCCTTGCTGCTATGGTCGTTCCTAACGGTGTTGATTTCGAGGCCCTCGATGGACAACCATCTCGCCTATTCTTCATGATTGCAGCACCAGAAGGCGCTGCAGACACTCATGTAGAAGTATTGAGCAAATTAGCCACTATGGTAATTGATCCGGACTTCAAAAACGCTCTCATCCAAGCTGCTACAGTGGACCGTTTCTTAGAACTTATCACCGCCAAAGAAGAAGGCAACTTTGATCCATCTGTAGAAGGCTATATCAAGACGGAAGATGAAAAAGCACCAAGCATTACCGAAGCTATCGAAGCAAAAGCTACAGAGGCTATCGAAAAAGTGGTTCCTAAGGTATCTGTAGATAATCCACATTACGAAGTATTAGCTGTTACAGGCTGTCCTACTGGCATTGCTCATACATACATGGCTGCAGAATCCTTGGAACGTAAAGCTAAAGAAATGGGCATCTCTTTAAAAGTAGAAAAGAATGGTGCTTCTGGCATTAAAGATGCACTTACAGCAGAAGAAATCGAGCATGCTAAATGCATCATCGTCGCTTCTGACCGCCAAGTTGAAATGGCTCGATTTGATGGCAAGCCAATGATTCAAACTAAGGTAGCAAACGGCATTAATAAAGCAGAAGAATTATTGCGTGAAGCTATGTCTGGCACAGCACCGGTATACCATGCCTCACAGGCAGATAAAGATAGCGCAAATTCGGCTATCGATGCAAAAGATAGCTTTGGTCGTCAAATTTACAAGCATTTGATGAATGGCGTATCTCACATGTTGCCATTCGTTATCGGCGGTGGCATTCTAATCGCTCTCGCATTCCTATTTGACACATTCGATCCAGCTAATGCCAAAAACTTTGGTTCTGGTACACCATTATCTGCATTCCTAATGAAAATCGGCGGTGCTTCCTTCGGATTTATGTTACCTGTTCTAGCGGGTTACATCGCTATGAGTATTGCAGACCGTCCAGGTCTTGTAGCTGGTTTTGTTGGGGGCTTGCTAGCAAACCAAGGTGGTTCTGGTTTCCTCGGGGCCTTGATTGCAGGCTTTGCAGCAGGTTACTTAGTACTGTTAGTTAAGAAACTCGTATCCGGATTACCTCCAGCATTAGAAGGTACAAAACCAGTACTCTTCTACCCTGTACTGGGCGTATTGTTCATTGGTATCGCGATTACATTTATCATCAATCCACCAGTATCTGCTTTGAACGAATGGCTTATGAATTCCTTGCAAACAATGGGCACTACTAGCCGCGTATTATTAGGTCTTGTCTTCGGTGCTATGATGTCTGTTGATATGGGTGGCCCTGTCAACAAAGCAGCCTATGTTATCGGTACAGGCGCTCTAGCAACTGGTGAATATGGTATTATGGCCGCTGTTATGGCTGGTGGTATGGTTCCTCCATTGGCGATTGCCCTTTGTACAACATTCTTCCCTAGCCGCTTCACAGAAGCAGAACGTAAATCTGGTATTACTAACTACATCATGGGGCTTTCCTTCATCACAGAAGGTGCTATCCCATTTGCCGCAGCTGATCCTATCCGCGTATTGCCTTCTTGCATCATCGGTGCTGGTACAGCTGGTGCATTATCCATGTTCTTTGAATGTACATTACGTGCACCTCACGGTGGTATCTTCGTAGTACCAACAATCGGCAACCCACTTCTTTACCTTGCATCCATTGCAATCGGTTCCGTTGTAGCTTGCATTATCTTGGCTATCGTAAAACCAAAACTCAAAAAATAATATCATCATTAGACTAATTAGTTTAATAATTATAAATAACTGACTAATAACTAATGTATGCAAAACACCCTATGTCACAACACTGACATAGGGTGTTTGTATTTATAACTTATATCTTCGATCCGCTCATCGGATTACATCATCATAAAATGTACCATATACCATTTTAAATACGCGATTAGCAACATGATAGCTTTCAAAATCAAAGTCCGTAGGTGTTAAGAATGTAACATTCTCATAGCCTTTAAGAGGTGGTTGTGTTGGTTTACTTTCACCATTGAGAGTGTAATCCTGTTGATTTAGTACCGTCCCTACAATACCAGATTCCATCATTTTTATATTCCATAATTCATTTAAAGAAAAATCTGGTAGCCTTGTTTTTAGCTCTGGTGCCTTAGCTACCATATTAGCAAAGGAACGGTTTAAGTCATAGTCATAACGAACCTTATATTCCCTAATTAAATCAGATGAAGGCAATACAACATATATCTTAGCCTCTATATTTTTTGTATGCGCATCTGTAGAATTATCTCGGATAGTACTTAATTCAATATATTTACCATCTCCACCACCTGTATCACCTTTAGATATAATTCGTGCAAAACGACTAGTATCTTGCAACTCAGTATTGGACACAGCCTTCACAGGATTTAAAGAAGCACACAAAACACATACCAGCGCCACAAGAAATACAAAATGTTTCATAAGGCACCTCATTTCACTACAATGTCATCAAAATGCTGCTGATACGCTACAGCAAACATAGCGTCTGCTACAGCAAATAAGTCTTCATCAAACCGTCCACGATCTATAGGACGTAATTGATGCACTAAAGGAGCTTTACTAGTAACCTCTGTACCGTCCCCATTATATCGTTTCACCTCTTGTAACTCGACTTGTATCCCTGATTCATCCTGTGCAGCCTTAATCACAGCGTACATAGATGGTGATGGCTTTACAACATTCATAGCTTGTATTAAGGACCCTAATGAGTAATTCGTATCATAGGTAGTAGTTAATTCATATTCTGTAATAGATGCACTTCGAGGAGTTTCATAAACAGCATAAAAAGTACCTTTTAATTTATAGTGTGGTGCTGCGTATTCTAGAGACTCTACAGAATATGTATTTAAATAACTTATCAGCTTATTTTGTATAGAACCGCCTTCATAAGGATACGATTTTTGATACACATTTTTAAACTGCGATGAACTATTTAATTCATTAATTGAAATAGCTTGAATTTGCATGGTAAAAGTAGCCATCACCATACATGCTAATAAGAATTTTCTAAACATGTTCTCTCCTTTAAAACAAAACTCGATTAAATTACCCAAAGCATACCATATTTTATTGAGAAATGTATACATAAGTCTAATATTCTCTCGACTTCAAATTGTCAGCATTAATACCTGTATTACCATCAATTATTATAGTAGTATTACCTTCTGCTACAGTTTTTTTCTTACCGCTATTTTTACAAATTTAGAAATAACTACATAACCAGTCTTAACCTTATTCCAAATTACTTGATATACTTTATCTTCTCAACATTTAGATGATTTAGTTTCTCTTCTGTTTTATATAATCAGCTATTATGCCTCTATAACATATGATTTTAAATTTAATTCTAAATTTCTAATTTCCTGTAATACCATTTTCACTTGATATAGCCTATATTTTTGGAAATTGTACAATTAGCCATATTTATGATAAACTATATAAATATAAATAATTTTTAAAATTATAAATTATTATTTGAAATCTAGTTCGGAGAATAATTCATGAAATCATCTAAGAAACGTCAAGTGACTGCTGCGTTTTTTGCAGCAGCAGCATTGGGTGGCGTTGCTCACGCAGCTCCGGTCCTTAACATGAATGATTTAGTAGGATCTAAAACTACTTCTGAATCAACGACAGAAACTATTAATAATGTAGCGACTCCAGTCGTACGACCAATGGATACTCAACCTATGGTCCCTCGTGTGCGCCCAGTGCCAGTTCCAGATACAGCTAAAGCTTTAGAGGAACAATATAGAGCCGTTTCACAACCACAATACGTTGTTAATAAAAAAACGAATACTATGATGGAGCCGACATTGGCTATGCATAGTTTAATCAACATACAACGCAAAACTGAGCCTGTTACCGTACAAAAGCAAGTAGATGGCAAGCAGCAAATGCAAACAACGCAAGTACAACGTACACCGATCATTGTGCAGGAACAATCTACTACACCATTAGTAGTTGCTAATACAACCACGACTAAATCAGTTATTGCCAAACGTACACTAACCATTCGTGATATTCAACGTGCTGAACGTGAGCGTTTAGCTAAATTAGCGGAAGAACAAGCTGCACAACAAGAAGCAATGCAACAACAAAGCAGTGAACAAGCGCAAGCAGTGCGCCAAATGGCAGCTGAACGAGCTGCCGAAGCACAACGCCAAGCCGCATTATTAGCACAACAACAAGAGGCACAGCGCCAAGCGGAGTTATTAGCTCAGCAACAAGAAGCTCAACGCCAAACTGCTATCAAAGCGGAACAAGAGCGTATTGCAACTCAACAAGCTGAGGCTCAACGCCAAGCTGTTATCAAAGCGGAACAAGAGCGTATTGCGGCAGAGCAAGCTGAGGCTCAACGTCAAGCTGCTATTAAAGCGGAACAAGATCGCATCGCTGCAGAGCAAGCTGAGGCCCAACGTCAAGCTGCTATTAAAGCGGAACAAGATCGCATCGCTGCAGAGCAAGCTGAGGCACAACGTCAAGCTGCTATTAAAGCAGAACAAGAACGCATCGCGGCAGAGCAAGCCGAGGCACAACGTCAAGCCGCTATTAAAGCAGAACAAGAACGCATCGCTGCAGAACAAGCTGAAGCTCAACGCCAAGCGGCTATTAAAGCGGAACAAGAGCGTATTGCAGCAGAACAAGCTAAAGCAGAGCAGGAAGCAAAAGCTAAGGCTCAAGCGGAAGCTGAGGCTCAGCGCCAAGCCGCTATTAAAGCGGAACAAGAACGTATTGCCGCAGAGCAAGCAAAAGCAGCACAAGAGGCAAAGATTAAAGCAGAACAAGAAGCTAAGACTAAAGCCGAGGCGGAGGCTAAGGCTCAGGCCGAAGCAAAAGCTCGAGCGGAAGCGGAAGCAAAACAAGCTCAAGAGCCTAAATTGCCTGAATCGTATGTTAATGAACGTAATCAAGCTTCTACAAAAGGTTCTACTACAACAGGTGAAAAAAATATACTTTCACAGCCAATCGATCCCCCATTACAAGCTGACACATCTGCAAAGATTACCCTCACCTTTGATATCAATAATTACGAGTCAATGACGGGAACGGTGGATAATAAAGAGATTAAATATCGCGCATTTGAATATATCCCATATGTATCAAATCCTATCGATATTGATCAGCAGTACATAAACATTTACATACCTGAAGAGTATTTCAATAATGGCACTGTAAATGGTTATAATACACAAACAGCACCAATCTTTATGCCAAATAATGTTGGCGGTTATATGCCAAGCCAACCTATGGCACCAAAGGTAGAAAATAATAAGCCAAATAGTGCTCTCTATGCATTGTCTAGAGGTTATGTTGTTGCATCCCCTGCTACACGTGGCCGTACAAATAAAGCTTCTGATGGTAACTTCATCGGCAAAGCACCAGCAGTCATTGTAGACTTACAAGCGGCTACAGCTTATTTACACGCTAATGATGCGACTATGCCAGGTAACGCAAAACGTATTATTACGAATGGCACTAGTGCAGGCGGTGCCGTTTCCTTATTACAAGGTGCAACAGGGAATACATCTGATTACCAACCATATCTACAGGCTCTCGGCGCTGCTACTGCATCTACCGATGTATATGCATCCTCTGCTTACGCACCGATTACAAACCTAGATGCTGCAGATATGGCTTACGAATGGAGCTATAACGGTATCACATCATTTAACAAAGTATCTATGGGACAAGGTGAATTACCTCAAGCGAATGTAGGCGGTGCACCAGCGCCAATGCAACGTAGTGTACAACGTGTGAACTTAACGAATAATGATGTAGCATACTCAGATTTACTTAAGAGCCACTTCCCTGACTATGTAAACAACTTACAATTACGCGATAGAACCGGCGTTATTTTAAAACTCGATAAGAAAGGTAATGGCACATTCAAGCAATATGTAAAATCTTTCATCATCGATGCCGCTAATAAAGCTAAATCTAATGGCGCTGATTTGTCTCGCTATTCTTTCTTACTATTAGATAAGAATACAGGTCTGGTGAAAGACATTGATTGGGATGCTTATAATAGTTTTACTAGTCGTTCTAAGGTACCAGGTGCATTTGACTCTAGATCTAATGATTCTGGTGAAAACAGCTTATTCGGTACAAGCACCAGCGATACTAATCACTTCACGATTACAGCGGCACTACATGATACAACGCCTAATAACGATGTATATGTAGAAAACGCTAAAATCGTTACTATGATGAACCCTATGAACTATCTTGGTTCTCCTAGTGCAACAAACGCTAAATATTATCGAATTCGCTATGGTACAACAGATAGCAATACATCTGTTGCCATTCCATTAATCGTAGGCACTCGTGCACAAAATCTCGGATATAGTGTAGACATGGCTACACCATTTGGTGTGGATCACTCTGGCGATTACGATTTACAAGATTTATTCAACTGGATGGATTCTATTGTAAAAAACGGTAGATAATCTATCTCGATTATAAACTTATTCCATAACGTAACAAGTCTGTAATAGCCTTCATACATGATGCTATTACAGACTTGTTTGTTATTTTTATCTTATATCGACAACAAAGGCGTCCTAAACAAGCAGGACGCCTTTATTACTAATATTATATTGAAATGCTATTAATCTTCAGGGAATAAAGCAGTAGACAAGTAACGTTCACCTGTATCTGGAAGAATAACTACAATATTCTTACCTTTGTTTTCAGGGCGTTTTGCCAATTCTGCAGCGGCCCACAATGCAGCACCGGAGGAAATACCTACCAAGATACCTTGTGTATGACCAAAGTCTTGTGCTGTTTTAAAAGCATCTTCGTTAGCAACTTGAATAACTTCATCATAAATTTTAGTATCCAATGTTTCAGGAATAAAACCTGCACCTAAACCTTGGATTTTATGAGGACCTGGTTTACCGTTAGATAATACAGCAGAGTCTTTAGGTTCTACAGCTACGACCTTAACATTAGGATTTTGTTCTTTCAAGAAACGACCTGTACCAGTTAATGTACCACCTGTACCAACACCAGCTACGAAGATATCTACAGCACCATCTGTGTCACCCCAGATTTCAGGGCCTGTAGTTTTATAGTGAATTGCAGGATTAGCTTGGTTTACGAATTGGCCTGCTTCTACAGCACCAGCAGTAGCTGTTACGATTTCTTTTGCCTTTGCAATCGCGCCTTTCATACCAAGTGCACCATCAGTTAACACGAGTTGTGCACCATAGCCAAGCATTAATTTACGGCGTTCGATAGACATTGTTTCAGGCATTACGATAACAACCTTATAACCAAGCGCAGCGCCTACAGCGGATAAACCAATACCTGTATTACCAGATGTAGCTTCTACGATAGTACCGCCTGGTTGTAATTCACCAGATGCAACAGCAGCTTGAATGATAGCAGCAACGATACGATCCTTTACGGAACCACCTGGGTTAAAGTATTCAAGTTTAGCTAAAATATTAGCATCAGCACCTACGCTTTCACCAAAACGAGTAGCTGCCAACAATGGTGTTTTACCAATTAATTCAACAAAAGATTTTGCGATTTTAGACATAATCAACACTCCTTATATTCGGATATTATGGATACTATAAATGGTATGTAATATATAATTATGTGTCTCTTAAATAGAGCCATCCCAATTATCATATTTTGTATCTAGTTTTGCGTATGTACCATCGATAACGTCTTGTAAGGTCACACTTTCTAGATAATCGTGAATGTAATTTTGTAACCCCGCCCAGAATCCAACGGTGCGTTCATTAATGACATCATCCGTAGATACACCTTCATCTAGAGATGCAATAATAGCCATTGATTCCTCTGTAGCCATCAAAATTTCAATGATTGTATATTCACTAGGTTTTTTAGATAAACGATAGCCGCCGTATTTACCACGAATGCTATCAACTAAACTGGCCGCTCCTAATCGAGCCACAATACCTTCTAAATATTTCTCAGATATGCCTTGTCGTTCTGCAACAGAACGTAATGACACTGGTTTTCCCTGACCTTGCTCAGCTAGATCGATGAGAACCATCAAAGCATATCTTCCTTTTGTAGAAATTCTCATGTATATTGCCTTCCTTTTTAAAAGCTAGCGTCCCTTGAACAAACATTTTATATACCTTCTATGCGAATGTATAAAACCTTGTACATCGCTAGGAATTAATTTCATTATAGAATACTAACTGTAAAAATGCAAGAGTTTATTTCCTACTTTGTCAAAAGGTTTTACGAATAACAGTATTTACCTATACTAAATGGATACACTGCGACAAAAAGACCAGCCAAAAGGCTGGTCTTTTTGCGTATAGTTTGTAGTTTGTTATATGAGGTTTACATTAGTGAATTGGAGAGTGTTTCACCATGTAATGGGGCTTACCGGTATCGTTGGAGATACGATCCGTGCCCAAGAGTTGTCATTTGAGGAGGTTGTTGGTATATCTAATACTCTTAGATTTTACCTACTAGGTCAAGACCTGGTGTTAATGTATCTTTACCTGGTTTCCAACGTGCAGGGCACACTTGGTCACCATGTTTAGCTACGAATTGAGCTGCTTGTACTTTACGAACAAGTTCTTCTGCGGAACGGCCAATACCCATATCGTGAATTTCCGCTGTGCGGATAATACCTTCTGGGTCAACCACGAATGTACCGCGGTATGCCATAGCAGATTCAGGATCGAATACATCGAAGAAATCAGCTAATTCATGTTTCTTATCAGCTAACATGTAGTATTCGATTTTATTAATACTTGGAGAAGCATCAGACCATGCTTTATGAACATATTCAGAATCAGTGGATACGGAATAAACTTCGCAACCCAATTCTTTTAACTCTGCATAAGATTCTTGTACGTCTTCTAATTCAGTAGGGCATACAAATGTAAAATCTGCTGGATAGAATACGAATACAGACCATTTACCTAAAACGTCTGCAGTGCTTACCTTTACCAATTCAGGTTTCTTGAAAGCATCAAGTGTAAATTCAGGGAGCTTCTTACCAATAATAGACATTGTGTCCTCCTTTATATTTCTAAATAACGATTACTATATGTTCTATTGATGTACCTACATCAAATCTATATCTATCTTTGTCTATATAATAACACTAATCATTTAAAATAGCAAGCATTATTTTTAAATTTATCGATATATTTTTGCAAGTTTTTTCGATACAGCAAAAAAAGAAGGAAGATACTCATTTCTGAGTATCTTCCTTCTTTTTACGTACCACAACGGACTTACTACTTATAGCGTGATCAAAAGCAATAAGTCCTGCTATATTAGCAATACCACGCCGCGTCACATGTCCAGTTGTAGACTGTTGTTTCCCCGATTTACCATATACGAACTGCTCTAATTTAAGTGCAGCTAATATAAAGATACCTATAATAGATAAAATGGATCCCATTTCTATTCTCTACTTTTTAAGTTCCAAAATCGCATCTACAAATCCACGGAATAATGGATGTGCATTATTCGGACGAGATTTTAATTCTGGATGCGCTTGTGTACCCACGAAGAATGGATGACCCTTAACTTCGATGCTTTCAACAAGACGACCATCTGGAGATGTACCAGAAATAACAAGGCCTGCATCACTCAATTGTTGACGATATTCATTGTTGAATTCATAACGATGACGATGACGTTCGTATACAAGGTCTTCGCCATATACTTCACGCGCTTTTGTACCCGCTTCTAATTTACATGGATAGATGCCAAGGCGCATTGTGCCACCTTTTTTATCTACATCCACTTGATCACTCATCAAGTCGATAACTTTGTATTTTGCATCTTCATCAAATTCGCTAGATGTAGCACCTTCCATGCCACATACATTACGAGCAAATTCCATTACAGCAGATTGCATGCCAAGGCATAAACCGAGGAATGGAACTTTATTTTCACGAGCATAATTGATAGTACGGATTTTTCCTTCTACGCCACGGGAACCAAAGCCACCAGGAACAACGATACCATCAATGCCCTCAAATACTTCTTTAGGATCTACAGAAATATCATCAAGTTCTTCGGAATCAATCCAACGAATGTTCACCTTAGTATCAGTCTCGATACCAGCATGGCTCAATGCTTCTGCTACAGAAAGATACGCATCGTGCAAAGCTACATATTTACCTACGATAGCTACTGTAATATCTTTGCTAGGATTCAAAATTTTATGAACCATTTCTTTCCATGCAGTCATATCGCAAGGACGTTCTTCAAGGCCCAATTTCTTAATGACAATATCATCAAGCCCTTGATCTTGCATCATCAATGGTACTTCATAGATAGAATCACACGTTTGGTTTTCAATTACGGCCGCTGGTTCTACATCGCAGAACAGTGCCAACTTTTCCTTCATTTCATCGGAAATATGTTTTTCACTGCGGCATACCAAAATATCTGGTTGAATACCAATACCGCGCAATTCTTTTACGCTATGTTGGGTAGGTTTTGTTTTTAATTCACCTGCTGCGTTGATATATGGTACTAATGTAACGTGAATATACAATACATCGTTACGACCTACATCTTTTTTGACTTGGCGAATTGCTTCCATAAATGGCAAGCTTTCAATATCGCCGACAGTACCACCGATTTCAGTGATAACTACATCAGCATTATCTTCTTTACCTACGCGGTATACATTTTGTTTAATTTCATTTGTAACGTGAGGAATAACTTGTACAGTGCTACCTAAATAGTCACCCTTACGTTCTTTATTGATAACGGACCAATATACTTTACCAGCAGTAATATTGGAACGCTTGCTAAGATTAATATCGATAAAGCGTTCATAGTGACCCAAGTCCAAGTCTGTTTCAGCACCATCATCGGTTACAAATACTTCGCCATGTTGGTAAGGACTCATTGTACCAGGATCGATATTGATATATGGGTCAAATTTTTGAATCGTTACATTAAAACCACGGTTTTTCAATAATCGGCCCAAAGATGCAGCTGTAATCCCTTTTCCCAAGGAAGAAACTACGCCGCCTGTTACGAAAATATACTTAGTTGCCATGATGCCTCCCACCTACTACATTTTTTCCGGAGCGGAAATACCTAAAATACCCAAGCCTTGACGAAGTACAAGGGCAATCGCTGTGATTAACCCAAGACGAGCTTGTTGCAATGATGGATCTACGCCAATGATACGACCTTGACGATAGAAGGAGTGGAACATACTTGCCAAATCGTATAAGTAACGAGCAATACGATGAGGTGCACGATGTTCGGCAGATTGAACAACCTCTTCTGGATATTCAGCTAATTTTTTAATTAATTCTAATTCCATTTCACTTGTAAGCGTTGTGAAATCAGTTTCACTATAATCACCAAATGCAATGCCTGCTTCACGCACTTGGTTATAAATACTGTGAATACGGGCATGAGCATATTGGATATAATACACAGGATTATCATTGCTACGAGATTTTGCCAAGTTAATATCGAAATCAAGTTGACTATCTAGCGAACGCATCAAGAAGAAGTAACGAGATGCATCTACGCCAACCTCTTCAATCAATTCATCTAATGTAACGCTATCGCCGCTACGCTTAGATAATTTAACGAGTTGTCCATCGCGGAATAACGCTACCATTTGTAACAACAATACAGTCAATTTATCTGGGTCATAACCAAAGGCTGCCATAGCCGCTTTTACACGACACACATAACCATGATGGTCAGCGCCCCAAATGTCGATCATTTCTTTAAAGCCACGATCATATTTATTGCGATGGTATGCAATATCTGCTGCCAAATATGTAGGCACACCATTGTCACGGATGACTACGCGGTCTTTATCATCGCCATAATCAGTGGATTTCAACCACAAAGCGCCATTCTTTTCATACACCTTGCCAAGAGCTTTCAAAGCCTCTACGGAGTGATGAATTTCATCAGTTTCATGAACCGTACGTTCAGAGAACCAATTATCGAAAGTAACACGGAAATTGCTTAATGTTTCCTCTAAGCGAGCTAATTTTTCTTTTAAGCCCTCTTCTTTAAACAATGCTACACGATCAACTTCGTTCATAGCATTTAATGTATCGAAGCCTTCGCGTTCTGCAATAGCTTTTGCAGTCTCGATAATATCAGGACCACGGTAGCCATTTTCAGGGAATACGAGAGCCCCTTCTGGAATATCGAATTCAGGCATGGAACCATCTTCGTTGCGCTTAGGTGGGAATACCAATGTAGCGCCTTGCAATTCTTGGAAACGGTACTCAATGGAGATAGCCATATTATCGATTTGGTTACCTGCATCATTGATGTAGTACTCGGATTGTACATTATAACCTGCTGCACGTAACAAGTTTACAAGTGCACTACCATACGCAGCACCACGACCATGACCGACATGTAACGGACCTGTTGGGTTCGCACTTACGTACTCTACTTGAATCGTATCGCGTGCACGCAATGGTTGCACACCGTATTGATCACCAGCATTCAAGATAGCTTTCAAGGTATCATACACCATATCGGATTTTAAGAAGAAGTTGATAAAACCTGCACCAGCTACTTCAGCACGTTCAAGCCAATCAAAATCCATATGACTAATCAAAGCCTCTGCAATAGCACGAGGGTTTTGACGAGCCACACGAGCGGATTGCATAGCAATGTTCGTAGAAAAATCGCCGAATTCCTTTTGAGGTGGCACTTCTAGAACGATTTCTGGATATTCCCCAGCTGGCAAACCACCACTATTAATCGTTTCTTGTAATGCCTGTTCAATCCCCGATTTCAGGATTTCCTTCATGTCCATGCTCTGTATCCTCCCGCACGTCTATATCTAACTGATTATAAAATTGCCATTCACCTTCTATGGAAATATCATATCCGAGATGAACACGACCCGTTCCATTGTGAAAGTCTACTGTTAATTCATGTGTTTTTACGGCCATGTGAAGATCGCCTAATGGCGTTTCATATGTGGACTGACGTTCCTCACCGCGAATGTATTGATGTCGCATATTCACAGCACCAGTACGCAAAAGAACAATGGAATCTTCGTAAATCTTGATGGTCGTCTTAACCCCTTCAAGACCTGTTACGCTCGATTCTTCATAGCGAATATATTGGACTCCGTTCTTTTCATGTGAAGTACCTGGAGAAATTAATTCCACCACGGTATCCTGCCCATCTATGTCTCGTTGTACACTTTTTACGGATACTAGAACCCGCTTCATGTTTTTCTCCTCCATGGTCATAACATATCAATATATTATAGCACAAACAAGGGTCGTTTTGAATGTTTTGTACACTCTATTTCAATAGATTTATACGTTCAATTTCTCTATTCTCACCTGACGCAATAAGCTGTAATTTTTGTATCCTATTGAGTCGTTTAATAGCATATTCTCGCGACTGTGCTTCTTGTTTACTTTGAAAGCTTTCATGATAAACCAAATACACCGGTCTACGACATTTTGTATACTTAGCCCCGCCTTTTATCACACCATTATGAGCATCTAAGCGTTTTTTTATATCCGTTGTCCAACCACAATACAAGCTTTCATCAGCACATCGCACAATATACGTAAAAAATTGTTCCTGATCCATCTTATTTACTAGCGTCATCCTTAATCGGTTCAATAGTAATCGAATTAATGGTCACAGGATCAACAGGCTTATCATTTTTATCTGTTTTTACCTTACCAATCTTTTCGACCACATCCATACCTTGTACAACTATACCAAAAATGGTGTGTTTATTATCGAGATGCGGCGTAGGTCCCAAGGTAATAAAGAACTGCGAACCACCTGTATTCGGCCCACGATTTGCCATGGCAAGAATCCCCATTTTATTAAAATGAAGGTCATTAGAAAATTCATCTGGAATCTCATAACCAGGGCCACCTGCACCTGTCCCTGTTGGGTCGCCACCTTGAATCATAAATCCATCGATAACACGATGGAACGTAACGCCATTATAAAAGCCTTTTTTTACAAGGTAGTCAAAGTTTTTAACGGTAATAGGCGCTTTAGAGCCATACAAACGAATTTTAATTTGTCCATAATTTGTATCAAAAACAGCATATTCATCTGCAATTGGAGCATTTGTAAAATTAGGCATCTTATTAACCGTTTCAGCTTGTGCAACAGGTGTAATCGTTTTATCTGCACTATTATTGCCACACGCTGCGGTTACTACCATCATGCCCCCCAATAGAGCACAACCTAATATTCTTTTAACATTCATGATAATCCCTCACAAAATATAGAATTTCCCCAAATTATATATACATAGAAAAACCGCTCAACCCATGAGCGGCTCTTTATTAGTATATCATGTTTTCACTATGAATTTCTTTAAAATTCTATAAAAATTTATAATCTAAAAGGTCTTATGCCAACGATTAATCAATCCATCCGAAATGCTTACATGCATTGTAAATACCATCCTTATCACAGTCAGTTGTAACATAATCGGCCTCTAATTTAAGCTCCGGACGAGCATTTCCCATGGCAATGTTTAACCACTCCGGTCTAAACATAGACAAATCATTATAGCCATCACCAAAAACGACAACTTGATTTGGCTTCATATTGAAATGTCCAATCATATTGCGAATCCCCAATGCTTTTTCCATAGGTTCATATAAAACGCACCCATCGCCATAGCGAATAAGCTTATGCGTCATATGCTCGATATCTTTTTCCTCTTCTTCTCCATCTTTGAAAAATACATAGATTTTATAGAAATCTTCTACACTGTGAAAGTCGAACTCTGGATCCACTATGGTTTTAAACACGTCCCAATCAGGATGCCATTCTAATATTTCTTTATACGGTGTAATGCGCCCCAATTTATTGCGGTCTGTTACAGCCCATGGAATATGCTTTGACTCAAGATATTCTAAATATTGAATACACATATCTCGATTCATGCCAATCATAGATACCAATTTCCCATCAATGGTTATACTATGACCTCCATCAGCAACTACATTTGTAATTCTAGCTTGCTCGGCAAAACGCATAGCATCAACTTGTATTCTACCTGTTGCAATCGATACTAAATGGCCACGCCGTTGCAATTCATCTATACAATACTGAGCACTATTGGGAATTTTTCCTTCAGGCCATACAGCCAATGTGTTATCAATATCAAAAAAGAAAAATATTTGTTCCACAAGTCCTCCTATCTGTCGCTATATACGAGTTCATATACAAACTATTAACTCTACCTAGTCCGGTAAACACTATTCATCTCGTCCACTCATTAATTGAAAGCGTTTTTGTTGTTTCACATCAGGATATTTATCTCGATCTACATCGCTACAAAACATGTCTAAGGGACGTACATACAAATCGCGGTCATCATATAATTTTTGATATACCACCAATTTTTCACCCGTTTCAGAATGTGTAGCCACATCTATCACGTAATAATACATACCTTTAAAATGACGATACAAACCACCTTTTACGATTTCGTTCATAACTACCTCGGCTTACTAAAAACGATCTTTCATTTCTTATTAAACATTATACTAGGAAATACTATTTGAAAAAAGATTTTTATCACTATAAACAAAACACTCGCATCCCCCTTTTCTTTTACTGTAATCCTTCTAAGAAGGACTGCGCCAATAGAGTATAAAAGGAGAATGCGAGTAACATTCTACATTTATTTAGTTGTATCTGAAACCAAGCCTTTATGAATAAGACCTATGATAAAGCCAAGGATTGCAAAACTTACCCAGCCCATACCAATACCTTGGAACGGAATATATTGGGTAAACAAACCTTCGATGGCATCAGGTGCCCAACCAGCAGTTTCAAGACCGCTCATTAAGGCAGAAATCATGGTCAATCCAATAGTCCAACCATATACGCAACGACGACCGCCAAAAATAGTATCACTTAAGGCTAACAAGATAATAACAATCGTCAACGGATACAATAACATCAACACTGGAATAGCTGCATTAATGATTGTTTTCAATCCGAACAGCCCAAGTGCAAATGCAGCCACAGAGAATATGACAACATACATTTTATAGCTAATTTTGCTATATAGTTTGTGGAAATATGTACTACAAGAAGTAATAAGACCAATACTTGTACTCAAGCAAGCTAATAGAACGATGATAGCCAAAATAATTTGACCAGTTCCCCCAAAGAGGAAGTCCGCACTAGCTGTTAACACCGGTGCACCTGTATCAAACAAACCAAATCGCTCTACGCTTGTAGCGCCGATATTCGCAATGAATATATACACAATGCCGAGTAATGCTACCGCAATAGCACCAACCTCCATCACAGTTTTCGTAATAATATCGCGAGATGTAGCACCTGTAAGACGTACAAAATCGATGACGAGAATAGCAAACACCACAGAAGCCAATGCATCCATTGTATTATAGCCATCGAGGAAGCCTTGCAATACGGCTGTACCATTAGTCGCGTAAGCTGGTTGAGGCACCGCATATGCCCCAATCGGTGTAACAAAAGATTTGATAATCAATAATAAAATAACAAGCAATAATGCAGGTGTCAAAATATTGCCAATACGATTAACAAGCTTTTGAGGACTAATCGATAGCCACAAAGAAACGCCAAAAAATATAGCAAGGAACAGTGGTTGCATATCCAAAGTCATGCCTTGTAAAAATGGCTTGATCGCAATTTCATACGCAACGGTACCCGTTCTTGGTGTCGCAAACATAGGACCAATACTTAAATATAAGGCCACTGTATAAATAAGACCATATATAGGATGCGCACGACCTGCTAGTTCCTCAACGTCTTTACATCCGGAATAGCCCATGGCCATAACGCCAAGTAACGGTAATCCTACGCCAGTTAATACAAAACCAGCTAATGCCCATCCTACATTAGACCCTGCGTGTTGACCTAATGCGGCCGGGAAAATAAGATTTCCCGCACCAAAGAATAGGGCGAATAACATCATGCCTATAGCTAAATAGGCGCGCAGTGATAGATTTTCTTTTCCATCCATAAGGTTATCTCCCTTCGTACTACACTATCATATTAGATAACATTATATATGATATGGTAATCTGATTCAACAGCAAAATCGAATTATATCGAACTTTCATTACACCTTACGAATATTAACTTGTACGTCATAGAATGTACTCCCCCATGCTTCATCAGTCGGTCTAGATGCAGTTACAACATTGATTCCTACCTTAGCGTCACTGGACTGAGATTGCCACCATACACCAAGGGTCACAAGTGTACCTCGTTGTACCGTATCATCTAGATATACTTTAATACGAACAGCCCCTCGATTATTATAAATTTCCACAGCATCACCATTATTAATGTTATATAATGCAGCATCATCTGGATGCATTCGTAGCTTCATCAATTCAGAATCATCAAATTCTAGTTCACAAAAACTAGAATCTAATATACGTATATCATTACCGATAATCAACCAGAATGGTTCATCATCACCATAAGGTTCTGTATAGGTAATCAACGGAATGGATTCTCGATGATTTAAGATTTCGATTTTGCCTGACGGCGTTTTAAAATCCATCTTATAATTGTCTGGCAATGCTACTTCAACCAAGTCGCCACGTAAAATGGCATCTTGTTCGTCTTGTGAAAGTTTAGACGAATTGCGAACCATATGCTCAATTAGTTCTCGTTCTGTCATGGTAAAGAAAGGATCATCTAAACCCATACGCTGAGCAAGTTCAGAAATAACTTGCCAATTAGATTTCGATTCACCAACCGGAGGAATAGCTTGGTAACTGGCCGCAATTGTATAGTGTCCGTAAGAGTTAAAAATATCATCGGATTCAGCAGAGCTCGTGGCTGGTAAGATAATATCTGCATATGCACATGTATCTGTAAAGAAGCGTTCATGCACAACAGTAAATAAATCATCTCTCATAAGACCTTGTCTAACGAGATTTTGATTTGGTGCCGTTATAGCTGGATTTGATGAAAAGATATATAGACTATGAACGGGCACCCCGCCACTAGTATCCTCTAATCCATGCTCTAGAAGCGCTTTTGGATTTGTCAACAAATCCCCTAATAATATCATCGGCATCATCCGTTTAGATGGCGTTGGTGTATTAGGTTGTTGCATGAATGATTTATTAAAATATTGGCTACTACTAGAACTAGATAATAAGCCGCCACCTAAATGTTGCCATGCACCTACTACAGCCGGAAGTGCATTGATACACCGGCAACTCATTGCTCCATTACCATAGCGGGATACACCACTACCGAGACGGATAAATGGAGCCTTTGCTTTTGCATAGGCATGAGCTAGTTCTTCTATGATTTCAACCGGTACACCACATATAGAGGAAACATATTCTGGAGTAAATGTAGGCAATACATCTCGTACTAGCTCATCATAACCTTGCACATATGCTTGAATAAATGTAGTATCCTCAAGACCATCCCGATGTATGATATGCATCATACCAAGTGCTAATGCACCATCAGAACCGGGTTTTACATACACATGATGTGTGCCTTGATCATAAGTATATGTTTTATGGGTATCTATAATCCATACAAAAGCGCCGTTTCGTTTTGCTACATTCACATCGTGTAATATATGTACATCTGTAGCCGTCGCATTAAGGCTCCATAATATAATCAAATCACTATGTTGTGCTTCTTGTGGTTTGATAGCTACTGTGTCTCCATAAACAGACTTAAATGCTGCTTGTTTCGCAGGAGAACAAATCCCTCTGTCTTGACTAGTAGCGCCAATACAACGGAAGAAATAATCCGCTGCAGGACTATTTACAGCCCCCATGGTCCCCGCATAGGAATAACGAAGAATACTTTCACTACCATAGGTATTAATAGTATGGTTAAAATTTTCTACAATTCGCTCTAAGGCCTCATCCCTTGAAATGGGTGTAAATTGATCTGGACCAATACCTTTTTTACCAATTCGGCGTAATGGTGTCATTAAACGTTTAGGCGAATGAATAACACGCTCATAATGAGCCATCTTAGGACATAATGTGCCCCGTGTGAAAGCGTGCTCTTTATTACCGCGAACCTTTGTCACTTTATTGTCATCTACTGTAAGTATAAGTCCACAAGCATCAGGACAATCATAGGGACATACACTTTTATATTCTTTCATATAAGCACCTCGCTTATTATCGTCTCTCTAGTAATAATAATTCTATATGTATATTTATAGTATCATACATAAGCCACTCAATCTGTAATAAAATTAACGAATATCGATATTTTTCAAACTTCGTATCAATGAATACATTGTATATCAATGCATATAGCAAAATCACTTATCAAAATAAGTGTGTGATGTTATAACTTTTATTAATGTATACCATGTAGATACACAATAAATATCGATACTTTTCAGTATTTATTTATAGTTTCTCCCCTACAATACAAACAGATAAGCAACGCATAAAAGTACCATTTTTTACGTTCAGGAATGTATCTATTACCAAAAGTCATAATTTATAATTTCAAGGTATTATCGATTATTTCAGCGCTTTTTGTCAACCTGTGTAATAAATTTCACGTAAGTTATGCAAATTATGTAATGTATTAAGTTATGTAAAACTATTCAATAACTCAACTTTGTGTGCTATACTGACATTGTCATTTGAGAGGATATAGAACTCACCGGACATCATATCACATTCATTGATATAACGGAGTGGAGTCAACTATATCAGGTCATATTTTCTGAAAAGAGGTTTTAACAATGGCAGAAGCTAAAAACACTGTACTTTTCCCTTATGAAACACTTCACAAACTTTGCATGGATGCTTTCCAAAAATTCGGTTTTTCCGAAAAAGAAGCTGACATCATTCAAGACGTACTTTTGACTTCCGACTTATTCGGTATTCAAAGCCATGGTATGCAACGTATGGTACGTTACCACAAAGGTATCTCCAACGGCTTGATTAAAATCGATGCAAAACCTGAAATCGTAAAAGAAACTCCAATCTCCGCAGTTATCGACGGTCATGACGGCATGGGCCAATTGTTGGGTCACAAAGCTATGGAAATGGCTATCGAAAAAGCTAAAAAATCCGGTGTTGGTATCGTATCCGTACGTAACTCCAACCACTATGGTATCGCTGGTTACTATGCTAAAATGGCATCCGACCAAGGCTTAATCGGTTTCTCTTGTACAAACTCCGAAGCAATCATGGTTCCTGTATATGCTCGTAAAGCTATGCTTGGTTCCAACCCTATCGCTTGGACTGTACCAGCTGATCCTGTTGACTTCTTCTTCGATTGCTCCACTACAGTAGTAACTCGTGGTAAACTTGAAATGTACAACAAAATGGGCAAAGCTACTCCAGATGGCTGGGCTGTTAACAAAGACGGCGTTCCTTCCACTGACGCAGCTGAAGTATTGGGCAACATTTCCCGTCATGAAGGCGGCGGTATCCTTCCTTTAGGTGGTGCTACAGAAGTTCTTGGCGGCCACAAAGGTTATGGTAACGGCATGATTGCTGAATTGTTCTCCTCCATCCTTTCCCAAGGTGGTACTTCCAATAAATGTATGGTTGGCGGCAAATCCAATATCTGCCACGGCTTCATGGCTATCAACCCTGAATTCTTCGGTGACCCAGCTGAAATCAAAAAACACTTCTCTCAATTCTTACAAGAATTACGTGAAGCTCCTAAAGCTCAAGGTCAAGACCGCATCTATACTCATGGCGAAAAAGAACATGAATCTGTTGCTAAAGTTAAAGCTGAAGGCATCCCTGTACTTAACGGTACAATGCTTGAAGTTCAAGATCTTTGCAATGAATTAGGTTTAGACTTCAAATCCTACTTCGGCGATTATGTACCAGAAGCTCCTGCTACAATGTTCAAAGGTAACTACTAATATCTAATTAGTGTTGGCCCTAACACGGACATGTAGTTAGTACAGAGGGGGACATAAACACTGTTTATGTCCCCTCTCTTATATTTTTTTAACCTCATAAACTATGAGGTTAAAAAATTTTAAGAGATATATCACTTTTTCTGATAAGTATATCTGTTATTTTATTGTAATCTTTTATTATTACTGAACTTTTACAACTCAATCCAATAGCGAATTACTCATCAATTAAATTGATTATTGCTACATCGTCCTGTTAAGCATATATTTTTATTTTTCTTGAAAGGATGATTTTAGAAATGAGTGCTCTCACCGTTCTATTAGCGCTATCTCCAATCATTTGGTTGATTGTAGCGTTATCCATCTTGAAATTACCTGCATGGCAAGCAACAAGTGTTGCTGCAATCGGTTCTTTCATCATCGCTATTACAGCATTCCAATCCGACCCATTTATTATGGTCACTGGTGCCCTTGAAGGTGCCGCATTGGCAATTTGGCCTATCCTATTAGTTATTACAGCAGCTATCTTCGTTTACAACTTGGTAGTACATACGAAAGCTATGGAAACTATTAAAACCATGCTTTCCTCTGTAACATCTGATACTCGTGTACTTGCATTATTACTTGCATGGGGCTTCGGTGCTTTCATGGAAGGTATGGCTGGCTTCGGTACTGCCGTTGCAATTCCTGCAGCTATGATGGTTGCCGTAGGTTTTGACCCACTAAAATCTATCATCGCATGTCTCGTTGCAAACTCCGTACCAACAACATTCGGCTCCATTGGTATCCCAACAACTACATTGGCTTCCTTAACAAGCCTTGATCCAAGCCATTTAGGTACATTCATTTCCGTACAATTATTCTTGCTTAACCTTATCGCTCCTTTCTTCGTAGTTATGATTATCGGTGGCGGTATCAAAGCATTAAAAGGCGTATTCCTTGTAACATTACTTTCTGGTTTAGCATTAGCTATTCCTGAAACTGTAATCAATGCTGTAATGGGTCCTGAATTATCCGTAATTTCTGCATCCATCGTAATCATGGCAGTGATCATCGGTTGTGCAAAAATTATGCCTCCTAATGATCCTCAATACGCAGTTAAACAAACTGGCGAAGTTCCTAAAGTTTCTGGTGGCGAAGGCCTTGTGGCTGCAATGCCATTCATCTTAATCTTCGTATTATTATTATTAACCTCTAAATTGTTCCCAGCAATCAATGGTCCTCTTGCATCCATTAAAACATCTGTACCTATTTACCAAGGTGCTGGTGCAAAACCTTACACATTCGTATGGATTGCAACTCCTGGTATCATGATTTTCATCGCTGGTATCGTTGGTGGTTTCATCCAAAAAGCAAAAGCTGGTGAAATCTTCGGTACATTAGGTTCCACGGTTAAAAACTTGAAGTTCACATACCTTACAATCATCACAGTTGTTATGACTGCTAAATTGATGACATACTCCGGTATGACTGCAGATATTGCGAAAGCAATGGTTGCTGGTACAGGTTCCTTATACCCTCTATTCGCTCCTATCGTAGGTGCATTGGGTGCGTTCTTAACAGGTTCCGGTACAAACTCCAACGTATTGTTTGGACCACTTCAAATCGCTGCAGCTCAAGGTTTAAATCCTACAAACTTCGAAGATCTTGGCTTCTGGTTAGCAGCTGTTAACTCCGGTGCAGCTGGTATCGGCAAAATGTTGTCCCCACAATCCATTGCAATTTCTATTGGTGCCGTAGGTCCTGCTTTGAAAGCATACTTAGAAAACCACAAAGAAATCAATGCAGAAGAAGCTCACAACTTAGAACATGAAATCGAAGCAAGTGTTATCATGAACAGCGCGTTCAAATACTTCATCATCTTCATCATCATGCATGGTTGTATCTCCTTCTTCGGTCAACATTTCATCCATGAAATTCACCACATCTTCTTCTAAGAATTGGTAATATAAACGAACAGCTCATTCGTGAGCTGTTCTTTTTATTTCAAATACTAATAAGCAATACCCTTGTTACTCATACATAAACCTATAGCTTTTTCTTATTAATCATGTTACAATACCCTTGTTAAATAGATAAAATTAAATGCAGTCTGCGAAGTGCGATTCGCAGACTTTTATTTTTCCCTTTTTTTAATATAGGAGATTTTATGGAGTCTACAAAGAAAATATCTTTATTCATTGTCGTATTTCTAGGACTTCTTACGGCTATCACGCCACTTGGTACTGATTTATATCTACCAGCATTACCAATCATGCCTCATGAACTTAATACAAATGCGTCCCTCATTCAGATGACAATTGGTATTATGACTTTTGGTATCGCTATTGGTCAATTGATTGGCGGTCCTCTTAGTGACTCATTGGGGCGGAAAAAACCACTCATCATTGGCAATATCCTCTGTGTAATCGCTAGTATACTCTGTGCTATTGCGCCCAATATTGAGATTTTACTAGTTGCACGATTTTTACAAGGTTTAACAGGTTCTATCGGAGTTGTTATTGCTAAGGCCATCTCCCGAGATTTTGCATCTGGTAAAGAATTAATGCGACTCATGTCTCTACTGATGCTCGTCAACGGATTAGCTCCTGTTATTGCACCGCTTATAGGTGGTCAGCTTTTATTATTTTCTACATGGCGCTTTATTTTTATTGTCCTCGCCGTTTTCTCTGCAGTGTTACTTATGGGCTCTTTCATTTTTACTGAAAGCCTACCATCAGAAAAGCGTATTTCCGGTGGTATAACAACAGCATTTAAAAACTACGGTGTTCTACTAAAAGATAACTCTTTCTTAGGCCAGACTCTAGTTCAGCTATTCGCCTTTGGTGGTTTCTTTGCCTATATTTCGGGTTCATCCTTTGTATATCAAAATATATTCAATTTATCTGCACAAGAGTTTAGTTATATGTTCGGGATTAATAGTTGCGGTATTATCCTCGCTAGCGTAATCAGTGCCAAAGTAAGTAATGTTGTAAAAATAAAAACCATTTTACATACTAGTCTATTGCAATTAACGATTGGTTCTATCCTATTTCTTTGTGCAATGTACTTTAATTGGTCCTTTATTATAACTAGTATCATCCTGTTCTGTACAGTTTGTACCGTATCTGTATTTGGATCAACAGGGTTCTCTATGGCAATGGCGAAATATGGACACAAAGCAGGTAGCGCCTCTGCTATTTTAGGATTTGCAGGCATGTTTTCAGCTGGTTTTGTAACACCATTAGTCGGTATTGGTGGAAGTCATACTGGTATCCCTATGGGGATTGTTATGGTTGTATGTGCTGTATTAGCATTAGTATGCTTCTATACAATGATTAAAGAAGATTCATCAATTTCATAAAAAAGCGTCCCTCATATGGCCCCTCTTTACCGGTTGCTCAGTAAAGAGGGGCCATATCGCTAGAGACGCTTTTTTTATATTCAGTAATTATATAATTGATTATTACATTATCATTCAAACATTGTTGCTAACAACAATTTCAATCGATTTGCTTGGTTTACCGCACTTGAACCTGGGTCATAGTCGATGGCTGCAATGCGCACATCAGGATATGCTTCGGATAATGTTTTTACCATGCCTTTACCACTAACGTGGTTAGGTAAGCAGCCAAATGGTTGCAAGCAAACTACTTGTTTCGCACCTTTTTCGATAAGATCAATCATATCACCTGTAAGGAACCAACCTTCACCGCATTGATTACCAAGGTCAATATAATGAGCCGCTTCTTTTGCAACCTTCGTCATCCGTTGCAATGGATCAAAATGCTTAGATGCTGCAACAGCTTTTGCATATGGTAAGCGGTATAATTCTAACGCTTCGCGAGCCAAGGATCCAAAGAATCCGGAAAGCCATGTACCATCTAAGTGTTTAGCACGATATGTACTATCCATAGCACAGTACAAGAAAAAGTCTAGTAGACCAGAGGTTACAACCTCGCCACCTTCCTTCTCTATAAGTTCATTAATATGGTTGTTCGCACTTGGATGGAATTTAACGTAGATTTCACCTACCACGCCAACCCGAGGTTTCGGCTTAGATTTATCGACTGGTAAATTGTCAAAGTCTTCAATGATGTTCTTAATATATTTACTATATTGGAATATATTAGCTTTTGTAATACGTTCCCGTAATTTTTTAACCCAATAATCGCACAATGCATCTGCAGATCCTGGATTAATTTCATAAGGGCGCGTAGCCAATACACATTGCATCAACGCATCGCCGTATACTACGGCTTGAATCATGCGATGTAAGAAGGATTTAGTCAATTTAAAGCCTGGTTGACGTTCCATATCACTCGCATTAAGTGACAAGATTGGAACTTGTTTCATACCTGCATCGATGAGGGCTTTACGCAAATAACCAATATAGTTGGTAGCACGACAACCGCCACCGGTTTGAGAGATAATAACAGCTGTCTTATTAACATCGTATTTACCAGACAATAAGGCGCTCATCAATTGGCCTACAACGATGATAGCAGGATAACATGCATCATTATTGATATATTTTAGACCTATCTCTACATCTTCACGCGTAGGTGCTGGTAACATGTCAAAGTCATAACCTTCAGACTTAAGCACTGGCTCCAATAGTTGGAAATGAAGAGGTGACATTTGAGGCACCAAAATCTTATAGGTTTTACGCATTTCTTCAGTAAAGACAACACGTTCATAATCATATGCTGGTGTATCATCAATAACGGTCTCTATAGGAGCTTCTGGATTATGGTGTTTACGCATACTCCGTTCCATTACGGATTGCAAGGAACGTAAGCGAATAGTGACAGCGCCTAAGTTTGTACCTTCATCAATTTTAAGCAATGTATGAATCTTATGCTTTGCAGATAAGATATCCTTTACTTGGTCTGCCACAATGGAATCAAGACCACAACCGAAAGAGTTCAACTCAACAATTTGGAAGCCTTCCGTACGACTTACAAATTCGGCTGCATGATATAGACGACTATGGTATGACCATTGATCTACAACGCGAAGATGTTTAATATCCTTACCTAATGGTGCTACACCATCTTCGGTAAGAACCGCCATACCAAGAGAGGTAATGAGCTCAGGGATACCATGATTAATACCGGAGTCTAAGTGATATGGACGACCAGCCAATACGATGGTAGGCACTTGTTCTGCTACGAGACGAGATACAGTTTTCTTTGTCATCTCGCGATAGTCAGCCTTACATTTTTCTTGTTCGGCCCAAGCGGTCTCAACGGCATTAGAAATTTCAGATTTAGAGAATGGCAAATCTTTTAAGGCTTTCACCAAAGCAGGCACCAATGATTTCTTATCTGCTAGTGGTAAGAATGGCGCATAAAATGGCGTTTTTCCCATCACATCTTGCATATTGTTTCGAATCAATTCTGGGTAAGAAATAACCATAGGGCAATGGTAATTATTGTCATGGCTAAATTCCTTTGGACCATGTTGAATACATGGGTACCAGATTAAATCAACTTGGGCTTGGGCAAGATCACGAATATGACCATGAACGGCCTTAGCAGGATAACATGCTGTATCAGATGGGATGGTATCAATCGCCTTATTATATTGATCCTTTGTCGTATAATCGGACAATACCACTTCGCAACCTAATTGATTGAAGAATGTAAACCAGAATGGGAAATCTTCGTACATATTGAGGACGCGAGGAATACCTATACGCAATTTACCTTCAAACTCAGGAATATTTTTCTTGAGGAAGTAATCAAAATAACGGCGTAATTTTACGTCTACCATATTGGGAACAGGCTTATGTTTCTCTTGAATCATATCACCGGCACCACGGTCGCAACGATTACCCGTTACATAGGTACGGCCATCGGAGAATGCATTGATGGTAAGCATACAATTATTAGAGCACAATCCGCAATTACGCATGGATGTAGACACTTGCAAGGATTTCAAACCGTCACTATCAAGCAATGTGCTATGTTGATTTTGTAACTCTTCTGCCGCTTCAGAAGCGAGCAATGCCATACCATAAGCACCCATCAAGCCGGATACATCAGGGCGAATTACTTCGACGCCCATTAATTTTTCAAAGGCACGAAGCACCGCTTCATTATAGAATGTACCGCCTTGTACGACGATGTGGTCACCTAATTCCTTAGGATCTTTTACCTTAAGCACCTTATACAATGCATTCTTGATAACAGAATATGCAAGGCCAGCGGCGATATCTGGTACAGTAGCCCCTTCTTTTTGCGCCTGTTTTACCTTGGAATTCATAAATACGGTACAGCGAGACCCCAAGTCGATTGGCATAGGTGCCAATAAACCTTCCTTGGCAAATTGCTCAATCGGCAAACGCAAGGATGTAGCAAAGGTATCAATAAAGGAACCACAACCAGAGGAGCAGGCTTCATTCAATACGATGTCTTCAATGTATCCATCGCGCACCTTTGTACATTTCATATCTTGACCGCCAATATCCAAGATGAAGGATACATCAGGGCAGAAGAATTGAGCAGCACGATAATGGGCAATTGTTTCTACTTCCCCAATATCGATACCAAGAGCTCGTTTCAAGAAGGCTTCGCCATATCCAGTTACACCAGAATGAGCGATGTAAGCCCCTTTTGGCAATAAGCTATAGATTTTCTCTATTAGTTCTTGGGATTTTTCTAATGGTTTCCCATGATTTGGGCCATAGTGAGAGAAGATGATTTCATTCTTGCTATTGATCAAGACGACTTTCAACGTCGTAGAACCCGCATCGATACCGAGGTAACATGGACCTTCAGCATCTTTAATATCACCCTTCGGTGTTACCGCCTTAGCATGACGTGCACGGAATTCTTCTAGTTCCGCTTCATTTCTAAATAGCGGATCCACACGATCGGTTGCTTCCATTGGTACACCAATAAGCGCACCGATTTCCTTCGTCAATTCACCTACTGTAATATCACGACATTCATCATTCATGAGAGCTGCGCCTAGGGCAATAAACAACTCACCATTTTCAGGGATGATACGATGTGCTTCATCGAGTTCTAAGGTGTCACAGAAGCATTGACGTAATTCGGATAAGAATGTCAATGGACCACCGAGGAATGCTACATTCCCTTCAATTTTATGACCACATGCAAGGCCTGCAATCGTTTGGTTAACGATGGCTTGAAATACGGACTTTGCAATATTTTCATGAGATGCGCCTTGATTTAGCAATGCTTGTACGTCTGTTTTCGCAAATACGCCACAACGAGCGGCAATTGGGTAAATAGTATCCGCATTCATCGCCAATTGATTAAGGCCGGATGCATCCGTTTGCAATAATGTTGCCATTTGATCTATGAAAGCACCTGTACCACCGGCACAAGAACCATTCATGCGATGTTCTGCAGTACGACCTAGATACGTAACCTTAGCATCTTCACCACCAAGTTCGATAATAACATCAGTTTGTGGGTACAACGCTTTTATCGCCTTTGTTTCGGCAATTACTTCTTGTACAAAAGGTATACGCACCTTATCAGCCATCGCCATACCACCAGAACCTGTAATTGCTACATGTACTTTTGCTTCTTCATAGCCCACTTGAGCCTCTTGTAGCAATGTATGAACAGTATCCAAAATATTGGCGTAATGTCGGATATATTTTTTATACAAATAATTATCTTGTTCGTCCAACAAAACGACCTTGACCGTTGTAGAGCCAACATCGATCCCCATACGTAAGGATTTTTGCATATATACCTCTCTTGAAAAAAATGAAGAATTGGTACGCTCGCACCATTTTTCTTCATACATTTAAGTAAAAGTTAAATAATAAAGCTTTTAACTACACATCTAAAAAATTAAATATTAAATATATTATACAACAAACAGAGATTAATTCTAGATTTTGCCATATTCCAATGTGGTATATAGAACATGACTATTCCTAATAAAATATATATAACTCTACATGTCGTGTATTTTTTATTATACCACTTTGAAGTGAAAAATATTGTGTGTAAAGATACATTCTAAAATTAATATGGTTAGCTATCACTTATTTATATATCTAAATATACCGAATTACCTTTTTATTTATAAATAATTTTACTCTATAATGTTATAATAACTATTAATGAGTCATATATTTCATTAACTGTAATTGATTTATCCATTAGTATGGATTATGTAGGAGACCTATGGAACTGACAGACATTCAAATTCCTAGCGATTTGCGCGACTGTTCTCTCACAGAACTCGAGGTCATCGCACAACATATACGCAATTTAATTATCCATAGAACATCACACATTGGCGGTCACATTGGTTCATCTTTAGGAGCCACTGATATTATTGTTGCCTTGCATCATGTGTTCAGCCCTGATGATGCTCAATTTATATTTGATATTTCCCATCAAAGTTATGCTCATAAAATTTTAACAGGCCGTTACGAAGGCTTTAAAAATAAAAACAAATTTCACACCGTATCCGGTTATAGCAATCCTGATGAAAGCACCTACGACGCATTTCACTTAGGTCATGCTTCCACAAGCCTCAGTTTAGCTTGTGGGCTCATGATTGGACGCGATTTACAGCATAAAACGCATCCAATTATTACGTTAATCGGCGACGGCGCTCTCTCTGGTGGCGAGGCTTATGAAGCATTAAATCACTTAGCCACAATGTCCTCTCAATGTTTGATTATCCTCAACGACAACGACCAATCTATTGCAGAAAATCACGGCGGTTTATATAGCCATCTTCAACAATTACGCGAAACTAATGGTGAAAGCCCTAATAATATCTTTAAAGCTCTAGGATTTTCATATCGTTACGTCGACGATGGCAATTCGTTGCCAACCGTAATTAAGGCTTTAAAAGAATGTAAAGCAGAGACAACACCGATAGTGCTCCACATCCATACGACAAAGGGCTACGGTTACAACAAGGCTATTACCAATCCTGAAAGCTTTCATAATCCATCAGGATTTGATATTGACACAGGGGAAACAAAAAAACGCTATACCAACAGCTATGAATCTATCGTTGCAAAACAACTCATTGATGCACTGGAGCAAAACAAAGCTGCATGTATCGTTACAGCTGCTACGCCTGGCGGTTTCTGTTTAACCAAAGATATACGTGAAAAATTAGGTGCTCAATACATCGACGTAGGCATTGCAGAAGAACATGCTACAACATTACTTGCTGGCATTGCCCACAACGGTGGCACGCCGATTTTACCGATTTACAGTACATTTTTACAACGCGCCTATGATCAAATTATTAATGACCTATGTATTAATAATAGCAATGCACTGATCCTTGTATATCGCGCGTCCATTTATGGTAATAAGGATATGACACACCTTGGATTCAACGATATTACTATGCTCAGCAACATGCCAAATCTCATGTACCTAGCACCTACAACAGTAGAGGAATTAGAATCTTCCATTCGTTATGGAGTAGAACATCACAATCATCCTATCGCCATCCGTATTCCTGTAGGATCACCGATTTACGAAACTAGTCAATCCAATACAACAGAATGTCCTGTAACGTCGTGTAACATAACCCAATCAGGTAATACGATTGCCATCATAGGTGTCGGTAATTTCTACCATAAGGCGGTCGAACTTAGCCACGCAATCCATGATGCCATTCATATCTCTCCGACGCTTGTCAAACCACTTTGTATTTCTAGTTTAGACACTGATACATTGAATGAATTAACAAAGGACCACAATATCGTCATCACCTTAGAGGACGGCGAACTCGAAGGTGGCTATGGTCAAAAAATTGCTAGCTATTATGGAAAAACGTCCATGAACGTCTTAAACTATGGCATTTCCAAACAATTCTACGACCGATACAATCCAGAAGATGTATTACAACAAAATCACCTAGATTTTGAACACATTTTAGATGATATACAAAACATACAACATTAATTCAATACATATATGTAAAAAAGGGGCTGTAACAAAACAGCCCCTTTTCGTATCTATAGAATTTGTCATGAGAAGGTATTGTATCAGATACATATATTATTAACGATCAATTAGAACGCTGGGATGATAGCTCCCTTATAGAGTTGACGTTGTTTGCTCGATAGAAATAGTTACAGGCGCTGATAATTTAGCCTCTAACCAAGCTTTTATTCGTTCCAAATCGGCATCAGATATAGTGGATGTAGTATGGATAATCACCATATAGCGACTCGCTTTAGGCTGTTCTAGGTTATCTATTAAAGGCATGCCTTCCACTTTGCTTACAAACGGGAATAACGCCTTTGCTTCAGCTTCTGTCGTTTTCATAGTATTTATAGTTTCACTTACTAATTGATAAGTTGGCTGGTATAGATTGCTCAAGTTTTTATATGTTTCAAGATTCTCTGAAGATTTATTCAAGTTCGTCTTATCCATAGTAGATTTTTTCTCATCTACGCTATTAACAAATCGTAATGTATAAGGCTGCAAGTACTCATCCTTATGTAACTTGTCATCCAACTGGGCTTGCTCCTCTGAAGTCACAGGAGCTCCTATAACTACTATGTCTACTAGCTTATTCGTTTGATCCAATGAATAATCAATCACTTGTCGACGTCCCTCTTGATTAATATCATTCTTAATAAACTGCTCCATATGATTTGACTCAGAATACTTGATGGTCATATCATAGCCTGCATAAATACTTGGTATAGCCATAATAAGACCAATTACGAGAAATATTAGCTGGTTACGACGATTAACCTCTTCTGCTTGTTTATGGAATGGCAAACTATATACACCCTTTAAAACAATAAAAGATGCAAAGAAGATGAAGAATGCATTTATAAAGAATAAATAGCTAGCCCCAAAGAAATAGTTCCAATTTCCATTAGCAAGTCCATATCCTGCCGTACATAGTGGTGGCATAAGTGCAGTCGCAATCGCAACACCTGGTATAACATTATCTAAGGTCTTACGCGTTTGCCCAATAATCCCAGCTAACCCACCAAATATAGCAATGAATACATCAAAAATATTCGGTTCTGTACGCGCTAATAGTTCAGATGTAGCCGTCTGAACGGGAGAAATATAAAAATATAAAGCAGATGCCAAAACAGCAATCGTAATCTGTAAGGACAATCTTAAAATACCGCTCTTCACAACTGTAAAATTAAGCGTAGCGAAGCCAAAACCAGTTGCTAAAATAGGTCCCATCAACGGCGATATAAGCATAGCACCAATAACAACTGCCGTACTATTCATATTCAACCCAATAGAGGCAATAAACATGGAGAGGATCAGGATAACCAAAGCAGGTCCCTTAATCTTAGCACCACCTATCAGTCTTTTAGCGATAGTTGCATCATCAGCTCGCTCAAAATGTATATCAAAGTATTTATTTATTTTCATTCGTCCTCCTTATAATTTCATCAAATCTGCAAAGGTCCCTACGTTTACAAACATATGCTGTGTAGTTTTGAGCATTTGAACCATTAAGATAGCTCCTGTCCCTTCCCCCATCGACATGTGGGCTTGAATAGGAACCATGTCTTGTGTAATATCTACCTCTGCTAAAGCTAGCTCTGTGCCTTTTTCTCGAGAGTTATGAGATGGCAATGCATAATCCTTAACACGATCATTCATATGTACCGCACAAGCTGCTGATACAGCTGTAATAAAGCCATCAATGACGAAGGGCTTTTTAAACTCAACACAAGCGAGCATAGCCCCAAGAATAGCAGCAATATCAAAGCCCCCTACATGGGCTACAATTTTGCGAACGCGATCATACTCACTTTCAGCAATAATATTATTCTTATGTTTATCTAATACAGCATAGACAAAGTCAATTTTACGCTTTATCAAATCTGGTTTATCGGGCCAAGAACCGGGTCCTACTGTTTCAGTAGGATCCGCTCCAGTTAAGGCAGACAACACACAGGCAGAGGTCGTCGTATTACCGAGTCCCATTTCCCCAAAGGAAAAAAGATTTATCCCTTGCTTTACATAATGTTCAACTCGTTCATAGCCAGCTTGAAAGGCACTATTAAATTCATCCTCAGTCATAGCAGGATGGTTTAATATATTCTTAGTCCCCTTTGCGACCTTGCGATTCACTCCGATGCCATCATCTGAGGCAATTCCTACATCCACAACTTCATAAGGAATATTGTTAAAGTTACAAAACTGTGTAGCTGACGAACGACCCAAGAGCATATTACGCGACTGCTTTTGCGTTACCTCATAGTTATAACCTACATAACCTTCCATATTGCACCCATTATCGGCGGAAAATATGATGTGCTGAGGTCTAATTTCACTATCGATACGGCCCCAAGCCGTACAAATTTTACGAAAATAGGTTTCCCATAAACCAAGGCCACCAGGTATTAGGCACTTAGGTTGGAGGAATTTATTCAATTCTTTATCAAATGAAGTTATTTCGTTATCTTTCATTTTATATAGTATTACCTTGTCGATATAAATCTAAGAAATTTTTGAGGACTCGACCTGTTAATCCCCATATCGTATATTGCTTATAGGGATAAAAATAAACAGAATAGTTCTGCCGAATTTTCCAATCTATTTGATACCCTTCTAATAAATGGAACGGAAAATCTCGTAATGGTTTAGTTCCGATATCTAAGTGCCCTACCGTTGGTTCCATATTCAATAAATACGAAAGTGGTACCGTAAAAATTTCACCGACCTCATCAATATTAGGGCGAAATTCATCCGTATGTAAACGTACCGCCACTGCATGTAATTTAACACCAATGGCAGATACTAAACAATCTAATGAGCCTAACAATTCAATTTGCTCTGTATCTATCCCTAATTCTTCCGAGCATTCACGAATAGCCGCAGCAGCTCCAGTTTTATCGGTGCTTTCACAATGTCCACCAGGAAAGCTAATTTCACCAGGCTGCCTACGTAATGTCTGACTACGCACCGTAAATAGGATGTGATCCTCACCATCAATTTTAAGCAATGGCACTGCTACCGCTGCCGTTATAACATCAATATCTGTAATCACTTGCGGTTCTCGCCCATTTAAATATGTGCTTAACTGTCTGTCCATAGCCATCCCCCTTTTCTTAATTATACCAATAATTGTTTTCCAGAAAATAGTAAACGTGGCACATTATTATATTTTCTATTTGAAAGCAAAATAGGTTGCCTCACATATAAGAGGCAACCTATTTATATTATGCTTTTATAACGTACAATCTACGCACCTTGGAATTGAGGCATGTCATCATGAGAGTCAGGATCGTCTAAGGTACCTTTCAAATCATTATCAACCATAGCACATACAGATGCATCGGACCAAACGTTTTCGGCCGTTTCAATCATGTCGATAATTGTATAGATTGGTAAGATAATACCAAGCAAACCGATTGGCGCACCAATGGAACTCATCAAGGACAATGTTAAGAAGTAACAGCCCATTGGAACACCAGCATTACCAATCGCAGCAAGAACAGCAATGAATAACCAAGCAATCATGGTACCCATAGTTAATTCAATACCTGCATTTTGCATTACAAATAAGGATGTTACAAGGATGAAAGCTGCGCAACCATTCATATTAATAGTTGTACAAATTGGTAACACGAAACGCGCTACAGAAGGATGGGCTTTCAAATTGTCTTCTGCAGAGGCCAATGTAACAGGCAATGTAGCAGCAGAAGATTTCGTGAACAATGCAACAGCTACGGCTGGAGACATTTTGCGGAATACATCGAGAGGGTTTAAACCACGGAATAACAAGAACAATGGAATTACAATAAAGAATTGAATCAAGTTGCCGCCGATTACAACAGCTGTATATTTACCTAATGCACCAACAATGACCCCTGCTTCGATTTGTGCAGATAATTGACCTGCAAAAGCAAGGATACCGATTGGTAAAACGTAAAGTAAACCTCTAATCAATGTGAATAGTAATTCTTGTAAACCAAATAACACCTTCAATACTGCTTCACGACCTTCTGTACGAGGCATGAAAGCAAAAGCTAAACCAACAGAAGCAGAAATGAACATAACGGACAATACGTTACCTTCTAAATACGGTTTCAAAATATTGTTAGGAATAACGGATAAGAAATGATCATAATATGTTACGTGACCTAATTTTTCAGGTACTTGCGCTGCACCGGCACCGATTACATCAAATGGTAAGTTACCTGGCGCAATCCAAAGGAATAAACCAAGACCAACAGCGGCTGCACAAATTGTTGTTAACAATGTATAGGTGACAGCATGACCAAAGATACGGCCTGTATCCTTCTTAGCACCCAACATGGACAATGTAGTAATAACCGCTAGTGATACAGTAGGTATTGCAATAAATTGGAATAAATGCGTAAATACTGCAGCAATGAAATTAAATAAATCATTAAGAACTGGAATATGTTGCCATCCTAAGATAGCGCCGATGATGAGCGCACCCATCCATAATATAAATTGACGTAATTTACCTTGACCACGACTTTTCAAGGTAATCTCTTGCGCTAAGGCATCAACATTTTTATTATTTTGATCTGCCATAAAAACACCTCTCAACTAATAAAACTACTAGAGACCAATAAAGAAACCCCAGCCCTAGGGGCTGGGATAATTAATCACATCCGAGTCTCTTCATAAAACCCATTATAAAAATATGTTTTAGAATTGTCAATTACAATACTTGAATATATTGTAATATGTTCAAGTATTGTTCCAAATTATATATACAAACTCTGCCCAACTCTAATGATACATATCTATATCTACAGTAATCATTCGAGTTCGCTCTGGGTTAAACATAAAGTAAATGACTCTAGGCTGATCTTGATCAAAATTATGATAAACAACATATACTACATATTTCTCAGCTGATACTCGAGTACTATAATAAAAATCTTCGTTGGGATCATCACCGACACTTTGTCTACCGTCAATTAACCAGGGAAATAATTTCCAATTTTGTCGTCGAATGGTAATAATCTCATAATAATTGCTTACATCACTAACCAATACATTTTTATCTTTTGGATATGTAAACGAATTAAGTACTTCAACTGTAGTATCTTTGTCCCTGCCATTTATAAACGAATACCAAGCATTAGATTTAACCGTTTCCTCATACCTTGAAATCGTAGCTTTATCACCATCTAATACTAAACAGCTTTGATTCCCTCCATTACTTAGATTGATAAAACACAGCCCGTGTCCCATCATTACTGATCAAAAGTTCCACGAAATGAGGTCTTTTAGTATTCCCATCGTCTACAAAGACATATAGTCTATGATTTTCAGTAGAATTATATGTGTACTTCACCACTTTTTTCGTTTCTTTTCGAGGAGCAAAGCGTAACCACTCTATAAAACTCCGTTGTGGTAAGTTTAGAGGTTCTTCCTCGATGCTCTCTATAATGTTATAGCTATTGGGATGAGATATAAAACGCTTTTTCTCCCCAGTGTCTAAATCACGCAATACACCATCCGCATCAATTTGCGCTTGATACACAGTGTGTTCCTTAGCAATCTCCTCATACTGTGCAATAACTGTAGGATTTCCTTCTAATACAGTATATCTTGTAGGATATGCATTTGCCCACGCTAAGCTATCGCCAGATGCAGAGGCCTTTGAAATACCTTCAGGAAGGTTCTTAGGACGCTTTAGACCTTCCGGCAACCCGTCATCATTTGGCCAACCTCGTTGCCAGTCCATAGTACTAAACTCAAATCCATCGGTTTGTTCAAGAGTCGTTTGAGTATCATACTTAAGCCAATCCGCAACAAGTCCTGCTAAACATAAATTAAATATAATAAATACGCAGCAAATCAATTTAATATGTGTTTTTTCAGATAAAGCATGTTTCTTATACCAGTCATATTGTAGTACTAAAAGCAATACTATTGCTACGCCAAATACAATATATGTTATAGGTGCTATATTAAATAGCATTGCCACAATAAATAGCATAATTATATATGCAGTTAATAGGCCATAAAATATGCGAACCAAAACGCTCTCCCTATACTTCTATGACTACAACATTTTCTTATATAGCACTTCTATATCGTTACGACTTACTTCAGCTACTGTATTAGCAATATTTCCTGTAGCTACAACGTATACATTATCCACGAGCCATGGAATGTCTTTTTTCGTAAATCCTAATTCTGTAAGGTTTGTAGTAAGGTCTAGGTCATGTACGATTAGGCGTAATGCTTCACCCAGCTTAGAACCATCACCATGGTTGAATATACGTGCCAATGAGTTGAATTTTTCAGAGTTAGCACTCCATGTGTATTCCACTACAACAGGTTCAATAACTGCAAGACCAACACCATGGGTAATATCTTTAAGGCCACTAGCAGGGTGTTCCATACCATGACCAAGTGTGACGCCTGCTGTATTGATAACCATACCGCCAATGGTGCTAGCCAATGTAACGGACTCCCATGCTTTTGTTAATTGTTTTTTGTTAAGTACAGCTTCTTGACCATTCGCAATCGCTTTCACATGTTTATATAGAGGTACAAGATATTGTGCTAGTAATGTTACTGCATAATGAGCTAGTGCATCGGTGAAAGGTTGCGCCGTTTTAGAGGTATAGGCCTCAATATTATGGCACAATGCATCGAAACCAACAGATGCCAACACATGAGGAGGCATAGTCCCCATTACAGCAGGGTCCACGATAGATACCTTAGGCACGATGGCATTACAGCGTAAAGATTTCTTATCCCCTGTTTCAGGATTAGTAAGAACACCAAAACCGTTGCCTTCAGAACCTGTGCCACAAGTGGTTGGAATCACAATAAGCGGTAACGCATTATCACTCGTTTTACGGTTAAAGATATAATCATTAATGTCGCCGTCATTCACAGCCATAAAAGCAATGCCCTTTGCACAATCCATAATGGATCCACCGCCGATGGCAATAACCATATCACAGCTTTCAGATTTAGCTAACGCAGCGCCGTCTAAGGCAGTCGTAGTCAATGGATTGGCATCCACTTGATCAAAGAGAACATGTTCAATATGGGCCGCATCAAGCTTAGCTACTACGCGGTCATATAAACCAGATTTTTTAGCACTAGTACGACCAGTTACAATAAGTGCTTTCTTGCCATATGGTGCAGCAAAACCAGCAACATTATCTACTTTATTCCAACCGAATTGAATGTTTACAGGTAAAAAATAAGAGAATTCCATGTGATAACCTCTTTTCTTTGAAAACTAGTTCTTAGTGTTATTGTAAAGGATATTTACAAGCATGTAAAACCTCATAGGGCTTTCACCAGAAAACAGGTATACTAATAATAAGAGGTGGGTATTTATATTTATAGAGGGAGAGAACATCTATGAAATTTGCTGTTAAACATGTATGGTCTTCGCTGCGGGACCTAGCAACGCAGTCGCCTATATTACTGGCATTAATTGCCATATTTTCATGTACACCGTTGTATATTGAACAAGATTGGTTTGCCGAAATCGATATTAAGCTATACTCACTGTATTTCTTTATCGTTATATTACAAAGCTATATAACAAGGACTCGAAAGTTTTCCATTTTATATACCTTAGTAAGTATCGGAATCAGCGTTGGCCTTTATATGATTCACGAAAGCTACGAATATGTGCGAGGTATTGAACTGGCTACGGAAAATATATCGTACCTATGGCTATACTCCATGATTGCCTTGTATTTCACATCGCCTGGTGAACACTACATCGGTGAAATCATTAACCGCATCAAACGGATTGGCATCACCCTTGTTACGTCTACTCTATATAACATTGTTATCATCATGAGTTTATGGTTCTTCTTCATCATCGTGGACCAACCATTCAACTTTGAAGAAACCATTTTTAAGGTACTCGCATCCATTAATATATTCATTTGTCTATCTATGGTATGTTCTTACAAAGAAGATCCCGCAGGTCCTCCGGCACCAAACTCATTTTTTACTGTTGTATTCGGCATCATCTTACCTAAGGCATCCATTATTACAGGCATTCTAGCTAATATCTATTTGGTCTTGATTCTGTTAGGGCTTCGAGAGGATACGCGTTTCTTCTACACCTATTATCCGTATGTAGCCATTTTCTACCTATTCTACTTGGCTAGCTTTAGATCTAGTGAAAGTAGCAGAACACAGCAAATCCTATGCTTCTTGTTCATTACACTAACTACACTGTGCTTAGTTCTTATCGGTAAACGTGTGATTAATGAACCAATTCTCTGGCTCAATACGATTTACGTGAGTGCATTCAATTTAATCTTCTTAGTACACAATGTATACTCTCTTGTGAAAGGTTTAAAACCTTCTGTACACACAACCGTTATGGCTCTTGCCTTAGGTGCTGTTCTCTTGACACCATTCATAGGCTATACAACGTATCGTGAATTTGTGACCTATACTAAAGTTGATGGAGAATGGCATGCAAGCCTACCAATAACATCTACTTTTGATCCTAACTTCACGGACTACGGCACACCATATGTACCTGTAGATGATTTAAAACTGCCAGATACCAACCCAATAAACGGCAGACGCATCGAGTATATTAATTTTGATGCTTTGTCTGTACCAAAGGTTATTTCGATTGCAGGATACGATAAATACATTGAAAACATCGAGTTAATTGTATACGAACAAGATCTTAAAGAATACCAAGTAGAGTCTGCCAACTTCGACTCCATCTCCTTCAATTTCCTCAACAAAGGCCTTGATTTAGAGGTATCTCTACCAAATGGAGTAACAGAGGTGCATCATATTTATGATAAGTTCCTTACAGTCGATAAAACAGCTGTCGATCCTATCATTATAGAAGGCAATGGATATAAGCTATTGATTACGTCGTACTTCATAAACCAATTCGATACGCGTAAACTTAAATTTAATGTACTTTATAATTAAGCATATAATACAATATAGTAATAATTACAACATCATATATAATATGACAAAAGCAGTACCCCGGAAAGGGTACTGCTTTTATTCATCGATCTAACTTGACTAGAATATGTTGGGCAAAGTCTTGGGCCGCTTTAAAATCGTCTTCATTTGGGTGTACTGCAGCTTGTTTGTGACGTGCATCGCGATCAGCAGATTGACCGTGGCTATGCCCTTTCGGGAACATCTTGTACATCATTTCGATAACCTTAGGATCTACCTTACCTTGGCAGATGAAAGTTCCTACAGGCTCTACGCCATCGGGTAAACAATTGGCTGCATTAATTAAGCTCTCCTTAGCATGTGCCATTTGTGGTGGAACACCAGCTGTAGCAAACAGAGCAATATGAGGGTTATGTAATGTGCCTAGTACATCACGGGCCTCTTTATTAGCTGTCCCTTTATCAACCCAAAATCCGGCAAACACCAGATCATAGGATGCCATATCTGAGGGTAGTTCCGACATAGATACACATGGTGTGTCCGCTGGCAATACTCTGGCAATGGTCTCTGCCACTTGTTTTGTATTTCCCGTAAGGGACGAATATATAACGATAGATTTCATAGCTAACCTCCTATTGTAAAGCTATATTTATTATAAATCATATAGTATCTATCTATAATAAAATTAATCACAAACTACATCGATAAATTTAATCTAACCACATTGATAAATTTAAAAAAGTCAATATTGAATATATAGATTTTTTTCGCTATAATCATTACATAATGTATTTAATAAATAAGAAAACTACCATATATTGTAGTTTTCTTATTTTTCTGATTAGAACTAGTTTAAAAGAGTACATCTGATTTACGCTAGCTCTATAGATGATTTTACATAGATTTACAATGTAAGGGGAACCATAATGGAGATTATGATCAAGAAACGGGATGGCCATTTTGAACCGCTATCCGTTGAAAAAACGAAACGCATGATTGCCTTCGCATGTTTGGGGTTAGATTCTTGTGATCCACTAGAATTGGAAATGGATGCGAAGTTACAATTCGTTGATGGCATGACAACTAAAGAAATTCAAAAAACGTTAGTACAAACAGCTATCGAAAAGGTTATCGCTAAAAAAGACGACGGTTTCGGCAACCAAGTTAATAAAATGAACCAAGATTGGCAGTTTGTTGCAGCTCGCCTCTTCTTGTTCGATCTCTATAAAGAAGCAGCTATCACTCGTCGTTATAAAGCATTCGGTTATGGCAACTTCCCAAATCTTGTACATATGCTTGTAGAAGAGAAAAAATACGCTGACTTCTTCGTTACAGAATATACAGCTGACGAATTGCAAGAGTTAGGCGATTACATCAAACCTAAGCGCGACTACCTCTTCAACTATGAAGGTCTTAAATTATTGGCTGACCGTTACTTGGTAAAAGGCTTCAACAAAGAAATCTTTGAATTGCCACAAGAACGCTTCATGGCTATAGCAATGCACTTGGCATTGGTAGAGGGAGAAAACAAAGTAGAATACGCTAAAAAATTCTACGATTTGATGAGCCAGTTAAAAATGACAACAGCTACACCTACATTGGCAAATGCAGGTACACCATTCCATCAGTTGTCCTCTTGCTTTATCTCTGGTGTAGATGATAACTTATGGTCCATTTACGACGTAAACAGCAAGTTCTCCCGCGTATCTAAACACGGTGGTGCTCTTGGTATCTATCTTGGTAAAGTTCGCGCATTGAACTCCGACATCCGCGGTTTCAAAAACTCCTCTGGTGGCGTTATTCCTTGGATTCGTTTGTACAACGATACAGCTGTTGCAGTAGACCAATTGGGTAAACGTAAAGGCGGCGCCACAGTAACACTTGATATTTGGCACAAAGACTTCTACGAATTCGTAGAACTTCGTACTAACAATGGTGACGACCGTCGTAAAGCACACGATATCTTCCCTGCTATCTCTGTTCCAAACATCTTCATGGAACGCATGATTGCTCGTGAAAACTTCACCCTCTTCGACCCTCATGAAATCTTGGCTGTAAAAGGCTATGCTCTAGAGGACTTCTACGACACAGACGATAACAAAGAGTTCACAAAACGTTACCTTGAATGTGAACAAGATCCAAACTTGCACGGCATCGAAGTACCAGCACTAGACATGATGAAAAAAATCATGCGCTCTGCTGTTGAAACTGGTACACCATTCATCTTCTTCCGCGACACTGTAAACGCTGCCAACCCTAACAAACATGCAGGTATGATTTACGCATCTAACTTGTGCCACGAAATCGCACAAAACGTTGGCTTCACAAACCTTGCTGAAGAAATCATCAACGAAGACGGCACCATCACTACGAAAACAAATACAGGCGACATGGTTACATGTAACTTGAACTCCATTAGCCTTGGCCGTATTATTGACGAAGAGTTAGAAGAAAACATTGCCCTTCAAATTCGTATGCTAGACAATGTTATCTCTATCAATCAAGCACCAGTACCAGAATCTCGCATGACGTCTGATAAATACCGTGCTATTGGTCTTGGTACTTCTGGTTACCACCACTACCTTGTAAACCACGATATCCAATGGGAATCTGATGAACACATCGAAGCAGCGGACAAACTATTTGAAAACATTGCATACTATGCCATCAAAGCTTCCATGGAATTGGCGAAAGAAAAAGGTGCATACCCTGCATTCAAAGGTTCCGAATGGGAAACTGGTGAATACTTCACGCGTCGTGGCTACACATCCGATCGTTGGAAACAATTGGCTGTAGATGTTGCAAAATACGGCATCCGCAATGGTTACTTGATGGCCGTAGCTCCTACAGGTTCTACTTCCAACATTGCGAACACAACGGCTGGTATCGACCCCATCTTCAAAAAATTCTTCATCGAAGAGAAGAAAGGTTCTTTCACTCCAAAAACTGCACCAGATTTGAACGATAAAACTTTCTGGCTCTACAAAGAGGCGCATACAATCGACCAACAATGGTCCATCAAAGCTTGTGGCGTACGTCAACGTCATATTGACCAAGCACAATCTTTCAACTTGTATATCACACCTCAAATGAAAGCAAAAGAAATTCTAGACCTTTACGTTGAGGCATACAAACAAGGGATTAAAACAATCTACTACATCCGTAACCAATCCCTTGAAATGGATGAGTGCACTAGCTGCTCTTCATAGAAACAGAGTAATCTTCACAGATAATATAAAGGAGTCCACTATGGATAAAAAACTAATTTTCAACGAACATGGTGAACGTGGCACGCAATCTATGATTGGTGGCAACACCACAAACCTTCGCGAATGGAACCGTATCAAGTACGATTGGGCGAACCAAATGTACCGTACAATGCTCAACAACTTCTGGATTCCTGAAGAGATTTCCTTGAATGAAGACGTTAAGCAATTCCCATACTTAACAGATTACGAACGCCGTGCATTCGACAAAATTATTGCATTCTTGAACTTCCTTGATTCTATTCAATCTGAAAACTTGCCTAACTTGAGCCGTTATATTACAGCATCTGAAGTGGCATCTTTATTGAATATACAAGCATTCCAAGAAGAAATTCACGCTCAAAGTTATTCCTACATTTTGGACACTGTAACAAATCCTATTACACGTGACAAAATTTATGACGAATGGCGTACAGATAAAACATTACTTGAACGTAATCGATTCATCGCCGATGCATACCAACGTTTCAGTGATGATCCTAGCGAAGCAAACCTCATTCACACAATCATCGCTAACTATATCTTAGAAGGTATTTACTTCTACTCTGGTTTTAGCTTCTTCTACACATTGGCACGCCAAGGTAAAATGACAGCTACATCCACTATTTTCAAATACATCAACCGAGACGAAGTAACTCATCTTGTATTGTTCCAAAACATCATCCGCGAATTACGTCGTGAACGCCCTGACTTGTTCACGCCTGAACTGGAAGCGAAAATCACTGACATGATTCGCCAAGGTGCAGAAAATGAAATCGCTTGGGGTCAATACATCACTGATGATAAAATCCTCGGCCTTAACAACGTTCTTATTGAACGCTACATCAAATACCTTGCCAATATCCGTTTAGAAGCAATCGGCTTGCCTCATCTATATCCTGAAATCAAGGACAATCCAATGGAATGGATTGAAAGCTTCTCCAACTTAAACAGCACAAAAACTGATTTCTTCGAAGCAAAAGTTACAAACTATACAAAAGCAGCAGCATTTGATTTTGATGATTTAGAATAGATAAAACTTACATATAAATAAAAGGAGTGCTTTCACAACAAATCTGTGAAAACACTCCTTTTTATAGTCCCCAACGCCACCCTCATCAAAATAGTTGACACATGGTAATACATTATAAAAAATAACCATACATTTATACGCAATAAGGGCCTACACGATACATATCATCAACGCCCCGTACATGTAATGGAATATCATCTTTTTACGAATTAAGCAATCGTGGCTTTGTATCCACCCTATCTTGATTACCAACTTATACTTAATACTCTATTAAATCAACCGTCCAATTAGTTGACTGTAGTAAATTATCTAATGTACGAATCTCCTTAGATATTGTATCTGCTGTTTTTTGTAATTCACTAACATTTACAGTTGCTATCATTTTGATTTCCGATCCACGAGCACGATAATTAATCGCACTCGCACTATCTGCTAAGGCACGATATGCAGAAAGTCGCATAATAGCTCCTTCTTTCTCTGCTATAATTTGTGTTAAAGAGCGCCCTTCAACAATAGTTGCACAGTTAGTAAGATTAATATCTTTAATGAGTTGTTGAAGTCTTGCAATTGCCGCTTCTAGTTCTTGCATCAACACTGCAGGGTCTTCATTAGGCTTTTCCCCTTCTTGTACCAAACTATTTTGATTCAAACGGCCTCGCAAATCGCTAATTTTTTTATTTAAATCAGCTCGTTCTTGTAATGCTTCTGCAAGTTTCATGGTTGTACCTCCCGCGAATATCAATCAATACATATCTTTATCTTGATTATATTTCTAATAACACTAAACTGGAATATTATAAGTGTTTCCGCATCATCACATGTGGACAGCCTTCATCAAGGTATTCTTCCCCTTCTGCTTTATATCCAAGGGATTCGTAAAATGGTTTTGCCTGTACTTGCGCCGACAAGGAGCAGGTCTTAAATCCATCGCGACGGATTCCATTTTCAGCAGCGAGCATAATTTTTGAGCCTAAGTTTTGACCTCGATATAATTTGCGTACTGCCATACGACCAATATGAGCATCCCCTTCTATATCGCTGGGGAAAAATCTACAAGTACCAACAGCTTTTCCATCTATATATAAAAGCACGAATTTTGCATTTTCATCAATTTCATCAAATTCATTCTCGAAACCTTGTTCTTTCATAAACACATCTGTACGAATTTGTTTAATATCATCGTTAATTGTATTTAAAATTTGAATAATCATAACTCTCCTTACCAATTATGTTCTATAACGTTATATTGCTAGCATTTTCTCCCTTTAATTTTACCATGGGTATAAAGGCAAAGGAATATTAAAACAACTTTTTTCTATAGAATTTTGTAATTTTTTGAAAAAAATACTTGCATAAAATTCTCAAATGGGTTTATACTGTACACATCAAATTTAGAAAGGAGCAACAATAAGATGACTAACCAAATTAGCACAGTAGCAAAACAATACTTTTATTGGTTCTTTATCCAACGTACGGGTAAGGAACTATTTGAGCTACGCTAATTTAGAAATCATCAATCGTTGCTTAGAATAGTAAAAGGGTTACCCGTATTAGAATACGGGTAGCCCTTTTTTATTTGCTATCCCGTATGGTTGGCCCCACTATTCGCATTGTTATTTGAGGAGGACTTATTATGATTATCACGTTAAAAACAACAGCTACAGAAGCAGAGGTAACAAAATTACGCAATGAATTAGAAGCGAAAGGTCTTGTTATCCATCCAGTAGAAGGGGCCCACTATAATATCTTAGGTCTTATCGGCGATACAGCATCCCTTGATTCCCGTCAAATTGAATCCCTTGATTTCGTAGATAAAGTAACACGTATTCAAGAACCTTTCAAAAAAGCAAACCGTAAATTCCACCCAGAAGATTCCGTTATCAATGTAGGCGGTGCACTTATCGGTGGCGGTCACTTCGCTGTAATGGCTGGTCCTTGCTCCGTGGAAACACCAGAACAAGTTCTCGCATCTTGCCAAGCATGTAAAGATGCAGGTGCTACAATCCTTCGTGGTGGCGCTTTCAAACCTCGTACATCCCCATACTCCTTCCAAGGTATGGGCCCTGAAGGTTTAAAACTTTTAGAATTAGCAAAAAAAGAAACTGGTCTTCCTATCGTATCCGAAGTTATGGATGTTTCCCAATTACAATACTTCGACAATGTAGATATGCTTCAAATCGGTGCTCGTAACATGCAAAACTTCACACTTTTAAAAGAAGTGGGCAAATTGAAAAAACCTGTATTGTTGAAACGTGGTCTATCCGCTACATACGAAGAATGGTTGATGGCTGCTGAATACATCATGTCCGAAGGCAATGATCAAATCGTATTATGCGAACGTGGTATTCGTACATTCGAACCTAAAACACGTAATACATTAGATGTAACAGCAATCCCTATGATGCACGAACTATCTCACTTGCCAATCATCATGGATCCTAGCCATGCTGCAGGCATGAGCCGTATGGTTCGCCCACTTTCCCTTGCATCCGTAGGGGGCGGTGCAGATGGCCTTATGATCGAAGTTCACAATGATCCATCCAAAGCATTATGCGATGGCCCTCAAGCATTACGCCCAGATCAATTCACTAGCCTTATGAAAGAAGTATTCGCATTGCGTAAAGCATTAGTAGAATGCACTAAATAATCTTAAATATCACACAAATAAGCTAGTATCCGTTATAATAGATACTAGCTTATTCTTTTAAGAAAGGAATTATTATGACTCGCATCCATATTAACGCATCCACGCCGTATGACGTCGTCATCGAAAACGGTGCTTTACAACGCATCAGCGATTATATAAAACCATTAAAACCAAATTGTCGTGTTATCATCGTCAGCGACAGCAATGTAGCACCGCACTATTTGAGTTCTGTGAAAGCTAATATGGAGCATGCGGGTTATACTGTTTGTGATTATGTATTCCCTGCTGGTGAAAGCTCTAAAAATGCCCACCAACTCATCGATTTAGTGGAATATATGGCAACTCAATCGTTAACACGCAAGGACCTTCTCATCGCGCTTGGCGGTGGTGTTGTAGGCGATATGGCAGGCTTTGCAGCGGCTACCTATTTGCGTGGCATTGACTATGTACAGGTACCTACCTCCCTATTAGCGGCGGTAGACTCCTCTGTAGGCGGTAAAACAGCTGTCAATCTTGAAGCAGGTAAAAACCTGTGGGGTGCTTTCAAACAACCCATTCTTGTCCTCTGTGATCCGGAAACGCTTAATACATTGCCAGACATGGAATGGAAAAATGGGTGCGGCGAAATCATCAAATATGGTTTCCTTGATGTACCAGGTTTATTAACTCAGCTAGAAAATAAGCCCTTGATAACACACCGCGATAGCGTTAGTGCTGTCATTGCGCGATGCGTACAAGCAAAGGCGGATATCGTAGAGCAAGACGAACGCGAATCTGGTGTTCGCGCCCTCTTAAACCTAGGCCACACCTTTGGTCACGGCATCGAAAAAGCGAGTCACTTTGAGGTTCATCATGGTTATGCGGTTGCTATTGGAATGGTACTCATGGCACAGGGTGCGGTAAAACATGGAGAACTAGATATTGAGGCTCTAGATAAGTTAAAATCCCTCATCGAAGCCCATCATTTACCAACTACAACGACTGTAACAAAGGAAGAAATCCTAGCAGCTGCTAAGCACGATAAGAAAAGCGAAGGCGCCACTATTAAAATTATAGTACCAACAAGCTATGGCCATAGCGAACTTAAGGTTGTTACCCACGAAGAACTTGCCACCTATTTAGACTAAGACGTAAAAGGAGATTTCTATGCATTCCGTAACGAACGCCATTCCTACAGGAACGATTGCGTCCATCCCAGCAAAGGCACATGCACATCGCGCATTAATTTGTGCTGCCCTTGCTAACTCTCCATCTACTATACTACTAAGCCGTACCTCTAAAGACATCGATGCTACTATGGACTCCTTGCGAGGCTTAGGTGCTCACGTAGTATATGAAAATAAAGTTGTCACTGTTACACCAGGTCCTGTCCCAGCAAAAGGCAATGTAGTACCTCACGAATCAGGCACTACATTACGTCTCTTATTACCTGTAGCTGCATCCATCTGTAACGATGTAAACGTAGATGCCAAAGGTCGTTTACCAGATCGCCCTCTCGAACCTATGCTCAGTGAAATGAAAGCGCATGGCGTAACATTCTCCCAAGATAAACCGCCATTTACTATGACAGGTCGTCTCCAAGGCGGTAATTTCTCCATGGTAGGTGATGTAAGCAGCCAATTCTTCTCTGGATTATTGTTGGCAGCCCCTCAAATCGGCCTATCTACTATCACGGCTACTACCCCACTACAATCTAGTGATTATGTAACATTAACGACAGAAACCATGCGTGATTTTGGCGTGGAGGTAGAGCATACGTTACCTGATACAAACATCAACGAGGCTTTCACAGTCCCATTTGGTGCGTCCTTTATCGGCCGTGATAATTACCAAATCGAAGGTGACTGGTCTAATGCAGCAATTTGGATGGTGGCAGCCGGTATGACGGGCAAACCAATTACGATTACAGGCATGAACAAAAATTCTGTACAAGCTGACCGCCGCATCATGCAGGTTATGATTGATGCTGGTTGTGATGTTGTATGGGATGGCATGAATATAACGGTCACAGGTCGTGCTTCCAAGCCAATCCATGCAGACCTTGAGCAAATGCCGGATATGTTGCCTGTTATGGCCGCCCTTGCTTGCTCTATTTCTGGTGAAAGCTCCTTTATTAAGGGTGCTCGCCTACGCTTAAAAGAATCCGATCGTCTCATAGCTGTTGCTAATCTCGTAAGAGACTTAGGCGGTACAGTGCGTGAAGAAGGCGATGACCTATATATCATCGGTAATGGTATACTTAAAGGCGGTCAAGGTGATTGCGTAAATGACCATCGCCTCGTTATGGCCGGCACATTGATGGCCCTCATCAGTGAAAATCCTGTTACCTTAAAAGATAGCGAAGCTATCACAAAATCCTATCCAGATTTCTTCGAGGACTGGAACTTATTAGGAGGTGATGCTCATGGCATCTAATTTCGGTAAAACTATACAAGTATCTACCTTTGGCGCCTCTCATGGATACGCTATCGGCGGTATTGTTGAAGGTCTACCTTGTGGACATACCATCGATATCGATGAGTTAAAAGCCTTTTTAAAGCGCCGTGCGCCAGGACAAAATCAATTAACAACACAGCGTAAGGAAGCCGATACACCTGAATTTTTAGCAGGTTTGGTGGACGGCATGCTCAGTGGTTCCCCATTGGCATTTATGATCCGCAACACATCTCAACACTCTAGCGATTATAACAACTTACGCGATATCCCTCGCCCATCTCATGCAGATTTTACAGCTCGTATACGCTACGGTGATAAGGTAGATATGCGCGGTGGCGGCCATTTTTCAGCGCGCCTTACAGCTCCGCTTTGCGTAGCTGGTGGCATCGCTCTACAACTATTACGTGAAAAAGGCATTGAAATCCACGGCCATTTAAAACAAGTGGGAACCATCCAAGATGCTCATATCAACATGGTCCATCCAGATATGAAAGCATTAGCTAGCATCGCTACAGAACCAATTGCTATGGTTGATCCACAAAAACGTAACGAAGTAGAAACCCTTGTTATGGACCTCAAAAAAGATGGGGACTCTACAGGTGGTATAGTTGAAGTCATTGCTACAGGTCTACCAATTGGCCTTGGCAACCCAAACTTTGACGGTATCGAAAACCGCTTAGCTCGCGTAATCTTTGGGGTGCCCGCCATTAAAGGCGTATCCTTTGGCGGTGGCTTCGATATGTGTGCACAACTGGGTTCCGAAGTGAATGATGCTTTCACCATGGACGGCGACAAGATTACAACCACAACTAATAATAGCGGTGGTATTCAAGGTGGTATAACTAACGGCTTGCCCCTCGTTATGCAAGTGGGCATCAAACCAACACCATCCATTTATAAAGAACAACATTCTGTGTCACTTTCACAAAAAGAGGACACATTGCTCACAATCCAAGGTCGTCACGACCCATGTGTAGCGCTTCGTGCAGTACCTGTAATCGAAGCTGTTACGGCCCTTGTTATTCTTGATTTCTTAGGAGATATTGACCATGAACTTAGATGAAGTACGCGTTAAAATTAACGATATAAACGACCAAATGCTCGCCCTCTTCAAAGAGCGCATGGAACTCTCCAAGGATGTCGCGGCAGCCAAAAAAGAAATGAACAAGGCTATTTACGATGCCAAACGGGAACGAGATATCCTCGATAAAGTAACTCGAGATGCAGGCCCAGACCTCGACCTATACGCACGCCGTTTCTTTGAAGCCTTATTCAGCTTGAGCCGGACCTATCAGTCTGAACAATTGTTCCAAGATAATGAGTTCACTGTTAAAATGAAAAAGGCTATTGAGCAGTCCCCTACATTACCTCCACAACGTGGTAGCGTAGCTTGTGCTGGCGTCTTCGGTAGTAATGCGCAAGTGGCGTGCGATAAATTATTACCACTCAGCCAAATTCACTATGTAACAGGATTCCGTGCTGTATTTGATGCGGTAGAATCCGGTGAATGTCAATTTGGTGTATTGCCTATCGAAAATAGCTCCAATGGCTCTGTAAAAGAAGTATACGACCTATTAGAAGAGCGTAAATGCTATATCGTGCGCGGTACGCGCCTTTGGATTTCTCACGATTTACTCGTGAAAAAAGGCACAAAACTAGAAGATATTCACACTATCATCTCCCACCCTCAAGCGTTGGGCCAATGCAGTCACTTCCTAGAAAAATTAGAAGGCGTAGAATTGCGCTCCTTCGATAACACGGCTCGTGCAGCCCAGCTCGTAGCGGCTAGTGACGACCCAGGTGTGGCAGCTATTGCAGCTCCTCAATGTGCCGACTTATATAATTTATCTCCATTAATGCGCAATATCCAAAATAGCGATAACAACTATACGCGCTTTATCTGCATCAGCAAGGACTTCCATGTATACCCAGGGGCTAATAAAATCTCCGTAGTAACTACAGCAAGCCATGCTCCAGGTGGCCTTGGTACATTACTTACCAAGTTTGCAAACATCGGTGTCAACCTTACAAAACTCGAGTCTCGCCCGATTGTAGGCCATAACTTTGAGTTCTTGTTCTACCTCGACTTAGAGGCATCTCTAGCAGATCCTAAGGTATTATCCGTTCTAGCAGAGCTACACACATCACAAGATAAGTTCCGCTTACTCGGCAATTACCCTGAAAACTAATATACTTATATGTACTAGTCCCTATAAGAACATATATAGTACAATACATATAGTTATAAAACTTCAATGGCTAATAGGTACCAGCCTATTAGCCATTCTATGTATATTGACCTAGGAGGTCCTATGAAATTTGGTTTACTTGGCCGTACGTTGGGCCATAGCTTCTCCCCTCGCATTCACAGTGCATTAGGAAATACAAATTATGAATTATTTGAACGCGAACCGAGCCAATTGCAAGAGTTCTTCGCAGATCCAGAATTGCAAGGTATCAATATCACTATCCCTTACAAGGTAAATGCCCTTGAAGCTTGTGATGTTGTAGATCCACGGGCAGAACGCATTGGCTGTGTAAATACGATGGTTCGCAAGGATGGCAAATGGCACGGTTATAATACAGACTATGATGGTTTCGTATTTACCCTACAACATGCAGGCATCGATGTAGCTGGCAAGGAATGTATCATTCTTGGCGATGGCGCATCCTCCGCTACCGTTCACGTAGCTCTTGAAGACTTAGGAGCTAAGAACATAGTTCATCTCTCTCGTAAGACCGCACCATTCTATGGTGATACTCCTAATTACTATGAAACAGCACAGATTATTATTAACTGCACACCTATCGGGATGTATCCTCATAATCCAGCTAATCTCATCGATATTACACAATTTTCCAAATTGGAAGGCGTTGTAGACCTCATCTATAATCCACGCCGTACAATTTTGCTGTTACAAGCAGAAATGATGGAAATTCCTCATTGTGATGGCTTGCCATTCCTTGTGGCTCAAGGTGTTGAGGCGGCTAATCATTTCCACGGTGAAAGCTTTGGTACAAAGGAAATTGAACAAATCTTGCGCGATATGCGCCGTGAAAAGGAAAACATTATCCTCATCGGCATGCCTGGTGTAGGAAAAACTACAGTCGGTAAAGCGCTCGGTGAAGAAATGGGCCGTACCTGCATTGACGTGGATCATGAGTTAGAAAAAGAAATTGGAGACATTTCCACATACATTACAGAACAAGGGGAACCAGCATTCCGTGAAAAAGAAGCGGAAATGATTGCGAAACTGGGCACTCAAACAGGTCTTGTTATCTCCACTGGTGGCGGCTGTGTAACAGTGCCTAAAAACTACGCACACTTACGCCAAAATGGTCGTATCTACCAATTAACCCAACCTATAGAAAATTTATCTACATCCGGTCGGGTTCTCTCTAGTGGTGGTATCGAACGCTTACGCGAACTCGAAGAAATTCGTACACCAATGTATGAAAGCTTTGCACAATCCATCGTGGAACACCATCGCAATGCACCAGAAACAGTAGCGGCTATTCTAGAAGACTTCGAAACTAATTTACTCTAAAAAATTATTCATCTGTATTTCTAGATAAAACTAAAACTCATATCTTAACTTCATAGATATAGTACTAAAAGCAGTAGTTATCCCTAAGATAACTACTGCTTTTTTATATTCGCTATGTTTTATATGTATTTGTAAAAATTCACGCTTGCAATTACAATGTAATTACAAATAGAGTTGAGTAACTTAAATACTTTTAATATAAAATCAACAACATGACCAAAGTGTTATAGTCATAATCCAAAAGAATATTAGGAGAGATACTATGAAAACCGTAAACCTACAAGTCCGCATCAACGAAGATCTAAAACAAGAGGTATCTAGCATATTAAAAGCACAAGGCCTATCCTACACCTCCATGCTTGACGCACTATTTCGTCAAATTATCAAAGAACGTCGCATTCCTTTCGCCATTGCATTACCAACAACATCTACAGATGAAACACCAACGCCAAGTACACTCAACAATGACGGCACCTACGAACAACCCCGAATCACATTAAAGGCATCAGATACTACTAGCTCGTACGGAACATCAACCACAAACGAGGTTGAAATATCCTTTGATAAAATTGATAAAACAGGCATACTCAATATCCGTATAAACCCTAAAATTAAAACACTAACAACAGCTATCTTGAAAGAAATGGGTTTAACTATATCATTGTTGATTACACTTATCTCTAAACAAATACAATTTTCAAAAGCAATTCCTAAGTCAGTAAACAAACCTATCGCTTGTGACTCCATGAATGCAGACTTTCTTACTGACGAAGAAATCGATCAACTACTGGAATTGTCATATGCAGATATAGAACAAGGTAATGTAACGCCTTTAGAAGATGTTATTTCTGAATTAAAGAAAGAAGGTCTTCTCTTATGATACATAAGATTTTACTGTCTAAAATCGCTAAGAAAGACCTAAAAAATATACTATTATCTTTAAAGAAAAAAACAGAAGATTTAAACCTTATTATTCAGCATCAGTCAGAAATTATTGATAATGCATTCTCGCTTGATATTTTTCCAGAAAGATACCCTTTATATCACGGAAAGTATAATAAGCAAAATTTACGAAAAATGGTCACAAAACATTATATTATCTTATACTCTATAAGAAATAAAACTGTAATAATTAATAAAATATTAGCGCAAGGTATGAATATATAAAAAAGTCGGCGAGAGCCGACTTTTTTAATGCACTTTTACCCGTTTATGTTGTTGTTCATCAAATACACCATCTACATCAAGAGTATCTAAGATACGTTTTAGTTCATGTACATCAATTTGACCTGGTGCCGATGCTTTGCCCGCTGAAGCAAAGGTCATAGCATTGCCAAATAAAGCTCCTGAAGCACGTGTAATAGCCCCCAATGGCCCCATGGCCATCGTAATGATTGGGTCAGATGGATATAAGGATTTCACCTCAGACGTCGCTTCAAGAAGTGTTAATACATCACCTGTTGTATGAGGCATAACGGCTATCTTTGGCACATCCGCTAAAAATCCTTTCATTTGAATGAGTCGATTTACAATAACATCTCTACTTGGTGTACCATTAAAATCATGATTGCTCATGACGATTGTTACACCATGAACCTTGGCAAATTCTATGGTTTTGACCATTCTATCTTGATCAAAGAATAACTCAATATCAATAGCATCTACCAAGCCCGTTGGGATAAGGCGTTCTAACATTGTAAAGTAATCTTGTGAGGAGATAGATTTCTCGCCCCCCTCACCCTTCGTGCGCCACGTAAACAGCAGCCCACGACCTTTTAATTGAGGTTTCATGAGCATCAATAGTTCAATAATAGCATCAATGGAATGAGCTCGTTCGTAATAGTCAATGCGTAGCTCCACCACATCACAAGGTGTACTGCATGCCACCGCAGTAGCATCTAGAATTTCTTTTACCGTTGTGCCCACAATAGGCACGCATATCTTTGTACCCTTTTCTCCAAGTACAGTTTGACCGATACGGACCATAACAACTCCTTTGCATCTCATACGAAACAAATGATTCCCTTAATACTATCTATGACTCATCATAGTATTATTCATGTTTTTTAGATAATTTTCTAGACTGAAAGCCCATATATAACAATAACAATCCAGTAATACTAAATACGTAGGATATGCCCACATAGGTCGATACAATACTAGCAAATACAGGCCCTACCATAGAACCAAATTGTTGAGCTGTCGTCGTCATACCAAACATACGACCTCTAAAGCTTGGATCTGTATTAAGGGTTACTGCTGCACTCAAGGATGGGTTAATGCCTACAATGCATGAACCAATTAGAACCTGTAAAACACCAAACCACCATATACCCACTGGTAAGCTTTGCAGCAATAGAACGATACCACTACCCATCATACAGTAGGAAATGGTCTTAAAATAACCACGACGTTCACCAAGGCGAACCCATAGATTAGTCGTTAAGGAGCCTGCTAAACCGCCGATACTGAGGATTGTACCAGAGATTATAGCCGCCCCTTCCATGGTGCCTTGCATATCCCCTACATAAAGGGCCAAAATAGGCTGTAGCATCATGATGACACATTGCATAAAGAAGAAAATCCCAAGCAACCGTACTAGTACAGGTTGTTGTTGAACGGCCTTAAAGTCTTCACGTAAGGATGTAGATTTAGTAGGTTGAGCCGGCTGTTCTTTTCCATCAGTACCTACAGCATGTAATTTTGGTTCTTTCACAAAGAACAATACAGCCAATGTCGCAATAAGTACAGCAACACCAGATACATAAAATACAGGACGCATCCCTACTACACTTTCAACAGCACCACCTAAGAATGGACCGATGACATTCCCCAAGATAAGCCCTGTCTGGAAGATACCTAAAGCTCGACCAACCTGTTTCTCATCGACACTGAGGGATACCATAGTCATTGCCGCGGGATAAAACCCATTGGCAAATCCAACGAGGGCCCGCCCCATGAGTAGTTGATATTGGTCTGTAACTAAACCAATTAATACATAACAGACAGCAATGCCAAAGCCAGCGCGCAAGGCCATCCGTTTTTTCCCTTTATTATCGGCGATTTTTCCCCAAATTGGAGCCATAATGCCCGCAATGAGGAATGTAATCCCAAAGACAAGGCCCGACCAAAGGGCTACATCGGCTTTTGGGACACCTAATTCCAAGAGATATATAGGCAAAAAAGGAATAATCATGGTGTAGCATATAGCTAATACAGTCATGGCAGCCGTAATAATCCATACATTGCGCATGCCACCACGAGTATCATCTGCGATTGTACTCATCTTTCGCCTTCTTTCCACATATAAAAGTGTATAAAAATATGCTTTTACAAAATTATATAAAGAAGAGTCGCATATAAAACGCGACTCTCTCAATTATTCCACTGGAAACTTGTGATCCATTACATCTTGCAAGGAAACGCGCTCCATTACATGGCGAAACTCATCTTGTAAATACTGCCAAAGAGGAGCAGTCAAACAATCATTAAACATAGGACATGGCTCTACATCATCCTCTAAACAGGACACAAGAGCAATAGAGTCCTCTGCAGCATATAAGATTTCATATACATTATATTCAGCAGGATCTTTAACCAAGCGATATCCACCATATTTACCACGGCCACTTTTAACGAGGCCTGCAGAGGACAAGCGAGATACAATTCCTTCTAAGTATTTATCTGAAAACCCTTGGCGTTCTGCGATTTCACGGATAGGCACATTTTTTTCCGTCCCGTGTTCTGCAATATCCGCTAGGATTCGCAAGGCATACCGCCCTTTTGTAGATATTTTCATAAGTTAACCTCTAAGTCATTCACAATATATGTATAGTATAACATAAATTCATACAAAAAATGGTGGGAAATATGATACACTATAGGTATATCGAAATATTTTTATTTGATATGATTTATAATTTCATACAGGGAGGATTTATCTAATGTTAGATAAACTATTTAAACTCAATGAACGAGGTACCTCCGTTAAAACCGAGATTTTAGCAGGTATTACCACGTTTATCACGATGGCGTACATCCTATTTTTGGCGCCAAACATCTTGAGTCTTGCTGGCATGGACAAGGATGCCGTCCTCATCGCTACAGCTTTAGGTGGTGGCCTCGTAACGATTGCTATGGGTTTATTTGTTAACTATCCAATCGCACTGGCTCCAGGGGTTGGCCTCTTAGCCTTTTATTCCTTTACCGTAGTTCTCGGTATGGGTGTATCATGGCAAACGGCACTAGGTGCGGTGTTCATTTCCGGTCTCGTATTCCTCGTCCTAACGCTGACATCGATACGACAAATGATTGTTGTTGGTATACCGGCTTCTATGAAAGTCGCTATTACCGTTGGTATTGGGCTATTTATCTCCATCATCGGTTTAAAACTATCCGGTTTGATGGCGATTTCCATCAGTTTATCTCCTAACACCTTAGGCCAAGTTATACAAACACATGGCAATCTAGTACCTCCAGCATCTGAAGCATTGTTAACACTAGGTAACTTGCACAGTGGCGAAACATTGTTAGCCCTATTCAGCCTCATCTTTACCGCTCTATTAATGGCTCGTAAGATTCAAGGTTCACTCTTGATTGGTGTGTTGGTAACAACAATTGTGTCCTATGTAACGGGACTATCTACAATGCCTGAGAACTTCACAGTATTGGCAGTGCCTGACTTCTCAAAAGCCGCATTTCTTCAATTAGATATTCCTAGTGCGATCCACATGGGCTTGATTACGATTATCTTCTCCTTCACATTCGTAGAATTGTTCGACTCTATGGGTACGTTAATCGGTACTGCTACAGAGGCGAAAATTGCGGATCCAAAATCTGGTAAATTCCCAGGTCTTGGTAAAGCGATGACTGTTGACGCTATCGGCGTTAGTGCTGGCGCATTACTCGGTACATCTACGATCACTGCTTTTGTTGAAAGTGCAGCAGGTGTAGGTGCTGGTGGCCGTACAGGCTTAACAGCTGTCACAACAGGCGTATTATTCCTAATCTGCTTATTCTTGGCTCCATTGGTATCCTTGGTACCAAATGCAGCCACATCTCCTGTTCTTATCATTGTCGGTGCCCTCATGTTAGGTGCTATCCGCAATATCGACTTCGATGATTGGACAGAAGGATTTCCTGCATTCCTCGTTATCGTTTTGATGCCGTTCACATACAGCATCGCTAACGGTATCTCTGCAGGTCTTATTGCATACCCTCTACTCAAAATCATTGCAGGTCGTGCAAAAGAAGTTAACTGGATTATGTACGTATTAGCGGTACTCGTTATCATCCGTTACGTATTCTTCTAATTAATAGCTAAAAGAACCTATCTCAAAAGATATTACTGAACCGCCCCCTTAATGTTAGACCAAAAATCTTAACGTTAAGGAGGTCGGTTCACTTTAATATCTAATGGATAGGTTCTTTTTTTAGTGCTATTTAGTATTAACGAATTGTTTTTACACCAATTAAGTCTGTACGACTTGGATTGATATCTTTTAACGGCACTACATGATCTCTATAAAAGTCTGCTTCAGAGGCTTTCACAGGCACTTGGAAGAACAAGAAATATGCCATATTATCCTTGTACCACGTAACACTGCGTACTAAGCCCTTATCTACATCCCCTGTATAGTGAACCTCCCCTATTGGAGTAGAGTCGCTCCACTGTACGTCATGGTACTCCATTGGAATATATTCTTCAGGCCATACGGTGTCCATAGAGTAGCTCATGCGGAAGACCATCGTATGAGTTACCCAACGGCCACTGCGCTCTTGATACTCTTCACCTTGCTTCCAATATACCGTTTCTAATACATCATTGTCATAAAAATGTGTAGCATAGTATGTATAGCCAAGAGGTAAATAACTTGATACAGATACGTCATAGGACATCTTATGAGATGCATTAATTACACCGCTAGGTAAACCGATGGTTTTGCTGGTAAGTATAGGCCACACAGAATTCGTATGTGTACGCAATGGTAACCCAATCGTTTCATAAGGAGGCCAATCCGGGTCATCATTTTGTTTAACCTTTTTCGCATCGTTTTCTTCAACATTTTGCTTATCATTGCGGTCACCACGTAGTCGAGTATCATCAATGGCTACGTTACTCACAGGACCTACAGAGTCTACAATTTTGCTTACAAAGTTTTGATTTCTTAAAGAAGCAAAGTAGAGCATATAAACTTTATTATCTTTTTCCCAATAAGCAATTTGAATAGCGTCTTTACTATAACCTAACGTATGTACAGCGATCCCATTAGGGGTAGTAAAGCTAACTGCATCCTTAGCGTTGTAATTTGTCTTTTCTAATATAGGTGTTACCACTGTATCGATAGCCCAACCCATACGATATACAATATCTGTATTAGAGAAGATTAATTTCGGACCAAATTCTCCATCACGGCCTGTTTCTGTATAAACGATTTCTAATACGTCATGGTCCTTGGCCTTTACATCGCGTACTGCATAATCCTTAGGCATATAAGACGGAACTTGTATAGGATAGCTAAATTCCTGCGCGATACTCTCAATATTAGTTTTAACTAAATCATAATCATCAACTTGATCATACCAACGATAACGATCAGCGAGTTTTTTATTATCATCGATGAGATTTTTATTATCTACATCTCGTTCAACAGGAACGGTATTACCATTTTTATCTATTAACGGGTATGTAGCACTAACTGGCTGTACGCCAAAGGTGCTTACTGCAGTAGCCATCGCGGCACATAAAACAGCAGATGTTATTATTTTCTTCATATTCTCTCCTATTACAAAAATTTATAATATACTCCACACATATAATGATATATTTTCTTATTTATATCAAAATCAAGCTACCGTTTCTGTAGCTCTAGCTACTTCATAAAACTTTTATCTTTCCTTTTGTGAAAGCATCGTCACAACCAAATAATGTATCTAATGCTTAGGTTCGATATAAAAAATCCTACTGAACACTATATCATAATAGAGTTCAATAGGATTGTTGTATCATTATTTAGTTAATGGAGGCATAATAGCATCTTGTTCAAGTTGTCTTCGTCTTTTGGCCGTATAGTCGACAATTTTAATTTGAACTACGCCCACAGAGTTTACCATGGCTTCCGTAAAAGTAAACTCACGACCTGTCTGATGTTTCATCAATACTTGTAAGCCATGAGACTTTTCATCAATAGCCTCTAAATAGGTAGCCTCTCCACGGCCCATCACACTGGAATAAACTGAACTATATGCACAAGGAATATCACCACCTGAAACAAGGGCTTCATCACTGCCATCAATTTCGATAAATACATGAGGATTTGCTTTAATCAAGTCAAACTTCTTTCCCTCATGATGCCCATGCACATAGATATAAAGCACCTCATCTATAAATTCAAAACCAAAATGTAAGGGCACCACGTAAGGGTAGTCACCATCCATCATGCCTAGGTGAATGATGCGAGTGCTATTTAAAATGCCCTTAATTTCTTCTATATCTGTAACTCTTCTGTCTTGTCGTCTCATAATAACCTCCACTACTTTACGTAAAAGATAATCTATCAATTATTATAGCAAATTATGAAAACCTTTTAACGTATAGTATGCTTTTAAAAGTATGAATACGCTTTCTTTTATTCGTATGTTAATAATACTATTTACATGATGTGTCTACTGTAAAAATACATTTGACTTTTTATAATAGATACTGTATTATAAGAAAATAGTTTTATATATTCTATAGATTATGAAAGTTATGGTCATCCATGGCTTTTTGTATTTATAGGTAGTTTGTAGAAAAGAGGTCTTTACTATGTCTGATACGAATCAGTTAGAGCGGGGCCTTAAGAATCGCCACGTACAATTGCTCGCCATCGGCGGTGCCATTGGTACAGGCTTATTCTTAGGTTCCGGTCGGGCCATCCATTTGGCAGGTCCATCCATTCTTTTTGCTTATCTCATTACTGGTCTTATATGTTTCTTTGTAATGAGAGCGTTAGGGGAATTATTATTATCTAATCTTAATCATCATTCCTTTATCGACTTTGTAGAGGATTATCTAGGTGATCGCGCTGCGTTCATCACAGGGTGGACATATTGGTTCTGTTGGCTATCACTAGCCATGGCCGATTTAACGGCTGTCGGACTGTATATGCAATACTGGATACCATGGCTTCCTCAATGGGTACCAGCCCTCGTCGTCTTAATAGCTCTATTACTCATGAACTTAACAGCCGTAAAGCACTTTGGTGAAATGGAATTCTGGTTTGCCATGATCAAGGTTATTGCCATTGTGTCCCTTATCATCATCGGCTTAATCATGATTTTCTCTGGATTTAGTACCGATGCTGGTGTAGCTGCCGCCTTTAGTAATTTATGGAATTACGGCGGATGGTTCCCGAATGGAACGATGGGCTTTATCTTATCCTTCCAAATGGTTGTATTTGCATTCACCGGCATTGAACTTGTAGGTTTGACAGCAGGTGAAACTGAAAACCCTGAAAAGGTTATTCCAATGGCCATCAATAATATTCCTTTGCGTATTATTTTGTTCTATATTGGTTCCTTGGCCATCATCATGAGTATTTACCCATGGACAGCCGTTAACCCTGCAGCCAGCCCATTTGTGGCCGTATTTACAGCAGTTGGTATTACCGCAGCAGCAGGTATCGTCAACTTTGTTGTGCTTACCTCTGCCGCATCAGCTACAAACTCTGGTATTTTTAGTACAGGTCGTATGATCTATGCCCTTGCAAAACGCGGTCACGCACCTAAATCAATGCGTCGCTTAACACATAGTAGCGTGCCATATCAAGCGACTATTTTCTCTGCTGCCGTACTACTTATTACAGTTGTACTTAACTATGTCATGCCAGAAGCAGTCTTCGTTATGATTACATCTATCTCTACATTCTGCTTCATTTTCATCTGGGCTATCATGGTTATTTGCCATTTAAAATACCGCAAAAAAAATTCTGAATTAGCGGCAAAATCTAAATTTAAAATGCCTCTATATCCAATGATGAACTATTTAATTCTTGCGTTCTTCGCGTTTATCCTCATTATCTTGGCCTTGAATGATGACACAAGAGTTGCCTTATTCTTCACACCAGTTTGGTTCATTATCTTATGGGCCTTCTACTCCATGCTCAATACAGGCGACGAAGATACACTTGAAGAAGAACTATTAGACCTAGCAGGTGCTAAAAAGCAAGCTAAAAAACAAACAACAGATGATCACGATGATTATGTAATTTAACACAAAGCCCCTACCTCACCGAGGTAGGGGCTTTCACTATATCCAAACTATTTCAAATTTGGGAAATTAATTTGTTCATAATTTTGTTGATAGATTGAACTATCTCCTATATTTTCATCGTAATTCATGATGGTTCGAATCTGACGCCCTTGACTGGTAACGATAATATCTATAGAAGAAGGAATTTCCTGATTCGTTTGTTGTAGATACCTATACAAGTCCTGCAACGCCTGAGCCTGACGTAATGCTCCTGCTCTATATTTTCCCTTAGATAAACCAGTATTTTTAATAGTTTGACCACTATAAACTTGGCCCATCGTATCCGTATAGTAGAAACGAACTGTATTGTCAGATGGTACAGCCTTAATATAGATGGTTTTCCAATTCTTTTTAATCATTGATCTAGTGGATACGGCCACATTATTCACTAATGATTGTGTTTGTTTATTGATTTCTTTTGTAGTACCATTACCTACCGAGATTTCATCATTCTTCGGCATTTGCAACATAGTCATGGTTGGATCTGGTTTAACTGATTTAGCATCTACAGGTTGCACTCCACAGATACTAACTGCAGTCATAACTGCTAATGTGGATAATACCAATTTATTCATAGTTCTCTCCATACTATATATAATATATGACTAACTATATTTTATACAATTCATTATAGGCATAAATAATGTATTTATCAAGTGACGATCCAGCCCCATAAAAATAACCGATATGCTCCTCATACAAGGATACATATCGGTTATTCTTTATATAAAACTAATTACTAAAATCCGTATCCACAATAGCAAATTGTGTATAATCTGGATAACGGTTATGAAGTTCCGCCTTAATCTTTTCTAATGTACCATGTGGATCTTCTTCGTCAAAGTTAAAGATAATATCATAATAGATAATCTTTTTATCTTCTCGTACGTAGAAGGCATGTACTTGTACTACATTAGTATATAAACTTACAACTTGATCAAGCGCTTTTTTGATTTCAAGAACTTCTACGCTTGGTTGATTTTCTGCGTATACGCCGACAGTCATATTAATGCCAAACTTTTTATAAAGATGAACAGCAATGCCTTTAGTTAAAGGATGAACCTCGCCCACTGTCATCGTATCTGGCAACGAAATATGAACAGAACCAATCACTTCACCTGGTCCATAGCTATTTAGCACTAAGTCATATACACCGCCTACATTTGGATGTTGTGCGATAGTTTCTTTGATGTTTCGGATAAGATCATCATCGGCGCGAATACCAAGCAAATGATTATACATATCCCGCAAGATTTCATAGGCTGCTTTCAAAATTAATAGCGAAATTAAAGCCCCTACATAGCCTTGAATATCTACATTAAAGAAATATACGAGGCCTGCAGACACCAATGTAGCAAAGGTAATCACCGCATCAAAAAGAGCATCAATACCAGACGCTACAAGGGCATCCGATTTGTATTTCTCACCTTGAGATTTAATGTATCGCCCCATCACAACCTTTACGATAATGGCCACCGCGATGATGGCAAGGCTTGGAATATCAAATGTGGATACCTCTGGATAAAGAATTTTATCTATCGATTCCTTAAGGGACCCAATGCCTGCACCGAGAATGATGAAAGCAATGGCCATGGTAGTCATATATTCTATACGGCCATGTCCAAATGGATGTTCCTTATCGGCCCCTTTTGCAGCCAGTTTTGTACCGACAATCGTCAACACCGACGAAAGAACGTCTGTTAAGTTATTTACTGCATCAAGGATTATGGCGATGGAATTCGATGCCAATCCTATTATCATCTTAAAAATGACAAGCACCACATTGCCTATAATACCCTTGATACTGGCGAGCGTAATACCCCGATTACGTTCAGCACTATTATCTTGTAAAATCATACTATTACACCTCTTACATACTATATGTACAATATTAAATAATTTATATGTGTACGTTTATTTGTATTATAGCTTATGGATTATCATTTGTCACTATAATTTTTGATATATTTTCACGAAATCCATTGATTTTACTGAACTTATCAGTCATTCTCATTTCTCAATTAGAAACTTTTATGTATTTAAGAACTCATTCTACTACTGAATGTCCATTCTAATTAAGCTTGAACGGTTATACGGTCTCCAGAACGCATATGTGTAAAAACAACCTTCATTGCACGTAGTGCAAATGGTTCTCCCGTAGATTTCGCCCCATACAATGTATCCCCTAACAAAGGATGACCTATATGACTGAAGGCCACTCGAATTTGATGTGTTTTACCTGTATATAAGCGAACTGCCACTGCTGTACAAGGCTGATTTTCTAAGTTATGCACAGAATTATCCACAATTCCACCCTGTTTATCCACAGTATTCACTGTGCTGTCCACATTTTCATGGGATATATCCACAATATTTTGTAGGTTATGCACAGAGTTATCCACAGCCCCATACGGATATCGGTGTAAAACGGTAAAATCAGTCCGTGTTTCTTTCCCCTTAGAATTTACTTCGTAATGAATGCCATCAATACTTCTATCCATAGGAAGCACCAACGAATCCGAATCTGATTCGACAAGGCCTTCAACAATAGCCATGTACCACTTTTCAAATGTGTTATCATCCATTTGTTGTTGATATAAGCTTTGGGCTAGACCGCTTTTAGCAATTACAATACAGCCTGTTGTATCGCGGTCAAGACGGTTCAAAAAACGTACTTTTCGCTTAATACCATGTTTCATAAAATAATGGGCAATGCCATTAGCAAGGGATACTTGATCTTTTGAGTTTACCGTAACACCGGCAGGCTTATCCACAATGAGCAAATCGTCATCTTCATAGAGAATATGTAAATCCATTGCAATTGGCTCATAATCAATCTTCTCTTTGGCCATAGCTATCCAAATTTCATCATCTACGGCAACCTCTGTATGAGGTGTTGCTTTATGACCATTTACATGGATTAATTTCTCATCAAATAACTTTACCATCGCTTTTCTTGGATATTTAGTATCTAACAGTTGCCCTAATGTTATCGCATCTGTATTTGCATGTTGTATGGATTCTATATCCTGGGTAGTAACTGGCCAAATAATATCATCTGGTCTATGCGTTTTTCGTGCCATTACATACTCCTTTCTACGAGTTTTACATCCCTTGGCATATAATCAAGGAATGCACTTGGCGCTGTGCCTTGGCCCCGTTGTGATTCATTGGTATAGGTAATAACCAGCTCCTGTTTTGGTCGCGTAATGGCCACATAGAACAAGCGTTTTTCTTCATCCTCATTGCCCTCGCGTAAGGACATAAAACTAGGGAAGGTCCCTTGATTCATACCCGCCAAAAATACATGGTCAAACTCACTCCCCTTTGCTTGATGAACCGTAATAATCGGTATCTTAGATTGTTTACTCATCTGTTGTGGCTCACCAGCCGTCAAGGCAGCTAATTGCAAAATATGATTGAGACGAGCTAATCCCGTTGTACCTTCATATTCCTTATCTAATGATTCCATAATACGATACAAATCTCGTATATGTTCAACCTTGGCCATTTCGCCATGACTCTTATAATAGTCTAGTACGCCCATTTGATTCATAATATAGGCCAATAATTCCGTAGGATTATCGGTATGCATCTTTCTGCGCAAGGTTGCCATTTGAGACGCAATCGTTGTGAAAGCCGCCTTATATTGATTAATGGCTACCATGCGATCTGTCGTTGTGGGCACAATATTTTCACGGACTGCGTAGGTTAATAATTGGCCCGTAGCAATAATATCATCCATCGCATTATGGGTAGGCGTATGATTAATAGGAAAATATTTTGATAAAAATCCTAACTTATGATTTTCCAGTGTTGGATAGAACCGTCTAAAGATATCTAATGTATCATATACGGCCTTAAATTGAGGCTCGCCTAAATTATGGCGCGCTAATTCATGGCTCAAAATGCTAATGTCATAATTTACATTATGACCTACAATGATACGATTGTTAGAAAATTCTTTGAAAGCCTCTAATACAACTTCAGGGCTTTCACCATGCTCTGCTAAATATTCATCTGAAAAACCATGAACAAGTTGAGATGTGCCTACCGATTTACCAGGATTGATAAAACGTTCAAACCGTTCTATTTCATTGCCATCTTTATCAATGCGCATCGCTGCAATTTGTATAATTCTATCTTGTGTCGTATCAGTACCAGTGCTTTCTACATCGTACACCACCACTTCACCCACCTCAAGACCAGCTACCAATTTGGCATATGGCTCGGCTTCAAAGATGGGCATATCCATAAAATCCGTCAATTTTAACCCTACTCTGCGATTTTTTGGACTTTCAATATCGCGAATACGCGCGTCGCCAATGCCCGATACATAGCGTTTAATAATGCGTTTTGCACTAACCGCATCATTAGGATTCATCAAGAGCTTAAAGTACGCCATGATATCCTTGATTTCCTGACGGCGGAAGAATTTATATTCATCAATAATCATAAACGGACGACGCTCAGATTCTGGCTTATCTTGATTATATCGTTCAAACTGTTCACTTAAACGCTGTGCCTTGCGATTATCGCGAACCAACACACCGATAGATGCATCCTTTGGAAGCGCGCAAATACGGTCATAAATAAATTTTGATTCCGTATATTCATTGCGACAACCTTTCACAAGGATAGGTGCCCCATCACTAGCACTGTTGGCCTCTGGCATTTCATCATATACATCGCCTACCAGTTGAGGAAACATGTTCTGCAATGTTTTGAAAGCCATCGTGAACAAAGTACGGTTGGAGCGATAGTTTTTATAGAATATGATTTTTAGAGGATTAAAATCACGGGTAAATGCCTCTAATAAACGGAACGGATCTGAGCCGCGCCATTCGTAGATAGTTTGGAAATAGTCGCCACATAAAAGAACGTGATTGCCTTCCCATAGCATTTCCATAACCTTATATTCTAATGAGCCCGTATCTTGCATTTCATCAACGGAAATATACTGATAACGACTGCGCCACCGTTCTCGAATATCTGGATTTTGAAATAGTCGATGCACACCACAGATTAAATCAGTAAAATCAACGCCGTGAACAGATTGTAAACTTTCATCATAACGAGCAATCCATTCATGACCATGCGCCCAAAAGTCCGACAAGTCCTCAGTAGCAAGAGTATTGTAATTGTAAAATAATTTCTCTATTTGCTTAGATTGCTCCCGCTCTAAACGTTGTATCGTTCGTTTGTAATCATCTATCAACGATTCAGAATAGAATTCATACACAGAACGATATTCCTTTACCAGGCTTATAAGGCTAGCAAAGTTCATATCCCGCATATTTCTCGGTTTATATGGCAAATATAGTTCTTTACAATCCTCTTCATCAAATATGGTCACATCTGTATAGAGCGACTCATCTCGCTTGCCCTCTTGTTGAAGAACGTAAAAACAAAAGCTGTGGAACGTACTAATCTCCACAGCCTTTGCAGGTTGGCCAACGAGGGATTCGATGCGCGACTTCATCTCTTGTGCCGCCTTATTGGTAAAGGTCATGCACAAAATCTGATGAGCCTCGCAGCGGCCACTTTCAATAATATGGGCCACTCGATAAGCCAGTGTATTCGTTTTTCCCGTCCCAGCGGACGCCAACAAGAGGATATTTCTATCTAGTTCATCGATGACGCGTTGTTGTTCGCTATTGATAACCATGATATCCTCTCCTTATTTCATAAGCCGTAGTATAGAGCGGCCAGTACCATCGGAATGGGGCCAAACAGTACGGTCAAAGCCCACACACCTAAGCCAATATCCATTGGTATATGCAATACATGAATGCATACCATGTATGTCACAATGCCTAATACTACATTTAGAGCTACCTTTTTAATAGTAAAAAAAGCAAGTTTCAAGGCGATAACAATGACCAATACAGATATAATCGCCTCAGTCATAGGCGCTGCCAATAATGGCGCGAGTAATACGTTCATATTATCCTTTCATCTCCTGGCGGTTTACAACGGCACCGCCCAAGGTCAATTCATCGGCATATTCGATATCTCCACCTACAGGAACACCGCGGGCAATACGCGTTACCTTGATGCCAGTCGGCGCTAGTAGACGTGCCAAATATAAGGCCGTCGCCTCCCCTTCTACATCAGGGTCCGTTGCGAGAATAACCTCTTGTACGACACCATCACGCAAACGAGCAATCAGCTCTTTAACGCGAATGTCTTCAGCACCGATGCCCTCTAAAGGTGACAACGCCCCCTCTAAGACATGGTAGAGCCCCTTGTAATCACCACTGCGTTCTATGGCAATCACATCGCGAGATGTTTCAACCACCATAATCGTGGTTTGATCCCGATTAGGATTAGAGCAAAATTCACAAGGGTCCTGCGCAGATAGATTAAAACAGATAGAACAATGGCGGGTTGCCCCTTTAGCTTCAACAATGGTATTGACCAATCGGTCCACCTCTTCTTGCGGCATTTCCACAAGATGGTATGCCAAGCGACGGGCAGATTTTGATCCAATGCCTGGCAATCTGCGCAACTGTTCTACGAGCCGTTCTAATGCGTTTGTCATTTAGAATAAACCTGTTGGCAAGTTAAGACCACCTGTCACCTTGCCCATTTCTTGAGACAATAGATCATCTACCTTTTTGCTTGCTTCATTAACAGCAGCCATTACCAAATCTTCAAGCATTTCCACATCTTCAGGATCAACTGCGGACGGGTTCAATTTCAAAGATTCAATCATCTTTTCGCCATTCATAACAACGGTAACAGCACCGCCACCTACGGATGCTTCTACTGTACGAGTTTTTAACTCTTCTTGCATTTTTTTCATGTCAGCTTGCATTTTTTGAACTTTTTTCATCATGCCTGCCATATTGCCCATACCTTTACCGAACATTGTATTTCCTCCTTATAGGACTGTGAAAGTCCTTGCAAAATAAATTAACTATATACTGAAAATTATAATTTACTCTTCTATGACCTCTACATAAATGTCATGGTCTTCTGAAAGTTTCTCTAATGTTTTAGCCAACAGTGGGTTTTGTTGTTCTTCAACGCCCATGTGTTCAGGGTCCCACTGGTATTCACGCTTTGGGACGGCTTCTACCTCCACGGTGGCACCGCTATCCATAGGCCGATTGATAACTTCACCATCATCGGTCATTACCTGTGTTCCGTCTAAACTCATAACGGGTATACCACCGTCATCATGAGCTGTCTTTTTCTTAGCAGATGAATCCTCATCGCCCTTACTGCTCGGTGGTTTTATACCTCTTGCTTTAAGAGCAGCTAACGCAGCCTCTCTAGCATTATTGCGAGCTTCGGAGCTTATAGACTCTGGCGGTTTTACACCACCAGATACATCTTGGGTTTCAGATTGTATAGTAGCTCCAGACTTCTCTTCAGTATCCTGATTCGCTATAGGCGTAGAGGATATTGTTTCACCATTATCAAGTAAGTCTGTTTCTACCGGTGGTGGCGGGGCCTCAACAACCAGTGTAGGCTGTGACCTCTTAGGCTGTACAGCTCGATTGGACCGCGCTCCGCTAGCCATCATATATTCTTTATAGACATCTGTCTCTATATCGACAATCTCTAAAGACACGGAATAGCCCAACGCATATTGGAACGCTAATGCAATTTCCTTGCGATTTGCTTCATTAGTAGCCAAGGTAAGGGATATTCCCTTTTTAAAAGCTACTACTGCTTTTTCACGATCTACATAAATAACTTGGCCTTGACCAATAATATTATATGCTAATCCCTTATCGCTGTCCTTTAGATATTTTATCACAGTAGTCTGAATGGTTCTATATTCCCCAGAGTCCACCATGGTTTCACCGATAACAGCGACTTGGCTAATACCTGTATTCTTCTGACGGCCCGTATGTCTCGTCGTTCGAGATGTGCCGGTCTTAGGTGGTACTGCACCAGAAGTCTTCATCGGTGGTGGTGTCATACCAACACCATGCATAGGTGGCGGCGTCAAACCTATAGTAGCCGTTTGATTACTACCGCTAGGTTTCGATTCCGCTACAATAGGTGAAGGCTTATAATTTGTTGGCACCTCATGAATCGTAACAGATTCGTATTCCTCCATAGGCGGTGGAATGAAATCATCATCTACCACATTTGATCTTGATGCATTAGGTGTAGCCACAAAATTAATAGATGGCGCCGCCATCGGTGGACCTTGTTGTTCCAATTTGGCCAGCCGATTGAGTACGCCTTCACGTGACTCGCGTTCAGACTGTTCTAATGCAGCCAAACGGTCCTCCACATCGTCATGAGCCTTGGATACGCCTGCACATAAAACCAATAGGCCCATTTCAATAACCGTGCGTGGATTATCTACCTGTTTCGCATCGCTCATGATGGATTGTAACTGTTTAATATATTGATTGATGGTACCAAACTCAATGTCTTTTGCTTGTTCTAAGAATTCAGTGCGGAACGAATCATATACCTTTAATTCCTCCGCATCAGGAGCGACCTTAGCAATCAATAGAGCCCGTAAGTGTTGCGTAAGGGCCTCCATAATTTGAGCCCCATCACGCCCTTCACTGAGTGCATTTTGAATATATTTCAATACAGCTGGGCCATCTCCATTATGCAAGGCAGATAGGAATTTAATAATCCAGTCCTTACTAACGAGGCCAATGAGTTCCTCCACAACGGCCGGTGTAATCTCGCCACTGGCCATGCCCACACATTGATCGAGAATACTTAACGCATCGCGCAAGCCACCATCCGCATGAACCGCGATGAGACGTGCTGCATTATCTTCTAAGGCAAAGCCTTCTTTATCCGCAACATATTGTAACCGCTGTGCAATATCATCAGATGTGATACGTCTAAATGTATATCGTTGGCAACGAGATACGATGGTAACAGGCAGTTTTTCAATCTCAGTGGTCGCAAAGATGAACATCACGTGATCTGGTGGTTCCTCTATCGTCTTTAATAGGGCATTCCACGCTTCATTGGTAAGCATATGGGCTTCGTCGATGATGAATACCTTTTTACGCCCCTCTACAGGCATAAACTTTACGCTTTCACGTAAAGCACGAATCTCATCGATACCACGATTCGACGCCGCATCAATTTCGAGGACGTCCATAGACTGACCACTCAAAATCGATTTACATACGCTACATTCATTACAAGGATGGTCGGTAGGGCCATGTTCACAATTAATGGCACGTGCAAAAATCTTAGCCATACTTGTCTTACCAGTCCCGCGCGGGCCGGCAAATAGATACGCATGAGCCACCTTATCCTCGCGAATAGCGCGCATCAACGTATCTGATACCTGATGTTGCCCAACCACATCGGTAAACGTCTGCGGACGATACTTACGATATAGCGCCATATATGCCATAGGAACACCCCCCTTTTCCCTGTAAACAGTCCGTAATTAGCAATACTTTATTATACCATATTACACAAAAAAGAGGGCGTCCTTTCACGTCCTCTTTGCATGTAACTAATACCCGTTTTAGCTTCAATAATAGAATAAAAAAAGCGGCCCCCAAGGCCGCCTTGCAATATTCGATCACGACAGCCCCCGGGTTCCCCGTGGCACATGAAGGTTACCGCTTAGTGCTGCTACCTCTCAGTCCTGACACGATTCACAGGCCCCCATTGCACGGGCCCGAGAACTGCCATGATCCAATATTGCAATACAAATATTATACATGAAAATGCCTCTATAGTCAAAACTATAGAGGCATTCTACATTACATTCTCTCTAAGTTATATTAGATTAGAACTTATTTTGCATATTTTTCTTTAAATGCAGCCAATTGAGCTTCTTCTAAGGACAAGCCTTGTTCTTTGAATCGTTCAATAGCAGCATGCATTTCTTCGTATGCTACAGGAACAACCTTAGTAAATCTATTTGCAAAGTTATTCCAGTTTTCAAGGATATGACGGCCTTTTGTGGAATTAGTATGCAATACATGTTGTTCGACTAATTCTTTGATTCGTTTAAGGTCATCATTATTAGCAGGACGTAATTCTACAAGACCAGTATTTACATAACGTTCATCGCAATCGAGGATGTACGCATAGCCACCGGACATACCGGCTGCGAAGTTACGACCAATTTTACCGAGTACAAGAACCTCGCCACCTGTCATGTATTCACAACCATGGTCGCCTACACCTTCCACAACAGCTGTAATACCACTGTTACGAACAGCGAAACGTTCACCAGCTACACCATTGATATAGGATTTACCAGATGTAGCACCATAGAAGGCAACGTTGCCGATAAGAATGTTTTCATCAGCTTCAAAAATAGATTTCTTAGGAGGGTAAACAACGATGGTACCGCCGGATAAACCTTTACCGAGGTAGTCATTCGCATCCCCTTCGAGTTCTAATGTCATGCCTTTTGGAATGAAAGCACCAAAGGATTGACCTGCAGAACCTTCAAAGTTCAACTTAATTGTGTTATCTGGAAGTCCGCTTTCACCATAACGACGTGTTACCTCAGAACCAACTAATGTACCTACTACACGGTTAATGTTGTTGATAGCCAATTTAGCGCGAATAGGTTTTTGATCTTCGATAGCAGGACGGCACATACGCAAGAGTTTGGACATATCCAATGTGCGTTCTAATTCATGATCTTGATCGATGGTATGCATATGACCAACAGACGCATCGATGTATGGATGGAACAAGATACGTTTCAAATCGACACGAGACAATTTGAAGTTATCGTCTTGAGATTTTTGACGAACCAGATCGATACGGCCAACGAGTTCAGCTACGGAACGGATGCCTAAGCGAGCCATGATTTCACGCAATTCACGTGCAATGAAGATCATCAAGTTTTCTACATATTCAGGTTTGCCGTTGAAACGAGCACGTAATTTTTCATCTTGTGTAGCCACGCCATAAGGGCATGTATTGAGGTTACATACACGAGCCATTTTACAGCCTACAGCTACAAGTGGTAATGTACCGAAACCAAACAACTCAGCACCAAGCATAGCCGCAACAGCTACGTCGAAACCAGTCATCAATTTAGAGTCTACCTCTAATTGAACGCGGTCACGCAAACGGTTGAGCATCAATGTTTGATGAGTTTCAGATAAACCAAGTTCCCAAGGCACACCAGCATGTTTTACAGATGTACGACCAGCCGCACCTGTACCGCCGTCATAACCGGAAATCAAGATATTATCTGCTTTTGCTTTCGCCACACCAGCTGCGATTGTACCAACGCCAGCTTCGGAAGTCAATTTAACGGAAATGCGAGCATCTTTATTGACGCATTTCAAATCGTAAATTAATTCCGCCAAGTCTTCGATGGAGTAAATATCATGATGTGGTGGAGGAGAAACAAGTTCTACACCTGGTGTGGAGTGACGAGCCTTACCGATTTCAGGATATACCTTTTTACCTGGTAATTGACCACCTTCACCTGGTTTAGCACCTTGTGCACATTTGATTTGCAATTCTTTGGCATGAATCAAGTAATTAGCAGTTACACCGAAACGACCGGATGCAATTTGTTTTACTTCAGAGTTCATGCTATCCCCATTAGGCAATGGTTTAAAACGTGCAGAATCTTCGCCACCTTCACCGGAGTTAGATGTAGAGCCAAGACGATTCATCGCAATAGCGATTGTTTCATGCGCCTCTTTACTGATGGCACCATAACTCATAGCGCCTGCTTTGAAACGTTTTACGATGGATTCTTCAGGTTCAACCTCTTCAATAGGAATACCGCCGCCTACAGGATAGTTCAATTCCATCAAGGAACGCAATGTTACATGGTAATCGTTGCGGATAGCTTTAGAGTATTCTTTATATTTAGCATAGTCGCCGTTGATAAGAGATTCTTGTAACAAATCAATCGTTTTAGGGTTAAACAAATGCTCTTCCCCATCTTTTACAGGGCCATACCAACCGCCTGGTTCAAGCACAGATTCGTCGGATTTGAAAGCACGGTCATAACGAGCCAATGCTTCATTGGCAACGCCTACAAGACCAATACCGCCAATACGTGTTGGTGTATTTACGAAGAACTTATTAATAAAGTTGGTGTTCAAGCCCAAGGCTTCGAAGATTTGTGCACCATGATAGGAACGAACTGTGGAGATGCCCATTTTGGACATAACCTTCATAATGCCGCCTACAGCTGCTTTAATGTAGTTCTTTTCTGCTTGTTCAGGTGTAATATCACCAAGACGTTTACGAGCTTGTAAATCGCGTACAGTTTCAAGAGCCAAGTAAGGATTGATAGCTGTTACACCATAACCGATCAATGTACAGAAATGATGTACTTCACGAGGCTCACCAGATTCGAGGATAAGACCAATTTCTGTGCGCAATACTTTTCTAATTAAGTGATTATGAACAGCTGCTACAGCTAACAACGCTGGAATTGGTGCATGATTTTCATCAACTCCACGGTCAGATAAAATCAATACATTTTGCTCTGTACGTGCTGCTTCTTCTGCTTTTTCGCACAATTCATTCAACGCATCACGCAAGCCATCCGCACCCTTAGTTGGATTGAAGAGGATTGGCAATGTAACAGATTTCATACGACGGCAATCAAGAGCCTTAATGGACGCCAATTCTTGATTTGTAAGAATTGGTGTACGCATGGACAACGCATAGGTACCAGCTTTATTTGGATCTGTTAAGTTACCAGAATTACCAAGCATAACACGAGTAGATGTAACCATTTCCTCACGAATGGAGTCGATTGGAGGATTTGTTACTTGTGCGAACATTTGCTTGAAGTAGCTGTATAACAATTGTGGTTTATCAGAGAGGATTGCCAAAGGCGCATCGGCACCCATGGCACCTACAGGGTCTTTACCATCTTTTGCCATAGGTACGATCATACGTACCAAATCTTCTTGAGTATAACCAAAGGCTTGTTGCTTTTGGAACAAATCTTCTACTTTTGGAATATCGCTTTCATCAGCTTGAGTAATTTCAGACAAATGAATAACATGTTCTTTTACCCATTCATTATATGGCAATTCAGTAGCAACGCGTTGTTTGATTTCTTCGTCGGAAATAATGCGTTGTTCCTCTGTATCGATGAGAAGCATTTTGCCTGGTTCCAAACGGCCTTTAGCACGAATATTTTCCGCATTTTCATTCACAACGCCCACTTCGGATGCCATGATAACTCGATCATCTGTTGTTACATAGTAACGAGCAGGACGCAAGCCATTACGGTCGAGAACACCGCCGATAACAGTCCCATCAGTGAAGCCCATAGCAGCAGGACCATCCCATGGTTCCATCATAAAGCTATTGAATTCGTAGAAGTCATGTTTTTCTTGGCTCATGAGCTTATTGCGTTCCCAAGGTTCAGGAATCATCATCATGATCGCATGAGGCAAGGAACGACCTGTCATGTGCAAGAATTCCAATGTGTTATCGAACATAGCAGAGTCAGAACCGCTATCATCGACTACAGGGAATACCTTTTTAATATCAGGGAACAATGGAGACTCAGCTTTACCTTCACGAGCATTGATCCAGTTTACGTTACCGCGGATTGTATTAATTTCACCATTGTGCACTAAGAAACGGTTAGGATGCGCCCGAGCCCAGCTTGGGAATGTGTTCGTACTAAAACGGGAGTGAACCATTGCCAATGCAGATGTAAAATCAAGGTCGCTCAAATCAAGGTAGAAGTCACGCAATTGGCCAGGAGTCAACATACCTTTATATACAATTGTTTTAGAGGACAAGGATGCAATATAAAAGTCGCTAGATAGTTCCTTACTCAATGGAATAATGCGTTTTTCCGCCAATTTACGGATAACATATAATTTACGTTCAAATTCCGCATTATTCGTTACATCAGGGCCTTTACCAATGAGAATTTGGATCATCCAAGGACGAATAGCAGCCGCTTCCTTACCAACTTTAGTACCATCTACAGGCACTTCACGCCAACCGAGAACGACTTGCCCCTCTTCGCGTACTACTTCTTCAAAAATACGTTTTTGCTCATTGCGAAGACTTTCATATTTATGCGCAAAAATCATGCCCACACCATATTCGCCTGCTGCAGGTAAACTAATGCCCAACACTTCGCATTCACGTTTAAAAAATTCATGTGGGATTTGTACCAAGATACCAGCACCATCGCCTGTATCCTTATCTGCACCAGCACCACCACGATGCTCAAGACGCTCTAAAATACGCAAGCCATCATCGATGATATCATGGGATTTTTTGCCCTTAATATTTACGACAAAACCCATACCACAGGCATCTTTTTCAAATTGGCTGCTATACATGCCATTTGCTTCAAGTCTAGCCTGATCTAAACGTTGTTGATCAATAACGCTACCATTCATCTCCATAGCTTTTGTACTCCTTCTCATATCACTTGATGTTTCACAACCTCTATAATCATTATATATAAGCCTTGTGAAAGTTAATTCCATTTCAATATTCATATAAAATTCAAATTCTATAGAATTTAGTGTCTATACACAGTATACCAAAGTCCACTGTAAATTGATAATATAAAAACCGCAATCTAACTTGCGGTAAAATCATAGCCATATGCGTATTTTGTATACATGATTCATTATAGGAAAACAAAAAGGGGTAAAATTTTTCCACCAGCCGATTTTACTTAGCCCTCAAGGCTTCGTATGGCTAGCGTCAAAACTTTAACCCCTTCCCTTTACAGTACTACTACTGGTAGTTATAGATTAAGCAAACACTTCATCAAAGCGTGCTTCATCAATCAACGTTCCTACATAGAAATCGCTGAAGATACCATATCGTGCACTCGCTTCTTCAAAGCGCATATCGTAAACAATTTTCTTGAATTGAATGTCATCATTACTAAAAATAGTAACGCCCCATTCCCAATCATCAAGACCAACACCACCTGTAGTGTACTCAGATAGTACTTCTAAATATGGTCTACCAGTGATGCCATGTTCACGCATCATACGACCGCGTTCCTCTTGAGGCAACATATACCAATTATCATTGCCTTCACGCTTCTTCGTCATATTATAAAAACAAATATATTTATCCTTTGGTACAGTTGGATACAATTTCGCATCCACCTCAGGCGTATCAAGCTTAGCTTTCACATATGCACTGACCTCAGTTACAGACGTATAAGAATACGTTTGAATAAGCACAGATGCAATCGTTAAACGGCGGAATTTGCGTTCCCATTTCGCCAAATCCTCAAGAGACGGCGCCAAAATCCACAACAAAAGATCGCCCTTATAACCATTCACATCATAGAATGCATAACTGCCTTCTTTAGCTTGGTGCATAGACTCCAACTCAGCCAAAAACGCCTTTAACTCACCGCGAGCCTCAGCCTTCTCCTCTGCATCAAAACAATTCCAAGCACTAAAATCCATGGAAAACACCATATGTTGACTATGCCAACCCTCAACAGTAGGAATTGCCTTACCCATAATACCACTCCTTTTCACATAAAATATATAAAACACAATTTACAATTACAAAATCGAGCCCCTAACCCGAAGACCGTTTTCCTCTAACCTAGGCTAAAGGACCTTGTACTAGATGGAGGCTAAAATCCGCTACAGTAGGCAATGGATAAGCCTTCTGAAGCGACTTTAGTAAGTCGAGGCCCTAGGCCGAAGACCGTTTTCCTCTAACCTAGGCTAAAGGACCTTGTACTAGCTGGAGACTAAAATCTACTACAGTAGGCAATGGATAAGCCTTCTGAAGCGACTTTAGTAAGTCGAGGCCCTAGGCCGATGACGATTCTCCTCTAGTCTGGGCTAAAGGAACCTTGTGCTACGGTTGTTTAAAGAAATCTACAGTAGGTGAGGGATGGGTCTCAATAGGTAACCATTGTACATTCAGTATCTACTATTGTAGGCGATGGATAAGCCTTCTGAAGCGACTTTAGTAGGTCGAGGCCCTAGGCCGAAGACCGTTAAGCTAGCTGGAGCTGAAGGAGACTTATCCATCGCCGGCAACGTAGTACTTATACCAACAACCTATTGACGCCCATACCGAATCGGCTACGTAGAATTACAACCGTTGCACAAGTTCCTTAGCCTGCTTCACCCCATCCGGTATCCCAATCCCATCAAACGGTGTCCCAATGAGATACAAATTAGGATAATGTTCTTTCACATGCTCCCGAACGGCTGCGATAGCAGCACGATGGCCCACATTATATTGAGGCATACAATGTATTAAACGATTGATCTTAATCCACTCTGGATTAGCTTTAAAGTTCATAATACGTTGAATTTCTTTAAGAGCTAATGCAGAAAGTTCTTCATCACTATAGCGCTCCACCACATCATTACCAGGTTTACCGATAAAAACGCGAAGAACGATTTTATCATCTGGCGTTGTTTGTGGCCATTTTTGATTTAATATGGTACACGCCGTTAATGGTGTATCCGTTTTACGAGTAATCAACAAGCCAGAGCCTTTTAGTTCGCCATCAAAGGACGCTTTATCAAAGGCCATGATTGCAATAGCACAACTGGATTGTTCCATATTGCGTACGCCATCAAATCCAGTATCCCCCATAAACCAATCTTTATACGTAGCTGGTGGTGTAGAGATAACCAACATATGGGAGGTTTCTTCTCGACCATTCACATTATAACGATACACTGCATCAGCATACGATATATCTCGAACAAGGGCCTTAGTAGTCAATGTAACATTGGATGGCATTTGTTCCACAATCGCACTTACCACGCTTTCAAGACCACCCGTTAATTGTCTAAACATACCGGATTGTGATGCGGTTCCTTTTGATGCTTTTAGATTTCCATTCGTTCGCTGAATACTAGATTGTTTCTTATCAAATTGAGCATCCGTCATCGTTCCTTTACCAGCACGGGGAACGTCGCCTTCATTAACAGCACCTTTAGCAGCCTTAGATACCCCCGCCTTTTGATGGCTCATCTTAGCAGCAATCATGCCCTTAACCATATTGCCATATTTTTGTTCTACTTGAATAAAATGTGGAAACGTAGATAATAGACTGATTTTATAAATATCGCCACCATAAATACCCGCCAATAATGGCTCAATTAATTTATCCATCATTTCTTGACCTAAATGGTAGCGGAAGAAATGACCAATCGATACATCACCGTGAGCATCTAAGGGATACGGTTTCTTAAAATAATCAAGACCAGCACGCACTTTACCAGCCCAGGAAATTAAGGTCGCTTTCACAAAAGGCATCATTTCCGTAGGAACGCCCATGATGGAACCACCTGGAATTGGGTGAATGTTACCGCGGTCATACACATAGGCCTGCCCCGTTTCATTGGATACAAGCGTATCTGCTAGACCAAGATCTGTAATGAGATCCGTCATTTCCGTTTTGCGGCCCAAGTAGGAATCCGGTCCTAACTCAACAACAAAGTCATCTACTTGTTGCGTTTGAATTTTACCGCCAAATCGAGGGGCCTGTTCATATAATTGTATCTGCCAATCTGGTTTGGCATGGCCTAAATAATAGGCTGCAGTAAGCCCCGTAAGGCCACCACCAACAATCGTTACCTTCACTTATTAATCCTTTCTCGTATAGCCTTTGCCATGGCCTCCATAAATAGGGTATTTCCATTGGGCATAGGCAGACGTTCATATGTAGCCCCAGCATTTTCAACGATATTCCGACAAATAATATCATTATCATACAAAATTTCTACATGATCGCTAACAAACCCAAAAGGAATACATACAATCCGTTTTGCTCCATCTATAAGAGCCTGTTCAATGACACTTTCAATGGTAGGACCTAACCATTCACCATAGGGCGCCGCACTTTGCCATGCCTGATACCAGTGATTAAGGCCTACCATTTTTGCAATTTGATTTGATGCGGACATGACCTCATCTTCATAGCTACCAACCGTTGAAGTAGGTACACTATGGGCAGAGAAAATACAGGCTGTATCAGCTTGTAATGGATTCGCGGCCATCAACTGTGAACGCCAGTATTCAAAAAACTGTGGTCTATTCCACCAAGATTTGATAATTTCACAAGATATATCCGGATACGCTCGTAATATAGAATGTAATTTCCGTTCATACGCGCCTGTTCCAATCATAGAATAAAACGGCGATGTGACAATACATAAAATAGAAGTATACCCTGCAGTTGCTATGGATTCTATAGCTTGTTCCATACTATTAGGCATATGAAGATAGGCCAAATACATCGCGTCTATCGCCAATAGGGATTTAAGAGTTTTCTTTTGCTCTTCCCCCATCGTTTGCAACAGCTTATTATCCCATTGTCCGATGGCATCGTAACGAGCAGTTAGAACCTTCAACTCTCGTTCTGTCGGAATTTTTCCGCGTCGAATGCTCGTCAAATAGGGTAATAAATCAGATGGTTGACGAGGTGTACCAAAAGATAATAACAGTATAGCCTGCTTCATATTATCGGCTTTCACGAGCCCACAATTCACGGCTCTTTTCATGAACATAGTCTGTCAACCAATGTAATTTTGCTGGGTCTGCCTCAGGGAATACGCCATGCCCTAAGTTAAATACATGTTTACCATGGCGAACGCCATCCATTAAGATTTCATCTACCACCTTGGCTATTGTTTTTGTATCCCCGTATAAATAAGCCGGATCAAGGTTTCCCTGTACTGTTTGTGTAACACCTCTATCCTTAGCCGCCCCAAGAGAGCTTCGCCAATCTAAGGCGATAACATCAAGAGGTAATTTAGCCCAAGTAGAAACAAGGTGGTCTGTACCGACACCATTCATAGCGAGCGGCAAGTTAGGGAATCTAGATTTTACTGTGGAAATAATACGTTTCATATGAGGGAAAATAGCTTGCTCATATTCTGTACTATTAACGGCCCCCACCCAAGAGTCAAAGATTTGTAAAGCATTAGCACCAGCGCGCGCTTGCATTGACAAATACTCGATGGACATATCCGCTAGTTTTTCCATTAGTCTATTCCAAATTTCGGGTTCGCTGATTAACATCCCACGAGTTTTGTTATAACTTTTCGTAGGACCTCCTTCAATAAGGTAAGACGCGATAGTGAATGGTGCACCACAAAAGCCAATAAGAGGTACATCAAGCACCTCAGTAGTCAACAACTCAATAGTTTTGGAAATATACTCTACCTTTGTTGCATCAAACGCATATAATCGTTCAATATCTTCCATACGGCGTATTGGAGTATCAAATACAGGACCTACACCAGGTTTAATATCCACATTCACGCCAATAGCCACCATAGGGCTCATAATATCCTTATAAAGAATAGCCGCATCAACGCCATATTCTTTAACAGGCAGTTCTGTCACTTGTGCGCAAAGTTCTGGTTGTTTGGTAATTTCGAACAATGTGTACTTCTCTTTTATCTTACGATATGCAGCCTGACTGCGCCCTGCTTGGCGCATATACCATACCGGTGTTATGCCAGGGTTCTTGCCCTGAATCATATCTAAATAAGCAGTATTCAAATTTCCACCCCTTTCTACAAAACACACCCATACATGTATATAAGATTTTTTATTAGAATGTCACGCTTATATTAAAAGTGTACCCCAAAAGTGATGAATATGCAAAGCCACTTATTATCTATATTTTTAGGGATAGAAATTTATGCACGTTGTAATATATGCGTATCTATACCAGCAATAGCTTGACCCATGTAATACACTTGTTGCTGACATGTAAACAACCAAATTTGTTGATGTTCACCAAGTTCAGCTAACAACTCAAGTGCACTCTTTTGGCGATCTTCATCAAATCGGACTAGGATATCATCTAATATGATTGGCAATGCATCCACTTGGTACGAAAAGACCTTTGCTAGTGCCAAACGCAGCGCGAGATACACCTGATCCGCTAAACCACTAGACCAATGATAAATCGGTAATCGTTCACCCCGTTCATTCAAAAGGGCTAAACCGTCTTGCAATCCCCACATATCAAATGTATAAGCACCATTCGTTAAACGTTTAATATACTGAGATGCTAATTCTAACATCTTTGGTTGTGACTCTTCTTCGTATGATTGTTGCGCTCGTTCCATACAATGAGCGATGACAACTTGAGTGGCCCAATCTTCCAAGGCAGATTCCAATTCAGATTCTAACTCTTGTCGTTGTTGAATGGCTTCCCGTTGCTCCTGATCTGAACCCAATGCACGCATAGCTTCCACGATTTGGCCTCGTTTCTCATAGAGGTTAGCCATCGCATCCTTGCGCGCATTCAGCTCTTGATCTGCATGGGCTAATTCATCAGTCCAATTCTCTTTATTCCCCTCACGCAAGCGGCGATAGAATAAATCTTTATTTTCACCATCTGGAGTTAACAAATCAAGCTGTACTTGGCTTTGTTTGTAAATCGTTTCCCATTGCTTAAATTGATCTTCATCAATGAGTTTTTGACGATATTCATTGGCCCCGGATAATCCGCTTTTTTCAAGCAATGCTTTTTGTTCTAGTAAAAGCTCTTTTTCCTTGCGATGCCAATTATCATACTCCATACGGTAGCTCTTACGCTGTGATTCTTTTTGTTCCCAACGAATCATTTGTTGTTGAAAGTTTTTATATTGGTTATAAATACGTTTTAGCTCAGTAGGAGACACAGGGGCTTCAACACCAAGGTTATACCATAAGGTAACAGCTTGGTCCTCTATAAGGCGCAAAGATTCCTTATGTTCATCTAAGCGTTTCTCGTATCCTTCAATGGTCCGCAATTGTTCAGAGTACTGGTCATATTCATGCTTCATACTAAAGAAATCATCTTCATCGAGACTCTTGGCAGCCCCTTCAGGAATCCATGCTTGCCATTCAGCCAAGGCTTTTTCATAATTAGCCTGTAATTGTTTACCTTCATCATTGTAACGTTGCTCAATAGCTGCCGTTTCCAAGTTCGGTACATCTGACGCCACAGGTAAAGGTGCATCCAATTGTGTTTCCAAATACGACTTACGTTGCTGTAAGCGTTCTAGTTCACGCATCAACCGAGCTACATCGGAATCATCTACATGGCGAAGGCGCCATCCATACCAGAACAATCCCAGTCCAAGTATTAATAGAATAATACCACCGATGCTATATAGTACAGATTCCAGTGCAATAAGTCCTGCCAGAGACATCAATACACCAACGACGGCTCCAATCCCCCCAATACGTTGCAACCAAATCGGCATCGTGGCCATACGTATGGAACCATGTTCTCCAAGTCGAGACTCTAGATCTGCAATATCAGTCATAACAGCCTGCAACTCTTGCTGAGCCCAGGTGTTAACAGGGCTATTTTCACCAGTGTCAACAGATGAACTATCTTCACTTATTTTTGGTTCTTTTTGCAAGGATGGTGCTTGGCTTTGCCAATATAATAATTGGTCCTTTGCGGTACGCAATCGTTTGGATAAACGTTCCCCTTCAAACCAATTCACATCAGTTGGCACCGATTCATCCTTGCGCCATGAAGATTGTAACCCTCTCGAGAAATCAAGTTGCTCTTTAACCTTAGCAATGTAGGCTTCGCCTTCTTCACACTCACGGCGCAATTGTTCCCACTTCGCACCTTGTTGAATCAAATCCTCTATATCTTGGCCATAGGTAGTAAATGGACTATTAGGATCAAAATTTTCCGGTTTTAGTGCTTCTTCTTTATCAAGCCAAAGTTGCATATTCTGACGAGCTTCACGAAGGCCCTCATCGATACTTAAAAACGCATCGCGATCTAGTGTATCAGGAGATGTAAACTGTTGCATACGACGACGCGCCTCTTCGCTACGTCGATATGTATCCCATGCACGAAGCACCATCTCTACGCCTTCACGATAATCTTGCCATTCTTTGATTTGATTCTGAATTTCTGCTTCTGTATCCTCGGAAGCCTTCAACGCTTGTTGTAATTCTACATATTGCGTTTCATGTTCACCCAGTGCGGATAAACGAGCCTTATTTTCTTGTAATTGATCTATCAAAACATTGATGCGGCGTTTGCCTGATGCAGACGCAACCAGTAAGTCATTAGCATTGGTTTCAATGCTTTTTACTACACCACCGAGTTGCTCGCCCCCTTCGGCGCCAAAGAATCTAGCTCGTACATCTACTTCATTGAGTATATCTACGCCTTGAAGGTCCTCTAACGTAAGGCCGAATATGCGGTTATACGTTTTTTTATCGAGCCCATGCCACCACAATTGATTCGGCTCGACCTTTATGCTAGGCTCACCAGGAGAATAAAAATCTAAATTCTTGTTTTGTCGGCCTAAATGATAAGCCGTCCCCTCTTTGTCGAGCTCAAGAGATCCACTTACATAACCATATTTTTTATGTTTACCGCCAAATAAAAGAGAACGCATACCTTCTAATAAGGAGGTTTTCCCACTTTCATTAGCGCCATATACAAGCTGTACACCGTTAGGACCGGATGTAAATGTCCAGTTTTCATACGGCCCAAATGAGTCGAGTCGAATCTGTTTAATGTTCATCGTTTACCCCCATTAACACCGTAACCCCTTCCATTTCACTGCGTTCCATAACTCGTTTCAATACATCGTCTGATAATAAATCTAAATAACTGCCAAGTCGTTTAGACTCAGGACGATCGACCAAGATTTGACGTACGGCCTCAATATCAGTAACGGTTTCATCATAGGCACGTAGATAATCGCCTACCATGTCGGACAATAAACGGCGCTCTGCCAAATTAACAGTAGGACGCGTTTTAGCAATCATGCGGTATGGCATAACAAAAATAGATTTACTCTTTTCCTCTGCCTGCGTCTCCCGTAGCCATAATTTTCGAACGGACTCATCCACGCATAAGCGATGAATTGGACCAGTTCCTACTAAATGGACCGATACCAATGTATTCTTATTATATTTTTTACGTAAGGACTGCTTTTTATGGCTCAACAAATCTAATAACTCACGTTCAGTTTGTATGCCTGCAATATCGATCTTTATATCTTCAAAACGAATGGCACTGGTCTCAATAAATTCTAGTTCACAATGTCCATTATGTGATACGTTGACCATATAGCATCCTTTAGCGCCAGATTCCTTGCGATGTAATCCTTGAGGATTGCCCGCATATACGACCATAGGGTCTTCTGAAATCACCTGTGATTTATGGATATGACCTAGTGCCCAATAGTCCATAGCGCCTTGCATGATATCCGTCAAATTACAGGGCCCTGTTACATCATGATGTTCACTGCCCACACTAGATCCAACCGTTCCATGCATGACAGCAAGGGAAAACTCATCTCGTTCAAAGGCTTTATATTGTGCAGCAAAATTAGATTGTTCATTGCCATGGCCACAACTGATGCCGTAAACACCACCAACTTCAATATTATTAACCATCAACGGAAATCGTTGTACCTGTGTATCCGAAAACACATGTACATTATCAGGCATTGATAAGCCAGCGCGCCAGCTTTCAGCAGGATCATGATTACCTTGCACCATATATACGGGAATATGCGCCTCCCACAAGCGATACATAGCACGCACAAATCGGACCTGAGCCTCTAAATTATGATCTTCACTATTATAAACATCACCGCTAATCACAACTGCATTAACGCGTTCGCGCACAGCGATTTCAATGATATTATTGAAAGCTTCATAAGTTGCTTCTGCGACAGCACGATCTACATGCCGACTCATCCCCATAGCATATTGAAAAGGAGCCCCTAAATGAAGGTCTCCACAATGTATAAAACGAAAGGGTTGCATATTGTCTCCTTTCCTAACTTATAGAATACTAATATCTAATTATACTATATATTTCTATATAATATGTAAGATATCATATTGTAAACTAATTAATTTATACAGTTGACAATTAGTATACAAGAATACTACAATTACATTGTAAATATATTCGTTTTTATAAGTTAACAATAACAAGGAGGCTATAATGGCACTTCCAGTAGAGCAACAAACCCAGGTGGGTTCTTATGAAAAAATATTAACTATTGCCAATCGTATATTACATGGTGGGGAAATCACTAAAGAGGAAGCCATCGATTTAATCCATACATCCGATGAAGATACCATGATTCTATTGGCTATGGCAGATAAAATAAAACAACATTTCAACGATAATTCCGTCGACATTTGCGCGATTGTAAATGCTCGTTCTGGTAAATGTCCTGAAAACTGTAAATTCTGTGCACAGTCGGCACACCACAATACAGGCGTTCAAGAATATCCATTTATGGATGATGAATCGATTTTAGAGGCTGCTAGAAAAGCAAAAGAAGCTGGTGCTATTCGTTTCTCTATTGTTACAAGCGGTCGCAACACTTCCAACCCTAATGAATTCAACCAAATCTTACGCGTATTAAAAGAAATCCGCGAAAAAATTGGTTTAGAAATTTGTTGTTCCCTTGGTTTGTTAACCTATGAACAAGCTCTTCAATTAAAAGAAGTTGGTGTTACTCGCTATCATTCCAATATCGAAACTGCACCAAGTCATTTCCCTGACATCTGCTCCACACATTCCTATGAGGACAAGATGTCTACCATAGAAAATGCCAAAAAAGCTGGCATTCGCGTTTGCTCTGGCGGTATCTTAGGTCTAAACGAAACGCTAGAACAACGCGTAGAAATGGCGTTTGAACTTAAACGCCTCAACATTGATTCCATACCATTAAACATATTAAATCCGATCAAGGGTACTCCATTCGAACATAACAAAGCGTTAAAACCGATGGAAATTTTACGTACCTTCGCTGTATTCCGTTTCATTTTACCTCATGCATTAATTCGCACCGCAGGCGGTCGAGAAGTAAATCTACGCGATTTACAATCGTACGCACTAAAAGGTGGTCTTAACGGCATCATGGTAGGCGGTTACTTAACAACCGGCGGTAGATCCCCGCAAGACGATTTACAAATGATTAATGATTTGGAATTAACCCGTACAGCCGCTCAGCTATAAACTAACGGTTGTTACCAATCACTAGTGGATATCTTAAATTTTACCTATCTACAAAGACTGTAGCACCTCTGCGTGTTTACAATACATTTACACATAAAAAATACCTAGCTAGTTGCTGTCTAGCTAGGTATTTTTATATTTAATTTTTTAAATTTATATCTAAAATATTAAATTCAAGCTATTTATTGCCATAACAATCTATAGATGGCTTGACCATTCGTATTGCCTTCAATCGGTTCAGGATCTTTATCATAATCAACATTATCATATTGAGTGCCGTTTGGCATATACGCATCTACTTCTAGAATTTCCATGGTCCGATTATAACGGCTAATATATACCTTATAGCGAAGTTCATCGCCACCTGGTTCATTAACCTTTAGCCAAAGAACAGCATCATAATCGCTTTTTTGAACACTATCATTATCTATAAAGAGTTGATTACCTTTGTCATCAGGACTTACATAGTACCAATCAGTCGCTTGTGCCGTATTCGAATATGTTATGAGGCAAAAAAAGGCCATCAAAGCTATAAGCAACTTCATAGTGGCCCCCTTTCTAACCCAACAACAAAAGTCTTATAACTAGAACGATTTTTTTAAATATTTTTAAAAAAAATAAAGAGAAGATATTATCCTCCTCTATTATCATATCAAGAAGTATGGCATTTATCAACATTTAATAAACGAATTTTACATTTCATCTAAATTTCATAAAATATTTTTTAGAAGTTCATTTTACCTTCATGGTATTTACTTATAATTACTACATCAAATGATAATTATAAGTAAATATTCCCTGATTACTTAATGTATTTATCTCCCGACAAGTAATACTAACCCCAAACCTACTACTTGTTTAAATACATAGGTCATTTGATGTTAATACTAACACTCCCCTTACATGAAAAAGGACTCCATCAGGAGTCCTTTTTTCGTTGCTAAACCTATACACTTATGCAAAAAGCTGCCCTAGGGCAGCTTTTTAGTTTGTAGTTCACGACCTAAATCAGATGGTACAGGTGCGATAACAGTCACCAGTTCAGATTGTCCATATGGTATAAATGTCAACGAATAGGCATGTAAGGCCTGTCTCGTATACGGTTTTTTCCGCATACCATACATGGCATCGCCAATGATAGGGTGACCAATATGAGCCATATGAACGCGAATTTGATGAGTTCGTCCGGTTAGCAATGTAAACTCTAACAACGATTGTACATCATCATATTCAATCACATGATATTCGGTTACAGCATCTTGACCAAATTCATCAACACAACGGCGATTATCAAATACCGGATCCACACCGATAGGTTCATTCACCACACCATCAGATGTAATCTTTCCTTCTACGAGACCGCGATAGACACGGTGAATTCGACCTTCTTGTAGCTGTTTAGTGTAATATTGTTCTGCCTCACGGGTTTTGCCAAACATAATAACACCTGTTGTATCTCGATCCAAGCGATGAACAGGCCGAATTTTATGAACTTCGCCGCGTTTAGCATAATAGCCAGCCACCAGATTACTCAATGTATGATATTTCGTTTGACCTGCTGGATGAACCAGCATAAATGGAGACTTATACACCACAAGTGTGTGTTCATCCTCATAGAGAACCTCTATAGGTCCTTTTTCAACCTCTACACCATAACCCTTATCTTGTGGTAACTCAATAGTAATAACATCCCCTTTTCTTAGCATACGCTTGGAATGAGCAACGCGGCTATTGACCTTCACCCGTTTCTTACGAAATATCATCTGCACATTTCGAGAGGATAAAGAAAATCGCTCTTTTACATAAGCAGATACTGTTGTATCTACCTCTTCTTTTACTGTATATGTTCTCCAGCTCATATTACCACCATTCATTGATATATGTATTTTGTTTAGGATATACCATATCTAGATAATCAATCCAATGAGATTCGCCTTGTAATTTACCTTCAAACACAAGATCTTTAGCTGATACAGCCCCCATCAACAGGACTGTTAGACCGCCAATGTCTATGGTGATATCGATTTCATCCACAGATTCAGCAGAAACGCGTTTTACGTTAGGTAAAGTGCTTTCACCTAGGCTAAGGGCAAATACGCCATGATTCCAATCGCATAATGTATCGGTAACCTTAATGTTTAAGGTAATTGGCATCATAACGGCTTCTAGATTAACAGGTACCGTAGTCAACGCTGTTTCTACGTCTACGATACGCGCCATCATATACGGCATCGTTGTATGACCTGTTTTTCCATCAGGAACAAATCTATAACCCGTATCATGCAATCCTTCATTCCAGCGAATGCTTTCACCTTGAGAACGATGGTTATAAAAATAATTAAGCAAACCACGTTGAGCACGACGTGTTGTGTATACAAATTCTGTAACTGGAATTTCAGGGGCCCCCAAACGATAGACAGCGTAGCCCTCGATTTGACCTTCATCATTTTTTACGACCGCAATATTCACACCTTCAGCAAAGAAACTGCCTAATAGACGTCTCCACTCCTTCTCGCCGCGCTCTGCATAGCCGCACAAGTCCTTTGTATAGGCTTTGTAAACAGGAGCAAGCAATGTCCATTGCTCTACATCATTTAGCAATCCAAAGGATAAGGTTTTATCCGTCAAAGGACGCAAACTCTCTAATGGCATGGTCTGTACCCATTGATGAGCGTACAAATCCCAGCCATATTGTTGATAAAATCCCGCTTTAGAAGGCATTAAAATGGTAATGCCTTGACCACGACGGCGCAATTCTTCTAAGGAGTGCAACAATAATGCACCACCTACGCCGCCACGACGTGCGGCTGGATGAGTGGCAACACCAACCATGTAGCTAGTAGGCAAGATAGCGCCGCGCACATTGATGTTGTATTGACGTAAATGAACAGTGGAGAGCAATTGACCTTCTTGGATACCTACGACAGTATTCTCCGGTTCATAACAGTTAGAAAAATAATATTGAAAGAAGGGATCTTCTTTTGGTTCAAAGCAATACGCCCATAGCGCTTCAACTTGAGGGGTATCTTGTGATGTAGCAATTCTAAAATCCATACGATTTCCTTTCTATCCTAAATAGCTCTAGAGCTATATATTTCATGTAGTAGAATGTACTTCACACACTCTACCCTTTATTATAACGGAAAAGAGTGGCACCATACAGTACCACTCTCATATTCGTTATTAAATTGACCTAATTATTTACCGCCCGTTGCATTATCTGCTTCATTAGCATATACAGCATCATATTTTTCTGCAAAATGATCAGGATTATAAGATTCCTTCGCTTGACGAAGACCAGGCAAACCCATATCTTCTTCACGATTGATAAACTCTACATTGCTAAATTCATGGCGGATGAATTCATTATTAATTGCTTGATACAAACCGCGAATATCCGGATTGGCTTTTTCAATGTGAATTAAAGCCATTCTATCATTCATTAATTCGCCGATACTGAAAGCCTCTACGCGACCAAACAACTTAATAGCGCCGCCTTTTAAGCCTAAGACATCCCAATGATCAAAGAGTAAATTAATCGCCACTAATTCATCTTCAATACCTTCTTCGTGATGAGTTTCCACCCAAGACGCTGCTGTCTCACGGCACAATGGAATGATGTCTTCTGTAATTGGCACATATTCATAGTTGGAATATTGCATACGGAATTGATTCAAGTGATTTTTCTTTTGACGGAATTTCTTACCGGACAAATTGATAAGATCTTCAGACTTATAAATATATTCGTAGTTATCACGGTCAGGTGTGAATACGTAACGGCCTGGGCATAGTTCCTCCATCCGTTCTTTCACAACCTTGCTAACACCTTTGAAAATGAATGGTAATTTATTTTCTACAAACCATTCTTTTGCACGCAATAAACCATCGAGGAACTTCGCATCCTTACCAGCAAATGGAGGTAATAGGAATGGATCGCGCTTACCACCACCTTGGATGTACAATACGCCATTTTCTTCAGCCCAACGAATGCCATAGGCTTCTTGCCACATATACAATGTAGTAAAGCAATTATCCGACGCTTCGTAATGATGTTGTTCAAAATATTTATCGATTAATGGTTTATCTCTTAATTCAAAACGTTTAAATTCTAAAATAATAATCTCCTCCTTTTTAACATTCATGGTGCTAGTTTCTAGCTACTCATAAGATATTTATTGAACCTTCACCTTTTCACCTAGTTCAAAGGTTCCCTTGGTTGTAATAACTTGTTCGCCTTCATTGAGGCCTGTCATGATGGACACATACCCATCTTGTTCATCCCCTACTTCAACGACACGTACGTCTACCGTATTATCAGCGGTTAATACATATACATATTTACCATCTTGATTTTCACGTACTGCCGCAGCAGGAACAACGAGCATCTTAGCTTGAGCACTAGATTCGATGGTCAAACTATAAAATTCACCAGCCTTAATAGCTCCTTTTTCGTTGTTGAAAGTAGCCTTAACTAGTACACTTGGTACATTTTCAGGCTGGTTTGTATCTATATAGGTCAACTCACCTGGAATATCTGAATCACCGACATGCAAAGACACTTTAATACTTGATTTTGCCTCTGGGCTAGCTAATTTCATAGCCGCATCACGAGGAATACTCAAGGATGCTACCATAGGCGTCTCTTGTTGTATCAACATAAATGGACGATCTGCAATCGCCATTTGACGATCTTCATTGTAAATAGCAGTCACCACACCAGCTATAGGAGCCGTAATATTAGCGGCAGCTATTTGTGCGGACACCTGAGCAATTTGTGCCTCAATAGCAGCAACACTAGCACCGTTGCCACCACCGCCACCACCAGTTGTGGTTGTCACAGTTTGAGGTCGAGACCGTTCTAGAATACGATTATATTCCTTTTCTGTAATATTACCAGCCTCGCGCATTTGGCGAGCACTTTCAAGCTGAGCACTGCTAACCGTAGGCGCCGTCGTTGTCGTCGTTGTTTCAACAGCAGGCGTATAGGATTGGGCCGCACTAAGCTGACCTTGTAAGGACGCTAATTGTTGTTGCAATGCCGACGTATCAATCGTCGCCACCACTTGACCTTGTGTTACCTTATCGCCTACCTTCACAGCATACGTAGCCGCACCTGATACAGCGGGCGTAATAGTGGACTTATTAAGAGCTGTTACATTCGCTTCATTATGAATTTGTAACGGCATATCTTTATAAGTAACATCGGCAACGGATACCGTAGATGTACCACAACCTGCAATCGCACATACAACAATGACCAATAGTGCCATTACAGCACCAAGTCGAAATTTGTTCATACTTTCACCTTATCTCTATCCATTGTATTGATTTTTATCAATACCTTAGTATATCACAAAATCAATAAGAATTGTATGAAAGCTAATTCCCTATATGATTAGATATTACTAGTCAGAAATAATATCTGATATAATATTCCTGAACAAGTATACATATGGAGGTTTCTCATGGAAGAACGTATGGATTTTAGAATTTTAAATAATGGTAGCTTTGTGCCATCCATCGGATTTGGCACCTACAAAACAGGAACGTCGGAGGAAACGGAGCAAGCTGTAACGAATGCCTTACAGGCTGGATACCGTTTACTCGATACGGCAGCTTATTATGATAACGAAGAAGCCGTCGGCAAGGGCATGAGTGCATCTGGTATTAATCGGTCCGACATCATTGTAACCACTAAAATTTGGTATACCAATGCCGGTTACGATGCTACGATGCGTGCTGTTGAAAGTTCTCTAAAGAAGTTAAATACTAATTATATAGATATCATGCTTATTCACCAACCAATAGGTGATTACTACGGCTCTTGGCGCGCCATGGAGGAGTTATACGACCAAAACGTGCTACGCGGGTTGGGTCTGTCTAATTTCTACGAAGACCGCTTAATCGACTTGCTGTACCACTGCAATGTAAAACCTGTGGTAAACCAAATCGAATGCCACCCATTCAACCAACGTAAATCCTTATTACAATTAATGCGTAAGCATCAAGTAGTAGGTATGGCGTGGTCTCCATTTACTCGTGATCGCCAACCTGTATTGGACCATCCTATCATCAAGAGCTTGGCTGAAAAGTACGGCGTTAGTAAGCACCAAATTATTTTACGTTGGCACATCCAACGAGGCATCATTCCATTGCCAAAGGCAACAAGCTTAGAGCATATGAAGTCTAACTTTGACGTCTTTGACTTCAAATTATCCATTACAGATATGGATCTCATGGAGCTACTTGATCAAAGAGCGTTTTTGGAAAATCATCATACTGCTGCGGGGCTTGAAAGAATTTTAAAACTAAAATAACTTGCTGAATTGCTTCTAAGAAATCATTTATTGCATTGTAAAGAAATCCCCCTTCCGTCAAGCCTCCACCGGCCAGGTCTGACTCCGCCCTGCGGGCTCCGCAGGGCCAAAGTCGTTTGACGAAAGGGGGATTTCTTCATCACACCATCAGCAAATTCTTCTAAAGAAGCAATTCAAAATCTGTGTCATATCATTTTAAAATTCTTTCAAGCAACAGACAATAGAGAACTTTTCCAAAAACGCTCTTTGATTTAGAGAAATATTAAATATTTTGTACGATAAGCATATACACTATAGTACCTACGGCAATGGATACGAGCATGTTCCGTTTCCATAGATGTAATCCTACTGTAACCAGTAATGCTATCAATTCAGGGATACCATATGGGTATGCTAAAACGACGGTTTCCTTAAAGGTATATACGACGAGCATACCCATAACGGCAGCAGGTAATGCTTTGCCTAAAAAGAGTACAAAATCTGGCGCCTTTTTCCCAGGTGGGAATATGAGGAACGCTCCAAAGCGAGTCAATAATGTACCTGCTACTACGATAGCAATGGTCATAACCATTTCTATATTAGTCAAGGCGCACACCTCCCCATTTGTACGCAAGATAGCAAACTACGAGCATACAGCTCATAGATAGAAGCATAAAGAGAGATTTCCCCACCAATAAGAGCATGGCTACCGCTATAGCTGCACCTGCTACACCAAAGGCTCGAATCTTATTATTCTTTGCATTAAGTAGCATTTCAAGAAATACCACAATAAATAGCCCTTGTAACACGAAATCAATACCTCGTAAATCTACAGAAGTCAATAGATTACCAAATAGACCACCTACAAAGGTACTAAATACCCAGAACACATAGTTAAGCCAAGACACGTGGAAGTAAAACCATTTTTTATCCACATCATCCGGTAATCTTGTAGACATGTTGATAGCAAAGCTTTCATCACACATCCAAGCAACGGTAGGAAACCACTTCCAACCCATATGAACATATCGTTGTAGCGCAGATAAACCGTAGAAAAAATGACGACCATTAACGAACATGGTTAAAACAAAGGCATTAATAGGATCAAATCCAGCCATCAACATACCTATCGTTACAAACTCCATGGATCCTGCAAAAATGGTTGCTGCCAAAACAGGTGGTGTCCACCAAGGGAACCCTTGGCTCGTAGCATATAAACCAAATCCTAAGCCTATGAAAAAGAAGCTTATGCCCATAGGAATCATAATAGGAAAAGCATAACTAAAAGCTTGACGCCCTTTATGTAATTGTTCCATTAATATATCGCCTTCTTTCATTTACACTAGATTATGATATTCATAAAATGTATATAATACCATCATATTCTCCATACAATGTACAAAGAAAAGACACCTACCAGGTGTCTTTTCTAATATATACACTATTCTACTAATTATAAGGCACGCGTTAAAATTTCGCGAGCCACTTCTGGTGTAATATCACCGTTTTCACCAAGTTGTGTCATACCATGACCTTCTAATTGTTTCACAATTTTATCAACTGCGTCTTCGCCTAGACCATAATCTTTCAAATGCGTAGATACACCAAGGGACTCGAAGAATTCGCGCGTTTTAGCGATAGCCTTATCTGCTTTTTCTTCTGTTGTACCTTCTGTGATATGCCATACACGTGTAGCATATTGTGCCAATTTTTCAAGCTTGTCTGCTTTTTTCACTTCTAACAATGCAGGCAATACGATAGCTAATGTAATCCCATGGTCAAGATGGTACGCCGCAGTTAACTCATGACCAATAAGATGTGTGGCCCAGTCTTGTGGCACGCCGGCACCAATCAAGCCATTTAATGCCAAGGTAGAAGCCCACACGTGATTAGCACGAATATCGTAGTTTTCTGGATTTTCTACCGTTTCTTTGCCGATTTCAATCATAGTTTTCAAAATGCCTTCGCTGAAACGATCTTGAATACGGCCCTCTACAGGATATGTTAAATATTGCTCTGTGGTATGCACGAAGGTATCGATTACGCCGTTCTTAACTTGTTTTTCAGGCAATGTGAAAGTCAATATTGGATCAAGCATGGAGAACTTAGGGAATACTAAGCTACTGAACACAGGATATTTACCATCACCATAAGTAATAACGGCACCATTGTTCATTTCAGAACCTGTGGCAGGTAGAGTCATAACTGTACCAAATGGTAATGGATTTGGCACCATTTCCACTGGAACCTCTGGTACACCAGCTTTCATAACTTCAACGACAGGACCATCATAAGTAGCGCCCATAACGATAAGTTTTGTAGCGTCTACTACAGAACCGCCGCCTACAGCGAGAACGAAATCTACGCCATGTTCTTTAATGAAAGCTACTGCACGTTCACACGTTTCAAGGGATGGGTTTGGCTCAATACCGCCGAATTGCTCTACCTTGCGGTTGCCAAGGGCTTTCACAATACGATCAATCAGACCACTGCGCACAGCAGATCCACCGCCGTAAGTAATGAGCACCTTTGCATCCTTTGGTACCAATGTATCTAATTCACCTAAACGATCTTTACCAAATACGATATGTGTAGGGTTATAAAAATCAAAGTTAAACATAGGGACCTCCTAAGTATTATATTTGTATTCCACCGCTTTAATTGTATAAAACTTATCTGTATTATATCATATTTCGATTTTTTTAGATATATCTAGATAACGCTACTTTCAATTACTTAATAACTCTACTTTACAATCATCGTAGGAGCCATAGTTTTAATCTATATCCAACCCTTATATTTTTATCTATATACAAAACCCCATTTACATGATAGGATATATCCATTATATGTATATAGAAAGGGATGTTCACATGAAATTAAAGAAATTTATTGCCCCGCTTCTCGTTGGCGTTTTAGCATTCGCCATCGCAGGCTGTGGCACAAATACAAATCAATCTAGTCAGACACCAAAGGAAATTAAAATTGGTGCTACTGCTGGTCCTCACGCTCAAGTAGCAGAAGCTGTAGCAAAAGAGGCTCAAAAGCAAGGTATCGACCTTAAGGTTGTGGAATTCTCCGATTATGTAACACCAGACAAAGCATTGGCTGATGGAGATATCCAACTCAACGCATACCAACACGTTCCATTTATGGAAAACTTTAACAAACAAAATGGTTCCGACCTTGTAGCTATTGGCAAAACGATTTTAATGCCTATGGGATTGTATAGTAACTCTGTACATAGTGCACAAGATGTACCAAACGGCGCTATCGTAGCGATTCCTAACGATCCAACAAACGGCGGTCGCGGTCTTGCATTACTTGCTAAAGCGGGCCTCATTACATTGAAAGAGGGCGTTGGCTTTAAAGCAACAGTAGCAGATATTACATCTAATCCTAAAAACCTTCAAATCCAAGAGCTTGAAGCAGCTCAATTGCCACGCAGCTTAGATGATGTTGTTGTGGCAGCAATTCCTATGAACTATGTTCAAAGCGCAGGCCTTAACGTAGAAAAACAAGGTTTCTTCTTAGAACCTAAAGACGAACCTTTAGCTGTTATGATACTTGCTGTACGTAGCCAAGACAAAGATAACGAAACATACAAAAAAATTGCAGACATCTACAAATCTGATGCAATCAAACAATTCATCAACGATACTTTCAAAGGTAGCATTACCTCTGCAAACTAACAAAAAGCGATACTCTAACTTTTTTTAGAGTATCGCTTTTATTTTATTCTTCAGTATCAATCACGTTTATTCTTCAGTATCGAATGTAACATCCAATGGTTGGCGTTCCACAATATTGCGGTAACGAACCTTTGGATAGCCCATCAAGATACCACCAGCAATGATTTTATCCTCAGGTACACCTAATAGGTCCAATAATGGTTCATATTCTGCTTCCCCAGCATGTTCAAAGAAGCCTGCCCAACAAGTACCTAATCCTAATGTTGGTGCATACAACTCTGCATAAGACAAGCAAGAATGACCACTATCGTGAGTACGATGAATATCCTTTTTAGAACCGATAGCCACTACTAACGCAGGCGCATCGCGCAAGATGTATTCCTTACCCTTATCCACTTCAGCTTGTGCTGCACGAGCATAAAGACGCATAATCGGCACAGTTTTTGCCGCTAAATGCATCCACTCAAGAACGAGATCTGCAATGCGGCGTAATTTTTGTTTATCCCGAATCACGATATATGAAATTCCTTGCGTATTTGTCGCAGTTGGCGCCATACGAGCCACATTCAATACCTTGCGAATCAATTCAGCAGGAACTGGTTTATTTTAATAATTACGAATAGAGCGACGGCTGCGCAAGAATAACTCAGCTTGCTCTGGCGTTAATTTTTGTTCTTTTGTGATATCGATTTGCTCTTTACGTGGTGTCATATCACTATCAAGAGCAAGCGTTGGGCATACGGAAATACAATGCCCACAGGAGATACAACCTCCCTTGCCAGTCACAGGCCCATTCTCGGACATCACTAGCAAGCCTGTCGGACAGTCAGCTACGCAAAGGCCGCATCGTGTACAGACTTCTGTATTGACGGTAAATAACATCTGATAAATCCTCCAAACACTACTATAAAGCCTATTATAACACAATCAATCAAGGGTTATCTAGGCAACATATGCTTTTCAAGGTTATTCTCCCTATTTTGATGGGGCCCCATTTCATTTCTACAACCTAGTTAAAAAAGTACGAATATACTTGCTTGCTCCGTCCTTCGCAAAGTCGCTGCACAAGTATATTCGTACTTTTTTATAACCATATTTATAAAGGCGTCCCATCAAAATAGAACTACACACTTTAAACACATAACACCTAGATAACCCGATTGATTTATATAAAAAAGCTTTAAACTAATGGCGCCACGCCCTCCATCTGGAAGAAGCTAGCCTGCGGCTAGGCTTTAGAGTAGTGATGCCATGCCCACCGTAGGGGAAGGACTAGCCGAAGGCTAGTCTCTCCCTTTCCCCATCACATAAAAGCATATTGAGTAAAGATCAAATGTAGCTTGTGATAGGGAGCCAGCAATATATAGAGAAAATAGTCGATTGCTATGGGACTAATTCATAGCAGGTGTTATAAAAATAAAACTAGGTATTTCTGCAGCGACTTTACGAAGGACGGAGCAAGGAGATACCTAGTTTTATTTTTAATTAAGTTGTCGTAGTGAAACGGGGCCTCATAGCAAACGACATAATATCTGCTCAATTGCTGGGGCCCTATCACAAGCGGAAAGCATATTTACTCAAATGCTTTTACAAGTTCCATATATTGAGTCTTATGAGTCAATCGCCAAGAACCAAAATCCGCTTCTGGTGCCTCATTAAGTATATTGGCTAACGCCTCCATAAATGCTGGAATTTTTGCAGCTACAATATTCCCAGCCATTTTACCAAAACTTTCAGAACCCATATGTTCTGAACCATCATCTACGATGATGAAAGCAGGTTGTGGTTTCTTATCTACGAGTTTTACAGCACCGTGAAATCCAATTTCCCCAATTTGATGAGTCCCACAAGAATGTGGGCAACCAGAAATATGTACTCGCGGCAATTTTTTCGTATCAATACCTTTTTCTTCAAGATGATCAAAGACAGCCTTTAGCAAACCATTAGAATCTTGCATTCCGATTTGACAAACTGTAGAGCCCACACAGGATACGGAACGACGAAAATCATCGCGTGCGCTATCATCTGTTAATTCCGCAATTTTTCTAGCTTCGTCAGCGGTCAAATTGATGAAAAACAAGGCTTCATCCGGTGCAATGCGAGCCTCCACTTGGTCTAATGTAACAGCATAATCAAGGGCCGCCAATATATGTTCAACGTTCGCATCGCCACCAATTGGGTGGTATTCTACAAAGTACAGACCTTCTTGTTTTTGACGATGAATACGATGATTTTCTACCGAATCATCGCGCTTGCCCGTCTTCGTAATTTCATAAGCATAATCTGCAGGATTAATGGTCAATTTTTCAACCTCTTTCACCATTGCCAATGTTTCTTCATAGGTTTTGATGAAAGCTTCCGCGCCCCCCATTTCTGCAGGCATATAACGGGTACGTGCTTTGCCGCGATTTTTAAAGTTACCATGGTTTGCAAATACCATGAGCATAGCTTTCACATGATATAAAACATCCTCAGGTTGCACATCACGAGCTACGGGAATACCGATGCGAGGATTAGGACCAATACCACCACACGCATATACATCAAAGGTATGATGTTTTGTTAAATTGAATCCCAGATCCTTAAAGGTAGCATGTGGTGTGCTATCAAATCCATTATCGATACCCATCTTAAATTTACGGGGAATCTTGATATAAAACATTTGCTCCATAAGAAATTCGCTAATGGCTGCCGCATATGGTGAAATGTCAAAGGTCTCGCGAGGATCAATGCCGCGTAAGATACTGGCTACTACATTTGGATTATCGCCGCCTGCACCGCGATTATAAATGCCATGTTCATAACATTCCTTGAAGAGCTGTAAAATAGTTTCCCCATCGAGTCCATGCATTTGTAAGCATTGACCAGTTGTGAAATGAATATGTGTAAGATTGTACTTGCGGATAGTATCTGCTAAGAACCGCATTTGTTCTTGTTTGATGCGACCACAATTAAAACGCCAACGGCTCATGCCCGTAGCAGCACCACGTTCGGCGTAGCTACCATATGCGCCGGACTGGCCCTTATAGTCCGCAATAGACATCTCTTTCTTATAAAACTTGCGTGTCATATCTTCAAACTTTGGATAATCTGCAATTAAACGTTCTTTTACTTCTTCTGTAATCATAGTACTACCTCTTGGCTTATATTTATTAAGCATATATAGAAACTTTTATATGTACATTATACGCTTATGTAATACTTGAAAACGTATCCATAGTCACAATTATATATATAAATATTTGTATTTTGATATTACAAAATGTAATAATAATTATTTTCGATTGCACCGAAGAAGGGTATAAAATCAATTGCATTACAATCTATGCATTCTACTACAACACATAGTCCAACTACGCAAAAAGCAGCAGACCTAATGTCTGCTGCTTTCACAATCAATATGATTATTTAACTATTATTCCTCACCTTGTGTAGGATTGTTATACGCATCTTTATCAATGGTGCCCATAATTTTATCTACCACAAGTGCATTTGTTAAGGAACCGGATACGTTCAAGCATGTACGTCCCATGTCGATTAATGGATCGATAGCAAGAATCGGGCTGATGGATGTGAAGTATGCACCAAGACCAGTACCACTAAGGGATACGGATGCAGCCATTGTAGCCGTACCAGGAACGCCTGCAATACCAACGGAACCAATAGCGATAACGATAACGCTCATGATGTACATTGTCAAGTCAAATGGAATACCCGCTACATTAGAAATGTAAACTACCACAAGGGCTGGGAATACGCCGGCACAACCTTGCATGCCTGCAGTAGTACCAAAGGATGCTACTGTATTAGCAGTTGTAGCATTTACGCCAAGACGTTTTGTCAATGTTTCAACAGTCAATGGCAATACGCCCATAGAGGAACGAGATGTGAAGGCCAACAACAATGGAGCCTTCGCTTTTTTAAAGTATGTAATCGGGTTGTAACCAAAGCTAGCAATTAAGATAGCTTGAACGACGAACATAATCAAAAGACCTACGTAAAGCAATACTACGAAAAGTCCCATGTCGAGGATGGCTTGCAAGCCACGTGTCGCCAATGTAGATGCCAATAAAGCAACTACGCCGTATGGCATAAGGCCAATAATGAAATCGGCAACCCAGGAAATCAATTGATGAAGCTCATCAAATAACTTTGTAAAGATTTCCATGTTATTGGTGCCCGTTTGTTTTAAGAGACGGGCTACGCTGCCCAAGATGATGGCAAATACTACGATGCCAATAACATTTGTTTCTGCAGCAGCTTGAATAGGATTGCTAGGAATCAAAGCACGGAATGTATCCACCATCGGTTTGATTTCACGGATTTTTTTACCGGACTCAACAATATCAAAACCTTGACCTAATCCAAAAGCATTACCGAGGATAAGGCCTACGATAGCGGCTACAGCCACCATGCCGAGGTTAGTGGACACCATGGCAACTACTAATTTCTTAAGATTAGCCCCTGCCTCCATGTGTAAAATAACATGGACGATGGAGATAAATACGATAGGAATAACAAGCATGCGGATTAAGTCGATGAACCCCCCACCCACAAGGGAGAACCACTTCGTACTTTCCTTGATGTAGACCACCTTAGACGGATCATCAGGAAAACCAGCAATAACTTGAATTGCTACGCCTAATACGGCACCAATAATAGTGCCAATAATAACAAGATTACCAAAGGATGTACCCTTACGTTGCAATACATAAATACCGATTAAGGCAAGTACAAACACTGCGATAATACCAATACTCAATGAATTGCTTAGCATGAGGTAATCCGTAAAGAATGGAATATTCATAATACACCTCGTTTAATTCATATTAAAATAATAGGTTATGAACTTAGTATATCATATATCGAATAATTTACAAGTGCTATATCGAAATTTCTATAAATAGATGTATGCCTATTTTGCATTCTATACAAAGGTGCAAAAAGGCGACCTTCCATCGGAAGATCGCCTTATACAGTCTTTAGTTATATTAAGCCTCTAGTATTAGGACTATCTGTTAACAAGGACATATGTTACTTGGATAGGACCATGAGCACCATCTACAGTAACGAGCTCGATATCAGCCGTACGAGACGGACCAGAAATCAAGCAGATATTTGTAGGGAAATTAGCTGGATCATTGTGGTAACGTTCAGCCAAATGTTCCATTGTTTGTGTCATGCGTGGGTTGATTGTATCAGTGTACAATACAGCAATGTGAGTTGTAGGCAACAAGCTGATAGCACGACCAGATTCTTCGCCAGATGCTTGTACTACAGTAGCTGTTTCAGCAATACCGCAGTATGGGAATGTAATACCAATATCTGCATTTGCAGTATTAGAAATACATTCTTCACGGCCTTTAGCTGGGTCCCATTGGAAGTATGTACGAGTGCCGCCATTATTAGCTGCATCTTGTTCGAATAATTCTTTTAATTTATATTCGTCTACTTCAGGAGTGCTTGGGAATACAATCTTACCATTGCCCCAATCTTCGATAGCTGCCAAAATTGTTTCACCTAATTTATCAGGTGTAGTTTCAACGAATTTTGTACCAACACGTTGACATTGTTCCTTAAACATTGTCAAAATTTGATCTTGATTCAAATCTTTGAACATAGTTTCTTGAGGACCATGGCTGTAATCAAAATCCTCTACATAGTCAGGGCACATTTCTTGATCACGGCCTAATGCACGAGATAAACGTGCAATAAATTGTTTACGTTTAGCTTCATCCATTATTTTTTCTCCTTCTTCTTGTTCTTTTCATGTTCAGCATATAAATCGCGGAATTTCTTGAATTTCAAGGAACCCAATTCTTTAGACTTAGTCCAGCCATTCATTACAGGCACAGCTTGAGTCCATGCAGGCATATTACCTTCTTTATTACTAATCAAGTTCATGCCGATAGCACCAGCTTTTGTACCAAGGTCGAATAATGTGGAGTTACCAAACATCTTAGCCGCTGCAGTGAAGATTGCTTCTTCTGCTTTCGGACGAGTTTTTTCGATGTCAGCCATAATATGACGGTGTTCCATCAATAATTCATGCAATGGAATAGCTACTGGACAGTTTTCTGTACATGCACCGCACAATGTAGAAGCATATGGAAGATCGCCTGCTACGTCGTAACCTTTGAACAATGGAGTCAATACAGCACCCATTGGACCTGGATATACGGAGCCATAACCGTGACCAGAGATGTGACGGTATACAGGACAGATGTTCATACATGCACCACAACGGATACAACGTAACATTTCTTGGAATGTACCACCCAAGATACCGGAACGACCGTTATCGATAATGATGATGTGAGTTTCTTCAGGACCGTCAGCTTCGCCAGCACGACCAGGACCAGTCATCATGGAGAAGTAGTTGGAAATTTTAGCACCTACTGCAGAGCGGTTCAACATTTCCATCATTACGTCAAGAGCTTTGAAGTCAGGAACGATACGTTCTGTACCCAAGAAGATTACTTGAGTCTTAGGAATGGAACTAGACATACGACCGTTACCTTCGTTGGAAACGATAGTACAAGTACCAGATGCAGCAACTGCAAAGTTACAACCATTAACACCTACGTCAGCTTTCAAGAAGCGTTCACGTACATAACCACGTACGAAGTGAGTCATTTCAGTAGGGTTTTCAGTACCTGTATAACCTAATTTTTCAGCGAAAATTTCGCGGATTTTATTACGTTCAAAGTGAAGGCCTGGTACTACGATGTGAGATGGTGGGCTCACTGCTGTTTGCAAAATGAATTCCGCCAAGTCAGTTTCGTTTACTTCAATACCAGCTTCTTCAAGAACTTCGTTCAAACCAATTTCTTCAGTTAAGATAGTTTTGGATTTAACGATCATTTTGGCTTCGCGTTCACGAAGGATATCCAAAGCGATTTGAGTCGCTTCTTTATCGTCGAATGCAAAGTGAACTTTAGAACCAGCTTTTTCAGCGTTTTCAGCGAATTGGTTTACATAGTAATCCAAATTGTTAAGAACGTGATCACGAAGTTTAGCTGCTTCTGCGCGGAAATCTAACCATTCAGGAACGTCCGCAACTACTGTATTACGTTTGTCATAAAACACGTCTTGTGCTTTTTTGATAGCTGCAACTTTGAAATCGTCAGCCAAACATTCTTTTATACGTGTTTTATAGGGGCGATTGTCATATATAAGTGCCATGTCGTCTCCTCCTTAGCGGCAGTTTAAGATTTCAGCAATATGCATTACTTTGATACGGCGATCGATTTCACCATCTTTATGAAGACGGTCAAGCATACCTGCAATATTCATCAAGCAAGCTTGGTCGGAACCGGAAATTACATTAGCACCAGTGCTAGCGATTTCCAAAGCTTTTTCGCGTGTCATTACTTCGCTGATTTCTGGGTTTTTAACGGAGAATGTACCGCCGAAACCGCAGCAACGGTCTGCACGAGGTAATTCAATCAACTTAAGGTCTTTTACATTGCGAAGGAGTTTGAAAGGTGGTTCTTTTACACCCATCAAGCGAGTTACGTGGCAAGATGTATGGTATGTAACAGTTTCGTCAAAGCGTGCGCCAACGTCTTCTACACCCAATACATCGGTAATGAATTCAGTGAATTCATAAATTTTTCCGCTCAATTTTTCTGCGCGTTGTTGCCATTCAGGTTGACCTTCCAAGAAGTGTTGGTATTCATCGCGAATAGCAAAGGCACAGGAGCCAGACATGCTGACTACATAGTCAGCGTTTTCGAAGCATTCGATTGTATTCTTAATAGCATCCATAGCCGCATCATTGTAACCGGAGTTAGTGAACATTTGTCCACAGCATACTTGTTTCTTAGGCACTACAAGGTCGCAACCTAGTCTCTCAAGTACTTCTACACCAGCCATGCCAACATGAAGGTAGAACATATCAATCAAACACTGTTGGAAAAGATGAATTTTCATATTTTCGTCCTCAACTTTTCTAGTACTTAACTCAAAAAAAATTTTGATATGTATCCATTTAGGTCGATAAAATTTCACAAATTATCAGCCTATACAATAAATTGACGATCTTTAAAGTGTTATATTTAAAGAACATTTCGATATAATTATAAATAAGGGCACCATAAATGTCCAAGCAATTGCTATATTCGTATTTAGGGTTGTATAAATCATATCCTTATGACTAAAAGTAATAATCAAAATTGATTTTTATCACACTCACGTACTGCTTTATAAATTTTTTCTATAACTCCCGTGTTTTCTTTATTTGCAAATGTTTATCAAGTAGATATTTTTTAGTCCCAAAATTGCACCATTCTCATTTGCTATAATGAAAATGTAACTTTCACCATTATTCATCTAATTTTTATCCTTATATATTACATTTTCTTATAGTAGTGGTTATTTCATAAAAGTGCTATAATTTATGTATATAAACGTAATTTGAAAGGAGCTTTCTCATGAAACTCAATAAATTGTCCTTATCTCTAGCGATTACATTGGCGCTAGGATCTACATTCGGCATGGCTCATGCAGAAACTACAACAACTACGAAAACACCAGTTGTAACGAATGCAAAAGCATCTGCACATACTACAACTGCTAAGACAACACATGCAAAAACAACTGCTGCGAAAACTACACCAGCAGCGACAGCTAAATCTACTACAACTACAGATAAAACTACAACAACTGCAAAAGCAACACAAAAATCTGAGGCTCCTGCAAAGGCTAAAGAAACATTGCCAGCTGGCGTATACCCAGATACAAAGGATAACTGGGCTCGCGATGCCATCCAAGCAATGACAGAGGCTGGCTACTTATCCGGCTATGCAGATAACACATTCCGCCCTGGTAAAAGTATTACTCGTGAACAAGCAGCAGCCATTTACGGCAAAGTGTTGCAACACAATATGAACGAGCAAGAACTTGCTGACTTAGTAACAAAAGAAAATGGTGTTTCCTATTCCGATGTTGAAAGCGACCGTTGGTCCAATACAGCTATTAAATTAGTTGGTGCTGCTGGCGTTATGGAAGGTACAACAAAATCTACATTTGCCCCTGCTAAAGCGATGGACCGCGAAGAATTCGTTGCTTCCGCAGCTAATTTAGTAAAGAAAATAAAACCTGATGCACCTGTAAAATCTGAAAAGGTTACATTCAAAGACAGTGCTAGCATTTCCAAAGCATATGTATCGGATATCGAATACATGGCACAACGCGGCTATGTAGCATCCGGTGCAACAACAGATTTTAACCCAACACAACCTGTAACACGCGCACAAGCGGCAACAATCTTAAACCGCATCTTAAACGGTGAAACAGCCCCTACTACTAGCAAGGCTACCGCTATTAAAGAAGATACAAAGCAAGACGCTGAAAAGGTTGAAAACAAAACTAAAACCGTTGAAAAAGAAGTCGCTAAAGACGTAAAAGCGGATGCTAAGAAAGTGGATACTGCTGCAAAGGCAGATGCAAAAAAAGCTGATGCTGCTGTGAAATCTGATGCTAAAAAAGTTGATGCTGATGCGAAAAAGGTAGAAAAAGAAGCTAAGGCTAAAAAATCTGACAAGGTTTCTGAGTCTAAAGCAGAACAATCTCCACGCATCGTTCGACCTGTACGTCGCAGCACATTAAAACCACTCGATCAAAAACAACAAGAAACATTGGAAAACAATGTATTCACTCAACTCAACAAAACATATAAAACACCAGAAGCGTTCCAAGACTATGGTGTTATGTACTGGAGAGACAATCAATTGCACGTAGCTTTGAAATCTAATTCCGATTTGGATACAGTAAAAGCTAATTTGGCAAGCCAAGGCAATGCTACTATCAACAACTATGTAGTAGTTGAACCATCTCAATACAGCCAAACTGAATACGATGTTATCGAATCTAATTTCCGTAACTACTACAGCAAAAACGAAAAAGGTGGCAATATTATCGCCGTATTCCCAGACGTTGAAAATAATCAATTATACGCTGTAGTTAGCACTGCAAGCAAAGAAACACAACAAGGTATTTCCAAGGTATTTGGTTCCAAAGTTAAAATGACTGTAAAACGCTAATAGCGACAAAACTCCGATATACTTTAGTCCTTAAGGAGACTTCAAAAACAGCGTTATCTAACGCTGTTTTTGATATATTTACCACATGATTAGGAAGGATATGTATGCAACAGGTATCAAAACACACATTACGGGCTCTCATCCTGTCCGCTTTACTTACTACATCCGGTATGGCATTTGCCGCTACACCGGCACAAACACCAAGCGCTACTCCAGCGCAACATACTGTAACAACAACGGCAACCGTTCAAGATACAACAGCTACTGAACAAAATAAAACTGCTGTACCTGCTAATACTGTTGTTAACCAACAACTTCGCTCCGGTGTTGTTACGTCTCCAAAGGATATCCAAGATGTGCGACCATACATCTTCTCCGATGTACCAAGTGATTTTTGGGCTTCTAAATCAATTAGTGCCGTAGCAAAGGCTAAATTGATGAAAGGCTATGCGGATGGCACATTCCGTCCTAATCAACCAATGACACGCGAAGAAGTGGCCTCCCTATTCAACAACATTACCGATGATGGCCAAGCAGCGTTCATCTCTAGTCACTTTAAAGATATTACATCCGACCGTTGGTCTGCCCTCGCTATTGAATCAGTAGCGCGCAAGAATATCATCTCTGGCTATGGCGACACTACATATAAACCTGAAAAATATATGTCCCGCCAAGAATTTGCTGTGGTAGCAGATAACTACCTACATTATCTAGGCTATACAACAGATGATCCTACTGTACTCGATCAAGTAGCGTATGGGGACCAAAAATTCGTAGCCCCTTGGGCACAAGATGCAGTCCGTGAATTAGCATACTTAGGATTTACCAACTATGCACCAGGCACGATGTTTAACCCAGAAAAATACGTAACCCGTGCAGAGGCGGCTGAAATTTCCTACCGTATGACACAAACACCACAAGCATTGGCATTCCACAATGCGCTCTACCGTCAACAAGTGGAACAAAAAACATCCAATGTCATCAGCCACGCCCTTCACTATGGTCAAGACTTCACACAATTTAGAAACGATGGTGCTCTCTTCTGGAAGGAAGGTAAATTGCACGTTTCTGTAGTGGACAAAAAACACTTCGATACAGTTCATACAGCACTAGCTGACGCTCACGATCCACAACTCGATAATGCATTAATTGTAAGCCAAGGCAAATTGACACAAGCCCAATTAGAAGACCTCCAATCCGATGCATTGGCACTTTATCAAAACAAAGAACCTCAAGGTAAAATCATTAGTATTTTACCAACAGATGATGCATCTGTATTAGTTATTACGGCTGATTCTGTACAACCTGGAACAGTAAAGGCATTTAAAAAGAAATTTGGTAAGAAGGTAATTGTTCAAACACCGCCTGAGGAAATTCCGACTACGACAATCCAATTCCCATTACCATTAAAACCAACAAAATAATCAATTAGGCAGCCCTTCGGGGCTGTCTTTTTTGTCCTATCCCCCTATTCTTCATACAGGATAATACGCACAAAAGCCCCTCCGCACATCGCGGAGGGGCTTTTTAGTAAGTATTAAGTTCTATACCACATAAAACAGTCTGTGTACCCTTTTTGGTGCTACGCACCTTGCATTGTTTAACAATACAGACACATATAGTTAGTTTTGTTATTTGGTCACATCATTTTGACGGTCGCGCAAATTGCCAACTGGTACATATACGGTACCAGCACTATGGATTGTATCCACATCTTGTTGAAGAATCATCACTACCGAATAATCTTCAGTTGTGTAGAATTCAGATGGCATTTTGTCGAATGTAGCATTCGCACCAACGGCATCCTTCACTTGTTGATTATTATTGATAGCATTAACGAGTTCCTTCTTATTCAAACCACCAAGATCATACAAGGATAATTGACGACCTGTTGTAGTATTGAATGTAAAGCCTTTTACATAATTTACACCATTTGCATCGCCATCACGCATTGTATAGGTGTGAATCAAAACGCTAAAGATACCATTTTTATCCGTTTTTACATCATAATACATGATGACATTCGTTTTATTGGATTCTTTTTCGTTCAATTTTTGAGTGTCATTTTGAACCTTGGACACGTATTTCTTAATCGTTGTATTAATGGCTTTTTCAACGATAGGGCTAACAGATTTAACCTCTGGGAATACGAGATTCAAATGATCTGTAGTCGCATCTACAGGAGATACGCCTACCTCTTTACGATCCATATAACGATCTGCATTTGGCGCTACCACTTCGATAGTACCACGATCAGTTTTATTCGCTACGGAACGTAATTTTTTGTTTTGCTCTGGCGTAGCCGTGCTAGAAAGACGATATGTCACATCGTGACGATTATTTTGTGCTACTACAGCACCAGTATCCTTTGTTACAGGAATCGTTTCACTAGCGGCTGCCATAGATGTGAGTGGCAATGCGGCAGCCATCATGATGAGAACAGTCTGTTTTAATTTCATGGTTAACCTCTTACTTTGCTTGTTCTTGCTCTGCTTTCATAGCGAGAGCTTCTGCTTTATCAAATTTGTGAGTTACAACACGACGAACTAGATAGAGTGCAGAGAAGATGAAAGCAAGTAGACCTAACCAACCAGCTGTACTTTCAAATTCAGGACCAACTAATTCAAGTGGAGATTCACCACCACCAGTTGTAACTGACAATACAATAATAACAGCTATGATTACACCAATCAAGCTTTCACCAACAATCAAACCAGACGCAAAGAGAACGCCACGACGATTAGATTGTTCTACATCGTATTCAGCCAATTCACCAGCACGCATTTTAGCGCGAGCGATGAGGTAACGACCTACGAAATAGCTCAAGAAAGAACCGATAATAAGAGGTACTTCCAATGTTGGAGGCAAGTAGATACCCATACCAACAGCCAATGGAGGCAATGTTAAGGAAGCAGTTGTACTCTTAAGAATCAAGTTAACAATGATTGCTACTACGCCAACACCAACGCCGATCAAGATGTAATTCCAATCCATACTAGCATTGAAAATACCTTGAGCGATTGTAGTCATCAATGTTGCTTGTGGAGCAGATAATGCAGCATTTGGATCCATTTCAGCACGAGGCAACGCACCTGTAAAACCATATGCTTGGTATAACAAGTTAAGAACTGGAGCAATCGCAATAGCACCGGCTACGGAACCAAGTAACAATGCAATTTGTTGACGCCAAGGTGTAGCACCAACGAGTTGACCAGTTTTCAAGTCTTGCAAGTTATCGTTAGAGATAGATGCAATAGCAATAACTACGGATGTCATGAAGATAGCCATAGCTGTAGCGAATTGAACGCCTGCTTCGGTAGCAAACAAATTATTTTCAGAAGCGATGAAGTATACCACTAGAGAAGAAATAATAGTTGCTAGGATACCAATACCGGAGATTGGAGATGCAGATGTACCGATAAGACCTGCCATGTAACCACATGCTGCAGCTACGAAGAAGCCGATTAATAAAGCTACTACAACACCTACAACAACAAGAGTCCACATTAAACCTGCACTAATAGGTACAGCGGATACGAAATCCCAGAACGTAATAACCAAACCAATAAGGATGATGGCAAATACGATCAATACAGATTTTGTACTCATATCTGTATCCATGCGATGCGTTTCGCGTTCAGCAGCGCTGCTATTCATGGATTTAACGGAAATTTTCATACCTTCGATGATAGGTTTAATCAAGGTAATCAATGTCCAAATCGCTGCGATACCGATAGCACCAGCACCAATAAAGCGAACTTTAGATTTCCAGATACCCATAGCAAATTTTGCAGTTGCACCACCATCTGGAGCAAATACATTAGTCAAGTAAGGCACAAAGCCAGCCCATGCGATGAGAACACCAACGAGGATAGCGATACCAGATGCGATACCGATAAGGTAACCAGCACCTAACAACGCTGTGGAGAATCCCAATGGAATTTGAGTAATCCCTTTGCTACCTACTGGAAGCCAGAAGCTCATGCTATCGCCAAGAACTTTGAAGCCGTTAGCACAAAGGCTGATGATACCAGCTACAGCACCACCGGAAACGATGTCTGCCATACCGGAACCAGATTTAGCAACTTCACCACCATTATGAGATCCGACCTTCAAGATTTCGGCTGCTGCACGGCCTTCTGGATATGGTAGGTCACTGTTCACTACCATGGCACGGCGCAATGGAATGGTGAATAACACACCGAGGGAACCACCGCATGCACAAATCAAGAATGTTTGCCAGAATGGGAACCCTTGCCAATAACCAAGCATTAAAAGACCTGGCAAGATAAAAATAATTGCAGATAAGGTACCAGCTGCAGATGCTTGCGTTTGTACCATGTTGTTTTCAAGAACGTTAGAATCCTTGAAGAAACGTAAAATTGCCATTGAGATAATGGCTGCCGGGATGGATGACGAGAATGTCAAACCGACCTTCAAACCTAAGTATACGTTAGATGCCGTAAATATTAGAGTGATCAATGCACCTAATAACATCCCACGCAACGTAAGTTCCGGCAAGTGAAGGTCATGGCTCATAAAATCATGTTTCATAAGTACTTACCTCCTCTTATAAATTAAATAAAACTAACTATAAGCTATATTCATTTTATCGTGTTAAAGCGATGTTGACAATAAATATAACCATATATGTGCTATGTATACACAAATTTATAGATATAAATCAAATATGTATAAAGGTAATAGCCATGTACGCATTATATCTAATTGGTATTTATTATCATTTTCTATTATATTTTTTCGTTTTTCTGTATATAATAGAAAGGAACCGACGATAGGTCGGCATGTCTTTTAAGGAGGTTGTAAACATTATGGAAACAAGAATTGAATATGATTCAATGGGACCAGTCGAAGTCGACGCTAGACGAATTTACGGACCTCAAACGCAACGCTCGTTCAATAACTTTAAGATCGGTGACCACCGCATCCCTATTGAACAAATCAAAGCGCTTGCGCTTGTCAAAAAAGCATGTGCTTTAACCAATGCAAAATGTGGCGCAGTAACTGAGGAAAAAGCGAAACTCATTGCCCAAGTAGTAGATGAAATCGTAGATGGCAAATGGGATGAGGAATTCCCATTGACCGTATTCCAAACAGGCTCTGGCACACAAACAAACATGAATGTGAACGAAGTTATCGCTCACCGGGCTAAGCAGTTAGATGAAGCTAATCCACTTCATCCTAACGACGATGTAAACCGCGGCCAAAGTACAAATGATACATTCCCAACAGCAATGCATATCTGCGGGTACTTTGAAATTACAAAACGCGTAATTCCTGCATTGGACGGCCTTATTGTATCCTTTGAAAAATTGCAAGAAAAAGGTATAGGCTTGCAAAAGGTTGGTCGTACTCACCTACAAGATGCTACTTTCATCATGGTGGATCAAGAAATTAGCGCCTTTGTAGACGGCCTAAAAACTGCCAAAACTATGCTCCTTCAAAACGCTGACTACCTACTCGACGTTGCCCTTGGCGGCACTGCCGTTGGTACAGGTGTGAACACACCTAAGGGATATCTAGACGTTATGGAAACCGTATTGCCAGAAGTAACAGGCGCTCCATTCCGCGTTAAGAATAATAAATTCCAAGGCCTATCCTTAAAAGATGCGTTCATGATGGCTCACGGCGCACTTAACACATTGGCTACTACATTGTTTAAGATTGCGAACGATGTCCGTTTCTTAGGATCCGGCCCTCGCTGTGGCTATGGCGAATGGCATCTTCCTGAAAACGAACCAGGCTCCTCCATCATGCCAGGTAAGGTTAACCCTACCCAATGCGAAGCTCTTGCTATGGTATGTGCCCAAGTATTCGGTATCAATACAACCATGACACTTTGTGCAGGTAGCGGTGCGTTCCAATTGAACGTGTACATGCCTATCATGATCTATGATTTTGTTGAAAGCTGTCGCCTCCTCGCAGATGCGATGAATTCCTTCACTACACACTGCATCGACGGCGTAGAATTCGTACCTGAAAAACTTAAATTCTTCGTAGAACAATCCCTTATGATTGCTACTTCCTTAACACCATACATCGGCTACGATAAGAGTGCTAAGGTCGTAAAAGAAGCATACAAACGCGGTTGCTCTATTAAAGAAATCATCTTGGAAGAAAAACTCATGACCGAAGACGAATTTGCTGAAGCAGTTCGCATGAAATAAACCTCTCACATCTCTTTGACATATCTATAACATCCTCTCATACCTCAAATGAACGGAAAAAAGGACGCCATAGTTCTAAATCATTCAGTATATACTACTGAAGATTAGACTATAGCGTCCTTTTGTGGTTTCACCTTATTTCTCACAAATTCTCTCCCTTGCAAAAACTCCCACCAAGCAAATCCAAGTAAAAGTATAATATTTAATAATAGGTTAAAACATATAAATATATGTATAAGGCTACTAGAAATAACCAAGAGTATAAAGCGCCTTTAAATAATTTTTGATGCTTTTGTGTTTCAACCGCATCATAATTTTCACTACTAGGTATATAATACATTCCGATTAAAGAAATCCCCATAACAACTGAAGACCAAAAGAATAATACAAATATCGAAACGACTTCATGAAGTAAACCTAACCCAAGCCATATAGACATACCTAACATTGCCACAATTCTGGCTAATGAAAGCTTACCTTCATGAGTAATTAATTTGTATGCAAAAAATATTATTCCTATTATTATAATTAAGTCCTGAAGCATTACCTATCTATATCCTTTTTTAATCAGATTTAATTTTATCTGTAGCACACGCTCACTCACCGTAACAGATACAAAAGAACCGACATTTCTAGCAACGACTTTCTAAATATAAATCTTATAATAACACTACATGATTAGGTATCTTATCAAATGGAATTATATATTCTGAAAGACTTGTTAATTCTTCCAAATCATTATGGCTTATAACATATAAATGAAGTCCATCATCTTTTTCAACTATATCAGCTCGCCCACCATACCATGGTCTTTTATATGATAATATCTTGCTTTTTATATCTCCATTGAGATTAAAAATCTGTAATTGATTCTCTGCAACAGCTAAACCATATTTATCAGTCACAAATACGTCAAAATACGGAACAGAAATAGGGTTTTGAATCTGAATCTTTTTAAGATCATCTAATATCGTAATATTATTTGTATCCAAACACACTAATTTTTCATTATGAGGAAATGACTCTTTTATTTCACTTTCATAAACAAAATATGCAAATTTTTCATCATAGTCTGCTATTTCATCTATAATACGAACAGAATAATCAATCAATGACAAAGATACTATGCCTTTGTTGGTACGCATTAAAATTATGTCATCACTAAATTTATATAACTGATAAAAATAGAATTCCTTAATATTTTTTGGAATAGGTATTAACTTAACAAAATGGGCATCAATATCTACAAAGCATAAAGACGACTCTAACTTAAATACAATTTTATTTCTCACCATATCTGTGTAAATTGCTTCAATAAGTAATAATTGTTCGCCTATATAAATTCTATTAACTTCTCTCCACTCTAGGTCCAAAACAATTAAACCATTAAGTTTATCATTTATAATCATATAATTTACACATCGCAAAGCAAAAATTATAACATTTTCTGAACTTGGACTTTTTATCTGCTTAATAGGTTCTAATTCTATCATCTACATTCCTTCTATAGTTTCATTAGATTATAATTCAGGCCTTCTTACATTAAAAGTAATCCACACTCTCTCTGCTCTATAATATCTTTTAAACTCCTCCCATTTATTAACAGATTTTCTAATAATGGTAAAAAATCATTACATTCTGCTAAAAGATCCTCATCTTTCCAGAGTTGCCATAACGCCCCATAAGTAACAAGCCCATATGTGGAATCATTATAATATATTTCTAACTCCCTGTTACACCTCAAACCTTCAATAACTTCATCATATAAAGAAGCATCTGAGTCACTCATTGATGTTTATTCCTCCATAATTTATCTCGTCGAATATGCTCTCTACCATTCACCATATAAATACTGATATTAAAATTATTACGCTTGCCATTTTCAAACCATTTGCTTAATTAACGTGAAAAGGGGGGCAGATGAAATATAAGTTTATCAGATTCCATCCCAACCCCTCTTTTAGTTATAAAGGATAATAAAAGATTGAGTTACTTTCCTGATCATATACTGCCGAAGTTTTATTATATAACAAGTATAGTACGTATATATTAACTAAAGGCACAAACAAACACAAAAGCCAGAAAATACTGCTATTGCTATCTATCAAGCGTCTACATATCATAGTAAATACAGTATATGTGAGATAAATGTATAAAGCATATCTTATAATGAATGGCTCAATAGTATAAGTTACAACAAAATTATATATAATAAAAGCTAAAAATACATTAAACATACCCCACTGACGAACAGTACTACGCCCATAAAACCATAGGCTATCAATTAAAATACTTTTATAAATATCAACCCAGAAAGGATAGTTATCTTGACGGCTATAATACAACTTTAAAGTCTTAATCTGTCCATCGGTTAAATCATTTCTGTTTCCCCACCATACATCAATAACTTTATTATCAAAAATAATCCCATTAGTTTCAATAACATCAGGGTTAGACCATAATTTGTCAATTCCAAATGTAAAAAGTAGAAGAGTCCCGTACAAAAAAGGAAAGAACAATTCAGGTGTATCTACGCTCCATAGTACCTCATTCCCAAATATATAGTCAGTAGTGCTTGCAAACCTAAAATTAGAACTAGAAATAGTAATACTATTCCCTAATAGCAAAACCACTATTAAAAAAATTATTATAACGACATTAAGCCAATTAAAAGAATCTTTTTCATAATAATTCAATCTCATATAATTTATACTAAATATATAAAGAGCATAAAGAATAGCACCAACATAAGATATCATATTGTAATCATATTGTGTATACGTTATCCCCGGAATAAGAGATAGTATAAATACATTAGTATCTATCCCTAAAAAAACTAGTAGAGCTATTGAAAGATAAGTTTGTATATTCATCGTAAGTGTTTTAAATTTACTTACATATTGAATTAACTCTACTACTTCAATCTTAAACTTTCTGAATTCATCAACTAAATGTAAATGATACTCTAAGAATGTACAAAAATGATGATATAAGAATGTACAATTTTGATTGTATCACCGATACTATAGTTGAGGTGATAACAACATGCAATACGTATACGCTATTAACAGTTCATTTACTGTAACATCATTATTAGACTTACCATTATTAAGAGACATTCTGGAGGCTTGCAATTTGAAACCTAATTATAGTTTACTAGGTCGTGAATTAGGCTATGATAGACGCACCATAAAATCTCATTATGAAAATGGAACGCCTGATCCACATCGTCATAAACCATCTATGATTGATAAATTTTATGACGTAATACAGACTTTATTATCTGATGATACGCCCCAACAATTTTATTATAAGCGTGTCTTGTGGCAATACTTGGTAGATAACCATGGACTCACAGCTGCTTACTCTACATTTCGCGGTTATATTTTAAAGATACCAGTATTTCAATCCTATTTTGATAGAAAACATACATCGCCTAGCACACAGCATACGATTCGCTTTGAAACCGCACCAGCTGAACAGGCTCAAGTTGATTGGAAAGAGAATATTAAATTCCTATTACATGATGGCACACACATAACTTTTAATATATTGCTGATGACATTAGGCTATTCTCGATACAAATTAGCAAAGGTCACTTTCGATAGAACTACTGAAACACTACAAGATGCATTGGTAGAATTCTTTGAACAATTACAAGGTGTTCCGCATGTACTATTAACAGATAATATGAAAACCGTGATGGTACAACCGAGGCTAGCTGGAACTAAAGGACAGCTTCATACCAAAGCAGAACCAATTTTCAAGTGACTTTAGCTTTACATTTAAGCCGTGTATGGCGCGCCGTCCACAAACGAAAGGCAAAGTAGAAAGCCAAATGAAAATTCTAGATGAAATTCATGCGTACCAAGGAAAATTAACAATACAAGAAGTGGAAGAACAGATTCAAAAAATTATTTTACGTAGTAATCTAGCGATTTCTCAAGCTACAAGACAAATACCGTCTGCACTGCTTGAAAAAGAAAAGGAATCTCTTACCCCACTTCCAACAAAAGTGATAAGAGATTCCTACCGCATAGATCACCCAAAAGCTAAGGTTTCAGCAAGTAATCTCATTAGCTTTCGTGGTAGCCACTATTCTGTACCGCCAGGATATGTGGCCAAATCTATGACCTTAAAGACCATAGATAAGATGCTATACATATATGATAGCACAGAATTGATTGCACAGCACCCATTAAGTGATAAGAAGGTTAACTATTTGCCTTCTCATTATGAGGCACAATTGCAGAAAACAATTCCTTATCTAAGTTCTGAAGATGTGAAAGCTAAAGCAAAATCTAATTTGGAAAAGATAGGAGCTATCTATGACACTACAGACTAATTACCAACGCTTACAAGATAATCTAGCATATCTAAAACTAAAACAATGCATGTTACACCTAGATGAAACAATTGAATTAGCTAATACACAGAGCTTATCTCATATTGAGTGGTTATTGAAGCTGAGTGATTACGAAGTTGATATTAAACGACAAAACGTAATTAACCATATGGTGAAAATTAGTAATTTTCCTCATTTGAAAACACTAGTTGATTTTGAATTTTCATTTCAACCACAAATTAACGAAATGCAAATTAAGGATTTAGCATCATTAGGATTCATGGAACAAGCTGAAAACATTGTATTTCTTGGCTCTAGCGGAGTTGGGAAAACACATTTAGCTACATCACTAGGTATTGAAAGCTCTCGTAACAGACGAAGCACCTATTTTATTAAATGCCATGATTTAATTCAAAACCTTAAGAGTGCAAAAGATGAAGGACGATTAGAAACTCGGCTCAAGCATTATGCACGCTACCAATTACTCATCATTGATGAAATTGGCTATTTACCGTTACAACCAGGTGATGCTAACTTACTATTTCAAATTATTGATAGACGGTACGAAAAGAAAAGTACCATCGTAACGTCTAACATTAATTTTGATGAGTGGGCTACCATTTTACATGATGAGCGAGTAGCTAATGCTATTGTTGATCGATTACTTCACCATGCACATGTGATTAGCATAACTGGAGATTCATACCGGTTACGAAACCATATGCAACAGAAGGAATAACTGTACATTGTACATCGTCAAAATTGTACATTCTTATATTGACATTTACATATTTTATTACTTTAATTTTATTAGATATGCATTTAGCATGTCTAACCGTTCAGTAAATAATGTTTTCATCATAGTAAGACGATCTTCCGTAATATTTGAATTTTTTGCATATATGGAATCCATCAATTCCATTGCTGTTTTAGACAATGACTGCGGAATTGTTAGTGGTGTTGTTACATACTTTATTTGCTTATCATGTTTCGATTTAAACGGTAATGATGGATACGTATGGAATGGTCTATGTGGATTAATCGTCATTTCGTTGTACCATAGGGTATTGCCATTATCGAAGATAGGGGCCATGCCAAGGAATTCAAGTGTTGTAGAATTCCGTAAGAATCCAAAGTTACCGTAGTGACGGTCGTCATTTAATGTTAGATAGTCCAAAGTAAGTGTTGCATCTAAATGAGCTTTCACATTTGGAATTGAAAAATGTGTACACTGATCTAAGAACGCTTGGTATTTATTATCGCGTCGTTTAAGTGGCGCTGCTATGTGCCAGGCAGGGATGTATTCAATGTCTCCGCTCGTAAATAGTGGGCAAGATGACACGATTTCACCAGATGCGATCGTTTCTAATTCATATGGTACATGGTGAAAGTTTAGTTCTTTGCATAATTTTGACACAAATACTTCATTAAATGGTTGTTGATTGAGGAAGTTTCCAGCTTTTAATAGGCGAATACCTTTTTTTTGTTGCACCCACATCTGACGAAGAGAACCGTTTACAGATGAATTCGGTGTAATTAAATCGATATCGATATCATCAGAATCAGATAAGAATAAAGGCGTGTCAATTATAGGATGGTCATAAAAATTGATAGTATCCCAATCTAAATTAGAGTGTATTGGTTTCATCCAATAGTGGTCAGATAGATTAAGTTGATATGATTTTAATGAAAATTCTAATGCATCTGATGCGTGATAGGCCTCTAGTAGATCTTCTAAATTAGGTCTAGAGCTTGGTATAGCATGATACCTTAAAAAATCATTAAGTGCGATTTCCTGGTTGTCCATGACCATCATATTCAATGGTTTGCGGTCTGGATTTATGATTTCAGTAACCTTGGTTACTGTTAACGTATCATCTAATATTGCTGTTAACACAGGAATATTTTTATGCATTAGGATATACGTACACATAGCATCACCTCCTTTATTGTCAAATTTTATAATTACATACATTATAATGTAAAATATAGCTATAGGTATACATTTTACATGGTAATCTAATATTTCTTAATAAAATGACTATTAGCAAAACAAAACGCCCCCTTCACAGCAACCATCTAAGGCTGCCAATGAAGGGGGCGTTTTGCATTGTAGTAAGAAAGTTAGTAAACATTTAGACGGAATCTAAATGTATGTATATAAGGCCATACAGCTTACGATAAGAGGGGAAAGTAGCATCCTATGGGAGTAGTATTGCATAAAAAGGGGAAATATATTAGGATGCGTCTCTCATAGATATGCAAGGGATATACAGGGGAGATATCTATGGTTGTACAACTATATGGCCGTATATAACGGTATGTTATATAAATTAGAATTTATGAGTAAATCCTGCGTTTACACCCCAGTCAGCTTGATAATCACCAGATAGACCGGTAGTAACGTCTGCATATACACTGTTGTTCGTATTGAAACCATAACGGCCGCCGAATGCGAGTTCAGTCCAAGTGCCTTTGAGGTCTTGTTCTGTCAATTTTACGGCATTACCGCTAGCATAGGTAGTTTTCACATTGCCTGTGAAAGCATGACCTGCAGCAAAGCGTGTATATAGGTTACCATTGCCAAATTGTTTGCCTACTTCGAGGCCTAGTTTGCCGGAGGTGCTATTTACACCAGCTTGGTTAACGGAAACATTGCCTGCTGTAAAGTCACGACCACCGAAGTGTGTATAGTTCAACTGTGCTTGTGGTTCTACATAGAAACCATTAGCAGATTTTATAGTTTTGCCGTAGCGAACGCCGAAGCTATACGCATTGGATTTTACATCGCCAGATTTAGCTTGGCCGATTTCATTACGCGCTGTAAATTCATTAGAGATACGACCTACTTGAGATTCTACATGTACGTATTGATCCTTACCAAGGTCTTTCAATCCATAAGCGCCAACAGCAAAGGATTTTACCTTGCCAGAACCATTGAATACATAATCTTCAGAACCGCGTAGGTAAGAAACTTGGCCACTAACGGTCCAGTCACGGATAGTTTTAGTATCATAACCGCCTTGGATGCTTGTGTAATCAGTAGCTGTATTGATACCGTCATTAGAATAATTATATCTACCGCCACCAATACGAGCCCAAATACCTGTTGGGGAACCTTGTTGTAATTGGTTAGCACGATTCATATCGCTCGTCATTGTACGCCATGCGTTGATATTACCAACTACAGCAGAACGAATGCCGCGCATTTGTGGTGTATCGTAAGCACCTGGAGTTATCGGAGTAGGTGCCGGTGTAACAGGAGTTACAGGTGTCACAGGGCTAGGTGCTGGAGTTACCGGAGTAACAGGAGAAGGTGTTGGCGTAACTGGAGTAACAGGGCTAGGAGCCGGAGTAACTGGAGTTACAGGGGGAGGTGTTGGAGTCACAGGGCTAGGTGCCGGAGTAACTGGAGTTACTGGTGTTGGAGCTGGCGTAGGCGTTGGAGTAGGAGCCGAATAGGAACCTTGACCATTACCGTTTTGCCATGTAATAGCACCTTCTTTTTGGTCTGTAGTTAACGCTTTTTTGAAGCTTGACACGATGCCATTAGAAGCGATGGATACAGTACCAGAAAGGTTTCTTTCACCATTCATATAATTTTCGTAATAGAATTTATGCGCCAAGTTATCTAGAATCTTGTTTACATTGCTTTCAGAGGACGTATCGAGATGATCGCCTGTTACATAGCCATGTACCCCAGACCCTGTTGTAGCGGATTTTACGATGAAGTTACCGCCTTCGATGTCAGATGCATCAAGGCCTGTTTTTTGAGCGGCTGGTTTAGCGAAGTTCAAACCAGTACCAGCGCTCATATCGTAAATGACATTGATGTGGCCGTCTAAATTATTAACGTGGATGTCGCTGCGAGAATCTTGAGAAATACGGCTGAATCCTTCACGTGTACGAGTGCCTTTGAGTGTATTGATACTGCTGCGCGCTTCGTTGCCTTTAATTTGGAATGCCTCCAAGCCACCCATGTTATCGTGGCTCCACATACCACCATCAAAGGTCATATTGATTTCACCGCCCTTATCTTCTAAGGTATTCACAGCCTTGCCGGTAAATTGGTTAGGGCTATTATGAGCACGGCCTAGACCGATGTTAATCACAGATGGTTGCTGTTGTTGATATGGAGGCATTGTTTTGTCGGACACGAGCACATTACCTTGCATATTGAACACTTTGTGCTTTACAGTGCCTGCATCATCGACACCAAGATTAATTTTACTATTATAGGCAAATGCTAGTGGATAGGGTGCATCCCATGGAGCGGTATTCACGTTCATAACTCCGCCATCCACTTGAATGGAACTATTATCTAGCATGCCTGTAATGAAAGCTGGTTGGCGATGGCGCTTAGGTAATTGATTTTGATCAGGCGTATCTAAGGAGGCAATAGTCACTTGACCGCCGTTTGATGCAATAACACCTGTTGCCGTCGTATTGCCAGTGCTTTCAAATTTACTTTCAGAACCTACGGCAAACACATTGCCATTAGAACCAAGGCCTGCTGCCGCCCACGTGCTAGGGAGGGCCACTGTAGATGATAACATAGTCATCATTACAGCGGACAATAACATCTTATTTCTCGCTCTCATTCTCTTACACCTCAACTATATTACTTAATTTGTAATTTATTTTTATATTGTGAAAGACTCTTCATAAATGAATATATAGCTATCGGTTGATTTAATACTCTCTTATATAATGAAAGATAGATATATACTCGCTTTATAAAGACTTTGTGTCAGACACATTTAAAATATATTTAAAATAATATAACATTTTTCGTGAATTGTAAATGAATTTCTACAATTTTATTTTAAAAACATTTAAATTATTAATAGATGAGTTACATATTAGGGGCGGTGAATACGACGTATGGTATTCTTTACAAATCTAGTGAGCATGGGTATTATTGTATGTATAGCGCGATTTCTAGTAACAGGCTAGTTGTAGCATAGAAAGGAGCCTTCATGAAAGTCACTTGTTCCTGGCCCACAACGCCACTGTATCAGGCGTATCATGATTATGAATGGGGGCGTCCTATTCATGATGATCAACATCAATTTGAACATTTATGTTTGGAGAGCCTACAATGCGGTCTGAGTTGGCTTACGATTTTAAATAAACGAGACGTTATACGTCAGTGTTTTGATTATTTTGATGTTGATGCAGTAGCTGAATATACGGAAACAGATATAGAGCGCATTATGAGTACAGAGGGAATGTTAAAATCCCGCAAGAAGATTGAGGCCATCATCAATAATGCACAGGCGTTCCAACGCATTCAAGACGAATTTGGATCCTTTTGCGAATATATATGGGCTTTCACCAATCATAAGACTCTTATCTATGAAGGCCATTCTGAGGGAAGGGTGCCTGCTAAAAATGAATTATCTACGCGCATTAGCAAAGATCTTAAGAAACGAGGGTTCAAATTTGTAGGACCTGTGACCATCTATTCCCATTTACAAGCTAGTGGTCTCATCAACGATCACGGTAAGGATTGCCCTTGTTTTAATGAAATCAATGAGGCTAATCCTGTGGTTTATATGACAATAGATGATTAATATAAATAGAACCGTATCTACTGAAACATAGATACGGTTTTTTTGTGATATTTTATATTGATTGTTATCGATATAGTTGATATACTACTTTCATAATAACTTTCATACGTAAGGAAAAGGATAAGAAGATGATTGGTTTAGGTACGGTTATCAACATGGGGCTCATTATCGGTGGTAGTATTATTGGGCTCACGTGCGGCCGATTTATGAAGGACAATTTAAAACAAACCCTTATGGTAGTATGTGGTATCATCGTGCTGTTACTAGGGATGAGCGGAGCCATGCAATTTATGCTGGTTATCGTTAATGGTTCCTTGCAAACTACTGGACCTTTGTTGATGATTATCAGCATGGTAGTTGGTGCTGTGATTGGTGAAATCATTGATTTAGACCGATGGATTACGGTCTTTGGTGACTGGGTGAAAGATAAAACCGGTAATACAGGGGACCCTAAGTTTACGCAAGCGTTTATCACTGCATCACTTACGTTTACTGTTGGTGCGATGGGCGTGCTCGGTTCAATTCAAGATGGATTGACAGGAGATTACCAAACCTTGCTACTCAAAGGAATTCTTGATGGTGTTATCGTTATGGTTATGACCTCATCCATGGGGAAGGGCGCATTGTTTTCCTTCATTCCTGTAGGTATCACGCAGTGGTTGATTACGGCCTTAGCGCATGTTGCGGCACCACTTATGACACAGCAGGCTATCGACAATTTATCCTATGTAGGATCCATCTTAATTTTCTGTGTAGGCATTAATATTATTTGGCCTAATAAGATTCGTTTAGCTAATTTATTACCTGCTATTTTTATCGCTATGGGCCTTACGTTTTTAATTTAAATTTAAATTTTAAGAACCCTCTTTACATTATGTGTAAAGAGGGTTACTATATTCTCAATATAATTTTCTTGTAGTTAAAATGGTTTCCCCTAGAAACGCATGTTATCGCGGCCTAGCGGATACAAAAGGGCCTTTCTTCGCCGAACGGTTCTAGAAACCAGAAAGGACATGATGAGCGAACAAGTTTCTGTTTCAAAATCTAATATTCGTGGTGCATTTGGTGCATTTTTTATCCCTGGTATGTACACTGCCTTATGGGCCGGATTTGTGCCATATTTAAAAGCGAAACTAATCATCGGTGAGGATGTATTAGGTTCCATGATTTTGTTGCTCGGTGTAGGTTCTTGTTTATCCATGGCTATAGCTGGTAAACTTGTAGAAAGCTTTGGCTGTAAGCGAGTCGTTTTATTAGCTAGTTTTATCGGCATGTTGTCTCTGGCTATTGTTACCATGTGTTCTACAATTGTGACAACCACAATAGCATTATTTTTCTTTGGCATTGGCGTAGGCCTTAGTGGTGCTTCTGCCAACTTACAAGCTATTTTAACCGAAAAGGTAAGTAAAAAGCATTTAATGGGTGCTTATCACGGTGGGTGGAGCTTAGGTGGCTTTGCAGGTGCCGGTGTATTGCTTGTTCTTTTAAAAATATTATCTTTGCCTGTGAATGAAAGTATTTGGGGACTTCTCATCATACTTTTTATTGCGATGGTCGTAGTTAGTCAATTTATGTTAACCTTTGGTAGCGATCCAAATGCAAAGGTTGTAAAAAAATCTAAAAGCCCATTATCATTTCATCCAATTGCCATTATTTTTGGTCTCTTATCCTTTGTATCCTATTTAGTAGAGGGGGCCGTAGGTGACTGGAGTGCGCTTTACTTATTTGAAGATAAAGGTATTGTTATTCAAGAAGCTGTCATGGGCGTCATGCTTTTTAATGGCACTATGTGTATTGGTCGTCTCCTTGGTAATACAATCGGTAAACATGTAACATCTAAGCAAGTCGTTGTAGGTGGGTACTTACTAGGTGCTATTGCAATGGCACTCATCGTATTCTTACCTGGCTATGCTTCCATGTATACTTATCTATTATTAGGTATCTCTTTAGCCATGGTTGTGCCAAATCTATTCTCCGCTATGGGGGAACAAAATGTTATTCCTATGACACAAGCTGTAGCAACATCTACTATGCTTGGCTATATGGGCATTTTGATGGGGCCTGCATTAATTGGTTTCATCGCTCATGGTACAAGCCTTACTATTGCATTTATTGTATTGACTGCATTGCTTGTTATTAGTGCGGGTATCGGTAAATATGCATATCATTTAATGAGCAAAGATTGTGGACTAGAAGAATAGTTTATAGAGCATAAAAAAGAAGAGGGGCTGTGATTCGTGTGAATCGCAGCCTCTCTTGGTATGTTAGTAACCGATTAGCGGTCGCCGTTGAAGATTGAGTTTTTAACAAGAACGTAGTCTACTTTGCGGATAGCTTGTAGAGTAGTACCGCCAGCATAGGAGATAGCAGATTGTAAATCTTGTTCCATTTCGATTAATGTATCGAAAATGGAGCCCTTGGAAGGAATGAAGATTTTTTTGCCTTCTACATTTTTACGTTCCCCTTTTTGGAATTCAGAAGCGGAACCAAAGTATTCTTTTACAGCTTGGCCGTCAACAATTTTTTCTTCCCCTGGAGATTCTTGATGACCAGCGAATAGAGAACCAATCATAACCATAGTAGCGCCAAAGCGGATAGACTTAGCAATGTCGCCATGATCACGGATACCACCGTCAGCGATGATAGGTTTCGTAGCTGCCTTTGCACACCAACGTACAGCAGCTAATTGCCAACCGCCAGTACCAAAGCCAGTTTTTAATTTCGTAATACAAACTTTACCAGGACCGATGCCTACTTTTGTAGCATCAGCGCCAGCGTTTTCAAGTTCACGAACTGCTTCAGGAGTACCTACGTTACCAGCGATAACGAATGTTGTTGGTAAATTCTTTTTAATATATTGAATCATATTGATAACCGCATTGGAATGACCATGAGCGATATCGATTGTGATATAATCAGGAATAAGGTTAGCTTTTGCTAATTCATCAACTAATGCAAATTCTTCTTCCTTTACGCCGATGGAAATAGAAGAATATAAGTTTTTTTCTTGCATGCGTTTTACAAAGTCGAGACGGCGTTCAGGTTGGAAACGATGCATGATATAGAAATAGCCTTTTTCTGCTAGTTTTTCAGCTAACTCTTCATCAATGATAGTTTGCATGTTGGCAGGAACTACAGGCAATTTAAATGTACGATTACCTAGTTTAACATGAGTATCACATTCGCTACGGCTGTTTACGATACATTTATTAGGAATCAGTTGTACGTCTTCATAATCGAAGATGTTAGTTGTATTAATCATAGTTTCTATATCTCCTTTGAGGTATAATAAATTGAACCTGTACCATTATACTGAATTTGTTTTCAATTTTCAATACATTCCGAATATTAAAAACACTCATATAGTTATTATACAATTTTATAGGTAGCTTGTCTGTACATTTTCTCTATGTTCAGCCCATTATATAAACATTATATTAATAGGAGGTTATTTTAATGGAGCATTCCAAGACACGCATGATAGCAGAAGCTGGTGTAGCTATTGCTATTGCACAAGTATTATCTTTCATTACACTTTTTCATATGCCACAAGGCGGTTCCATTAAGGCCGCATCCATGGTACCTCTCATGATTTTTGCATATCGCTGGGGTGGTGCACGCGGTATTTTGGCTGGCGTTGTATATGGTATACTTCATTTTTTGCTCGGTTTTAAATCATCTATCCATTATCTAAGCATCATCCTAGACTATCTTTTTGCTTACGGTGTTATTGGTGTGTGCGGGTATTTCAAAGATAATATGACAGGTCTTGTTAGCGGATCTATTGTTGCTATTGCGCTTCGTTGGTTTGTGTCCGTAACAAGTGGTGCTGTTGTATTTGCTAGTTATGCACCGCAAGGTCAAAATCCATGGATCTACTCTATGATTTATAATGCATCTTATATGGTGCCAGATGGAATTCTTAATATTGTTGTGTTGTTGTTTATTTACCAAGGGGTAAAAAGAGGGTTGAAACGCGGTGCTTAATTTAGGCGTAATTATTTTGGCTGGTGGCCTAAGTTCACGCATGGGATATCCTAAGGCTTTATTGCCTTGGACGAATGGTGAAAGTCTCATTTCTCATGCGTTGCGCAATGCATTAGAACATGATGCTAATGACATTCTCATTTCTATCGGTGACGATGAAAGTCTAGGCCAAGCCATTCAGGCTAATATTATCGACACATTGTCGAATAAAGAGAAAGAAAAAGTTTCTATCGTTCGGGATTCTGTTCCTCGAAGTGGTCCATTAGGCGGATTATATAGCACATTGGCCGTAGGCAAGAGTCATGCTTATGCGGTGTTAGCCGTAGATATGCCATTTATGGATTTTAATTTATATTACGATTGGCTCTACCAAGTAGAGGGCGATGACTGGCGTGTTATTGTGCCTGTTGGTGAAAGCGGACGCTTTGAGCCGATGGCGGGAATATATAAACCGTCTATTGCTCCTTTACTACAAACTGCGTTAGCAGGAGACGATGTATCCTTGCATCACGCATTAGACCTTGTAGGGTCTGTGGTAACTATCGATACAGGTGATTACGGTCATCATTTGCGTAATGTAAATCATATAGAGGCTTATAAGTGGGCTCGTGCAGAGGCTGTTAATGCTAATCGTCAAGTTCCACTTATCAGCGTGGTTGCTGAAAAACGTAAGACTGGTAAAACTATGGTGGTAACGCGACTCGTTAAGGAATTAGAACAAATTGGTTTCTCTGTAGGCGTTGTAAAAAGCGATAAACATGGTTTTCACATGGATTATGAAGGAACTGATACGGATCTTGCTATGAAAGCAGGCGCCACGGCCGTAGCCATTGCAGGCCCAACGGAAACGGCCATACGCATACGCACTGAAAAACAATCTAATCTGTATGATTTGGTACAGCAATTACCTGTAGATATTGCTATACTAGAAACGAGATCTCAAGGTATATTTCCGATTGTAGAGGTAACCAGAGAGGGGTATACAGAATCACTGATATCCAGTGATATAGAACGCGTAGAGACCATAGAGGTTACTAAATTAGATCAATGCATACCAACTTTGGTATGTCGAATACAAAGTATGATGAGGAATTTAGATGATAGCCGTTACTGTTGATGAAGCGCTTCATTTGTGGAATGAGGCTTTACGAGAACAACATCATAGCATCGAATCCATTGCCGTTGGCGACGCAAAAGGATGTGTGTTAGCCGAAGATGTTTTGGCACCTACCGATGTGCCCGCTTTTCATAAATCTGCAATGGATGGGTATGCCTTAGCATATGATCCTAATTGTGATACCTATATCGTCGATGGTATCATCGGCGCTGGTGTCGTATGGGATAAGCCTGTAACGACTGGCCATGCCGTACGTATCATGACAGGTGCTCCTGTACCAAGTACTTGTGATACAGTTATCATGCAAGAACAAGTGAAAGGTACTGGCGAAGTAGGGGCTACGATTACTATACAAGGTACGCAACAAAAGGGTAGCCATATTATCCCTCGTGGTGAAGAATGTTCCGCAGGGACCGTTGTTATTCCAAAGGGGACAGAAATAACCTCTACGGTGCAGACAATTTTGACCGGACTTGGTTGCATCGATGTGTCTGTGTATGCGATGCCACGTATACTGGTTCTTACATCAGGCTATGAAGTTATTGAGCCGGGCGAACCCTTAACTGCAGGAAAAATTTACAATTCAAATCGCATGATGATTTGTAGTTTACTTGCTGATTTAGGTTTTCGGCGCGTTACCCATTATCATGTGAGTGATGCACCGGATAGACTATACGCAGAAATTGAACGCGTTCTTGAACTCAGTGAACAAGCAGATATTATCATCAGCTCAGGCGGAGTATCTGTAGGTATGTTTGATACAATGCCTCTTATATATGAAAAGTTAGGAGCTAAAACCTTATACGGTCGTATCCAAATGCGTCCCGGTGCAGCCTCCTATGGGTCCGTTACGCCTAAAGGTCAACTTATCTTTGGTTTATCGGGAAATCCCGGTGCAGCCTTTAATGGTTGGCACCTATTAGTGGTTCCTACCTTGCGTAGATATAAAGGTATTAAAAATTGGTCCACCCCAGTACTTAATTGTGTAATGGATTGTGATCTATCTAAACGTAATGCCTTTGATCGCTACGTGCAAGGCAAGGTCATATTTGGTGATGGACAACCTCGTTTTGTGGCAAATCGTCACTTTAACAGTAGCAGCATGCTTGGATTATATACCGTTAATGCCTTAGCCTGCATTCCTAAAGGCGTACATGAGGTACATGAAGGAGATATATTTAAGGTATATTTGCTAGGCCTCATACCAACAATATAATAAATTGCAAGGGACTCATGTATGAGTCCCTTTTTAAATTAGTACAGGCCTGTACTAATTCTGGGCCCATATGTATAGGCTCGTTACAAATACTACAGGCCTGTACTAATTCTAGGATCATATGTATAGGTTAGTTGCAAATAGAACAGGCCTGTACTAATTTTAGAACCCTATGTATAGACTCGTTACAAATAGAACAGGCCTGTACTAATTTTGGAACCATATGTATAGGCTCGTTACAAATAGAACAGGCGTGTACTAATTCTAGGACTGCATGTATAGGCTCATCGCGAATAGAACAGGCCTGTACTAATTCTAGGACCCTATGTATAGGCTCGTTGCAAATAGAACAGGCCTGTACTAATTTTGGGAACAGTATGTATCGGAATCGATATTAAAAAATAAAGATGATATTGACCGTAATTGAATGAATATATCATAATTAAAGCATCTCTTTGATTGGAATGAGATGCTTTTTTCATATGGAGCGGTTAAGATGCTATGGATTATTTTGATTATACCTATAAGCACAATTATATAGAGTTTAGCAGTAGTATATATAAGGTTGGTACTTATACTTACAATTGGCACGGAGGGACCGAGATTTTTATTCTCTTAAAGGGTCGTGTTGAGATGAGTTGTAATGATGAGGTTTTTACGATGGAACCTCTTGATGTTGTTATTATTTCTCCTCAAGTGGGACATTCAACACTCGCTCTTGAAGAGGATGTGGTTGCCTTTGTTATTCAAGTAGGTAATGAATTTTATCAACAGTATGATTCGGATTTTGGCATGTATGAGTTTGTTATTCGTTCCGATGCGAGCACACGTCGTAATGAATTTTTTACGACATTACGTCATCATGCGGCCATGACGATGTTATTAATGAATAAAGGTGAAAACCCAATTCATCGTATGTGGATAGAGCATCATTACTTGTCTTTAGCGGGGGATGTATTTAGAGAATTTGATCCAGTCAAAAAAATCCATGAAAATGCAAGACCTGGTGATATTAAACCGGCTACCTTTGATAAAATGATTGAGTATATCGACGAACATTACCAACAAAAGTTAGAACTAGAAGATATTGCGAGAATAGGTGGCTATAATGTGGCCTATACATCACAATTCTTTAAACGGCAAATGGGCATTTCTTTTGTGGACTATGTATTGCGGTTGAGACTGCGAGATGCTACGACACAATTAACTAGTACGGATGAGTCTGTTGCAAGGATTGCAAGTAGTTGTGGATTTGCAGATATCAAGGCCTTTAATGTAGCTTTCAAAAAGCATTTTCATATGACGCCAACAGAATATCGTAAGCAAGTGAAAGAAATTGGACGTAAAACAATGGTACAAGATTCGAAGGAAATTATTTCGGTTGAAAATCAAGATGTACTAGACCTATTACAATCCTTCCTGTCTTATGAAGATGATGCTAGAGCAAAGGCGGAGTTAGAGTACATGAGCCACAAGCTAGAATCATTGAAAGCGAAGCTTGCCGATGTTGTTAGCGAATTATAATTACTATCTATAGTATGGTGTGGCAATGATGGAACTTTTGCTGTTCATGCAAAATATTTTTTGTAGCATATAGAAAAATTAGACCTAGGTGATTTTCTATATATTTAAAAATCATATATTTCTTAGAAGAGTATTACTGTTGATAAGTAGTGCTCTTATTATAGGAAAATCTATAGATTTTAGATTGATCAAAATGAGAAAATAGTAATGATTCCATATGTTTTCTATGATTTTACCTAAATAAATTACCTTTTAATATGGATAGTTATATCGACCAAAACGAGTAGAATATGATTCATCAGATAACAAACACGTATTGAGTTACTAATTTTGGAGGATATAATGACTCGTATTAAATTCATGGAAAACGTAGGTAAAGTTGCAACAGTTACAGCAGTAGCAATGTATGTATCTTATTTCCCACAAATTATGAACAACCTAGCTCATCCAGGCACAGGCGATTGGATTCAACCATTAGTAGCAGCTATCAACTGCACATTATGGGTAGCATATGGCTTGTTTAAAGAACATAGAGATATTCCAGTTGCATTGGCCAATGCACCAGGCATCTTCTTCGGTTTAGCAGCAGCTATTACAGCTCTTATGTAATTTTCTACATAAGCATTTCACATCGAGTTCTCTTTCGTGGGACTTGATGTGACTAAATCAATAAATAATCTTAAAATGCTGTTGACCATTTTTAATTATATATATCATAATAAATGCATCCCTTGGATTTATTAGGGATGCATTTTTATGTTAGAAGATGAGGTAATTATGGATTACTTTTACTATACATATAAACATAATCATATAGATTTCAGTAGCCATATATACAAGGTTAGTACTTATCATTACAACTGGCATGGAGAAACGGAAATTCTTATTTTGCTAAAGGGCCGTATCGAGATGAGTTGTAATAGTGAGGTTTTCACAATGGAACCTCTCGACTCTATCATTATTTCTCCTCAAGTGGGGCACGCTACGTTGGCATTAGAGCAGGATACGACGGCATTGGTTATTCATGTAGGTAAGGATTTCTTTCAACAATTTGATCCGAACTTTGGAATGTATCAATTTGTGATACGCTCTGATAAGTCTAATCGGCATAATCCGTTCTTTACCTCTTTACGACATCACGCAGCCATGATGATGTTGATTAAGTCTAATGGTGAAAGCCCCATTAATCAGATGTGGTTAGAACATTACTATTTAGCATTAGCCAGTGAGGTATATGATGAAATTGATGCGGTTAAGTCGATTCATGGTAAGCCTGTTGATATGACAGTAGCTACCTTTGATAAGATGATTGCCTATATAGATAAAAATTATCAGCAAAAGATTGAATTAGAAGATATTGCCCAAATCGGTGGTTATAATGTGAACTATACATCTCAGTTCTTTAAACGCCAATTAGGCGTTTCCTTTTTAGAGTATCTCTTGCGGATGAGGCTAAGGGAGGCTACAGTTCGTTTAGCTAATTCTGATGATGGGGTTGCTCATATTGCAAGTAGTTGTGGCTTTGCAGATATTAAAGCCTTTAATGTTGCCTTTAAAAAGCACTTTCATACGACACCATCAGAATATCGTAAGCAAGCAAAAGAGTTAGGGCGTAAGACCAAATTACATAATTGGAAAGAGATTATATCTACACAAGAGGAAGATATTGTAGAACTACTGCAATCTTGTTTGCCTTATGAACATGATTCTAGTTATAAGTTAAAGCTAGAGGAAGCGAATCAAAAATTACAAGTTGTTAGAGAACAGCTTGAATCTGTTGTTAAAAAATTACAATCCTAACCTTAATTAGTACAGCCATTGTAAATTGTTATAATTTTATGGTTTTGCGTTTTAAATTTAGGGAGATATACAATCATTAGGTATAGGTAATTTTGTATATTCTAAAGTAATTGGTCATTAGATCCTGAAAGAGCACTACTTTTTGATAGGTAGTGCTCTTTTTGTGCTTGTATATAGGTTAAATTGTATATTTTGTATGCGTTAAAATTTACTTATATAGGTGATTCATTATGATTGCATAGGGATTTCACTCTCAAAAATCAACTTGTATATTGGATAGTTATATCCTGAAAAAAGAGTATAATGAAATCATCGAAAGGAGCTAAGGTTCCGATACAAAATAAATGCTAAGTTTTAAATAATGAAGTCCTGTTGGAGGTTTACGATGAGTACGAAAGAACAACAAGTACAAGAGATGACGAATGTCATTGCTAAGTTCATTGCTTATATGGCAAAGAAATTACCTGATGATGTGGAAGCTAAAATTAAAGAATTGGCAGCCGATGAAAAGAATCCATTAGCTAAAACAATTTATGAAACGATGCATAAAAATATGGACCTTGCGTATGAATTGAATCGTCCTTCTTGCCAAGATACAGGAGTATTGCAATTCTGGGTGAAGGTTGGTTCTAATTATCCATTAATTGGTGAACTTGAAGAAATCTTGCGCAATGCCACATATCAAGCTACGCAAGATGCGCCACTTCGTCATAACTGTGTAGAAACATTTGATGAATTCAATACTGGTAAAAATATTGGTCGCACTGCACCTTACATTACATGGGATATCGTACCTGATCGTGATGATGTAGAAATTTTCCCATATATGGCCGGTGGCGGTTGTTCCTTGCCAGGATCTGGTAAAACATTGATGCCAGGCGAAGGTTATGAAGGGGTAGCTAAATTCGTATTGGACTTGATGACAAGTTATGGTTTGAATGCATGTCCTCCATTATTGGTTGGTGTAGGTATTGCTACATCTATCGATACAGCAGCAACTATGTCTAAAAAAGCATTGATGCGCCCTGTATCCTCCAAAGCAGATAATGAAAAAGCAGCGTACATGGAACAATTACTTGAAGACGGTATTAATGCATTGCACCTTGGACCTCAAGGTATGGGTGGTGACAAATCTGTTATGGGTGTAAACATCGAACATGGTTCTCGCCATCCATCTGTAATTTCCGTAGCTGTTAACGTTGGTTGCTGGAACCATCGTCGCGGACATATGGTATTTGATAAAGACGGTAAGTACGAAATTTTATCTCACAAAGGAGTGACATTCTAATGGCTAAACATATTTTGACAACACCAATCCAAGCATCTGATCTTAAAGGAATTAAAGCAGGGGATATTATTTACTTAAATGGTCACATCACAACATGTCGTGATGTAGCTCATCGTCGTCTTGTTGAATATGGTCGTGAATTACCAGTAGATGTTCGTAATGGTGCCATTTTACATGCAGGTCCAATCGTGCGTGACCATGGGGATGATAAATTCGAAATGATTTCCGTAGGTCCTACTACATCTATGCGTATGGAAAAATTCGAATATGAATTCGTAAAACAAACAGGTGTACGCCTCATCGTTGGTAAAGGTGGCATGGGTCCTGAAACAACGCGTGCATGTAAAGATTTTGGTGCTCTTCACTGCGTATTCCCAGCAGGTAATGCCGTACTTGCTGCTACAGAAGTAGAAGAAATCGAATCTGCGAACTGGCGTGAACTCGGTATGCCTGAAACCTTGTGGACTTGCCGTGTAAAAGAATTTGGTCCACTCATCGTATCCATCGATGCGGAAGGGAATAACTACTTTGAAAATAAAAAAGTAGAATACAATGCGAAGAAAGATGAAGTGTTAGAAGAGATTTATAAACACGTAAGCTTCATTAAATAATCGAATTGTGATCTTCAATTTAATAGGGGGATTATACGGATTTTGTACAATCCTCCTTTTTTGTACCCTTTTTTAGGGATTTACACGTATTGGGAGGTATGTATGGATACGAGTGTAATGATAACTCTTGGCTTCTTGGTATTTGCCATCGTCATGTTTGCATGGGAGAAAATCCCATTATCTATTACTGCTATGGTTGTAGCAGTAGGTTTGCACTTAAGTGGAGTCTTATCCGCTAAAGAAGCATTCGCCGGTTTTGTAGATCCAAATGTCTTACTATTTATGGGCATGTTTGTTATTGGTGAAGCCTTCTTTGCAACTGGTGTAGCAGTGGGTGTAGGTAATGTAGTTCATAAGTTTGCCAAAACTGAAACGTCTTTGCTCGTTGCTGTTATGATGATTACAGGTATATTATCTGGTTTCTTATCTAATACTGGTACAGCTGCTGTACTAATTCCTGTAATTATTGGTATTTGTAAAAAAAGTGGTTTTAAACAAACTAAATTATTGATGCCTCTTGTATTTGCTGCAGCTATGGGTGGTAATATTTCACTTATCGGCGCTCCTGGCAATATGATTGCGCAAGCGGGCTTACAACAAGCGGGCCTAGGCTCTTTTGGTTTCTTTGATTATGGTCTAGTAGGTTTGCCAATTCTAATTGTTGGTACTATTTTCTATGCTACAATTGGTAAACGTTTCTTACCAGATGCTCCAAGTCATCAACCAGATGGTGCCTTTGAAGGTAATGATGATTATAGTCATGTACCATCTTGGAAAAAATGGACTGCTGCAATTGTATTAATTTTGACAGTTGGTGCTATGATCTTTGAAAAACAATTAGGTGTAAAACTTTATGTAAGTGCCTGGATAGGTGCGCTTGTATTAGTTGCTACTAATGTTATTAGTGAAAGTGCAGCTGTTAAATCTATAGATATGAAAACAATCATGCTCTTCGCTGGCTCTATGGCCCTTGGGGACGCAATGGTTAAAACAGGTACTGGTTCTGTAATTGCAGATCTTATCGTAAACAGCCTTGGTGCTAGTCCATCTCCAATTGTTGTTCTAGTAGTAATCTTTGTACTTGGTGTGTTCATGACGAACTTCATGTCTAATACTGCTACCTGTGCATTATTGGTACCAATCGGTCTTAGCTTAGCATCTCAATTGGGATTCGATCCAAAAGCGGTGCTTGCAGCTATCGTAATCGCTAGCTCCTTAGCATATGCTACACCAATTGGTATGCCGGCCAATACTATGGTATATAATATAGCTGGTTATAGCTTCATGGACTATGTGAAAGCTGGTTTACCACTCATTGTCGTGTCTAGTATTGTAGCATTAGTATTATTGCCAATCCTATTCCCGTTCTAATATGTACAAAGTAATTTTATATAGTAAGTGATATTAAACCATCACCGTTGGTGGCGGTTTTATTGTTGAACTCCTTAGACTATGTGTGCCTTAGCCTATTGATTAGAAAGAGCAATATACATATAAGTAAGAAATGATTAGACATAATCCATACTTTCACATATAATAGAAAAGTAACGAGTGTACAAATATACATTCACAGTAGACAAAACAGGTGGATATGAGGAGGAATTATGCTTACCGATATTGAAATAGCTCAACAAAATAAGATGGAAAAAATTCAGGTTATTGCTGATAAATGTGGTCTTACACCTGATGATATAGAGCAATATGGTCATTATAAGGCAAAAATTTCTTTTGATGCCATTAAGCGTTTAGAAAATAAAAAAGACGGGAAATTAGTTCTCGTTACGGCTATTACACCAACGCCAGCAGGGGAAGGGAAATCTACAACTACCATCGGTTTGGTGCAAGCATTAAATAAAATTGGTAAGAAGGCTATCGCCGCACTTCGCGAGCCATCCTTGGGACCTGTATTCGGTATCAAGGGCGGCGCTGCTGGTGGCGGTTATGCCCAAGTAGTACCAATGGATGATATTAATCTTCATTTTACCGGTGATATGCACGCCATTACAGCGGCAAATAATTTGTTGTCCGCTATGATTGATAATCACATCCACCAAGGTAATGAGCTCCAAATCGATTTGCGTCAAATTTCTTGGACACGTGTTCTCGATATGAATGATCGTGCATTGCGCAATGTAACTGTCGCACTGGGGGGCAAGGTATGTGGTTTCCCTCGGGAAGATCATTTTATGATTACCGTTGCCTCTGAAATCATGGCTGTTTTATGTTTAGCTAAGGATTTAGAAGATTTAAAAGCGCGTTTTGGTCGCATCGTCATCGGCCCAAATCTTAAAGGTGAACCGGTATATGTACATCAACTCGGATGTGAAGGTGCGATGGCACTTCTTATGAAAGATGCTATTAAACCAAATCTTGTACAAACATTGGAGCATACACCTGCCATCGTTCATGGCGGTCCATTTGCTAATATTGCACATGGTTGTAACTCCGTGGTGGCTACAAAACTCGGCATGAAACTTGGTGATATCGTGGTGACAGAAGCTGGATTCGGCGCTGATCTAGGGGCAGAAAAGTTCCTCGACATTAAATGCCGTTATGGCGATATCTTCCCAAATGCTGTTGTCATCGTCGCTACATTGCGCGCTCTTAAGATGCATGGTGGCGTGTCAAAACAAGAATTGAATACAGAAAACGTACAGGCTGTAACAAAGGGCTTCAGCAATTTGCGTAAAGCTATTGAAAATATGCGCTTCTTCGGTGTACCTGTTATGGTTGCCATCAATAAATTCGTTACCGATACGGATGCAGAAATTGCGGAGTTAACTCGTTTGTGCAATGACTATGGCGTGCCTGTAGAGCTCAATGAATGTTGGGAAAAAGGTGGCGAAGGCGGTATCGATATGGCTAAACGCGTTGTGGAACTCGTGGAAGGCAGCGAACCAACACCTAAATTCGTATATGAATTAACAGATAGTATTGAAGATAAAATTGGTAAAATCGTTCGCACTATTTACGGTGGTGATGGCGTAACATTTGGGGCAAAGGCGAAAAAACAAATCGCTCAATTAAAAGACTGGGGCCTTGATAATCTACCTGTTTGTATGGCAAAAACGCAATATTCCTTGTCTGATAACCCAGCTCTATTAGGGGCACCAACAGGTTTTACAATCAATGTAACGGATATTCGCGTTGCTAATGGTGCAGGATTCCTCGTATGCCGCACAGGTGATGTTATGGTTATGCCAGGTTTACCTAAACGTCCTGCCGCACTTAACATGGATATTGATTCAGACGGCACTATTAAAGGCTTATTCTAATAATATGGTATTGTAATCGACATAGTATTTTTATTGACATAGTATACAGAAGGGGCGATGGCCCCTTTTGTTATTGAGGAGTATATATGGATTTATTGACGAGTTCTGTAAAAGATTTTGTAGCGGCAACCGCTTCAAAGGAGCCAACTCCAGGTGGCGGTGCTATTGCAGCATTGACGGCCGCCACAGGTGCAGCGTTAGCTGAAATGGTAGCGAATTTAACCTTTGATAAAAAAGGGTACGAAGATGTGCAAGAGGAGATGCATCTTTTACAACAGAAAGCAGAGTTTATTCGAGAAAAAGCGCTTTCACTAGCACAAGCAGATGCTAATGTATTTAATTTGTTTATGGATGCCTTGGCATTGCCAAAAAATACGGATGAAGAAAAACTAGTGCGTACTGCTGCGATTCAACAGGCTTATAAGGATGCAGCTAATGTACCTTTAGAAATAGGCATGATTAGTTATGAAATATTTGATCTTGCCTATGTTGCGGCTACGAAGGGCAACCAAAATCTCATTACCGATGGTATTATTGCAGCTATTAATGCAAGAGCTGCGGTAAAGGCAGCCTTTTTAAATGTGCGTATCAATATATCTGGCATTAAGGATGAAAGCTATGTAGCTGATTTGAAAGCGCAAATGAATCAAATAGAATCTGAACTAGACGAAAAGGAAGCATCCGTTTTAGCCTTGTACAAATAAATGGACGATAACATACTTTTACACTAAGAATGTTCGGGAAAAAATAAAATAGAAAGCCTTAGAAAATAAAATTTCTAAGGTTTTTCTTTTTCTATTGTTAAAATCCGAATAATAACGTAGAATATAAGTGTAATGTTTGTAGTTTAGAAAACAGGAGACCATTATGTCAGAACAAAACAATACTGTTGACTCTATGTTGCCAATACCTAAGCTGTTTGCCTACGGTTTACAACACGTATTAGCAATGTATGCCGGTGCTGTAGCGGTACCAATCATTATTGCGCAAGCTATGCATTTGCCTGTAGAGGATTTAATCCGACTTATTACAGCGGACTTATTTACTTGCGGTATTGCCACACTTATTCAAACATTAGGGTTTGGTAATATTGGTGGTCGAATCCCGATGATTCAAGGCGTAACCTTTGCCTCTGTTGGTCCGATGGCCATGATTGGTGCTCAACATGGCATGACCGCTATTTACGGTGCCATCATCATAGCCGGTATTTTTACATTCTTAGTGGCACCGTTTTTTAGTCGTTTGATTCGTTTGTTCCCACCGGTTGTAACAGGTACCATTATTACAATCATTGGTATTAACCTTATGCCAGTTGCCGTCAACTGGATGGGGGGCGGTGTAGGTAATCCGCAGTTTGGTAGTCTTACCAACATAGGACTCGGGTTCCTTACATTCTTAATCGTTATTTTTACTTATAAATTTGCCAAAGGTTTTCTTGGTAATCTTTCCGTTTTAATTGGTCTTATTGGTGGTACGGCTATTGCCTTTGCCATGGGAGTAGCTAATTTTGCTGAGGTAGGCAAAGCTCATTGGGTAGCTATGATTGAACCTTTCTACTTTGGTATGCCTACATTTGATTGGGCATCCGTATTTTCCATGGTAGTCGTTATGCTCGTTGTTATGGTTGAAACAACTGGCGATAGTATTGCTATCGGTGAGATTGTAGATAAAAAAATCGATCGTAAGGAATTGGCATCCATTATCCGTGCCGATGGTCTTTCCACTGTTATTGGTGGTATTCTTAATAGTTTCCCATATACAGCATTTGCTCAAAACGTTGGTCTTATCGCTGTAACACGCGTTAAAAGTCGTTTTGTAGTAGCTGCATCTGGTGTAATCTTAATTCTATTAGGTTTATTCCCTAAATTGGCGGCTGTTGTAGCAAGCATTCCAAATTCAGTGCTCGGCGGTGCTGGTATTGCTATGTTTGGTATGATTATTGCTAGCGGTATCCGTTCGCTTGGTAAAGTTAATTTTGAGGGTAATCAAAACTTGATGCTCGTTGCTATTAGTATTGGCGTATCCATGATTCCTATTGCGGCACCAACATTCTATGCACATTTCCCTGCATGGGCTCAAATTTTATTAAAATCTGGTATTACCTTTGGTAGTATCATGGCCATCCTCCTTAACTTATTGCTCAATGGCGTGAATAAGGGCGATGAATTTAAAGAAATGGGCCGTCGTTAATCGGCTTTCACCATTATTAATATTAAGAACTCTACTCATCATGGGTAGGGTTCTTTTTTTGAAAGTAATAATCTTGAAATAGTGACTAAACTCACAGGGGGTACACCTATATACTATGTTATAATAAATTGATAAATTTAGATGATTTGTTCCCATAAGAAGGGAAGGAGTTTATGGCTGAAGGTAAGATTATTGCCATCTCGATTAGCGAGAAAAAAGGGCAAAAGAAACATAATATTGAATCTGCTAATCTCATCGTAGATTACGGCATGGAAGGCGATGCACACGCAGGTAATTGGCATCGTCAAATTAGTTTGCTCGGCATTAAAAGTATTGAGCATATGCGTGATAAAGGGGCCGATGTAAAGCCTGGAGATTTTGCTGAGAATATCACTGTTGAAGGCATTGTGTTGTACGAGTTGCCGGTAGGAACTAAACTGCAATTAGGCCATGAGGTATTGCTTGAGGTAACACAAATCGGTAAAGAGTGCCATCACGGCTGTGAAATTATGAAACAAGTTGGATCATGTATTATGCCTACGCAAGGAATTTTTGGTAAAGTTCTAAAAAATGGTACAATTAACGTAGGGGATGAAGTATCGATTATTAAATAATGTTGTAAATGAGGTGTACTATGAAGGATGCATGGGGCCGAACAATTGAATATGTACGTCTGTCGTTGACGGACGCGTGCAATTTTTGCTGCCCTTATTGTCGACCAGCAGAGATTACACCACAAAGCCAACATCAACTACTATCTGTGGATGAATGGATGACTATTTTAGGGGCATTTCATCAAGTGGGGGTGAAAGCTGTACGCCTTACTGGTGGTGAGCCGTTATTATATCCTCATATTGAAGAGTTATTAGCACGTATCAAGCAGACCGGATGGTTTGAAGATATATCCATGACTACTAATGGTAGTTTATTGGCACCTAGAGCTACTAAATTAAAAGAACTTGGCTTAAATCGTGTAAATATTAGCCTTGATTCCCTTGATAGCGATGCCTTTGCTCTATGTGTGGGCAAAGCTAACCAGCTAGATTCCGTTCTAAATGGTATTCAAAGTGCTATTGATGCTGGTTTTACTTCTGTTAAAATCAATACTGTCCTTTCACGTCACTGGACTGATGATGAAGTTCATGATTTGCTAACGTATGTAGAAACTTGGCCGGTGATTTGGCGTTTTATCGAGTATATGCCATTTCAAGGCGATGCGTTTCATGGGCCGACTTTTGATGAATGGAAGGCTCAATTAGAACGCGTCAGTGGTGGTATCCTCACTGAAAATCACGATGTATACGGCTTTGGACCTGCCACGTATTATAATTTACCGAGTGGTAAGGAGATTGGTTTTATCTTCTCCATGTCTCATAGTTATTGTGATACATGTAATCGCGTTCGCCTTACCTCAGATGGTCAAATGCGACTCTGCCTTCTACGTGATGATGAGGCCGATTTAGTGTCTCTTGTACGTCGAGGTTTAAGTGAAACTGAACTCGCTAGTCATATTGAATGGGCACTACAACGTAAACAAGAACGTCATGATGGTGTTACTATGGATCAACCAGAACGCCCTATGTGGCGCATTGGAGGATAGTATGGGATTCTTTGATTTTCTGAAACCGAGAAATAAAGAGTTTGTCGAATCCTGTTGGCCTGGTGGTAAAATGTTACAAGTCCACATGGAATACGATACACAAAAACTTATATTTACCTATATAGGCCGTTATGGATTACAATTTAGCGTGCCTAAGGCTGATGTAACAGACATCATTGTGAAAGAAGTAAGTCGTACCCATAGCGTCATTCAAATTTATCATGGCGATGTATGTGTGGGAACTACGGATATCATTCCTACAGAGGCTTGTGAAACGATAAAGAATTGGATGCTAGAATTCTAATATCCTATGCATATAGATATGGTATAAATCAAATTGATATATTTTATGGGAATGTAATAAATATTCTTTACATTCCTATAAAATAAGCATATAATAATTCATGTCATGGACCACTAGCTCAGCTGGCAGAGCACCTGACTCTTAATCAGGGTGTCCAGGGTTCGAACCCCTGGTGGTCCACCAAAATAAACCCGCACGGTTGTGCGGGTTTTTCTTATTGTACGCCGAATAGGCATGACTAAACCCCCAGTTAAACTGGGGGTCGGTAAAAAATTCTTAGAGAAAAGGAAAGAACCTCCTAGTGGTAAAATGAAGTTGGTCTGGCAACCACAACATTTCAACATAGGAGGTTCAATGTCAATGAATGACGTAAAAAGCTTATCACATAGTAAATGGAGATGTAAATATCATATTGTTTTTGCACCAAAGTATAGAAGGCAAATAATTTATGGACGGATAAAAGCTGATGTAGGTAAAATTTTAAGAGATTTATGTAATAGAAAAAATGTAGAGATTATAGAGGCAGAATGCTGTCCGGATCATATTCATATGTTAGTAACTATTCCACCACATTTAAGTGTATCAAGTTTTATGGGATATTTAAAAAGCAAAAGTAGCCTCATGATATTCGATAAACACGCAAATTTAAAATATAAGTATGGAAATAGACATTTCTGGTGTAGAGGATATTATGTGGATACAGTGGGAAGATACGAAGGAGCGATAAAAGAGTATATTCGCAATCAATTACAAGAAGATATAGCACAAGATACATTAAACTTTAAAGAATATACCGACCCGTTTACGGGTGAGCCGGTAAAATAGGCAAAATAAAAGCCCCCGAGTAGGGGGCAGCCAGTGGTAATAGAGTGGTTGTCAGATCATTCAAAGCCCTCTTTAGAGGGC
>NZ_PPDE01000002.1 GCF_002959915.1 Veillonella atypica KON | reverse complement strand
AGGTATGGGTGACAGTGCATAACCACTGCCGGGTTCCCCCATTCGGAAATCTACGGGTCAAAGGTTGCTTGCACCTCTCCGTAGCTTATCGCAGCTTACCGCGTCCTTCTTCGGCTGATATCGCCAAGGCATCCGCCGTACGCCCTTAAAATCTTTACTTATTTTGCGCCATAATTTGCGACTATCTTCGTTGTACTGCATTCAGCTCATCTTGCGTATACAAATACGCGGCGATTTCGCTTCATTGGTACGCCTCGATATTCATCAAATTCTGACGAAAATCAATTTGATTTTTAGACATGCATTAGATACATTGTCGTTTTTTGTAGCCGTACATTTTCATGTACGTCACCAATAAGTCAGAGAATTATTTCCTATGTGCTCGGGTCAACCTACTTAGAAATTCTAAGAGATGACCTTACAAATATATAATAATTATCTTCTATGCAGTTTTCAAAGAACAAATCTGCTGATGTATAAATCAGCTTATGTAGTTTAGCACTTAACATCATAGATGTCAAATACTAAATGGTGGAGACGAGGAGATTCGAACTCCTGACCCCCTGCTTGCAAGGCAGGTGCTCTCCCAACTGAGCTACGCCCCCATGAGTGGTTACGCTTTAGTCTCGATAATCCATTCCGAAGAATCCGTTATCTTTTTAAAGTTATACCTATGTTTAGCTCTTTTGTCTGTACTCTACACAATGTGTATTTCAAGTAATATGAGCCAACTGGTGGGCCTAGGTGGACTCGAACCACCGACCTCACGCTTATCAGGCGTGCGCTCTAACCAGCTGAGCTATAGGCCCATATCTGTAGAATTGAGAGTCTTTACAGATCTCTCAAAACCGAACAATGTTAGGTGCCAAAGTGTCGACCTAAGTGACATCCAAGCTCTTGGCTCGGTGTATGTCTCCCTAGAAAGGAGGTGATCCAGCCGCACCTTCCGATACGGCTACCTTGTTACGACTTCACCCCAATCATCGACTTTACCTTAGACGGCTGGCTCCCGAAGGTTACCCCACCGGCTTTGGGCACTTCCGACTTTCGTGGTGTGACGGGCGGTGTGTACAAGGCCCGGGAACGTATTCACCGCAGTATGCTGACCTGCGATTACTAGCGATTCCGACTTCACGTAGGCGAGTTGCAGCCTACGATCCGAACTGAGAGAGTGTTTCTCGGGTTTGCTCCACCTCGCGGTTTCGCTTCCGTCTATTAACTCCCATTGTAGTACGTGTGTAGCCCAGGTCATAAGGGGCATGATGATTTGACGTCATCCCCGCCTTCCTCCGCATTGTCTGCGGCAGTCTCTCATGAGTTCCCACCCGAAGTGCTGGCAACATAAGATAGGGGTTGCGCTCGTTGCGGGACTTAACCCAACATCTCACGACACGAGCTGACGACAACCGTGCACCACCTGTTTTCTGGCTTCCGAAGAAGAGGAACCATCTCTGGTTCTGTCCATCAATGTCAAGACCTGGTAAGGTTCTTCGCGTTGCGTCGAATTAAACCACATACTCCACCGCTTGTGCGGGCCCCCGTCAATTCCTTTGAGTTTCAACCTTGCGGTCGTACTCCCCAGGCGGGGTACTTATTGCGTTAACTCCGGCACAGAAGGGGTCGATACCTCCTACACCTAGTACCCATCGTTTACGGCCAGGACTACCGGGGTATCTAATCCCGTTCGCTCCCCTGGCTTTCGCGCCTCAGCGTCAGTTTTCGTCCAGAAAGTCGCCTTCGCCACTGGTGTTCTTCCTAATATCTACGCATTTCACCGCTACACTAGGAATTCCACTTTCCTCTCCGATACTCTAGATCAGCAGTTTCCATCCCATCACGGGGTTAAGCCCCGAACTTTTAAGACAGACTAACTGATCCGCCTGCGCGCGCTTTACGCCCAATAATTCCGGACAACGCTTGCCACCTACGTATTACCGCGGCTGCTGGCACGTAGTTAGCCGTGGCTTTCTATTCCGGTACCGTCAAATCCTCGCACTATTCGCACAAGAACCATTCGTCCCGATTAACAGAGCTTTACAACCCGAAGGCCGTCATCACTCACGCGGCGTTGCTCCGTCAGACTTTCGTCCATTGCGGAAGATTCCCCACTGCTGCCTCCCGTAGGAGTCTGGGCCGTGTCTCAGTCCCAATGTGGCCGTTCATCCTCTCAGACCGGCTACTGATCATCGCCTTGGTGGGCCGTTACCCCTCCAACTAGCTAATCAGACGCAATCCCCTCCTTCAGTGATAGCTTATAAATAGAGGCCACCTTTCATCCAGTCTCGATGCCGAGATTGGATCGTATGCGGTATTAGCAGTCGTTTCCAACTGTTGTCCCCCTCTGAAGGGCAGGTTGATTACGCGTTACTCACCCGTTCGCCACTAAGATTGATAGAAGCAAGCTTCCATCGCTCTTCGTTCGACTTGCATGTGTTAAGCACGCCGCCAGCGTTCGTCCTGAGCCAGGATCAAACTCTCCAAGATATCTTGAAGCTATTTGAATAGCTCATTATTTGTTGTCGTTACATGTATGTAACTTTGAATTATGGTTGGTTTTGACTATGTCAAAACCCGCACTCTGGCATATGTTCAATCATATGATTGATTACCTATCATTGTTCAGTTTTCAAAGATCTGTACCAGTTAGACCAGATATCATCTAGCTCCGAAGCACTTTCGCTTGAAGTGTTTTACCAACTGGCGACTAGATTATAATAACATGTTGACTATTCAGTGTCAAGCACTTTTTATAATCTTTTTTAGAATTTTGTAATTACCTCTATGTGAGGGATTTACATAAAATTCCAAAACAACTAACAAAGAATCTAGATTGTATCTAGTGTTTCCTCATTAAGAAACAGTCGCCTCAACGACTGTATGGTTATTATAGTACAAACCACATACCTACGCAACCCCTAATTCTCATTTTTACAAAACTTCACTTTTGACTCATTTTTCAATAAAATATATTGATTTTACGCAATCTATTTTGTACAATATACTTAACTTACGATGATATACATGTTATGTTTCAATGAATGTGCTCTCTGTACCTTCTATTTATACTATACTTACAAAGACATACATGTCATATTTCAGGGGTATCCCCCCGTTCTTTTAATACTATATAAGGAGAGATATATGAAATTCTCAAAACGCTTATTCACCAAAACAGTTGCTTTGGCCGCTATTTGTGCTTCTGTGGCTACAGCAAGCTTTGCAGCACCACAAGGATCATTTGATACATCTGAAATCCATGTCACTGGTCAGGCTTCCCGCTCTGTGGCGCCTACCTATGCAATACTCACACTAGGCATTACAAGTGAAAACACAAATATCAACGCCGCTAAGTCAAATAATGATCGCATCATGAGCGACCTTATTAGCAGACTTTCAAATTTAAATGTTGCAAAAAAAGACATTTACACGTCCAATATTTCAATCAATCCTACTAATGATTACCAAGAAGGCAAACGCGTTAATACAGGATACAGAGTATCTAACCTTGTAACAGTTAAAATCAATAACTTGGATAGTGTAGGTAAGGTCGTAGACGCAGCTGTCAATGCTGGTGCAAATGACATAAACAGCCTTTCATTCCAAAACGACACATCTCAACAGCTATCCGATTCTTTGACTACAGAAGCCATCCAAAACGGTCAACACAAGGCTGAGGTAATTGCTGCCGCTCTAGGCCGCACCTTAGGTCCTGTAAAAACTGTAAACATTAGCAATACAGAAACAAGTACATTCGACCAAGGCTATTATCGCAGTGCCAAAGTGCTTGCTGCAAATCTTAGCACTTCTACACCTGTTGAAAAAGGATCGTTAATCGTATCTCAAGATGCAGATATTGTATACTATCTACAATAACAACTATTGTTTATAGATTGTTAGTTACATGCTATGTCCATTACGTTTTAGCAACATAATCGACTATGGTCTATAATCAATTACTTTCAAACAACAAACATAACAAAAGACCGTATAACATACGATACTAACTATGTTATACGGTCTTTATTTTTGTATTATTTTGTAGTGGATTCTGGCACAACACCTTCGTGAACCGCCACAATGCCACCAGTTAATTCAGTATAGGTAGCATTTTCATAGCCTAGAGATTTCCAGATTTCTAAGATTTCGCTTTGATGAGGATAGCGACGCAAGGATTCAGGCAACCAGGCATAGGAAGAATTATCCTTACTTAATTTGCCTATAATAGGTAATATATAGGAGAAGTAGAAATTATATAATTGCTTAAACCCAAATGCACTTGGCTTAGCCAATTCCAAGACTACCACCTTGCCGCCTGGTTTTACAACGCGTTGCATTTCGGATAGGACTTGTTTAATATCAGGTACATTACGCATTGCAAAGCCACTCATAGCCGCATCAAACGTATTGTCCGCATAAGGCAAGGCCATCGCATCACCTTGAACTAAATTCACTTGGTCTAACAAATCCGCTTGAGCTATACGCTCACGACCTTGCTCTAACATTTCTGCATTAAAGTCTAATGCTTCTACTGTCAAAGTCGGCTCTTGGCGCAATGCTTCTTTCGTAAATACACAAGTACCACAAGCTACGTCCAGCACATGTTGATAAGGTCCAATATTCATTTCTTTAACGGCGAACTTACGCCAGAAATAGTCTTGCCCAAAGCTGAGCAATGTATTCATCAAATCATAATGTTTGGCAATATTAGAAAATACACCTTGCACAAATTGTTCTTTGTCTTCATACGTGTTAAATTCTTTAGTATTCATGGTACCCACTTTCATAATCAAGAATATCACATGTTGACAGTATACCATAACCAACGATGACATTCTAGAACTTAGAAGAATTCTAATATATATACTATATATACAAAGAATTACAAAATGTTCACATAGAAAAAACGCATCATATAATTAGTATTTATCTATTGAATTATAACAATGTTCGTTATATAATGACATATGTCTTTTCTATGAGGATTTATTATTTCTCTTCGATAAACGACAGAATTCATTGTTTTATGTAGTCTAATTAAGTATTGGAGTCTATTATGAATCGATTTATGAAATCCATTAATAGAGTCAGCCTCATCCAACAAATCATCATCGGTATGATTATCGGTATTTTGACGGCTCTCTATGTCCCTGATATTGCAAACGAATTATCGCTATTAGGGGTATTATTTGTTGGTGCCCTCAAAGGTATTGCACCAATCCTTGTATTCTTCTTAGTCATCACGGCGATTAGTAAACATCGCTCCGGACAAAAAACAGGTATGGGCTCCGTAATTACGCTCTATCTATTAGGTACATTCCTTTCTGCTGCACTTGCCGTACTCGTGAGCTGGTTCTTCCCAACCACATTACATCTAGCAGCTAGTGCCGCTGATGCAGCGCCTCCACAAGGCATTGCGGAAGTCATGAAAACTTTACTCAAGAATATCGTTGATAACCCTGTAAAAGCATTAATGTCCGCTAACTACATCGGCATTTTAGGCTGGGCTCTTATCATCGGTGGTGCTCTACGTCATGCACCTATGAATACAAAAGAAGTAATGGAATCCATCTCTCAAGCAATTACGACTGTAGTAGGTTGGATCATTCGCTTCGCACCTCTTGGTATCATGGGTCTTGTGGCTGATTCCATCGCAACAAATGGTATCGAAGCACTTATCAGCTACTTCCAACTTCTCGTATTACTCTTAGGCTCCATGATTTTTGTTGCCTTGGTAATCAATCCACTTTTATCCTTCATCTACTTACGCCGAAACCCATATCCATTGGTGTTCAAATGTTTGCGCGAATCTGCTATCTATGCGTTCTTTACACGTAGCTCCGCAGCCAACATTCCTGTTAACCTTGACTTGGCTAAACGTTTGAAACTTAACCCTGATATGTATTCCGTATCCATTCCATTGGGTGCGACTATCAACATGGGTGGTGCTGCAATCACAATTACTGTTATGACATTAGCTGCTGCTCATACATTGGGCATCATCGTGGATGTACCTACAGCTATCCTTCTATCCGTTATCGCTACTATCGGCGCTTGCGGCGCTTCTGGCGTAGCAGGCGGCTCCTTGCTTCTCATTCCGTTGGCATGTTCCCTATTCGGTATCTCCAACGATGTGGCTATGCAAGTAGTAGGCGTTGGTTTCATCATCGGGGTATTACAAGACTCCACAGAAACAGCACTCAATTCTAGTACAGATATTCTCTTCACTGCTACTGCAGATTATGCAAAACGTGGCTATCACGAAAACTGGGATTAAACCATCATATAGAACAAGACGATCCATGAGGTCGTCTTTTCTTTTTGTGAAAGTTTACCCTTGCGCCAACTTTCACTAATAACAAAAACAATATATTTTCTATATTGATTATTTTCAATATAATAGGGTATAATATATTTAATAATAATAACTATTACTAGATATATATAGAAAGGAATCAACATGAAACAATACGATATTATTGTAGTGGGTACAGGTGGTGCAACCATCGTTGCTGACGCTGCTATAAAAAACGGCCAAAAGGTGGCCATCATAGAAAAAGGTAAATTCGGTGGCACATGCCTAACTCGTGGTTGTATTCCTACGAAGGTTATGGTTACAGCTGCGAATGCTGTACAAGAGGTAAAAGAGTTCGGCAAAATCGGCGTCAATGTTGGCGATGCAACAATGGATTGGGACACTGTAGCTAAACGTACATGGCATATGATTGACAAGTCTGCAGGCATCTATGATTACTATAACGCGTATGACAACGTAGATGTATATCGCGGTGCTGCAAGCTTTGTGTCCGATAAGGTGATGAACATCCACCTTAACGATGGATCTGGCATCGTAGAAATCACAGCTCCAACTATTATTCTAGGTACTGGTGGTTACAGTAATATTCCAAATGTACCTGGTCTAAAAGAGGCAGGCTTCCTTTCTAGTGAAAGTTTATTTGGCGATAAGTTCCCGAAACAACCGTACAAATCGCTTGCAGTACTCGGTGCAGGCCCTATCGGCGTAGAATTTGGTCACGTATTTGATGCAGCTGGTACTGAAGTTACCATCATTCAACATAATGTGCGCCTTGTACCTAAAGAAGACGAAGAGATGTCCGAACATCTTCTTCAAAACTACCGAGCTCGTGGTATTAATGTAATCTTAAACCAAGACACTGTTGAAATCCGTCAAGAAGATGGCTTAAAAGTCGTCGTTACAAAAGATCGTACAACAGGTGAAATCACAGAAACTAAGGTGGAAGAAATTCTTGTAGCCGCTGGCATCCGCCCTGCTACCGAAGAGTTACACCTTGAAAATACAGGTATTGAAACATGGCCAAAGGGCTGGATTAAAACAAACGAGTTTCTTGAAACATCTGTGGACGGCATCTATGCGTTAGGCGATGTGAACGGCGAACCTGCATTCCGTCATCGCGCAAACTACGAAGCGGATATCATTGCACATAATCTTTACTTTGCCAAAAATGAAGCAGATTTCCGTTGGGCCCGCTACGACGTGTTGCCAAAAGTTACCTTCTCCTATCCTGAAATCGGTAGCGTAGGTCTTACCGAAGCAGAAGCAATTAAGGCTGGTTACAATGTAGGCGTAGGCAAAAACTTCTATTCCTCTACTGCCAAAGGCTATGCTATGGGCATTGATCCTGGTGATGTAAACGACGGCTTTGTAAAAATCGTGGTCGACAAAGATACAAACCATATCCTTGGTATTCACGTAATCGGACCACAAGCCTCTATCCTATTCCAACCATACGTTAACCTTATGAACAGTGGTGTAACCCCATTGACAGCCATCAATGAAGAAATCGCATCAGAGCGCACAAAACGATTGCGTAAAAAAGGTATTATGCGCAACATGGATCCTAAATCCGTAATCACCGTAGGTGAAACAATGAGCCCACATCCATCTCTTGTCGAGGTTATTATGTGGACACAAGCGTACTACGAAAACCGTTGGTAATCGATTGTACCTAACAAATGAAATAGGGAGTCAACATCATTAGATATTGACTCCCTATTTTTTATATTATTTTTTATCCATAACGATATCATGGCCCCATACGAGGTTCGTACGGCGTTTGTCAAAACCTTGATCTGGTTCTGGAGGTAATTTTGTTGCTTTACTTTGTTCAATGTAAGCACCTGTATTACCATCAACAGTCACTACTGTTTTCTTACCATTTTGATGCATCGTTACATAGTAATTAACTTTACCATTGTGAGCTTCAACCTTCCAGCCCTTCATAACAGCATCTGCACCTAATTGCGCTTTAGCAGCTGCTTCTGCTTGAGATGGTTCGATAACTTTATCTTTGTTGAAGATTTCGCCAATAACGCGTTTAGGTTTGCCACCTTCGCTCATATCGGATTGATTACCAGTGATGATATCAATCTTCATTTTGTATTCGTGATATTTACTATATCCAGTTACTTTGTAAGCATAGGCCAAATCATTGGAATTCAATTCTACAGAGTGCAATGCTGCATTAGGGAAACGATTTTGGAAAATCGTACCAATTTCGCTCATTGTCATAACCACAGATTGACCAGGTGCACGTTTAATTGTAATATCTGTGCTTGTTTCTGGTTTAGTCTTACGCGCTTGTGCTTCATACGGTGTGGCTACGGAAAAAACACCAACGGCCAACACGCCAGTCATAACCAAAGATAGTAATTTTTTATTCATTATAATCCTCCCAATAGTAATCGGATTCTACAAACTTGTATTTTTATTTATATTACAGCTAATAAATGCTATAAGCCTTCATTAGAAGCTAAACGTTCTTCAACGTCAGTCATCAGTAATTTATAGCAAGTGGCTACTAATGGCACGCCTATAATCATGCCTGTAACACCCATTAAACTACCGCCTATGATAACAGCGGCAAAGACCCATAACCCAGGTAACCCTACAGAATTACCTACGATTTTTGGGTAGATCACATTGCTTTCAATTTGATGTAAAACTTCTAGAATAATGACGTAAATCAACGCATCCATAGGGCTAATGGTAAGCAATATAACTGCCCCCATCAAGCCGCCTACATATATACCCACTAATGGAATTAAACCAGTGAGACCAATAACACAGGCAATGGTCGTAGCATAGGAAATATTACAAATCCATAATGTAACGCCCACCATGATACCTAAAATCAAGGCATCGATAAACTGTCCTACAAAGAAACTACTAAATGTTTGAACAGCAACCTTGGCCACATAGGTTACACGATTCACCCACGTATCAGATGCATAGGCTTTCAAAATACGCTTACCTTGTGACATGAGGCGTTCCTTATCGAGTAGCATGTAAATGGCAAAGATAAGACCTAATGCAATATTTACGGTCCACGAAAGAATCGTGCCCATCGTATTCACCACATAGGTGCCACCCTTGGTCCCCCATTCACGCGTATAGTTAACTATACTTTCACCATTCAAGGTATTTAATACCGTAGGGTTCGAGGCCAATGGAACGGTATTACTTAAATGATAAATCCATTGTTGAAAGTCTAGATATAGCTGCGGTGCTGCGGACACGATAAGTGTAATGGAATGCACTAACTGTGGTACAGCCATACGGGCAATAAAGTACACAATGAGACTAATCGTCACAAAGGATAGGATAATACTCAAGGGACGACGAATCTTATACCGCCACCCCGATTTGATACGCGGCCATAACCAACGTTCATAGCGGACGACGAGAATATCGAGGACAAAGGCCATGCAGGCACCTACGATAAGCGGTACAAAGGCCGTTATCAATGCATCGATACCCGATGCTATATCGCTAATGCGCAAGGCCACCAATATCATGAGACCTGCAAGGATAATCGCACCGATAAGCTCCTTATAATATTTAAATTTTTCCATACTAATAACTCACTTTTACTAAACACATGGTAAGTATTGTACACAATGTAAATGAAAGCTATATGACAACGATCAGATTACATATGTACAGTAGTATTTCTAATAGATTTAGTATAACACAAAAGTCCATCTTATCGCACTCAAAATATATAGAGAGACGAAAAGATGGACTTGTATGGGCTTAGATTAAATTGAAAACGCTCAAATTAGCGGTGAATGAAAACGTCTACACGACGGTTTTCAGCTTTGCCGTTTGCAGTTGCATTAGTAGCAACAGGTTTTGCATCACCATTAGCGATACCGATCAAACGGTTAGCATCTACACCATTATTTACCAAGTATTGTGCAACATCTTGTACACGGCGTTCGGACAAGCCAATGTTGTATTGAGGGTTAGCATCAGTATCAGCATTGCCCAACAATTTTACTTGGTCGTTTTTATATTGGTTAGCAGCGTTCAATGCAGCTTGTAAGTTAGCACCTTGGTCTGCACGAGGAACGTCTTGGTCAGAATCGAAGTAGATGGATTGTACATAGTAATCAGCTTTAGCTGGTTTTTGTACAGGTGCTGCAGTGTGTTCAACTACAGGAGCTGGAGCTGGTGCTGGAGTTACAGCGATAGGTTCAGCTTTTTCAGCGCCACCGAAACGGTAGGATAAACCAACTACAGGACCTTGGAAGGATACGTTGTGCTTATCAGTTGCTTTTGTATTTACATAACGGTAACCAGCATTGATATCAAGATCATCAGTTGCTTTGTAACCTAAACCTGCTTCCCAAGTTGTAGTTTCTTTTGTACCGATACCAGCTTTGCCGTATACGTCTACTTTAGAACCTAAAGCAGCTTTACCGATAATACCAACTTGAGCGATATTGTTTGTATGTTTGATAGCATCGCTATGAATGCGACCAAAACCACCATACAATGCAAAGTTTTTGCTCAATGTTTGAATCAAGTTTACTTCTTGCATGTTGGAATCAACATGTTTAGAGTTCAAACCATGGTAACCGTATTGGATAGCAGTTTTGTCGCGCAATGCGTGAGTGATATTGCCATCGAAATTCCATTTATGAGCAGCTTTAAAACCGTCTGCTTTAGTTTCAACGCTTGCAGCGCCAAGATCAACTTGAGTTTCACCTTTTGTAAATTGCGTTTGTGGTGTAGCACCTACAACAGAAATACCCATTGTAGCTACAGCCAATAATGCTATTAATTTTTTATTCATTGTATTATTCCCTCCATTAATCACCCTTACACACATAAGGGCTTTTTTAACGATAATTCTATTGTATACAATTCTTCGAAAAAAATCAATATCCTAATGAAAGCCTTATGAATATATACAAATTTTCGGTCATGTCAACGATATTATTCAATATAATTGTATAAAAGCAAACATGACTCTTCCCACTTACGTTACTTTGTGTGAAAGCTCACATAAAATTCTATAGAATATGATATACTAGCAATAGAATAGTTGTACGTAGTTATAAGGAGGAACCATGAGTAAAACAGCCTATGTAGTACGTCATATCCACTTTGAAAACGCCGGTATTTTAGAACCTTTATTAATAGAACGCGGCTTTACCTTAGAATATATTGAGGCCCCCCTTGCTGACTTTAATCAGTACGATGCAACTAAGGCAGATCTTGTCATCGTCTGTGGGGCCCCTATTGGCGCATACGACGAAGAAATTTATCCTTTTTTGAACGATGAAATCAAGTTTATTAAGGACCGCATCGATAGTAAAAAACCATTACTCGGCATCTGTCTTGGGGCGCAACTTATTTCCCGCATCATGGGCGGCCATGTGGGCCCTATGAGCCATGGTAAGAAGGAAATCGGCTTTGGACCATTGCGTTTTACTGCTGAAGGGCAACATACACCACTAGCCCTCTTAGGCAATACGCCTGTTCTACACTGGCATGGCGATGAATTTGACATTCCAGAAGGCGCCGTTCGCCTTGCTGAAACAGACCTCTGTCCTAACCAAGCCTTTTCGATTGGCAATCATATTTTAGGATTGCAATTTCACCTAGAGGCAGATCCGACCGTTATTGAAAGCTGGCTTGTGGGCCACTGTGCAGAGTTATGTAATGCGGGCATTGATATTCCTAGAATCCGCAAAGATGCACGAGTATTCTCCGAGTCCCTACCAACAGCAGGCAAAAAAGCTATGGCCGCATGGCTAGAATGTAATAATCTATAATTAATCTCATAAACATACTACAAGCCCCCTGTTTATCTGGGGACTTAGTCATGTGCGCACGTATATAAAAGAGGCATCGACCATTACTGGCCGATGCCTCTTTATATTCATATATATATCCCTTACATATATACGTGAAATTGATGATTTTTACAAACAACACGTTCCCCAACGTGTCATTTATTCCACATCTGTATTGTATACCATTCTTAATTACTAGGCAAGAAGTTTTTCATAAAACTTTCATAAACTATTTTAAAAGTTTCAATATACCTATACCACCTTATGCTGCCATGAACCACCTATAAAACGTATGTAGGCGCAAACAAGCCGTAACGATTGATCTAAGCATAGAGAAATCCATGCCCCATATAGCCCAAGGCCCAATGTAATACATAGTACATAGGTAATGATTGGACGAATAACAGCAACACTAATTAATGAATACTTCATGATATAGAAGGTATCACCTGCACCTTTCAACACGCCTGCAAAGACCTGTTGTAGTGCTTGAGGAAAGGCAGCGATAGCCATAATGCCCATCAATGCCGTAGCTAATGTGACAACCTCGCTTTCACGTGTATAGGCTTGTACCAACAAATGACCGGCACTAATAAAAATGAGACCGCTAACGCCCCCCACAAATAAACCCATGCGAGCACCGATACGACCAAAAGCCTTCGCTAAATCCGGCCGTTTATGTCCTAAGTTTTGCCCCGTATGAGAAGCACCGGCAAAGCCAAGGCCCATGGCGAAGTAATAGAATATATCCATCAAGTTCATACACACATAATGTGCAGCCAACGGTACGGCACCAAGGGATGCCACAATCATGGTATATGTATACATACCAAAACGTTCAAAGAACTGCTCCCCTAAAGAGCTACCTCCTACGTGGAATATCGTATGAAGTACGGAACGCTCAAAGCGCCATTTTGACGGATGCAATAAGGTTAGACCAGTCTTGGTATGTTGCGAAATAGCCCGCAATAGCAATGCTGCGATAACGGCACTACTGATGAGCGTCGAAATACCGGCCCCCATGACACCAAATTCTGGGAAAAAGGCAATACCATAAATTAAGAAAAAATTCATAATCGTATTTAAGATATTCCCCACCACATTGGATTTAAAGATAACCTTTGTATTGCCATATCCGATGAGGGCACCTCCTACGATTTGGCTAAAGGACTGGAACACAAGGCTCATGACAATGAACCGACCATACCAAACAGCCGTTTCAATATACCCGTCCTCTGCGCCGGTAAATCGCAAAATATGCTCTAAATTAAATAAGCATATGGCGAGCAATGGAATATAAATTAAAAAGTTCAGTAGTATGGATTGCTTGAGCACTGCATTCATGCCATCGACATCACCTTCACCATGACGGCGGGCAATAATTGCGGTGACTGCAATCGATAAGGCCCGGCAAATGACGAGCATAACCATTTCTGGTTGTCCCATGATACCTACAGAAGCCAGTGCAGAGGCACCCAAGGAGCCTACCATAGCCAAATCAATGGCAGTCATCAACTGCATCATGAGTCCTTGCAAGGTCGCAGGCCAAGCAATTTTTAAGTATTTATTATATAAGTTTTTTGTAGTATCTACCGGCCCCAGTCGATCCTTCATCGGTAATATGGTATCTACTGAGAACCAGCGTTGTAATGATGTTAACATAATGACTCCTCATAATAAACCTCAAGAGATTACATTAAACTTCCCATAATATTACCGTATTATATCATATAACATATGAGAAGTCATTCATATATCATATATTTTAAATAATAACTTATATCAAAAACGCAAAGAACCCCCTTGCATACGTTTTATACCTATCAGGGTATAAGTATCGTAGTTAAGAGGGTTCTTTATTTTATTCCAAGATTATTATATCTTTACAAGTTGATTTTTATTATCAATCATATATTACTTAGCCTTTGGATGCTAACAATTTATCTACCGCTGCTTTCAAATCATCTAAGCCCTTCTTCGTTTCTGCCAATTCACGACGTTGTTGTTCGTTCTCAGCTTCTAATGTAGTAAGACGAGCTGCTTGGTCCGCGATAACATATTTTTGTTCCGCATTTTCCTTTTTAAGGCTAGAGACTTCATCTTGCATTACATACACAGAGCTAATAGGGCCTGCTTTGTAACGATCTGGAATATTTTTCTTTTCTGGGCTGTAACCAAATTTATGAGTTACACCAGCATTAACCATATTATGGTTACCACCAACGGAAACGCCTACGTTGAACATAGTGTTTTCATTTGTGTAATGCGCAAGGCCAAGGGCTGCCGCAGTTTCACCACGATAGTTGCCTACACCGGCCATGACTTGTGTTGGTTCCAATGGGTCATATTGAATAGGTTTCAATGCTGCCATTGCCGCCGCATGAGCACCAACATGTTGCACTTCACCAGCTATTTGATTGATAGCTTGGCTAGTATTTGCATTGGACGTATTTAATTGAGATACATTCACTGCATCTGTTGGATCTGTACCTGGTGCAACCCCTTTAATTTGGTTATTACCATTATTGAGGCCATCCTTCGTTAAGGATACAGGACCTGCATGTGGATTTGTAGGGTTCGCACTACCAGGCGTAATGGTAATACCATTGCCATTTGTTACCGTTGTATTGCCAGCCGCATCCTTAAATGTAGCAGACGTCATATTTGTAAGCTCAGGGTTGACTGCATAACTGATAGATTTACCTGTTTGAGTAACCATCATGTTATTGCCTGCTTTGAAAGTAACGGTTTCTTCAGCCTTAATTTTTTCAGGGCTTGTACCTACAACAGTGCTTTGACCAGATCCCTCTTTATCAACAGCAGCCTTCCAACCAGAATCAGCTACGGCATCTTTCAATTGATCCTCTGTAGCTGCACGGCCAGAAACGATAGAACCTGGTGTCCATGTTTTATTAGTTAAGCCTGTTACCATGCCAGTAGTACCATCTACTGTAACCGCCTTAGTTGGATCTGACCCTAATGTAATCTTATCATTCAACTTATTGTCGTAAATTGTATGACCATCGGCAGCAGTTGTCTTAGTTAATACAATATTGCCCGTCGTACTACCTGCAGTTTCACCATTATTAGCAGTCAATTCAGTAGTGGACTTAGCAGCATACTCTTTCAACTGACCAACATTAACTGCATCTGTATTCGCCACACCAGCCGCAACATTCACAATCTTATTCTTGCCATTATCGAGGCCATCGCTAGTCAAGGAAACAGTATCTTTACCAGTTTTTGTAATCGTTATGCCATCTTTAGTGAAAGTTGCATTGTTGCCAGCAGCATCTTTAACAGTTACTCCCTTAGCATCAGACTTAGTTTCATCACCAGCTGCATTTTTCAATGTATTACTAGTTGCATTGGATACATTAGTATTACCTGCGCCATCATTAATTACATTTTTATCAGCTGTAGATGTGTTCGTCTTAGCACCATCAGTGATAGTAATACCTGCTGCAGTTGTAGCAGTTGATTTATTACCATCTACAACAGTGTTACCCGCTGCATTAGATGTATTTGTTTTACCACCATCTGTTTGAACGATGCTATCACCTTTGATAACAGTTGTTTTACCGCCTGTTGCTTCAAAGGTTGCAGAATTCATCTTAGTAAGGTCTTTATTCAAGGAATAAGATACTGTTTTGCCATTTTGGTCGATGACAAGATTATCTCCGGCTTGAAGTTTTACTTCTTCACCACTGGATACCTTAGTTGAAGCAGCACCATTAGATACACCGCTAGAACCAGCAACGGTACCAGTATTCACCTTCCAACCAGCGCCTACTGCATCAGATACTTGTTGCAATTGATCTTCTGTAGCAGCACGTCCAGTAGTAGCTTTTGTTACACCTGGAACCCATGTGGTATTAGTTAAACCATCCAAATGACCATTAGCGCCATCTAGTGTAACAGGAGTTGCACCATTCCCCATAGTAATCTTATTGTTTACACCATCAACAGCAATATTTCCAATGTTGGCTTTACCAGCAGTGATTGTACTTGTATTAGTACCATCAGTAATGGTATTCGATGTTGCATTGGATGTATTTACATTACCATTACCATCATCGATAACATTACTATCTACAGTGGACTTGTTAGACTTAGCACCATCTTTAATGACTTGACCATCTGCTGTGGTTTCTGTAGATTTAGTACCATTTACTATCGTGTTACCAGCTGCTGTAGATGTATTCGTTTGAGTACCCGCAGTTTGTGTAATACTGTTGCCAGTAATGACTGTCGTATTACTGCCTGTACCAAGGAATGTGGCAGAGTTCATCTTCACAAGATCTTTGTTAAGGGTGAATGTAAAGTCTCGTTCATTTTGGTTTACTGTCATGTTTTCGCCAGCAATCAATTGAACTTTGTCATCTTTACCAACCTTAGCATCCTTCTTAGTACCTGTTTGAGCACCAGACGTAGTAGCATCTTTATCTGCCGTGATTTGCCATGTTTGTTCGCCTACAGCTTTTAATTGTTCTTCTGTAGCCGCACGGCCTTTTGTTGCAAAATCTGCAGAGTTTACAGTTGTATTGGACAATCCAGTGATATCGTTTGTTGTACCACCAGTTACTGTTACTGTACCAGTCTTAATTGTGCCGGCTACACCATCTAACTTAACAGCATTAGCGCCACCAGTTGTGAATGTGTTGTTTACACCATCCACAATGGAAGAACCAATCGTAGCCTTACCTGCTGTACCATCAAGGGTAACTTTGTTAGCACCTACACCAGTTGTAATGTTATCTTTTGTAATAACTGTGCTGTTACCAGCGTTATCTTTAACAGTTACAGAGCTAGATGTTGTTGCTGTAGTATTTGTACCATCTGTAATAGTATTACCATCCACAGTAGATTTATTAGACTTAGTACCATCTACAATTGTATTTTCATCAACAGTAGATGTATTTGTCTTAGTACCGTCTTTAATCACTTGACCAGCAGCTGTAGTTTCTGTGGACTTAGTACCATCAGCTACAGTGTTGCCACCTGCAGTAGATGTATTCGTTTGCGTACCTGCAGTTTGTGTAATGGAATCACCAGTAATAACAGTTTTATTTGTACCTGTGCCAAGGAATGTGGCAGAGTTCATCTTCACAAGATCTTTGTTAAGGGTGAATGTAAAGTCTCGTTCATTTTGGTTTACTGTCATATTTTCACCAGCAATCAATTGAACTTTGTCGTCTTTACCAACCTTAGCATCTTTCTTAGTACCTGTTTGAGCACCAGAAGTAGTAGCATCTTTGTCTGCCGTGATTTGCCATGTTTGTTCGCCTACAGCTTTTAATTGTTCTTCTGTAGCCGCACGACCTTTCGTTGCAAAATCTGCAGAATTTACAGTTGTATTGGACAATCCAGTGATATCGTTTGTTGTACCACCGGTTACTGTTACAGTACCAGTCTTAATAGTACCAGCAGCACCATTCATAGTTACCGCATTAGTACCGCCTGTAGTGAATGTGTTATTTACACCATCAACTACAGAGGAACCAATTGTAGCCTTACCAGCTGTACCATCAAGAGTGATTTTGTTACCACCAACACCAGTTGTAACATTATCTTTTGTAATAACTGTGCTGTTACCAGCATTATCTTTGACAGTTACAGAGCTAGATGTTGTTGCTGTAGTATTTGTACCATCTGTAATAGTGTTAGATGTTGCATTGGATGTATTTACATTACCATTACCATCATCAATTACATTGTTATCTACAGTAGATTTATTAGACTTAGCACCATCTTTAATCACTTGACCATCTGCTGTAGTTTCTGTGGACTTAGTACCATCTGCAACTGTATTACCACCTGCTGTAGATGTATTCACTTTTGTGCCATCGGTTTGAACAATGCTATCGCCTTTAATAACAGTTGTTTTACCGCCTGTTGCTTCAAAGGTTGCAGAATTCATCTTCACAAGATCTTTGTTAAGAGTGAATGTAAAGTCTCGTTCATTTTGGTTTACTGTCATGTTTTCGCCAGCAATCAATTGAACTTTGTCATTTTTACCTACCTTAGCATCCTTCTTAGTACCTGTTTGAGCACCAGATGTAGTAGCATCTTTATCTGCCGTGATTTGCCATGTTTGTTCTCCTACAGCTTTTAATTGTTCTTCTGTAGCCGCACGGCCTTTCGTTGCAAAGTCTGCTACGGTTACGGTTGTGTTAGACAAACCAGTGATATCGTTTGTAGTACCACCAGTTACTGTTACTGTACCAGTCTTAATTGTACCGGCTGCACCATCTAACTTAACAGCATTAGCGCCACCAGTAGTAAATGTGTTGTTTACGCCATCCACAACGGAAGAGCCAAAAGTTGCCTTGCCTGCTGTACCATCAATCGTTATCGCATTAGCACCAGAGCCCAACGTTACTTTATCGTTGAGTTTTACATCATAAATAGTATGACCATCTGCCGCTGTAGTAGATGTTAATGTTACATTACCTGTCGTTGCATTAGCTGCTTCACCGGCATTTGCAGTCACTGTAGTTGTTGCTTTTTTCACATCTGCAATGTTAGCTGCATTTGTATTATCTGTAGCATCATTATTCACATGACCACTGGCAACATTTTTAATTACATTATTGCCATTATCTAAGCCGGCATCCGTTAACGATACAGGAGTCTTACCAGTTGTATTGATACGTACACCATCTGCTGCGTAATTAGTATTTCCGTTAGCAGTAGTTACAGTTGTCCCATCAGCTGTAGTGGCTGTAGATTTAGCACCATCGACTACAGTATTACCCGCTGCAGTAGATGTATTCACTTTTGTTCCATCTGTTTGAACAATGCTATCGCCTTTGATAACAGTTGTTTTACCGCCTGTTGCTCCAAAGGTTGCAGAATTCATCTTCACAAGATCTTTATTCAAGGAGTATGTGAAGTCTCGTTCATTTTGGTTCACTGTGAGGTTTTCACCAGCGATCAATTGAACTTTATCGTCTTTACCTACCTTGGCATCTTTCTTAGTACCTATTTGTACACCAGATGTAGTAGCATCTTTATCTGCAGTGATTTGCCATGTTTGTTCGCCTACAGCTTTTAATTGTTCTTCTGTAGCCGCACGGCCTTTCGTTGCAAAGTCTGCTGCGGTTACGGTGGTATTAGACAAACCAGTAATATCGTTTGTAGTACCACCAATTACCGTTACTGTCCCAGTCTTAACTGTGCCATCTGCACCATTAATCACAACAGCATTAGCACCACCTGTAGTAATCTTGCTTGCTACACCGTCGATACCTACTGTACCAATTTGTGCTTTACCAGCAGTAACTGTACTTGTATTTGTACCATCTGTAATTGTGTTAGATGTAGCATTGGATGTATTTACATTACCATTACCATCATCAATAACATTACTATCTACAGTGGACTTGTTAGACTTAGCACCATCTTTAATGACTTGACCATCTGCTGTAGTTTCTGTGGACTTAGTACCATCTGCAACGGTACTACCACCTGCTGTAGATGTATTCACTTTTGTGCCATCAGTTTGAACGATGCTATCGCCTTTAATAACAGTAGTTCTACCACCTGTGGCTTCAAAGGTTGCAGAGTTCATCTTCACAAGATCTTTATTCAAGGAGTATGTGAAGTCTCGTTCGTTTTGGTTTACTGTAAGGTTTTCACCAGCAATCAATTGAACTTTATCGTCTTTACCTACTTTAGCATTTTTCTTAGTACCTGTTTGAGCACCAGAAGTAGTAGCATCTTTGTCTGCAGTGATTTGCCATGTTTGTTCGCCTACAGCTTTTAATTGTTCTTCTGTAGCGGCACGACCTTTTGTTGCAAAGTCTGCTGCGGTTACGGTTGTGTTAGACAATCCAGTGATATCGTTTGTTGTACCACCAGTTACTGTTACAGTACCAGTTTTGATTGTACCGGCTACACCATCTAACTTAACAGCATTAGCACCACCAGTTGTGAATGTGTTGTTTACACCATCAATTACAGAGGCGCCAACTGTAGCCTTACCAGCTGTACCATCAAGAGTAATTTTGTTACCACCAACACCAGTTGTAATGTTGTCTTTTGTAATAACTGTACTGTTACCAGCATTATCTTTAACCGTTACAGAGCTAGATGTTGTTGCTGTAGTATTTGTACCATCTGTAATCGTATTTGATGTAGCATTGGATGTATTTACATTGCCATTACCATCATCAATTACATTGTTATCTACAGTAGATTTATTAGACTTAGCACCATCTTTAATCACTTGACCAGCTGCTGTAGTTTCTGTGGACTTAGTACCATCAGCTACAGTATTACCAGCTGCAGTAGATGTATTCGTTTGAGTACCAGCAGTTTGCGTAATAGAATCACCAGTAATAACAGTTTTGTTAGTACCTGTACCAAGGAATGTAGCAGAGTTCATCTTCACAAGATCTTTGTTAAGAGTAAATGTAAAGTCTCGTTCATTTTGGTTTACTGTCATATTTTCGCCAGCAATCAATTGAACTTTGTCATCTTTACCTACCTTAGCATCCTTCTTAGTACCTGTTTGAGCACCAGAAGTAGTAGCATCTTTATCTGCCGTGATTTGCCATGTTTGTTCTCCTACAGCTTTTAATTGTTCTTCTGTAGCGGCACGACCTTTTGTTGCAAAGTCTGCTGCGGTTACGGTTGTGTTAGACAATCCAGTGATATCGTTTGTTGTACCACCAGTTACTGTTACAGTACCAGTTTTGATTGTACCGGCTACACCATCTAACTTAACAGCATTAGCACCACCAGTTGTGAATGTGTTGTTTACACCATCAATTACAGAGGCGCCAACTGTAGCCTTACCAGCTGTGCCATCAAGAGTGATTTTGTTACCACCAACACCAGTTGTAATGTTGTCTTTTGTAATAACTGTACTGTTACCAGCATTATCTTTAACCGTTACAGAGCTAGATGTTGTTGCTGTAGTATTTGTACCATCTGTAATCGTATTTGATGTAGCATTGGATGTATTTACATTGCCATTACCATCATCAATTACATTGTTATCTACAGTAGATTTATTAGACTTAGCACCATCTTTAATCACTTGACCAGCTGCTGTAGTTTCTGTGGACTTAGTACCATCTGCTACAGTGTTGCCACCTGCAGTAGATGTATTCATTTGAGTACCTGCAGTTTGTGTAATGGAATCACCAGTAATAACAGTTTTGTTAGTACCTGTACCATTGAACGTAGCAGATTCCAAATCTTTAAGCGCCTTACTCAAGGAGTACGCTACAGTTTTACCATTTTGATCAACAATTAAGTTGTTACCAGCTTGGAATTGAACTTCTTCACCGCTTGCTACCTTAGTAGATGCAGCACCATTAGATTCACCTGTAGATCCAGTGACCTTACCAGTGTTTACTTTCCAACCAGCACCAACTGCGTCAGATACCTTTTGCAATTGATCTTCTGTTGCAGCACGACCAGAAACAGCTTGTGTTACACCTGGTGTCCAGTCTTTATTCGCAAGACCCATTACATGGTTATTTGTACCATCTATAGTAACACCACCAATATTAGCAGTCTTACCTGTGATTGTACCTGTAGCACCATTTAATGTTACAGGGCTTGCACCACCTGTTGTGAATGTATTATTTACACCATCTACAATAGAAGAACCAATCGTAGCCTTACCAGCAGTAATAGTACTTGTATTAGTACCATCTGTAATGGTATTCGATGTAGCATTGGATGTATTTACATTACCATTGCCATCATTGATTACATTACTATCTACAGTAGATTTATTGGACTTAGCACCGTCTTTAATTACTTGACCATCTGCTGTAGTTTCTGTGGACTTAGTACCATTTGCTACATTATTACCAGACGCTGTAGCAGTATTAGTCTTAGTACCATCAGTTTGAACGATGCTATCGCCTTTGATAACAGTTGTTTTACCGCCTGTTGCTTCAAAGGTTGCAGAATTCATCTTCACAAGATCTTTGTTAAGAGTGAATGTAAAGTCTCGTTCATTTTGATTTATGGTCATGTTTTCGCCAGCAATCAATTGAACTTTATCATCTTTACCTACCTTAGCATCCTTCTTAGTACCTGTTTGAGCACCAGAAGTAGTAGCATCTTTATCTGCCGTGATTTGCCATGTTTGTTCTCCTACAGCTTTTAATTGTTCTTCTGTAGCCGCACGGCCTTTCGTTGCAAAGTCTGCTGCGGTTACGGTTGTGTTAGACAAACCAGTGATATCGTTTGTAGTACCACCAGTTACTGTTACTGTACCAGTCTTAATTGTGCCGGCTACACCATCTAACTTAACAGCATTAGCACCACCAGTTGTGAATGTGTTGTTTACACCATCAACTACAGATGCGCCAACTGTAGCCTTACCAGCTGTACCATCAAGAGTAATTTTGTTACCACCAACACCAGTTGTAATGTTGTCTTTTGTAATAACTGTACTGTTACCAGCATTATCTTTAACCGTTACAGAGCTGGATGTTGTTGCTGTAGTATTTGTACCATCTGTAATCGTATTTGATGTAGCATTGGATGTATTTACATTGCCATTACCATCATCAATTACATTGTTATCTACAGTAGATTTATTGGACTTAGCACCATCTTTAATTACTTGACCAGCTGCTGTCGTTTCTGTGGACTTAGTACCATCAGCTACAATATTACCACCTGCAGTAGATGTATTTGTTTGTGTACCTGCAGTTTGCGTAATGGAATCACCAGTAATAACAGTTTTGTTAGTACCTGTACCATTGAACGTAGCAGATTCCAAATCTTTAAGCGCCTTATTCAAGGAGTACGCTACAGTTTTACCATTTTGATCAACAATTAAGTTGTTACCAGCTTGGAATTGAACTTCTTCACCGCTTGCTACCTTAGTAGATGCAGCACCATTAGATTCACCTGTAGATCCAGTGACCTTACCAGTGTTTACTTTCCAACCAGCGCCAACTGCGTCAGATACCTTTTGCAATTGATCTTCTGTTGCAGCACGACCAGAAACAGCTTGTGTTACACCTGGTGTCCAGTCTTTATTCGCAAGACCCATTACATGGTTATTTGTACCATCTACAGTAACACCACCAATATTAGCAGTCTTACCTGTGATTGTACCTGTAGCACCATTTAATGTTACAGGGCTTGCACCACCTGTTGTGAATGTATTATTTACACCATCCACAATAGAAGAACCAATCGTAGCTTTACCAGCTGTACCATCTATTGTTACCGCATTAGCACCAGAGCCCAACGTTACTTTATCGTTGAGTTTTACATCATAAATAGTATGACCATCTGCCGCTGTAGTAGATGTTAATGTTACATTACCTTTAGTAGAATTAGCAGCCTCACCAGCATTAGCAGTAATTTCAGTTTTAGCTGCTTTCTTAGCTGCATTGATAGCATCAGCTACGTTTTGAGCTGTTGCTACACCATCTGTAGTTGGGCCTGTAATTGTGCCATCTGCACCAGCAGTGATAGATGCTGTATTTACATCATATTTCACAACGCCATTATCATCGATAGATGCAGTTGTTAACGTACCATTTTTAAAGTTCAAGCCATCGGCTAATGAAACTTGTTTTGCAGTACCATCATTTGCCTTATAGGACAAGTTCGTCTTATTCGCAATCTTAGTACCATCAATAGTTACCTTGTAATCCTTAGTTGTACCATCTGCACTCGTTGTAGGTATTACAGTCAATGGATTATTAGCATCTGTTGTATCTGTACTTACTGTTACAGCAGCGACAGCAGATTTTTTTAACTTCTGCTTCAGAGACTGTAAGATTTACATTTTTACCGTTTACGTCAGTAGAGATGTATTTACCATCACCTTTAATACCGAATGTATCATCCTTAAGATTTACGGAACCAGTATTGGTTGCTACATCACCTGTGAACTTCAACGTGGTAGCACCAGTGGCAGCCTTTAATTGTTCTTCAGTAGCCGCACGGCCCTTCGTTGCAAAATCGGCTGCTGTTACAGTTGTGTTAGATAAACCAGTGATATCGTTTGTTGTACCACCAGTTACTGTTACTGTACCAGTCTTAATTGTGCCATCAGCACCATTAATCACTACTGCATTGGCACCACCAGTCGTAATCTTGCTTGCAATACCATCGATTCCAACGGAACCAATTTGTCCTTTACCAGCTGTGATTGCACTTGTGTTTGTACCATCTGTAATTGTATTGGATGTAGCATTAGATGTATTTACATTAGCACCATCAGTTTGAACAATGCTATCGCCTTTGATAACAGTTGTTTTACCGCCTGTTGCTTCAAAGGTTGCAGAGTTCATCTTCACAAGATCCTTATTCAAGGAGTATGTAAAGTCTCGTTCATTTTGATTTACTGTGAGATTTTCACCAGCAATCAATTGAACTTTGTCGTCTTTACCTACTTTAGCATTTTTCTTAGTACCTGTTTGGGCACCAGACGTAGCCGCATCTTTATCTGCTGTGATTTCCCAAGTTTGGCTACCCGCAGCATCTGCAACAGCTTTCAATTGGTCTTCTGTTGCAGCTCGGCCAGTAGTAGCAGTACCATTCCAAGTTGTATTAGATAAGCCGCCAATAGTATTAGCCGTACCGTTAACAGTAACACCACCGATATTGGCAGTTGTACCTGTAATTGTGCCTGTGGCACCATCTAAGGTTACGGCCTTAGCACCACCTGTAGTGAATGTGTTATTGACACCATTAATGACAGAGGAACCAATCGTAGCTTTACCAGCTGTACCATCTATTGTTACCGCATTAGCACCAGAGCCCAACGTTACTTTATCGTTGAGTTTTACATCATAAATAGTATGACCATCAGCAGCTGTAGTAGATGTTAATGTCACATTACCTGTTGTTGCATTAGCTGCTTCACCAGTGTTAGCAGTGATTTCAGTTTTAGACGCTTTTTTAGCTGCATTGATAGCATCGGCTACGTTTTTAGCTGTTGCTACACCATCTGTAGTTGGACCTGTAATTGTACCATCTGTACCAGCAGTGATAGATGCTGTATTTACATCGTATTTCACAACGCCATTATCATCGATAGATGCAGTTGTTAACGTACCATTCTTGAAGTTTAGACCATCGGCTAAGGAAACTTGTTTTGCAGTACCATCATTTGCCTTATAGGACAAGTTCGTCTTATTCGCAATCTTAGTACCATCAATAGTTACCTTGTAATCCTTAGTTGTACCATCCGCACTAGTTGTCGGTGTTACAGTCAATGGATTATTGGCATCTGTTGTATCTGTGCTTACTGTTACAGCAGCTACAGCCGATTTTTTAACCTCTGCTTCAGATACTTTCACAGTCAAATTCTTGCCATTCGCATCAGTAGATACATATTTACCATCACCAACAACACCCAATGTATCATCTTTCAGATTGACTACACCAGGGGATGTATTTGTATCGCCAGCGAATTTCAAGTTAACTGCATCAGTAGTCGTTTTAGCTGTTTCAGCCACTGCTTTCAATTGATCTTCCGTCGCTGCACGGCCAGTTGTAGCTGTACCATTCCAAGTTGTATTGGCCAAGCCAGTTACATGATTATTATCACCATCGACAGTTACACCACCGATAACTGCATTTTTAGCAGTAATTTTACCAGTTGCGCCATCAAGTTTAATGGTTTCAGTTGTACCAGTACCGACAGATACGCTAGTCAAACCAGCAAGATCCTTATTCAATGAATAAGTAAACTTACGTTCATCTTGATTAATTGTAAGGTTATCCCCTGCAACCAATTCGACAGTTTCATCCTTGCCAACAGTAGCATTTTTCTTAGTACCTGTTTGATTACCAGTTGTACCAGCTTTGTCTGCCGTAATATTCCAAGTTTGACTAGATGCAGCATCTGCAACAGCTTTCAATTGATCTTCTGTTGCAGCTCGGCCAGTAGTAGCTGTGCCATTCCAAGTTGTATTAGATAAACCGCCAATAGTATTAGCCGTACCATTTACAGTAACGCCACCAATAGTAGCCGTTTTACCTGTAATAGCACCCGTTGTACCATCAATCGTTACCGCATTAACACCAGTACCAAGTTTCACCTTATCATTGAGTTTTACATCATAAATAGTATGACCATCAGCAGCTGTAGTAGATGTTAATGTCACATTACCTGTCGTTGCATTAGCTGCTTCACCTGTATTAGCAGTGATTTCAGTTTTAGACGCTTTTTTAGCTGCATTGATAGCATCAGCTACGTTTTTAGCTGTTGCTACGCCATCAGTAGTTGGGCCTGTAATTGTACCATCTGTACCTGCAGTGATAGATGCAGTATTTACATCATATTTTACAACGCCTTTATCATCGATAGATGCAGTCGTCAAAGTACCATTTGTGAAGTCTAAGCCATCTGCTAAAGATACTTGTTTAGCAGTACCACTATTTGCTTTGTAGGACAAGTTCGTCTTGTTAGCAATCTTAGTACCATCAATAGTTACCTTGTAATCCTTAGTGGTACCATCTGCACTCGTTGTAGGTGTTACGGTCAATGGATTATTAGTATCTGTTGTATCTGTGCTGACTGTTACAGCTGCTACAGCAGATTTTTTAACCTCTGCTTCAGAGACTGTAAGATTTACATTTTTACCATTTACGTCAGTAGAGATGTATTTCCCATCACCTTTAATACCGAATGTATCATCTTTAAGATTTACAGATCCAGTATTAGCCGCTACATCACCTGTGAACTTCAATGTCGTAGCACCAGTGGCTGCTTTCAATTGGTCTTCTGTTGCAGCACGTCCAGATACGGCTGTACCATTCCAAGTTGTATTAGATAAGCCGCCAATAGTATTAGCCGTACCATTTACAGTAACGCCACCAATAGTAGCCGTTTTACCTGTAATAGCACCCGATGTACCATCAATCGTTACCGCATTAGCACCAGAACCTAATGTCACCTTATCGTTGAGTTTTACGTCATAAATAGTATGACCATCTGCAGCTGTGGTAGATGTTAATGTCACATTACCTGTTGTTGCATTAGCTGCTTCACCTGTATTAGCAGTGATTTCAGTTTTAGACGCTTTTTTAGCTGCATTGATAGCATCTGCTACGTTTTTAGCAGTTGCTACACCATCAGTGGTAGGACCTGTAATTGTGCCATCTGTACCAGCAGTGATAGTTGCGGAATTAACAGCAACTTTCACCCCTGCTGCCGTAGCAGATGTGCTCACAAGACTGCCATCACCGGTCACGGCAAAGGATACGTCCCCATCTTTAAGGTATTTATTACCTGTGGAACCAGTGTCAGCAGTGAGGCCAATGCCCTTAGTAGTAGCATTAACTGTGTCAGCATCCAAACCAACTGTAATCGTTTGATTATTAACAGTCGCCGTTACGCCATTGGCACCAGCTACATTAAGTTTTTGATTTTTAAGGTCTACAGTGCCATCATGTGTGCCGTCCGTAATATTGAGGTTTTGAGACAAGTTAGCCACTGCATTTTGAACATCGCCAATATTCGCAGCATTCGTCAATGTAGTGCCACCGCTAGCCACATTGCTAATGACCTTGTTACCAGCATTGATGCCAGCCGTTTTATCAATAGAAATACCACCAACGGTCACATTATCTGTTGTCACTCCAGTGCCTGTAATGGCCGTTGTGCCATTAGTTAAACCATTCGTATTGATAACCGTATTGCCTGCCGTGAAGGATGTACCTGTAAATGATGTGCCTGTGAAAGTAGTACCTGTGAAAGCTTTACCCGTTACAGAACCATCAGTACCATCCAAGGTAATTTTATTCGCACCAGAACCAACAGTTACTTTGTTATTAGCTGTTACAGAATCAACAGTAATATCTTTCTTAGTAGCAACAGTAATCTTCTTTTTATCTGTACCATCTTGTGTAATCTCGATGTTATCACCATTAACAAGATCTACTGTATCGCCGCCTTTAACAGCCGTTTTATCGGTTGTGCTGGAATTCGTTGTAATATTCCAAGCCGCACCTGCTTTTGCTGCATCAGCCGCTTTGTTGATAGCATCAGCTACATTTTGCGCAGTTGCCAAGCCATCATTACCAGTTACAGATGCTTCACCTGTGGTAGCATTACTGTTAATCGTAGCACGCTTTGTAGAAATCTCAACCGTATTACCATTCATATTAGTAGATACAAAGTCACCTGTTGCGCCTTTCACATTAAATGCCACATCAGCAGTGCTCAAGGATTGGCTGGACGCAGTGCCAGTATCTGCACCAAGGGAGATATGTCTAGCTAACGCTGCTGTATTAGTAGCAATAGCGGATGTATTTTTAGTGATATTACCCTTATTAGCAGCAATATCTGTGGTATTCGTGTTGATTTGATTCTTAGTTGTCGTATTAAGATCAAAGGATACTTTGCCATCATTATCAACTGTAGCAACAGTGGATCCACCATCTACAAAATCAAGACCTTTAGATAAAGAAACCTTCTTCGCATTAGCATCTGCTGCACTATTAGCACGATATGTTAAATCAGTTTTAGCTGCAAGTTTTGTTGTATCGATACCAATTGCATAATCCTTAGAATTTGTGCCCGCTGTTGGGGTTACAGTAATCGGATTGTCAGCTTGCGTATCCTTACTTACTGTTACAGCAGCTACCGCTAAATCTTTCACCTTAGCCGCATCAACAGCAACTTTCACACCCGCTGCCGTAGCAGACGTGCTCACAAGATTGCCATCGCCAGTTACCGCAAAGGATACATCACCGTCTTTAAGGTATTTATTACCTGTAGAACCAGTATCAGCAGTAAGGCCAATACCCTTCGTTGTAGCATTAACAGTATTCGCGTCCAAACCAACTGTGATCGTTTGGTTATTTACAGTCGCTGTTACACCATTAGCACCAGCCACGTTAAGTTTTTGGTTTTTAAGGTCCACAGTGCCATTATTTGTACCATCAGTAATATTAAGGTTTTGAGACAAGTTAGCAACAGCTTGTTTCACATCCCCAATGTTCGCTGCATTGGAATCATCGGTAGCATTATTGTTTACCGTACCGCTGGCTACATTAGAGATAACTTTACCACCAGCATTGATACCAGCAGTTTTATCAATAGAGATACCACCTACAGTTACTTTATCTGTTGTAATACCTGTGCCTGTAATAGCAGTTGTACCATTTGTTAAACCAGACGTATTGATAACCGTATTACCTGCAGTTACGGAATCAACAGTTATATTCTTAGCCGTTCCGATGGTGAAAGTCTTACCAGTTTGGCTGATTTCAATGTTATCACCATTGTTAAAGGTAATAGTATCGCCACCTTTTACCTCTTCTTCAGCATGAGTATTCGCTTTCACCTTGAAAGAAGAAGCAGACTTAGCAGCATCCTTAATCGCTTGTTCATTAACCGTCAACGTTACATCATTACCAGATGCAGCGGTAGAGATATACTTGTTATCCCCTTTGATATTAAAAGATACATTACCATCTTTTAAGGACTTAGCAGTCGTGGATGTACCTTTATCATCAGCTAACGCAATAGTATGAGCAATGTTTGCTGTGTTTGTTGCAATATTAGTGGTATTTGTCGCAATTTTACCTTTATTAGTAGCAATATCTGCTGTATTGGTTGCTATATTGTCTTTATTTGTTGCAATATCTGTAGTATTCGTATTGATTTGAGTCTTAGTTGCTGTATTAAGATCAAAGGATACTTTGCCATCTTCATCAACAGAGGCTACCGTGGATGTACCATTTACAAAGTCTAAGCCTTTAGATAATTTAACAGATTTAGCATCTGTATCAGCCGATGTATTTGCACGATATGTTAAGGATTGACCGCCAATTGTATCTTTCAATTGCTTAACATTAACCGCATCAGTATCAGCGGTACCTTCAGCAACCTCTTTAATTTTATTACCACCAGCAGTGATTTCATCAACAGTAAATTGAACCATTTTACCGGCTGCATTCTGGAATCCCATACCTTTGGCACTGCCTTCTGCAATATTGCCATCTTCATCACTAAACGTGAGATCTTTAGACGTAAGAGCACTGCTATTAGGTCCTGATTGAATAGATACCGTGTCTAAAGCAATAGTCGTTGTGGCCTTGTTAGCACCAGTTGCACCGTTCGTAAAGCTTAACTGATCACTAGTAATAGTAGAACCAGCACCAACATTATCTAGAAATTCAGCTTTCCGAGCTTTAATACTACCATCTCTACCATTAATCTTAATTGTTTCATTGCCAAGAGTACCAAGTGAAACAGAATCTAAACCTGTAAGGTCTTTGTTTAGCTTAATTGAAATATCTTTATTATTACGATCAACTGTAATATTAGTATCGCCAGTGAAATCTACGATATCACCTTTGCCTACAGTTGCAGTAGTGGCTTCGCCATTAGCAGATAGTTTCCAGCTATATTGATTATCGGAGATAGTCTTATTAATAACGTCCGCAACATTTTTAGTTGTGGCTACACCAGCAGCATCGGCTTTCACAGTACCGTCTGTATTATTTGAAAGCGTTCCCTCTGCTACATCAACGGTAATAGTTTGATTATTAACAGTAGTTGTCGCTGCACCTGTACCTGTAATAGTTAATTTTTGACTTTTAAGAGCCACAGAGCTATCTTTTGTACCATCACTGATATTTAGGTTTTGAGACAAACCATTAACAGCAGAGTTAATAGCACTAGCTACATTCTTAGCAGTAGCTAAACCATCAGCACCTGTTACGGAAGCAGCACCAGTATTGGCATCACTATTGATAGTTGCACGCTTTGTAGATACTTTTACGGCACTACCATCCATGGTAGTGGAGATATAGTCACCAGTGGCACCACTCACCGCAAAGGACACATTACCATTGCTTAAAGACTGACTAGAACCTGTACCACTATCCGCGTTAAGCGTAATAGTGCGACCTACTGCTGTAGCAGATTTATTAATAGAATCTTTTGTGGCTTGATTTAAATCAAAAGATACTTTGCCATCAGAATCTACAGATGACACCGTATTTGTCCCATTAACAAAATTAAGACCTTTGGCTAAAGATACAGTTTTTGCTGTAGCACCATTGGCTGTATAGGCTAAATTCGTTTTAGCTGCAAGTTTTGTAGTATCAATGCCAATTGCATAATCTTTAGAGTTAATACCTGCTGTTGGAGTTACAGTAATAGGATTATCTATAGTATTAGCTTTACTTACGGTTACTGCATCTACTGCTAAGTCTTTTACTTTTGTGGAATCAACAGATACTTGAACTCCTGTTGTAGTAGAACTAGTCTTAACAAGATTACCATCACCGGTTACATTAAAGATGGCATCGCCGTCTTTAAGATATTTTTTTGTGGCAAATCCACTGTCACCTTTGATACCAATACCATTAGTAGTTGCATTATAAGTATTCGTATCAAGACTAACGGTCACAGTTTGTCCATTTACGTAAGTTCTAACACCATTTGAACCGGACACTTTAAGATTTTGTTGGTCTAGTTTTACAGTACCGTTATTGGCTCCATCTGTCAGGTTAAGCGTTGCACCTGATACATAACGCTTAACGTCTCCAATATTAGCCGCATTACTATCTGTACTACCACCAGTAGCTACACCAGTAATGGTCTGATTACCTGCACTAATGCCATTTGTACCAAATGAAACTGCACTTGATCCAGTACCACTTGTTAAACCGGTAGTATTAATTGTCGTACTGCCCGCTGTGAAAGTTTGACCTGTCACAGCACCGGTTTTACCATTAATAGAAACCGCATTAGTACCACTACCGAATGTTGCCTGTGCATTGGTTCCATTTAAACTAATCGCATTATTACCGGAACCAGCCGTAATAGTTGCAGCGGTTCCATCTAATTTAATTGCATTAGCGCCAATACCAGCCGTCATTGCACCTGTTGTACCATCTAGTACTAGTTGTTTAGCTGCCGTACCTACGGTTACCTTATTGCTAGCTTTCACAGAATCTACGGTAATATCTTTATTTAATTTGGTAGTAATCTTCTTACCTGTACGTTCAACAGTAATATTAGAAGAATCACCATTGAAATCTACCTTATTACTTTTTGCTACGCTTTCACCAGCATCACCATTAGCAGATACCGTCCATGTATATGCATTTTTAGAAATGGCATCATTAATAGACTGCGCTACGTTTTTTGCATCAGCCATACCTTTATTGGCTGATGCCACGCCATTAGCATTAACACTAATATCCTGTGTTTTACCAGCAATGGTAATACCATTTGTATTTGCTGTCGTTGTAATGTAGGTAGTATCCCCTTTTATAGCCAATGTACCATTAGCAAGGTTCACATCATTATTGCCACTATTGCCACTGAAAGCAAGGTTTACGCTCTTTAATTGAGCCACATTGACTGCATCTGTATTATTTGTACCAGCTGCTACACCAGTAATTTGACGAGTTACACTAGCACCCTCACCAACAGATACCGCTGCATTTGTGCTGGTAAGTATATTATTAGTTAATCCACCATACTTATTAGTACGACCATCATTTGGATCGTATCCTTTAACACCTTTATCAACAGTAGCCTTAGAGCTGGAGCCTATTGCAACGCCATCTTTTACCTTAGCAATTGCACCGGTTCCAAGAGCTGTGGCATTTTCTGCTGTTGCAGAGGCAGCAGATCCTAATGCAGTCGCATTTTTAGCTATAGCAGATGCCTGATGACCAAATGCACTCGCCTCAGTTGCATCAGTTGTAGCTCCAAAACCAACTGCAGTTTGGAAATCAGTACTATCCTTAGTCACCGTTGCCGAGCCAATAGCAGTAGTACCTACACCAGCAGCTTTAGCCCCTTGGAAATTACCATAGTTATCACCACCACCAAGAGCAACCGCATAATCACCATTTGCAGTAGTATTGCGCCCTATAGCAATACTAGGCGCCGAACCGACCTTTACTTTAGCATTACTATTTTCACCGATTGCAATAGTAGAGAAACCTAGTGCTTTGGCACCTTTACCTATTGCAACAGAGGAAGCAGCGCCACCTTGTGCGCCATTACCAATAGCCACTACATCATTAATCGCAGACTTATCTGTACTATTAATAATAGTAGCACTTTGGCCCATTAATACAGACCCACTAGTGTATACATCACCCGAGCCAGCACTTTTACCAATACTAACATTGTTGTTACCTGTTAATTTACGTCCCGCATCTCTACCAATACCAACATTTTCTGTTCCATTAGATTGAAACCCTGCGGCCCAACCAATTCCTATTGATTTAGAATTATTTTGAGCTCCATAATTTGATTGATAACCAATAGAAACTACAGATTCGGCATTAGCTTGAGAACCATTTCCTAAAGAAACACCATTATCACCGGATGATTGAGCACCTGGACCAATTGCAACAGCATCATTTCCTGTAGCACCATCATTATTTTTATTGCCAACTGCTGATGATTTTACTGAAACGTAATTGATAGGTTTAATTTGGCTAGCAACAGCAAATAATTGGGAACCATTAATGGCATCTGTACTTGTAGCAGATACTTCACCAGCTGCTACGTTCTTGATTTGACGTTCTTTACCTGCTGCACCAACAGAAACCTGCATGTTAGGGTCTGAAGTAGCACCCGCAAAGTTATATGCAATACCATTAACCGTAGTTGAAGTTTGTTTTGTAGCTGTTGTTGCAGTTGTAGAGCCACTACCTAACGCAACTGCGCCCTTCAAAGTTGATTGTGCATTTGTACCAATAGCTACTGCATCCTCAGCACTAGCCTTTGTATTTTTACCAATAGCCAAAGCACCTTTTGCTGAAGCAGTAGTTCTATCAGCAGATGTATCATTATCTTGTGCACCTATTGCCAACCCGCCTTTTGATGCATAAGCATGATGTCCTATCGCTGTGGATGTATCATCAGCAACCACCTTACGACCCATTGCAACAGAGTAACCACCATTTGCAGAGGCTCCATTACCCATAGCTAAAGAGGTCGATCCTTTAGTAATTGTTTGTCGACCTATTGAGACTGAATATGTTCCTTTAGCAGTAGAATCTTGACCAATTACGACTGCACCAGCATCTTTATTGCCAGTGTCTTCTAATACGCGTTGACCAAGTGCTACACCACCAGTTGCAGCAACAGAAGTCTGTCCAATAGCAACACCACCATTTGCAGCATTAGCATAATAGCCAAGAGCTACTGCATTATCACCTTCTGCAGTAGTGGCAATATTAATATTCCGATTAAGACGATTAATATCACCACCATCAGCCTTAAGCTCCTCTGCAAAACCAACTGTGCCAGTCCCCCCTGCACCACCTCCAATAGCTACGGAATTACTACCTAATGCTTGTGCATTTACACCTAAAGCAGTCGTTCTAACAGCACTAGCTATTGCATTACTACCTATAGCCGTAGCATCTTGCTCAGATGCTTGAGATTTAAAGCCATATGCGGCTGACTGCTTACCAGTTGCATGTGCTTCACTACCTACAGCCGTTGCATTTATATTCAATGCTTGGCCATCATAACCAATAGCAATGCCCCCTCCAGCTTTTGCCTTAGAACGATCACCTGCTGCAATGGTACCATTATCTGTTGCTTCAGAGTCCTTACCAATAGAAATTGATTGTCCACCACTAGCTGTAGCTTTACCAATTGCTACGGAGTAACTCCCCGAAGCTGTCGCACCGCTACCTGCAAATGCACTTTCTCCCAAAGCAGTTGCACCAGCACCAATCGCGGTAGACTTTTCAGCACCCGCTTTGGCATTATACCCAATTGCAGTTGATTTCTCACCTGTAGCCTCTGTTTTCTCAGTATTATTATTAGCATCGCTACCATTGCCACCACCGATTGCAATTGCGTTAGCTGCAGCGGCTCTCGCACTACGACCAAGTGCAGTGGCATTACCACCAGTGGCAACGGCACGTAAACCAATAGCAGCATCCCCCCATTGGGCATAATTATTAATTGTTGCTGGAGTATCATTATATGGAGAAGGATCATTAGCTGCCCCTGTATAAACATTAGCCCCAGCCAAAGCCTGGTAACCAATAGATAAAGAACCATTACCATAGCCACGAGCTGCGGGTCCCATTACAGTGGATCCTTCTTTCACAGCTTTAGATTGTTCACCCACGGCAATGGAATTATCTGCAGATACATTAGCCTTCCAACCAAGGCCTACACCATATTGCCCTGTAACCGAAGAATCTGAGCCAATTGCAGTCGCATAAACTGTATCTCCATGTGTTCGATATCCTAAAGCAACCGCACCGGTCCCTATTGCACTAGCATGTCCACCAACAGCAGTAGCACCAGTAACATTATTCCCTAATGCATAACCTTGCGCGAAACTATCTGAACCTATAGCAACGGATTTAGCACTAGAAGCATTCGCAGCCACACCTATAGCTTGAGCATTTTGTCCTGTTGCACTGGATGAACGCCCCATCCAAAATGCACTTTGAGCTCCTTCTCCACCTGCTGGCCACGCTGCAAATGTTGCTTGTCCTCCATTAACCATCGCCAACGCCGCAAATATCCCGGCCACTACGATTTTCTTTTTACCTGTTTTGTTCTTCGCAATTTCAGATACTACAATGTAGCACTGTTTTGACTTAGACCAAATTACTTTAAAAATCTTATTCATTCGTTTTCCTTTTACTAACTATCTCTCAAAACCATATCTTATATAAATTATTTTCTAGTGTTTGTATTTCGTTATGCCTCAAAATATACCCATTATATTTTAAAGCTCATTTCATAATTTTATCATATTTTATCTATATCAAACAATAAAATTCGATACATTATGCGAATATTTAATTGCAAATCAAATATTTTCAAAAGCCAAAAGAATATAGATTTAATCTATTTCTTTTATTTTTATCTATGTATATTTTTATCTTTTTGGATAAATGTTTATGAATGATTATGCAACCTAATTGTTAATCAACTTTCCATAAAATATCTCTATTTATTTTCAATATGCGTATTTTTCATCTCGTATTTATTAATTGATGTAATATTTTATTTTCAAAGTATATTTTATAATTCATTTTATATTTAAGATAATCTTTTAATGAGATAGATAAATTTGAACACAAAAAAAGCCACCACTCATAACGAGTGGTGGCTTTCACCATATACATATTCATACATGAAGATATACAAATATATAAATTGTGTATGCACCTAAAACTAAGCTTTAGAAGCAAGCAATTGATCAACAGCTGCTTTCAATGCATCGATTTCAGATTGTTGTTTATCAAGCTTAGCCTTGTACGCTTCGTTTTCAGAACGCAATTGAGTCATTTCATCTTGCATTACATAAATGGAGCTAATAGGGCCCGCTTTATAACGATCAGGAATATTTTTCTTTTCAGCACTAATGCCAAATTTGTGTGTTACGCCCGCATTAATCATGTTATGATTACCACCAACAGACACCCCTACGTTAAACATAGTATTGTCATTTGTATAGTGTGCAATACCTAATGCTGCTGCGCTTTCACCACGATAGTTACCTACGCCAGCCATGATTTGTGTTGGAGCCAATGGATCGTATTGAATTGGTTTCAACGCCGCCATCGCAGCCGCATGAGCACCTACACGTTGCGTTTCGGTAGCAACCTTGCTAATTTCTTGACGAAGTTGCGTTGTATTACCCGAGTTATTTTGGGTCATTTGATTAATCGCATCGGCCACATTATCTGCAGTTGCGAGATCATTACCACTAGACGTAGCATGTCCATTTGCAACGGAAATAGTCGATGTTTTAGCATCGTATTTCACTACGCCACTAGCTGCTACAGTTGCTTTTGTATGATCACCATCAGTGAAATTAAATCCGCTTGCCAGACTCGTTGTTTGACCATTCAAACCATTCGCAGTATAGGCAATATTAACTTTTGATGTATCAAGAGATAAACCAATACCATTAGTATTTGTTGTAGTCTTAATCATCGTATCACCAGTGATAGCAAATGTATTACCTTGCAATGTCATAGATTGTGCAGGATTCGTATCCCCTTTGAAAGTTAATGCTGTACTACCAACCGTAGCATTTACTTGATTAATTGCTTGTTGCAATTGACCTTCAGTAGCTGCACGATCAGCTTGAATACCACCTGCTGGAGTCCATGTTGTATTGGATAGACCTGTAATGGTATTTGTTGTACCACCTGTAATTGTTACATTACCAGCTTTCACAGTATTACCTTGAACAGTGTCACCTTTCACAGTACCTGCGGCAGTCACATTACCAGATGTAGTTACATTTTTAGCAGTTACATCGCCCGTAGCAGTGATATCCTTAGCAGTTACCGTGCCAGTATTGCCGTCTAATTTAACCTCATTAGCGCCTGTACCAGCTGTTACCGTTGTGAAAGCAACATTGTCTTTTGTCTTATAGGTAATATCCTTGCCAGTACGAGATACTTCCATATTGGATCCAGCTTTAAAGTTAACAGTGTCACCACCGGAAATCGTTTCTGTACCGGTCGTACCATCTGCAGCAAGTTTCCATGCAGATTGAGATACTGCTTTTGCAGTCGCCGCATTAATAGCGTCAGCTACATTTTTCGCAGTTGCAAGTCCATCATTTCCAGTTACGGAAGCTTGGCCTGTTGCGGCATTGCTATCGATGGTTGCACGTTTTGTAGAAATCTCCACAGTACTACCATTCATGTTGGTAGAGATGTAATCCCCACTTGCACCTTTTACCGCAAAGGATACATCACCATCTTTTAAGGATTGGCTAGATGTAGTGCCTGTATCTGCAGCAAGAGAAATATTTTTATTCGTTGCTACACTAGCATTATTAATCTTATCCTTAGTAGTCGTATCTAAACCTACAGTAATGGTTTTACCATTCACTTCAGTAGTAACACCATCTGTACCTACAACCTTCAATGCGTCATTTTTAAGGTTAATAGAACCATTGTTATTGCCATCTGTGATGTTAAGTACTTGAGCACCTGTCGCTTTAGTAACAGCATTATTAACGGTTGTATTAACGATATTGGCTACATCATTTGTTGTCGCTACACCATTAGTAGTGGATTTAGCTGTACCATCTGTATTACTACCAAATGTACCTTGTTTGATAGACACAGTTACCGTATCAGTAGCAGCAGACGTAGTAATAAAGGTGCCATCACCTGCTACTTTAAAGGATAAACCACCATTTTTATTGAGTGCTTGTCCTGTTGTAGACGTACTATTATCACCTGTTAATGTGAAAGTATTCGTACCTAGTGTATTGACCGCTGCACTTGAATTAGTAACTGCTTTATTAATTGCGGTATTAACAGCATTTTTTACATCATCTGTTGTAGCTACACCTGCTGTGTTTGTAATATTACCATTTGCATCAGTAGATAACGAACCTTGTGTTACATTAAACTTCACAACACCACCAGCTGCTACTTCTGCAGTTGTTAATGTACCATTAGTAAAGTTAAATCCATCTTTTAAGGATACAGTTTGACCAGGAGTAGCTGTGTTTGCTGTGTAAGCAATAGTTGTATTTTTAGTCAAGTTAGTGGTCAAATCATTAATGGCAGTTGTAACCTTAGTATCCACATCTCCAATATTCGCAGCATTTGTAACTGTAGTACCACCGCTTGCGACGTTAGTAATTTGCTTACTACCTGCATTGATACCATTAGTACCATCAATAGAGATACCACCTACTGTCACTTTATTAGTTGTAACACCTGTAGATCCGATAGTTGTATTACCACCAATAGTTGCAGCATCAAATGTTACATTTTTAGCCGTAGCAATTTTAAATGTCTTACCAGTTTGGGTAATCGCAATATTATCACCATCGTTGAAAGCAACTGTATCGCCACCTTTAACATCTTCTGCAGCAGTAGAATTAGCTTTTACCTTGAAAGATGATGCATCTTTAGCTGCATCCTTGATGGCTTGTTCATTAACCGTTAAGGTAATGTCATTGCCAGATGCTGCTGTTGAAATATATTTATTATCACCTTTTACAGATAAGGTATCATTTTTAAGGTTTACTGCTGAGTTAGCTGCAGTAGTGTCACCACCAATTTTAAGGTTTTGGTTACTTGTAATATTGTTTACAGCATTTGAAACAGTTGTATTAACGATATCGGCTACCTTGTCAGTTGTTGCCACACCATTAGTAGTAGATTTGGCTGTACCATCTGCATTACTACCAAAGACACCTTGTTTAACAGAAATAGTTACTGTATCACCAGCAGCGGACGTAGAAATAAAGGTACCATCACCTGCCACTTTGAAGGATAAACCACCAGACTGATTAAAGGCTTGTCCTGTTGTGGAGGTTGAATCTGCCGTTAATTTAAATTTATTGTCTCCTAATGTAGATAAAGATTGTGTAGCTGCCGTAATTTTATTACCTAATACAGAATTAGTATTATTAATCGCTGCGGCTACATCTACAGCCTTTGCCACACCTGCAGTTGCAGTAGCTGTCCCATTCGTAGTATTTGGTGTTAATGTACCTTCCGCCACATTAACAGTAATCGTTTGACCAGTCAAAGACGCTGTCGCAGCACCTGTACCGGCTACCGTTAATTTTTGATTTTTAAGGTTAACAGAGCTATCTGTACCACCTGCAGAAATATCAAGTTTTTGTGTGCCAGTAGCAGTATCTACTGCTTTAGTAATCGCTGTATTAACAGCCGTAGCCATATCATTAGCATCAACAACACCAGCAGTGCCAGTTAAAGCACCAGTTGTCGTATTATTTGTCAATGTACCTTTTGCTACATCAACTGTAATTGTTTGACCATTCACAGTTGCTTTTGCAACACCTGTACCAACAACTTTTAAACTTTGGTTCTTTAAGTTAACAGTACCACTATTCGTACCATCTGTAACTCCAAGACTTGTAGACAAATTAGCTACAGCATTATTAGTGATAGCTTTAACATCACCAATGTTAGCAACATTACCATCATCTGTACTGCTGTTAGATACACGACCAGTGCCTACATTGGTAATCGCCTTACCACCTGCATTAATACCATCAGTGCCATCAATAGAAATATTGCCTACTGTAACTTTATTAGTTGAAACCCCTGTAGAGCCGATAGTTGTATTAGTACCGATAGTAGCTGTATCAAATGCTACATTTTTAGCTGTAGCAATTTTAAAGGTCTTACCAGTTTGGGTAATCGCGATATTATCACCATTATTGAAGACAACTGTATCGCCACCTTTAACATCTTCTGCAGCAGTAGCATTTGCTTTCACCTTGAAAGATGATGCATCCTTAGCGGCATTCTTAATGGCCTGCTCATTGATAGTCAAGGTCACATCATTACCATTTGCAGTCGTTGTAAGATATGTAGGACTGCCACTCTTAACACCAAAGTTAACATTACCAGATGTTAATGATTTAGCCGTTGTAGTACCAGTATCGCCGCCAAGAGAAATCGTACGCGCTACAGCAGTAGCAGAATCAGTAATCGATTTCTGTGTTGCCGTATTAAGATCAAAGGTTACTTGACCATTTGCACCTACTGTTGCTGTTGTAGTAGTACCATCTTTAAAGTTTAAACCATCGGATAGTTTAACGCTATTAGTCCCTGTACCATTAGCTTTATATTTTATGGATTGGTCGGCACTAACTTGATTAATAACATCCGCTACATTTTGAGCAACTGCTAAACCATTATTACCATCAACAGATACAGTACCAGACGTATTTTTCAACTTACCTTGTGTTGTATTAATCTCTAATTTCTTATTAGCAGCCGTAGTAGTAATAAAAGAATTAGTACCACCTTCAACAGCTAATTGACTCTTAGATAAATTAACGTCGCCACTACCAGAATTACCTGTGAAAGCTAGGTTAACGCTCTTCAATTGTGCTACGTTAACGGCATCAGTATCGGCTTTACCAGCTGCAACACCTACAATTTGTCGTGTGCTAGTAGCAGCACCACTAGCATCAGTTACACCAACTGATAGAGCCCCTAAGTTACTATTCAATGCCACGCCAGTTAGACCAGAATACTTATCTGTACGAGCAATATTTTCTGTATTAGCATTATAACCAGCAACACCAGAAACTACATTAGCTTTAGAACCAGCGCCAAGTGCAACACCTTTTTCTACACTAGTTTGAGAGCCCGCACCAATTGCAATACTATCAGTGGCAGACGAATTAGCATTAAGACCGAGTGCCAACGCATTGTTTGCAGTGGAGGAGGACCCAGCCCCCAAAGCAATCGCATTTTCTCCATTAGTAGCTGCACCTGCATTAGTACCATAAGCACTACCGATAGCAATGCTACTACCACCTAAAGCATTAGCACCCTTGCCTTGTGCAATACTGCCAATAGTATTAGCCACTGAGTCACGGCCAATAGCAATCGTATCTACACCAATAGCTTGACCACCCACAGCAGCAAACGCATAGGTTCCTTGAGCACGAGCATTATAACCAATAGCAGCAGCGGAATCAGCTGTAGCATTAGCAAGATGACCTACAGCAGTTGCATGACTTTGAGATGCTGTAGACTGATTACCTAATGCTGTAGAATATTGCCCGGAAGCAGTAGCTTGATTACCATAAGCAGATGCATACAATTCCGTAGCTTGTGCCCCCAATTCAGTACCATCAGCAGATCCACCGATTGCTACAGTTCCCTTACTCGATGCTAATGATTTCCAGCCCTGAGCAATGCTACCTTCTTTTGTAGCTTGTGCATCAGTTCCAATAGCTATAGCCTTTTCAGCTTCTGTAGTACCACCACTGATAGCAACAGAAGATTCCCCGTTTGCTTTTGAATTATACCCCACTGCAACTGCATTTTCTTTGGTAGCTTCTGTACTGTGACCTACAGAAATGGACATTAAACCACTTGCAGCCCCCCCATTTGTTGCTAAGGTATAACTTGCAGTAGCATTAGAACCATTACCAATAGCAACCGCATCATACTGAGATGCTACCGTACTTTTACCAATTGCAATCGCTTGACTACTCGATGCATTAGCACTATCACCTAAAGCAACTGACGAACTACCAGTCGCTTGAGCCCCTGTACCAATAGCTGTACTATTACTATCTGTAGCTGCCGCCCCTTTACCTAATGCAGTTGCATTAGGTTTGGTAGCAGAAGCCTTTGGTCCGATTGCTATAGCATCAGTATCAGTAGCGCCATCATTATTTTCATTGCTACCAATACCAGTTGCAGAAGATTTTATAGATACATATTTTGTTCTTAACGCGTCTGCTACAGCATACAATTGAGAACCATTGATTGCATCAGTACTAGTTTTTGATACTTCACCTGCTGCTACGTTCTTGATTTGACGTTCAGCCCCAACAGAACCAACAGAAACTTGCATTCCTGTACCTGTTACCGTTGGTGCCCCGCTCCAAGTTATTGTTTTACCACCAATAACAACGGAACCTTGACTTGTTGCATTTGTTGTTGTGGTAGAAGCACTACCAAGAGCTACTGCATTTTCTTGAGATGATATTGCACTATAACCAAGAGCAACTGAATTCTTCTCATTAGCCTGTGCACTAAAACCTAATGCTGTAGCCTGATCTTTTTTTGCTTTAGCATTTATACCAACAGCGACGGCACTAGTACCTAACGCCTCAGCACGCGCCCCCAAAGCAGTAGACACCGCCCCAGTTGCTTTTGCAGTATTACCAATTGCTATGCTATCCATAGTTTTCGCATACGAATCAACACCGATTGCTACTGCATTTTGATCTTCTGTCTTAGCATTTTTACCTACAGAAATTGCACTAGACGCTGCGGATGTGGATGTAGCAGCAGTACCAATAGCAATGGAGTCTGCACCACTAGAGATTGTATTTTTACCGATAGCAGTAGCTGCTTCTGCTAGAGCACGAGATGCAGCACCAATAGCCACACCATAATCACCAGAAGCTCCAGTTTTAACACTATTTAATGAACTACCAATTGCAACAGCACGATCACCAGTAACTTCATTGCTATAACCAATACCTACTGCAGCTGTGCCAGATACAGTTGTATTAGAGCCAGCACCAAAAGCTTGGTTACCACTTGTAGTAACTAAGTAACCAATAGCAGATGAACCGCCACCACTAGCATGAGAAGTATTACCAAAAGAACTATCATTATCTTTATCCGCTAAAGCCTTTTTACCAACTGCAGTACTTGCAACACCAGATGCTGCTGCATTATCACCGATAGCAATGGAGCTAGCAGCAGCAGTTGTACCACCAGCATTCGCTGCTTTACCAATGGCGATTGATGCATCACCTGACGCTTTACCAGATGCACCTGCAAATGAATCTGCTCCAGTTGCATTTGAATTTGTACCTACTGCAGTACTATTAGTCTTCGTAGCTTGTGAAGCAGCACCAAGAGCAATGGAATAATCACCCGATGCAGTATTTTTTGTACCATTATTATCTGAACCAATACTGATAGCACGATTTCCAGAAGCAGTATTCATATAACCAATACCAATAGCAGCACCGCCGGATACAGTCGTATTAGAACCGGCACCAAAAGCTTGATTACCTGACGTAGTCACTAAATAACCAACCGCACTAGATCCGCCACCACTGGCATGAACACTATTACCTAATGCACTATCATTATCCTGATCGGCCAATGCAGTTTCACCAAGTGCTGTAGAGGCAACCCCCTCAGCTTTTGCGCCTTTACCTACTGCCACAGCACTAATATTTTTAGCTTTCGCATTATAACCTATTGCTAATGAGTTTGTACCAGTTGATTCAGCAAATTCAGTAGAAGCTGTACCATCATCATTATTGCCAGCACCTATAGCAAGTGAATTATTACCACTCGCTTTTGATGCCCGACCAATAGCTACTGCATTTTTACCAGTTACAGAGGTTTGTGCACCTATAGCTGTTGCGCCCCAACTATCGCCAGCACCACTGTAAGATACAGAAGCATTGTATCCAATAGCTGTACCAGCTTTTACTGAAGATGTTGAATGCGATCCAATAGCAAGCGCACCATCTTTATTAGCAGTACTTGCTACACCAAATGATGTAGCTTCGCTACCGGAAGCCTCAGCACTCTTACCAACAGCAGTTGCACTCGTTTTAGAAGCTGTTGCATCTGTACCAATAGCAATAGCACTATCTTCAGAAGCGGAAGATTTTACACCTAAAGCGACTGAAGTTGTACCAGAAGATTTTGATGCCCCCCCAATTGCAATGGAATAAAAACCATCTGACACTACCTCTTTTTGTCCAGAAACACCAGGTTCTTCAAGAGCTGAACCAATAGCAATTGCTCCTTGAGTTGTTGCAGATGCTATCCACCCTATTGAAAGAGCATTATGAACAGCATTAGACTTTCTGCCAACCGCAATACCACCTCTCCCAGTAGCAGACGCATCTTGACCAACCGCAATAGCATCGTCTGTAGATGCAGTAGCATAATTACCACCAGCACCAGAAATCGCTAAAGATCCTGTACCAGTACTACCCGTAATTTTCCCAAATGCAGCCTCAACTTGCATAGCTTGCCCAGCAACCATGGCCGCTAGAATACTAGCCACAACAATTTTCTTTTTCCCTGTTGTATTCTTTGCCAATTCAGATACTACAACATAGCATTGTTTAGACTTAGACCAAATAACTTTAAAGATTTTATTCATTTTCGCTTCCTTTTCACTAACTAACCTCTCAACTACATGAAATATATTTTCAAATACATAATGAAGTTTAGCTCTTTGTAGAGCAATAAAACCCATTAACTTCTAAAAAACTATGAATTTGATTTCATTATTCTATCATACTCCTCTCATATTTCTCAATTGTAAATTATACGGATTAAGAATATTTAATTCCTATTTCGAATTTTGTCTATTTCTATTTTTTGCTTGTATTCACTATGCTCTATATAAATTCTTTATGTATTTTAATTCATATTGTATGTATTTTCATCATATGTAGCATTTCTGCCATTCTCATTATCAAGCCGTTATTGATTTTACACAACTTAAGCTATATCAAATCGGTTCATTTTATTCTCATTTTTTATAGATGATTTTTGATTAAGAAAATATATCGATATATTTTTAAGTAATACGATAAATATTTTAATGTTGATTTATACTTTATACACAAAAAAGCCACTCCTTACTACAAAGAGTGGCTTTCATAAAATACATATACATACAAAATTATGTGTAAACTTATAAACCAGTCGTTTTTTACGTATTATATTATTGTTTTTAGAGAAAATACAAATGTACTTTGTGCAAAAGCTAGCCGAATTTTGCTATGCAAATTTTGCATATATGCCCTATACATCTCTTGTGCCTCTTCCACAGATACAATATCAAAGGTAATTCCATCCCCAATAGGCAACTGGCTCAATCTAGGCAAATCGGCGGTAATAACGGTGCCAATTTTCGTATAGCCCCCTGTTGTTTGTCGATCAGCCATGAGGATAATTGGATTACCATCAGATGGAACTTGAATGGATCCAAATACAGCGCCATCGGAGATGATATCGGCGCCGTCGATGTGTTCAACAGGCGCCCCATCTAATCTAAATCCCATACGGTCGCATTGAATGGTCAATGTATAGAGCTCAGTGCTAAAATTACGAATACCCATTTCTGTAAAGTACTTAGCTTGCGAGCCCAGTACAACGCGCAGCGGTTCATGGCATTCACGGCCGCCCCGATTAAATAGAACCGTATTAAATAAATGATTTGATTCTCTAGTATATTCGCAGACTATAATATCACGCGTACAGTCCTTTAAACGCACTTCATCGCCCGCCACTAAGGGACGTCCCTCAAATCCGCCAATATTCGCCTTTGTATGTGTCGCCACGCTGCCGTTGATTTCGGGCACATCGATGCCCCCGGCGAAGGAAATATACATGCGCACCCCACATTGGCTAAAGCTGCCAGAGATGACATCGCCGTTATGACAGACAAAAGGAATGTACCGCGGCACCTCTACATTATTAATGGTAGGCCTCATGTCGGCACCTGTGAAAGCAACAATGCATGTGCCTTTCACCTTCAGCGTAGGACTGAGAACAGTGCACTCCAAAGCCCCTACTGGTGTCGTATTCCCTACAAGGGCTTGTCCAATAGAATAGCTTTCACCATCCATGGGACCAGCTACGGGCATGCCATATTGTTGAAAGCCTACGCGCCCTCCGTCTTGCACGGTGGTCATCATACCAGGTGCCACCACCTCAAATGACGCATTCTTATATTCACTTACCGCCACGGAGGTCACCTACCTTTACATGATGTACAACGGGCTTAAAAGAAGAGCCCAATTTCTTAATACAGTGGAACGCACTTTCATCAATAGGAACATAGCGCACATAATCGCCTGCCTTAAGCAGAGCCGCCTCTTCACGGGATGCATCGTACATGGACAGAGGCGTGCGTCCTATAATTTGCCAGCCACCAGGGGAATCCGATGGATAGGTGCCGGTCTGCTCACCCGCGATGCCTACGGACCCTGCCGGAATATGCGTACGCGGCGAGGACAATCGCGGCGTAGCGATGCGCGGATCCATGCCTCCTAAATAGGTAAAGCCCGGAATAAAGCCCATCATGTACACGAGGTAATCCGTGCCGCTATGAATGCTTACCACGTCAGCCTCGGTTAAGTGATTATGAGAGGCTACAAATCCAAGGTCTGGACCAAATTCACCACCATAGACGGTCGGTATCTCTACGACCGTCACGAGTTCATTTTCATCAGATTGAATAGGCTGCGTACAGATAGGTTCAAGAATGTGGCACAGTTCAGCATAGGTGTGGCGCAATGCATCATACTGAATGAGAAGCGCACAATAAGTAGGCACCATCTCAATAATACCCTCTAAATGGAGGCTTTCAATACCCGTCACAGTCTGACGGATACGCTGATTAATATTAGGGTCAATGACTTGACCAAATTCGATGGAGATAGCACTATCTCCAACAGGTGAAATCGTGGGATTCATGAGGTCCCCCTAACCTAATAATTTTGCAATACCTTGCAAGGATGTAACACCGATATAAGCAGTCACAAGCACGACAATCCAACCGGTGTAGAACAGAACCGGATTGTGCTTATAGTCCCCTACGATATTCGTCTTACGCGTTGCCAATAACATAACGGCTAAGGTAACAGGCAAGATCAAACCATTCACAGAGCCCGCCACGATTAACAACGTAGCTGGTTTACCAATAAAGATAAGAATGCATGTGGAAACGAAGATGAATGCCATGATAGTCAATTTTTCATACCGTTCCACCACCTTGAACAAGGTTTTAAGGAAGGATACCGATGTATAGGCAGCACCCACAACAGATGTCAACGCAGCGCAGAAGAATACGATACCGAATAATTTATGACCGATTTCACCAGCACCAAGTAAGAACGCAGAACCTGCTGGGTCCTTTGGATCTAACGCAAAGCCCATGGATACGACGCCGAGTACGGCTAAGAATAACAATATACGAACAATGGCGTCTACGGACATGCCCATGAAGGCAGCGCGACGCACATCTTTTAAATGTTCACGGCCTGTAATGCCCGCATCAATCAAGCGATGGCCGCCGGAGAATGTAATGTACCCACCTACGGTACCGCCGATAAGGGTAATCGTAGCTAGCCAAGGATAATTGGTTGGCACAATGGCATGGGTTGCGGCCTCTGCTACAGGAGGATTAGTAGAAAACGCTACATAACCGATGAGTAAGAGCATCACTGTGCCCAACACTTTCGCCGTATTATCGAGAACGCCACCCATTTTAGGGGATGCAAATAATAAAATCCCCAACATACCACTGATGGCCGCTGCCGTCGTCGTATCGATACCGAATACGATGTTAAGGCCCATGGACGCGCCCCCAATGTTGCCGATATTGAACGCAAGGCCTCCAAGGGAAATCAAGAACGCTACGAAGTAACCAAGGCCGGGCAATACCTTATTCGCAATGTCTTGGCCCCGCATTTGAGATATGCCGATGATGGTCCATACATTGAGCTGTGCAATGATGGAGAAAATAACGGACACCACAATGGCGAACGCAAAATCCGCCTTTAACTGGCCTGTAAACGCCGCCGTTTGTAACATAAATCCTGGTCCAATGGACGACGTGGCCATCAAAAATGCTGCCCCTAAGAGGACAGATAAACTCGCTTTTCCTGTAATCGGTTTCATACTGACTCCTTTTATCTATTCTGATTCTATCTATTCTTATACAATCGATTGTAATCTATCGATTCTGAAAATTCGCTACCACGACACCTGCCTTAGTGAGGCCTTCACGAATATATTTTGTGAAAGCTATCGCTTTTGGATTATCGCCATGAACGCATACAGAATCGGCTGCAATATCGATCGTTTTGCCCGTATTCGTTACGACCTTGCCTTCTTGCACCATCATGAGCACCCGTTCTAATGCCTCTTGCGGGTCTTTTATGAAAGCCCCCTCTTCCGTACGAGGTACCAAGGTGCCTTCCTCTGTATAGCCTCGGTCTGCAAAGACCTCTTGTATCACTGGAATACCTCGTCGCTCTGCCTCTTTAGCGATATAACTACCGCTGAGCACCATGGCTCGAACATTGGGATTCACCGCTTGTAAACCATCTAATACCGCATCAGCTAATTCCGGCGTTACACACGCCATGTTATAAAAAGCACCATGTAATTTCATATGCTGCAACTCTACATCGTACTGATTGCAAAATCCTTGCAACGCACCGAGTTGGTAGATCATATACGCCCGTGCCTCATCAGGGCTGACCGCCATCTTGCGGCGTCCAAAGCCCATCAAATCAGGATATCCCGGATGAGCCCCTACGGCTACGCCCTTCTCCTTGCACATCTTAACAGTGGCCTCCATGATGAGAGGATCGCCGGCATGCCATCCACAAGCTACATTCGCACTAGTAACGTGATTTAATACCTCACTATCCATGCCCAATGTATAATTGCCAAAGCTTTCACCTAAATCGCTATTTAAATCTATATAATGTGACATCACTATGCTCCTCTCGCTCTTCATCTTTCTTATATGCTTGGTTTTTCTTATATTCTAATTCCCCTTATATTCTAATTTTCCTTATATTCTAATTTCCATTATATTCTTCATCTTTTCTTTAAATTCTATAGAATATAGTAACATGATTATACAAAATATATTGATACGTTATCAATGATTTTTGTCATGTATACAAAATTCATATAATAACGCAAAAAAGCACTCGACGTAATGTCGAGTGCTTTCACAATCAATAGGACTATTGTTATATGTGTGTATATGGAGAGAGTTGTAAGGGATTCAATGAAAGGGTCAATAGCCTACCGATTATTTATTGTCCTTGGATGCAGCATCATCAGCTTGTTTGCTGTGGTCTGCAGATTTGTCATCATCGGATTTAGCATCGGATGTGTTAGCAGCATCCTTGTCGCTGATTACGATGTGACCATCTACAACATCAGCAAGCAAGTGTTTTGCATCGATGTGATCCAAGTAGTAATCAGTTACATTGTCACGAATTTCAGATTCGATGACACGACGTAATGGACGAGCGCCCATTGTTTTGTCATAACCTTGTTCCATCAACAAATCTTTAGCTTCGTCAGTTACATCTAAGGTAATTTGTTTTTTAGCCAAAGTCTTGTTAACTTGGTCGAGCATCAAATCAACGATTTTCTTCAAATCTTCTTTGCTCAATTGATTGAATTCGATAACAGCATTGAAACGGTTCAAGAATTCAGGACGGAAGAATGGAGCAATGCGGTCCATTACATCAACTTTGTTTTCATCGTCATTGTCGCTGCCATAACCGAAACCTGCGTTGGATGTAGCAATGATAACAGTGTTCTTGAAGTTTACTGTGTTACCTTGACCATCTGTTAAGCGACCATCGTCCAATACTTGAAGAAGTAATGTAATAACTTGAGGGTCTGCTTTTTCGATTTCGTCGAACAATACGATGGAATATGGATTACGACGAACGCGTTCAGTCAATGTATTGGAGTTATCTTCGTAACCAACGTAACCAGCTGTAGCACCAATCAATTTGGAAACTGCTGTGCGGTCACTGTATTCGGACATATCCAAGCGGATGATAGCATCTTTGTTACCGAACATATCAAGTGCTAATTGTTTAGCCAATTCTGTTTTACCAACACCAGTAGGACCTACGAATAAGAAGCTACCGATTGGACGGTTGCCTTCATCAAAGCCTGCACGGTTACGACGGATAGCTTTAGAAACAGCTTCTACTGCTTTATCTTGACCGATTACATGAGCTTGTAAACGAGTTTTCATATCTTTCAAACGTTCAATATCGGATGCACCCATTTGAGAAACAGGGATGCCAGTCATACGTTCTACCGCTTCGGCTACATCGTTAACCTTAGCCACAACCTTTTGGTTATCAGTGTGCTTATCGATTTCTTCTTGTAATTTTTGAATACGCATTTTTTCGTTAATAGCGGATTCGTAATCTTCTTTTTGAGCAAACTCTTCTTGTTTAGCTTTAGCATCTGCAATATCTGCTTCTAATGTTTTAATATCAGTTACAGGATGTTGGGAAGCCAAGTGAGCTGCTGTTACATCGATCAAGTCGATGGCTTTATCTGGCAAGCTACGTTGAGGAATGTATTGTACGGAATAATCTACAGCGGCTTTCAAAACGGCATCTGGCAATTCAATGTTATGATGCGCTTCGTATAATGGACGAATGCCTTGTAGAATTTTGAAAGTATCTTCTGCAGATGGTGCGTTTACTTTTACTTCATTGAAACGACGAGCAAGTGCTGCGTTTTTCATGATTGTGTTACGGTATTCATCTTGTGTAGTAGCACCGATAACAGTCATTTCACCACGGGACAAAGCAGGTTTCAAGATATCTGCTAAGCCTTTAGAGCCTTGACCATCACCTGTGGAACCAGCGCCCAAGATTTGATGGATTTCGTCGAAGAACAAGATGATATTACCAGCAGCCTTAACCTCTTTGATAAGGTTTTGGATATTTTCTTCGAAGGAACCACGGTATTGAGTACCAGCTTCCAAACCGGAAATATCGATGGAAATGATTTCTTTATTTTTAATCGCTGCTGGAACATCGCCATTTACGATTGCTTGTGCCAAGCCTTCTACAACAGCCGTTTTACCAACACCAGCATCGCCGACTAGAACTGGATTGTTTTTTGTACGTCGTGCTAAGATTTCAGCAGTTTCTTGAATTTCTTTGTTACGACCGATAACAGGATCAAGCTTACCATTACGAGCTTCATCTGTTAAGTTCGTACCTAAACGAGCAAGGATACCATCCTTTTTCATTTTGCCTTGTTGAGCTGCAGCTTGTGCTGCTTGGATTTCTTCATTAGTAGGCAAATGACCTGTTTGACGATAATAAGCAAACTCTTCAGGAGTTACTTCACGACCATTTATTTTATAACGACGATTTTCTGTGGAATAACCACCCATGTTACCCATCAATTGATTGAACAAATCATTCATGCTACCAAATTCGCTACCAAAGTTATTGAAGTTGTTGTTCATATAAATTACCTCACTTTTTCACTACAAGTATATCTATTTGACCTTTTAAGTCTCTTTAATTTCTTGCTTTATTTCTAGGTTTCTTTAACCTTATGTCATTATAATAAACTTATTAAGTCAAAAAGTCAATAGGTCAAATTAAGAATTTTTGACTTTTTTTGACTTTTATTTTAACAAATATATTTTTATTAGTAAAAGTGCAGATAAATACTAGGTTTGCAAGAGGTTTTCCATTTTTATTTTTCGCTTGTTTCATTAGAAATTCTATTGTTTCTATTGATTTATTACCTATATAATAGAAATGAAAGTCAAAATATATCAAAGGAGATCAAACTATGGCACAAAATTCTTCACCCCATACCGATTCCACCGCACTCCACAACACACCTATCATGACAAGTGCTAACAACAAAGAACTAGCGAAGCGTATTAAAGACATTTCCCAGCAAGTACTAAAACGAAATTATAAACTCTATAAAGCATTGGAGAACAAATGAATACAGCTAATATCCAATTCACCTTACAAGATATCTATGAGCTCCACGCCCAACTAGAAAGTGCATTTGTCCTTTCACCAGGCGTACGCGATGAAAACCTATTAGCATCAGCCGTCTATACCCCCTTTCAAACCTTTATGGGGAATGATCTATACCCATCCATCTACGACAAAGCGGCACAATTATGTTATGGCTTAGCCAACAATCATCCTTTTACGGATGGAAACAAACGAACAGCATTGCATAGCATGTATGTATATTTAATTATCAATGGATTCGATATTACGGCAACACAACAAGACGTAGAAAATATGATTATCGATGTTGCCTCAGGTAATATGACAAATACAGAATTGGTGCAATGGTTACAGAAGAATACCGTAGAGATTGATGCAAACTAATAATTCGACAGAGATACATAGGGTTCTATAAATTAGAACACGCCTGTTCTATTTCTAACAAGATACATATATAGGGGCCCACAAATTAGTACAGGCCTGTTCTATTTCTAACAAGACCTATACATAGGGCCCTTCAAATTAGTACAGGCCTGTTCTATTTCTAACAAGACCTATACATAGGGCCCTTCTAATTAGTACAGACCTGTTCTATTTCTAACAAGGCACATATATAGGGTGTAAATGTCAATATAAGAATGTACAATTTTGACGATGTACAATGTACAGTTATTCCTTCTGTTGCATATGGTTTCGTAACCGGTATGAATCTCCAGTTATGCTAATCACATGTGCATGGTGAAGTAATCGATCAACAATAGCATTAGCTACTCGCTCATCATGTAAAATGGTAGCCCACTCATCAAAATTAATGTTAGACGTTACGATGGTACTTTTCTTTTCGTACCGTCTATCAATAATTTGAAATAGTAAGTTAGCATCACCTGGTTGTAACGGTAAATAGCCAATTTCATCAATGATGAGTAATTGGTAGCGTGCATAATGCTTGAGCCGAGTTTCTAATCGTCCTTCATCTTTTGCACTCTTAAGGTTTTGAATTAAATCATGGCATTTAATAAAATAGGTGCTTCGTCTGTTACGAGAGCTTTCAATACCTAGTGATGTAGCTAAATGTGTTTTCCCAACTCCGCTAGAGCCAAGAAATACAATGTTTTCAGCTTGTTCCATGAATCCTAATGATGCTAAATCCTTAATTTGCATTTCGTTAATTTGTGGTTGAAATGAAAATTCAA
>NZ_PPDE01000001.1 GCF_002959915.1 Veillonella atypica KON | reverse complement strand
ATCCATTTGTACGAAAACATATGCAACTAAGTGTAACTAATATTAGAATGCTATTTGATAAACTTACTGAAAGTGTAACCTATACAGCTATTGCTAACGAGTGTGATACATCTATTACTACAGTATTACGTTATTGCTCTATGATCACTATACCTAAGCCCAAGACCTTACCCACTGTGATTGGTATTGATGAGTTTAAAGGAAATGCAGAAGGCTACCAATACCAAGTTAATTTAACTAATCCAGATACACATGAAATATTAGATATTTTACCGAAACGTGATACGCAAGCATTAATCCACTATTTTGCATCATTTAAACATAAGGATCGCCTACAAGTTAAGTTTATTGTAATGGATATGTCCATACAATTTAAGCGCATCATGGAGGCGCTATTTCCACATGCGCATATTATCTGTGATCGATACCATGTATGTCGACTTGTAGATTGGGCGGTAGAGCGAGTTAGAAAGCGTGAGCAACATAAACTGGCTGCTTATTCACGTATGTTAAAACAGAATCGACGTGTACTAATGAAGCATCCAGACCATTTAACGGAAGCCGAACATATTAAACTATGTGAAATACTCAGAATATCTGATGATTTACGAAAAGCATATGCTTTAAAACTTTCTTTTAGAAAAATCTTTTCAATCTATGGTAAACAAAGAATAGCTGCACATTTAACGCATTGGTTGGAATTAGTAAAAGCATCTGGCTTAAATGAATTTAATAACTTCTTTACATCATTTCCTGCATGGATGACGCAATTAACTAATGCATTCTTACTTCCATATTCTAATGGATACACAGAAGGAACTAACAATAAAATTAAAGTATTAAAACGGATAAGCTATGGACTTCGCCACTTTGGTAGATTTAGAGTATGTATTCTACTTTTGAGCAAAAAGAATGGCACCAACCATAACTATGATTGGTGCCAAAGAAGACTCGTAGGGTGAATACCCCAACATTTGACAGAGAGCCTTTATAGAGAGCTTTTATTATATCTAATTTTATTTTCAATATAAAGCTTAATGTTTTAACATCTCATTCAAAATAACGACATCCGTTTCTTTCATGCCTTGAGCCACGGTACCAATACTGCGGATGGTATCATCAACGGAGTGAGCTACAAGGCCATCACCCTTTTGATAACTCTTGTTAAGGCGAGCTTGTTTATAGCCCATGAAAGCTCCATCTAAGGAGATGGCAATTTTACCGGCACAAGATGGTTTCGCCCCATCACATACGATACCGGATAGACTAACAAGGCCATTTACAAGTGTATCTTCGATGATATCTTTGCTATCGCCTTTCAAGAAGGCAATACCAGCTACACTTACAATGCCAGCCGATACAACGCCACAATATGCGGATAGTTTACCAATACCAGATTTAACGTAAAGCGTTAACAAATTGGCAAATACAAGGGATCGATATAATTCCTCATCGGTTTTATCGAGTTCCTCAGCAGTTGTAATGATAGGCATTGAAACGGTCAATCCTTGATTGCCAGAGCCTGAGCAAATAACTACAGGCAACGGGCACCCACTCATGCGTGCATCGGATCCTGCTGCGGCACGAGCCTTACACTTTGTTTCTAGAGATGGGGTTTCATCATCAAGCAATAACAATCGCCCAATATTGGCACCATAATCATTGGATAAACCTTCATTCGAAATGGCCGTATTATATTCTACCTGCTGCTTAATGCTAGGTAAGATACCGGAAATGTCACTAGCTTTTGCAAATTCGTAGATACTATCGAATGTCATCGGACAAGTACTACTTTCAGCCTCTTTAATTTCATTAATGGTTTCAGAAATCACATTTCCATCTACGGACACATAGGTAATATTGGTATGTGCATTTTCAATGCGTACCACTGCCGTATGTTCATCGGTGGTTGCCGTAATTTCAATGTAGAGATTATCAACACCTTCTGCTAGTTCTACAGTGCAAAAGTTAGCCTCTAATAAGGTGCCTAACCACTTACGATCTTCATCGGTAGTCGATTCTAACACCTCTAGTTCTCGTTCTGGATGGCCTACGATGGCACCGAGTACGGTAGCCGCCGCTAAGCCTTTGCGGCCTCCAGAGTTCGGAATGACCACGGATTTTACGTTTTTAATGATATTGGCACTGCATCGTGCATGAATGTGGTTGGGAAACTCATCCAATACGGATGCGGCCTTGGCTGCTGCATAGGCAAGAGCGATTGGCTCTGTACAGCCAAAGGCAGGTCGCATTTCTTTTTGTAATAATGAAATATAATCCATATTATACTTCCGCGATGATTTCCACTTCTACTGCAACGCCCAATGGAAGATCTTTTACAGCCACGCAAGAACGAGCTGGTTTAGATGTAAAATATTTTGCATATACTTCGTTGAAAGGTTTGAAGTCATTGATATCAGCTAAGAAGCATGTTGTTTTGATAACCTTGGAGAAATCAGAACCTGCTTCGGCTAATACAGCTTCAATATTTTTGCATACTTGTTCAGTTTGTGCTTCGATACCTCCTTCAACTACGGAACCCGTAGCCGGGTTAATCGCTACCTGACCAGAAGCGAACAAGAAACCGCCAGCTACTTTAGCTTGGGAATAGGGACCTACTGCTGCAGGCGCTTTATCTGTGTGAATTGTTTTCATAATAGGACTCCTTTTACAATACATACATCATATAGAAATTATTATACATTAATATCGATGTTTTTCAATATATTTTATTTAATAGATTTGAAAGCATCTGCAAAGATTGGCATAAAATATTGACGTTGTACATCACTAGTCAATGCCAAGAACAATGTAGGCTTTTGTGGATTCATTACGAGTGCTGCTTTTGCATAATATGGGAATTTGATACCTTCCGCATCAACTAATACACGAGAACCTACCGTATATGTTTGATACTTTGTATTATTCATTTTCTCCATTTGTTCTGTGTTTTCTACAGTAATTGTAGTAGGTTTTTGGCTTTCACCAACTACACCAACGGCAGTGCTGTAACCTGTACCAGCACTTACATAGATGGAACCGGGTACGTTCTTATCTGGCAATGTAAATGTTTTAGATTCTTTTGGCAACAGATTATTAACCGTAGTCAACATGAGTTGTTCTGTAATCGGATCCAACTCACCATTATTGAGTATGGCTAATACAGGAAGGACAGACGCATTAGCCTTAGGGTTATCAAACAATGCATTGGCTGCTGTTTTCAAATCTACGGCCACTAACAAAGCGTCCTTTTGGCCGGTTTTATCTTCCCCTTGTAATTGATATACATCATAGGAAACGCCCATATAGTTAAGCGCAGATAATGCATCCTCATTACTTTGACGGGTCCGTTTATTCGTAGTTGGTTTTGCATTATCCTTGATAAGCAAATCCTTTATAATATCCACTGAATTTGTATCAGATGCGGTCGCCACCGTAACTGTATTAGGAACAGACATAGTCCCTGCTAATGTTTTTACATCCGTTGCGCCCGCAAAACTAGTCACAGCACCAACTAAACATGCTGCTAATACAAGAGTTTTTAAAGGTTTCATTATTTATTGCCTCCCTTTAGGGTTTTCAATCCATACATGGATTCTAATTGTCCTGACCAGTAATCTCGGCTCGTATCTTCGGTAGCCAAGATTTGTACTGTAAGCCCATCGTTTTGTGGCATTGCATACATAGTTAAGCTACCAGGCAATACAAAACCATCATATTTTAAGCTGCCGCGCACACTCATACCAGCCATAGCACCAAACTTAGATGTATATGGTTTAAATGATATTTCTGTAGCGCCCATTGTAAAGTTAGGGATGACTCTCTTAAACAGATCTACGCCCTCTTGCACACTTTGTCTATTCTTTTGCGACAACGACGCATCTTGCATAGCACTTTGTTGTATTGTTTTAATCATGTCGCGATGCATAGTAGCATTTAAATTTGCCATTTGTGGTTCTAACATCTTGCGATCAAGTGTAACTGTGGCCATTTTTGAAATAAACTTCTCTGCATTAGATTTTGTGTAAGGCTCGCTAACAGATTGTGCTTTCACTTGTTTATCGGCCATTGCTGCGTTAACAATTTGAGTAGCTGTACGATCGAGATAATTAATCGCCTCTTTATTTACATTGTATGTAAGCAACCAACCTGTATGATGACCTAATATACTATCCCCAGATAATTGGTACAAACTATACCCATCTAGAGCAGTACCTTTAAATTCCTCTTTTACCATTGGGTAGGATGTTTTTATGCGGTCATTCATAGATTTTGCAGCTCGCTCATTAGCTGTTTGAAGGGTCTTATTTTGTTCCATCGTTCTGAAAGTAGGATTTGTAGGAATCGCATCTACAGCTACCGCGTGTACACCATTATTAGTGGTAGCATACTGACCATAGCCTAAATCAATTGTATCGGCACAAGCTACAGCCGCCATACCTACCGTTAAGCAGGTCGCGCAAGCTAGTGTCATTACCTTCTTACTCCACGTTTTCATAGTCTCACCTCATGAATATATGAATTGAATTATATAAGTAAGTTAAATTAAGAATTTTAAATATACATATAATATTATACTATACAATTGTACTAACATGATAGGTACACCAAATTTACATTTCTCCTAATGTACTATACAATACTTAAAGATAAGAAAACGTATTTCTAACAGAAAGGAGTTGGCATTTCGCCACACCATTATGATACAAGAATTAATTCCTCTCACTAGACCTCGCACATTGGCTGCTGCATTAGGGCCAACCATCTTAGGTGCTGCATTTAGTTATTATACCTTCGGTGCACTTCATGGCACAGGACTCGCCATATTCCATACAATTCTTATATTTTTAGCCGTCGTATCGGCTCAAATCATTGCCAATTTATGGAATGAATTGAAAGATTTTAAATCTGGTCTTGATGCGGGGCAAAAAATAGGTAATGCTGGTTCCCTTACCCGTGGTGCTGTGACGCCAAAGCTCATCTCCACTATGATTAAGGTTCTTATGATTGTACCTATCATCATCGGCCTATACCTATCAGCCACCATTACATGGTGGTACATTCCGGCCGGCATCATCTGTATTTTAATTAGTTTTTTGTATTCAGGTGGCCCAAAGCCAATTTCTCGCACACCATTTGGGGAGATCTCATCCGGTATCGCCATGGGTTTTGCTATTGTCCTCATTACAGGCTTTGCGTGGACGCGTGAACTTTCACTAGCATTCCTAATCCCTGCACTACCGGCTACTCTATTAGTTGGATCCATCATGCTCACCAACAACATTCGAGATATTCGAAACGATGAAAAACACGGTCGTCGCACATTACCAATTGTATTAGGCCGCGACCGTGCCATCAGCCTAATGAGCATCACCTATATCTTTAACTTCTTCTGGATTGGAGCCTGGATCTATTTGAAAGTCCTCCCAATCCCAGCATTACTCGCATTACTAGCCATCATCCCAGCATTTAAAACCATCAAAACATTCTATACCCATGTGGACGAAATCAAATTAGATAAAGCCATGGGTACTACCGCTGGTGCTGCTATGTTATATCAATTACTATTAGGTATAGGGCTCATTATTAGCCGTTAACCAAACTAAAAGACAATAAGCAAAGGAGCTACCACTCAAAACCTCCACCGGCCGGGTCTGACTCCGGCCTACGGCCTACGCAGGGCCAAAGTCGGTTTTGAATGGCAGCTCCTCTTTCTATATAACTTTTAGTTATGGATAACTACTAATAATACATACTTGCATGATGGGAAATAATTTAGTACTATAAGCTTATCGAATTACATTTAATTTTCTCGAAAAGGAGAGTGTTTGTATGAACAAATTTTTAGCATTAGCGGCTACAGTCGTTCTCGGCGGTGCGCTATTAATCGCAGGTTGCGGCAGCGATAATAATAAAGCGGCTAGCAGCGGTGACAAACAAGTATTAAAAATTGGTGCTACTGCAGTACCACATGCGGAAATCTTAGAACAAGTAAAACCGATTTTAGCAAAAGATAATATCGATTTACAAATCACAGAATTCACTGATTACAATACACCAAATCTAGCATTGGGTGATAAAGAAATCGACGCTAACTTCTTCCAACATGTGCCATACATGGACGAATTTGCGAAAGCTCATAACCTTCCTCTAGTATCTGTGGGTGGCGTTCATCTTGAACCAATGGGCTTATATTCCCGTCAAATCAAAGATTTAAAAGACCTTCCTAAAGGTGCAAAAATCGCTATTCCTAATGACCCTACAAATGGTGGTCGTGCATTAATGTTATTACAAAAAGCTGGTCTTATCACATTGAAAGACTCTAACAATATCTTATCCACTGTACAAGATATCGCTTCTAATCCTAATGGTTACCAATTCGTAGAATTAGAAGCCGCTCAAGTGCCTCGTTCCATCGACGATGTTGCACTAGCAGCTATCAACACAAACTATGCATTAAGTGCAGGTCTTAACCCTGGTAAAGATGCATTGTTCATCGAATCTAATGATTCCCCTTACGTAAATATCGTAACTGTTCTTAAAGGCAATGAAAACGACCCTCGTATCAAGAAATTGATGGAAGCTCTTCATAGCCCTGAAATCAAAAAATTCATTCAAGATAAATACCAAGGTGCAATTGTTCCTGCATTCTAATGGTCATTATCTTATGCTAAAAGGCTGGAGCTACGCGCTCCAGCCTTTTTCTTGTACTACGTATATTTCACTGTAGAAGGATCTATTTACCAGTTACATCGCATTCAGAAAAACTAAATGGTAATAGTTCCTCCATAGTTACTATTTTTATATTCCCCATCAAGTTCCCCATAATGATTAGAGGTATTTTAAATTCAGCCATTACCTGACGACATGCGCCACATGGCGCACAAGGTCCTTCTGTATCAGCAACTACGGCAAGGGCCTTAAATTTTATATGACCTTCGGATACGGCTTTAAAAATGGCCGTTCGTTCAGCACAGTTTGTGAGACCATAGGAAGCATTTTCTATATTGCACCCTTCGTAAAGGGTACTATCTTCGCATAACAAAGCAGCGCCAACAGCGAAATGTGAATATGGAGAATAAGCGTTTTCGCGAGCTTTTATGGCACAATCCATAAGTTTTTGAATTTCTAATTCTGTCATATACGACTCCTTATTCCACAATATCAAGGATTGTATCCACTACGCTCGGCAGTTCGTCACCAATTGTAATCGCCTCTATATAGGTCTTAGCCGCATTAGCAAGTAAGCTTTCATCAGAGGCATACAAGGTCGCAATACTTTCACCTTCAGTAATGGCATCACCAGTTTTTTTATGCATGATAATACCTGCACTATAATCGATAGGGCCATCTTTAATGGTGCGGCCAGCACCAAGCATAACAGATGCTATACCACATTGTTCGGTATTCATATGGGTAATGTAACCAGCCTTAGGCGCTATTACATCAGATGTACATTGGCCGATAACTAGTAGGCTTTCATCATCAATCACAGAGCTATTACCACCTTGAGCGTCAATCATGAGGCGTAGACGTTCGAGTGCAGCGCCAGAATCGAGAGCCTCACGCACACGAGTTAGGGCGGTTTCATAGTCGCAGATGTGGCTTAAAACGAGCATGTGAGCAGCCATGATAATACATTCATGAGTCAAGTCCTCAGGGCCATGACCTTTTAATGTATCAATGACCTCACGAATTTCTAAGGCATTGCCTATGGCATGACCAAGGGGCCGATCCATATCCGTCAAAACAGCCTTAACGGAACGACCGTTTTCACGTCCAATATCTACCATAGCCTTAGCCAAGGAACGGGCCTCTTCAATGGTTTTCATAAAGGCTCCACTGCCGACCTTTACATCTAGTAGAATGGCTTGCGCACCAGATGCCAATTTCTTGCTCATCACGGAGGAAGCAATAAGAGGAATACTGTCCACTGTTCCCGTTACATCGCGCAAAGCATAAAGTTTTTTATCGGCTGGTGCCAAGCCTTCTGATTGACCTATAACAGCAAGGCCTATTCTATTGACTTGGGCGATAAAATCTTCTTGACTTAAGGATACTTTCAAATGAGGAATCGATTCCATTTTATCGATAGTCCCCCCTGTATGCCCTAGGCCTCTACCAGACATTTTTGCGACCTTACCACCACAGGCGGCCACTAAAGGAGCAATGATAAGTGTCGTCTTATCCCCTACACCACCTGTACTATGTTTATCTACGGTGATACCATCAATTGACGATAAATCCACCATTTGTCCAGACTGAGCCATCGAGAGTGTCAACGTACCGAGTTCACGAGCATTCATACCATTAAATACGATGGTCATCAATAGAGCACTTACTTGATAATCAGGAATAGTACCATGTACATAGCCCTCTATGACAAAGCGAATTTCCTCATTTGTTAGTGCTAAATTGGCTCTTTTTTTCAAAATAATATCATACATGCGCATAGTTACACCGCCATTCTAAGAAACCACCTAAGCACTGCCTAGGTGGTTTTTCTTTATACTTCTTCGTCCAAATGATCTTTTAGGAGCTCTACGGCCGCACTCGCCCCGATACGACTACACCCTTCTGCAATATAAGCCTTCATATCAGAAATGGAACGAATGCCTCCGGCAGCCTTAATCTGTACATTAGGACCAATGTGCTTCTTAAATAGTTGCACATCTTCTAATGTAGCGCCACCACTACCAAATCCAGTTGAGGTCTTGATAAAATCTGCGCCGCCTTCCGTTACACAATGGCATAGTTCTATCTTTTCTTCATTCGTTAAGAAACAGGCCTCGATGATAACCTTTAAAATGTTATCACCGCATACGGATTTAAGAGCCTTGATTTCCTCTGTTATAGCATGAAAATCCCCTTGTTTCGCATCACCTAGATTGATGACCATATCCACTTCTGATGCACCTTCTGCAATAGCTTGTTTCGCTTCCGCCACCTTGGATTCTGTCGTTTGATAGCCTAGAGGAAACCCAATAACGGTACAAACATTCAAATTGGGATATGCATTATGAGCGGATGCCACAAAATCGGGGGGAATGCAAACTGATGCCGTATGATAGGCCAATGCATCTTCACAAATCACCTTAATTTCGTCCCATGTAGCAATGGGTCTTAACAATGTATGATCCACATAGGTTAATAGTTCTTTACCTAACATGACTACCTCCAAAACAATCTATTATTCTATCAGGATTAGTTACCATCGTAACCGAGCACGTCTTTAGAAAAAGGACATCTGCTCTGGTTCTGGTTCCTTATGTAATTCTGCTTGTGCAGCTTTATTTTTTTCATCGATAAATGGTTCAAGAGGTACGCCTGTTTTTGAAAGTAGTTCGGGTAGTGAGTTCGCCCCTTTCAAGCGAGCTGCCTCGATAGCAACCTTGGCGCATGTTTCAGCATCATCCAATGCATAATGATGCTTAAATTCTATGCCTAAGTACGCCGCCATTGTGTTCAATTTGTGATTTACCAAATCGGGCCATACGGCACGAGAAATTTTTACAGTACACGCATAGTCAAGTTCTGGCCAAGGAATGTTATAGTAATCAAGAGTGGCACGCAATACATTCATATCGAATTTTGCATTATGGGCAATCATGATTTTTCCCTTCAAATGATTTTCATAGATAGCAGGCCATAGTTGATCAAATGTCTTTTCATGCAACACTTCTTTAGGTTCAATTCCATGAATTTCAATACATTCTGGGTCAAAGGACATAAACGGTGGTTTAATAAGACTATATGCTTTTTTGGTAATCTGCCCATTTTCAACGGTAATGACCGCTAAGGAACAGGCGCTATTTTTATATTTATTAGCTGTTTCAAAATCCAATGCTACAAAATCTAACATGGTAATCCTTTCTTAGCTATTAACAACATATTATATACATCAGTCCGATATACATATATCAACTCGTATTAGGAATCATCTTCACTTCTGTATTTATTATATCATGAACGCGAAGAAAATCGATGTATAAAAGCAGTTCTTAAGCCGACTTTCACAACGGATTTTCATTGACAGGACGCCCTATTCTATGTGAAAATTATTTAGATATATAAGTACTATGGAGGTTATAACATGGCAGATGACAGATTAATCGTCGCCCTCGACGTATCCACAATGGATGCGATGAAATCTATCGCTTCCTCACTCGGGGACTCCGTTAGTTTCTATAAGGTGGGCATGGAATTATTCTACGCCGAAGGGGACCAAACGGTTCGCTATTTGCAAGAGCACGGCAAACATGTATTTCTCGATTTGAAATTACATGATATTCCTAATACGGTGGCCCATGGCGTATCTTCCCTTACTCGTTTAGGCGCCAATTTAATTACCATTCATGGTCAAGGTGGCCCTATAATGATGAAAGCTGCCGCTGAGGCTGCTCGTGAAAGCGCTGAAAAACTAGGCATCGAACGTCCAAAACTATTGGCTATTACCGTTTTAACGAGCTTTGATGACGAATCTTGGACATCTATTGGCGGTCAATTACCAATTGCAGACCAAGTCATTCGCCTTGCTAAACTAGCAAAAGAATCCGGTATGGACGGTGTTGTATGTTCCGCTTTAGAGGCTAAGATGATTCGCGAGGCCTGTGGACCTGATTTCCTTATCGTTACACCAGGTATTCGCCCATCCTTCGCAGCTACAAATGACCAAAAGCGCATTGCTACACCATCGAGTGCATTACAGGATGGTGCATCTCGCCTTGTTATTGGCCGACCTATTACGCAGGCTGAACATCCACAAGAGGCGGTACGTTTAATTATTGAAGAAATGGAGAGTGTATCCAAATGATGTCAGAACAAGAAGTAAAACAATTACTTATCGATACTCAAGCAATTTTAGAAGGTCATTTCTTATTGACTTCTGGTCTACATAGCCCTATGTACGTTGAAAAATTCAACGTATTACAACATCCAAAGTACACTGAAACATTGTGTAAAGAATTAGCTGAACGTTTCCGCGATCAAAACGTAGAACTCGTTATTGGACCTATGACTGGCGGTATCTTATTAGCTCACGAAGTCGGTAAAGAATTAGGCACACGCGCTATCTTTACAGAACGTGAAAAAGGCGTTATGACATTGCGTCGTGGATTCAAAATCGAACCAGGTACACGCGTACTAATCGTAGAAGATATCGTAACTACAGGCGGTTCCGTACAAGAAGTTGTTAACGTAGTTAACCAATCCGGCGGTGAAATCGTAGGCGTAGGTCTTCTCGTTAACCGTTCTGGCGGAAAAGCTGAATTCGGTGTACCAAAAGAAAAAGTACAAGCATTACTTAACCTTGAAGTGCCAACATACAAACCAGAGGAATGCCCTCTCTGCAAAGAAGGCGTAGCTATGACAGAACGCGGTTCTAAACATATTAAATAAAATTATAAACAAATACAAAAAGAGCTCCTTCACTGAGGAGCTCTTTTTGCTTGTGTGTAGTTATTGTGTGTAAGAGAGAGATTCTGATACGAATGTATCACATAGAGTGTGTAGCTCTATGGTGGCCATGAATGCACTTTCATGACCACGCGCTCTAAAAGTGTTGTGAGAGAAAAGAATCAATAGAATACTATAGATTTTGAGTAGTCTGTGGTGCACCTTGTTCCACAGGTGGTTGAGGCGCATTACCATTTGGTTGACCCCCTTGAGGCATTTGGCCAGGTTGACCTTGAGGCATCATTTGGTTTTGACAATTTTGGTACATATGTTGACCATTATTTGGTCCCATACCATCTTGAGGCATCATTTGATTATTTCCATCCATCATATGTTGGTCCATATGCATATTAGAACCATCATGTCTATGTGGTTTTCTAAACTGTTGTTCATTGGTTTTCATCCATTCACCAAAATTTGGTAAATCATTTACAGCAAAGGATGTACCTACCCCTACAGCACTGATTACAGTTAGAATGGCAGCAATTATAATTCGTCTCATAGGTCCTCCTTAATCTACATTGCTGAAATAACGTTCGCGTACACCACGAAGTTCAGCACCGATAAATATACATGTAAGGCCACCAAAAAGGCCTACACCTGCGAGTGCAACTAAAGTTATCATAGATAACGCAGGAAATGCGGTTACATTTTCAAATGGTTGCCATGAGCTACCTAATAAATATAAAATAGCTGGCGTAATTACCAATATAAGTACGCCTACAATATAGGCTAACGCACTGCCAATAGCAACTAATGTCTTCGATGCCTTTTTTGCCATTCCCGGCAGTTGTGGTAATAAGCGTTCTTTATACTCATCAAATCTAGCATAGATTTCTTGCATATTTACAGATTTACTTGTATTACCATCCTCATTTAACGTATCTGTAATAATTCCAGCATCTACATAGGATGCATAAATTTCCTCTGGAGTCCCCAAGGATTTAATAATTTCATCATCTGTAAGGCCTTTTTCATGGCCTACAGCAAAGTGTTCCTCATAAACCTCTATAATACTCTCTACATCGGCAACGTGCGCCTTTTTAAAAATATTGCGCAATGCCTCTAAAAAGCTATTTTTGTCCATTATAGTCGACTCCTTTCAACAGGATATTGATGACACCAGAAAATTCATCCCATTCTTGGCGCATCTGATTGTATGCTGCACGGCCGTTTGCCGTGATGTGATAATATTTTCGAGATGGCCCTGTGGACGACTCTTTCAAATACGTTTCAACATACTTTTCTTTTTTCAATCTATTAAATAATGGATATATCGTTCCTTCAGAAATTTCTATGTATTCCGAAATAGTGCTTACAATTTCATATCCATAGCGATCCTGCTGTGTTAATAATGCTAGCACCAACATATCCATAACACCTTTTTTTAATTGAACTTGCATAGTTCCTCCCTTTAGGCTGTGCCTACTTGCCAATGTGAAAGCTCTCTTACGGTCACTATCATGTACTGACAAATACATAATAACACAAGGTACCTCGAATTGCAAGGTACCTTGTAAAAAACTTTTTATAAACTTGAATTTATAATCTAAGTGCAACTAAAAAAGATTCATGGCTTTCTGATAAAATAGTGTTTGCAAAGACATCTAAAAATCAGGAGGAGCCATGAATCATTATACTCATTTTACACTAAAAGAGCGCGAAATTCTAAAACATTTTATTGATATAGGAAAAAATCAAACAGAAATTTCAATTTTACTTGGGAAAAATAAATCGTCTATATCAAGAGAAATCAAAAGAAATAGTCAAAATGGCGAGTACATACCTTGTGAAGCCCATGACAGATATAAAAATAGACGCTTTAATTGTAAACCAAGAAAAAAGCTAGATAATCCAAGTCTATATGAATGTGTAAAGAATTTATTTTTTAGACATCAATGGTCTCCGGAACAGATCTCCTCTCGATTGAAATTTGAAAATTCAAGCTTCACTATTAGTTACAATACAATTTACAGGGAAATATATAATGGTCGTTTTGATGAAAAAGAATTATCACATGGAAATAGAGGAGTTGTTCGCAAACTACGACATCGTGGTAAAAGTCGTCATACAAAAAATTATGAAGAAAGACGTGGAAAAATTCAAATTAGTAATTTAATTACAGATAGACCAGCTCCTGCAAATAATCGAGAACGATTAGGTGATTGGGAGGCTGATACACTTATGGGGCAGACTGGTAAGGCTTGCTTAGTAACATTAACTGATCGAAAAAGTAGGTATCTGCTATGTAAAAAAATTGCAAAAAAGAATGCATTTTTAGTCAAACAAGCGATGATTAAGCTTTTAAAAAATCAACCTCTAGAAACAATAACTCCAGATAGAGGGAAAGAGTTTTCTAAACATGCAGAAATTAGTCAGGAGTTGAATTTAGTAGAATTTTATTTTCCATTTCCACATCATCCTTGGCAAAGAGGAACAAACGAAAACACCAATGGATTGCTTAGAGAATATTTCCCGAAAACTGTGGATATTAATCAATCAGATAGCTATGTTGAAGCAAAAATGAAAGAAATAAATCTTAGGCCGCGCAAATGCTTAAATTGGAAAACTCCATACGAGGTTTATCATTCAGTAGAGTTGCATTTGACTTGACAATTCAAGAAATAAAAAATCCTTTCAACGTGCTGGAAAATGCAGATAATATCTAGAGTTCCACCAGTCGAAAGGATTTTATATATAATTTTTCTATTTCTAAAACTATTAGTTAGACGAGGATTGCCCTAATGTAACTTGAGTACTTTTCATTTTACCATTATGAGTATAGGATACTAAAATAGTGTCGCCAGGGCTCTTGGCGTCAATTTGCTCTTTCAATTCGATTAATGTACTTACATTCTTACCATCGATTTGAGCAATCGTATCACCTTCTACAATACCAGCTCGAGCCACAGGACCGGTAGAATCCAATTGTACAATAAGAAGGCCTTCTCCTTCATAGCTTACATTATTACGAGCCGCTGTTTGCCGATCTACAGCCCATACGCCTAAATATGGACGAATGACCTTACCGTTTTTAATGATAGAATCAATTATAGGTTTTGCAGAATTAATAGGAATGGCAAAGCCCATTCCTTCTACACCCTCTTTAGAAATTTTAGAGCTATTAATGCCTATTAACTCACCATCAGCATTTAGCAATGCACCACCAGAGTTTCCTGGATTAATAGCAGCATCAGTTTGAATCAATGGGAAACGTTGTCCTTGATCATCAATGGTACGAGCTAAAGCACTAATTACACCAGATGTAACAGAACCTTTAAATTCCAGACCTAGTGGGTTACCAATGGCAATTGCTGGTTCACCTACCTGTAAAGAATCGGAGTCACCTATAACAACAGGTTGAATATTTTTAGGTGGGTCTATCTTTACGACAGCTAAATCAGATTGTTCATCAGTGCCCATAACAGTACCTTTAACGGTAGTACCATCAGACAGCGAAACTGTAACCTCACCATTGCTAGCACCGGATACAACGTGGTTATTCGTTACAATATGACCTTCATTATCTATTAAAACACCTGAACCAACGCCTTCACCTGCATAAATGGTACGATTAAAAATATCCTTTTGGAATACTTGTGTTGTAATACCCACTATGGCGGGGCCCGATTTTTTAGCCGCTTGTACAACATAGGTATTACGAGCTTCAGTCAACGGTTTTGTTTGCTTAGTTTGATTTGTCACAACACTCTGTTCCGTACCTGCTGGTGTACCAAAGAAATAATAACCTCCTCCTACACCTACGCATAGTGCAATAGCACATGCTATAATCTGTTTTTTATAATGTTTTATATTCATATACTGTCTCCTATTTTAATTGCATACAATTAATCCACACTCATTATAGGTCTTATTCCTTAGATTTGCAATACAACAATTTCTACCATTTCTAAATAATATGTAAAAAAGCAAGAAAACAAAAGAGGTATTCATTAGCATTAACTAATGAATACCTCTTTTGCATATAGTTTGAGAGTGTAAGGACTGTGAGAGAGAGTTATATATGAAGACGGAAAAGTTGAGAGAGAACTTATTAAGAGAGAGAAGTTAAGTGTATCTTTTCCGTATATCTTCATAATAATCCTTACAGTTATAGTATACACAAAATCTCTAAAAAATAAAGCATAGTATATAAAAAATATATAAAACTTCGATTATTTCTCTATAAGATAGCCCCTAAAAACATATATAACATCAACAGCTCATCAATCCATGAACTAAAAGTGAATTTATCTATGCTTTTTATACAAACTTGTAACCTACGCCCCAAACTGTAATGATATGTTTACTATCAGATGGATTTTCTTCGATTTCTTCACGCAAACGATTAATGTGAACAGCTACTGTTGCATAATCACCATAAGAATCTAACCCCCATACACGGGAATATAATTCTTCTTTAGAAAATACGATATCGCGGTTACGCATAAGAAATTCTAATAATTGGAATTCTTTTTTCTTAAGATGAACTTCTTTGTCATTTACCCAAACTTTCATCATCTTAGGATCAAGGCGAATATCACCGGATTGAATAGCATTTGTATCAACAACATCTTTTTCAGTAAGTCGTTTATATTGTGCTAACATAGCCTTAATTTTTGCAATCAATACAGATGGAGAGAATGGTTTTTCGATGTAATCATCAGCACCTACGCCAAGGCCACGGATTTTATCAATATCATCGAGGCGTGCAGTTACCATCACGATTGGTACGCGCACTTTATCACGAATGGCGCGACACACTTCAAAGCCGTCCATTTCTGGCAACATAACGTCCAAAATAATTAAATCTACTGGCGTATTCAAAGCAGCTTCAATACCATCAGTACCATTATTCATAACAGTTACGTCATAACCAGCAACCATCAAATAATCACGCTCAATATTAGCAATATCAATATCGTCTTCAATTATTAGAATATGTTCACTCATGATTTTCTCCTTTTTTCGGGAACTCTAAAATAATTCTAAGTCCATGTGGTCTAATATTTTCTATCACTACACGACCTTCGAAAATTTCCATAATACGTCTAATAATCGAAAGACCAAGTCCACTCCCCTCCTGTGGATTAGTGCGGGACGAATCAACTCGATAAAACGGACGCATAAGTCGGTCAAGTGACTCTGGCGGAACCCCAGGGCCATCATCACTTACCACACAGTACACATGACTTTCATCTTCGGTGACATCAATAACACTATGTCCTATATCTGCCATCTTATATTTTGCACTATTATTTAAAATATTTTGCAAAACCCGCTGTAATAACTGCGGATTCGCCATAATAGTAGCATCCTTAACTGTAACACGTTGGCTCAGTTCAAGACCTCTAGACTTATAATGTTCTATATGATCTTCTACAAAACCTTGTACGTATTTCCCTAATTCTATTTTCTCTGATGGTCTAGATTCCTTTTTATAGTTCAATGTTGTAATAAGGAACAATTCCTCCAACATAGAATCTAGATCATTAGCGCGCTTCAAAATGATTCCCATGTAGCGTTTTTGTTGCTCTTCGGTTGGCGCGATACCATCCCGAACGCCTTCTGCATAGGCCTTAATTGCAGTTAATGGAGTACGGATATCATGAGAGATACCTGCAAGCAATTCTTTTTGTTGCTCCTGCTCCATTTCGATTTGGTAATTAGCAGCTCGTAATGATTCCGTCATATTGCGGACGTGAATCATAATGAACTTCGTTACAAATCGGTTGATCGCAAAAAATGTAACTATAAACAAAAGTAATGCAACAATGCTAATGTAGAACGAAACGGTCTCCATCAAGCTATCACTACCATGCACAGCTCGTTTAATAGCTATGTGATATAGATATGCATGACGTCCTTCATTCTTACGCATTTCGTACACAAAGGTATGATTTGACTGATAGACAATCCCTTGTAACTCAGGATTTACATCAATCAAGCCAACGATAGCAGATTCATTGTAAATCTGTTGTGTACCGTAAGAATACAGAACCTTTCCCTGATCGAGAATTTCTACATACACCTCATTAGGGTCTAACAAACTATAGCTTGGTTTAACAAGAGAATCCATTAAACCATTGTCTATACCATAAAAGGTAATAGTCTCAGCCACACGGCTAACACTTTTAAACTGTTGTTCTTGCTCGATACGCAAATAGTATCCGGCATTCGCTAAAATGCGTAGTCCTGAAAAATATAACAAAAATAGAATAATTGCAATTAATATAGGAACTACAAATAGAACAACATTGGATATCCAAATTCTAATTTGTAAATTCACAGGATTACCTCAATATCATAATTAGTAGATACTCCTTATAGTGTACGCTATTTTACTCATGATTAGCAAGAGAAAATATAAAATTCGTATAAACATAAAAACAGCCCTACCAAAAAGGTAGAGCTGTTAATATTAAGATTAACGACGGTTAGCTTCGAAGAAGTTAATTGCAACTTCTGGGAACATAGCGTATGTTAATACGTCTTCTTCAGTGATGTTTTTGTAACCTTTAGAGTTCAAATCTTCAGTGTAGCCTGCCAATTCAGGTTCAATAAGATCTGCTGGACGGCAAGTGATAGGTTCTTCATCGTCAATGATAGTGTGACGAATTTCGTCAGAAATTTTACCAGGCAATGCACCATATTTACCGCGTACAAGATCTTTAACTTCGTTAGGAACCATTTTATAACGGTCGCCCATCATAACGTTCATCATAGCCATTGTACCAACGATTTGGGATGTTGGAGTTACCAATGGAGGGTAACCCAAGTCTTCACGAACGCGTGGCATTTCATCCATTACGTCGAAGAAGCGATCGCCCATACCCATTTCGTTCAATTGGTTTTGAGTATTGGACAACATACCGCCAGGAATTTGGTAACGACGAACAGCTGGGATTACATCGCTAGCTGGTTTCAAGTTGAATTCTTCAGCGATTTGTTGTTTTACTTTACGGAAATGATCAACTAATGGAATGTATTTATCAAGGTCAAGACCAAGATCCCATTCAGTGCCTTTGAACATTTCGATCATAGTTTCAGTAGCTGGTTGGCTAGTTGCATGAGCGAATGGGGAGATAGCAGTATCGATGATATCTACACCAGCTTTAGCAGCTTCCCAGTATGTAGTGCTTGCAAGACCGCAAGTGAAATGGCTGTGCAAGTCGATTGGCAATTCACCAAAACGTTTTTTGAAAGTAGAAACTAAATCGAATGCATCAGCAGGTCCTAACAAACCGGACATATCTTTAATGCAAAGAGAATCAGTACCCATTTCAACCAAAGTTTCAGCAACTTTCAAGAAGCTTTCAGTTGTATGAACTGGAGAAATAGTGTATACCATAGCGGATTGAACGTGTGCGCCTGCTTTTTTGGAATATTTAATAGCAGCTTCCATGTTACGAGGGTCGTTCAATGCGTCGAAAATACGGATACGGTCGATACCATTTTTTACAGCAGCTTTACAGAATGCTTCCACTACATCATCAGAGTAATGTTTGTAGCCCAACAAGTTTTGACCACGAAGTAACATTTGTAGTGGTGTATTTTTTACATTAGCTTTTAATTTGCGAAGACGTTCCCATGGATCTTCGTTCAAGAAACGAAGACAGCTATCATAAGTAGCGCCGCCCCAACATTCAAGAGCTTCATAACCGATTTCATCTAAAAGGCCAAGCACTGGTTCCATTTGTTCGTAACGCATGCGAGTTGCCAAAATAGATTGATGACCGTCACGAAGAACGGTTTCACAGATTCTTAATTTTTTAGCCATGTTAATCCTCCAATTCGAAATAGTAAGGTGATGTAATTTTATACATACACTCAATGACTATCTCATACCTATTTATCAACAATTCCTATAGTTCCTACTTATGTAGGTAAAATGTGCTAGGAATTATCGGAACATACTTATATTAGACTACTTCTAAAATTCTTTGTCAACAAGTATATTATGCTTATTTATCATCAAAAAGCATGCATTTTTGATATGAAAGTGTAAAAAAAATCACCAAAAACTCTCGTTATGCTAGATTTTATCTTGCATTTTTAATCATTACCAAATGAGTATGTTAATGAGAATGTAAAAGCAAACTAATCCTCATATCGTTATAATTTTTATTTATGTACGAAAGTATATCAGTATTTATTGATGTAGTACAACGAATTATCTTGATTTACAGATCTTGTTATCACTTTTTTTGATGACTGACAAAGGTAATCTAATATTCATGAATATACATTTTCTATTTCAAATATACTATTTATTTCACCTTTTTAGGTGCTGTTTCAAGAACAATATTCTTGCCATCTCGTTTTACTTGGATAGAGAATGCCCCTTCGCCCTCTTTAAAATACTCCATTTTAATGTCTAACAGCATCTTACCGATAAGTGTTTCCACCTTCTCAGTTAAAAATTCACGATAAAATGCATCTTGTGTTTGCTTAGGACTTTGATGAATCACAGGTTTCGCTGCATTGCGTTCCGCCTGCATCATAGTTTCTTCAAAGTTATCATTTCCACCCCATTGCTTCATCATTTCTGCGTCTGATAAGCCTTTTTGAATTTTAAACTTTGCCATTATATACTCCTATTCTACTAGTTAGACGACCAACATAATGCGTATTCTAACTAACTTTATATATTATCACTCTTATTTAAGTCTAATTCTTTACACCTAATAATTCAATAATATGTTCCTTCACCATAACTGGATCAATACCAGACATACAGTACGCTTTTCCCTTCGGACATTTTCGTTTACGGCATCCTAAGCACTCCATATCATGATTTTGTAGCACTTTATAGGTTCCAGTCAGAGGTCCCCACTCTGCGGGGTTTGTAGGGCCAAATAAAGCTATTACAGGGCGTTGTAGAGCCACGGCCATATGTAGTGCACCCGTATCACAGGCCACTACCACCTCACATTCACCAAGAAGAGCCGCCATTTCACGTAAAGTAGTCTTACCTAATTTATTGTAAACTGGCAAATTCTCTTTCTCTACATGTTGCATCAATTCTTCAAACTCTTGTGCTTCTTTTGGTCCACCCAAGCATATAAAATTGCTTCTATAGGACAGGGAATCAATTAGTTGTTGCCACTTTTCATAAGGCCAGGACTTAGTCTGCCATGATGAACCTAAAACTAAACCTATCAATGGTCTATCTTTTTCTGCAAACGCCGTTTCCACTTCGAATTTAGCTCGTTGTTGCTCATCAGCTGTCACAATGAGATCCATTAGATTCATATTCTTAGTCTCAACAGGGATAGTCTCTGTGTTTAATGCACCTGGCAGTAATTTAGCTACATCAAGATATTGCTCTATAACATGCTTTGACCGATTCTTCGATTTGTAATTAGTAAATAACCAATTCAGTTCTTTAGTACCCCCTAATCCTAACCGTATAGGTGCACCAGATGCCAATAGTACAAGCCCCGTAATAAGCCGGCCTTGTACATCAACAGCTATATCGAAGTGATAAGGCTTTAAACGTTTTCGTAAATCCCACCACATATTCCACATGGTACGAAGGTGTAATTTTTTTGAATGAGCCTCATATTCATCCCGTTCCCAAGGAATTATATGATCAACATAGGGATTATGTTCTAATAGTTCAGCCATGCTAGGTGTAACAATCCAATGTAATTTTGCATCCGGATACTGTTGCTTTATCCACCTTGCGGCGGCTGTGGCATGCAGTATATCACCAATATAACTGAGCCGTACAAACAATATATTCATAGACAACCGCCTTTCTCATGTATTATCGTCGCCCGTTAAATCATCATCTCGTATACTCATATACCGATTATAACGAAATATATATGAGTTCAACTTGAATTATGTCGTATAAAACTAAATAATTTTATAAATAAAGCCTTTATAACCTGCGATTATAAAGGCTTTATATTAATTCTTTTTCTTAGAGCTAGAGTCTTTAGATGATTTATCGTTATCTTCTGTTACTTTGGTCGTATCATCACTGCCATTGGCAATAATTTCTTTCACCGCATTCATAGTTACTTCAGACAAGGTAGTCGGATTATTATATTTATAAATAGGTTTAAATCCTACGCCTAATTTACCAGAGTATACAGTTAATACATTATTATCTTCATCGACACGAGCGATATAGATGGTCTTGCTAGTATCTACACCAAGCAAACGGAATCGTCCAGGTGGATTGATAACACGCCAACCACCTTCGATACCATTAAACATGAAGATGTCGCCAGTTTTAGCATTATCATAGAAGAAATTATCTTCATCATAGAATACAGCAATACGACCAATGTCCGTAGCTTGCATGTAAACGCGACGCGTATCATAGTTCGCATCAGTTCTGTAAATCCGGTATGCACCTTCACGAACTTTCACCTTCATGTACACCACATTTGTCGCTTCGGAATATGCCGCATCAACAATGCGACTTCCCTTTGGTACATCTTCAAGTTCTGTATCTACTTCGTGTTCCGGATCATCTGCATTGAGTCGGGCCATAACAACCTTGTTGTCCGTATACAGGCCCATAATTGCGTAGTTACGATCTGGCATCCAGTCAAAATAGCTAATGGAGCGACCGTTCAAACTAACCGTTGTAGGCTTGCTTTCACCAGCCTTATAAATCCGAAGAGATTCATCTGTAACAACAGCCATAAATTGATGGTCATAAGATACGTATTTACGTCCCTCCTTTACGTCAGGGAAGTTTTTCGTGTCATCCTTAGACGCACCAGAGACGTTAAATTCTGTAGTCGGTGCAAACATATATTGATCAAGGTACAGATACACCCCTCCTTGCAGTAGAATACCTACCGCAAAGGCGCTCAGTACACGCGTAAAAGGTTTCATTGTTCCTCCTATTTCACGATAAACGCCGTAGGAATCATCCGTTCCCCTAACAAATCGGCTGGTTTATTTACAACTTTGCCATTTAAATACAATGTAGAGCTAGAGCCACCATCGAGGTTAGCCGCAATGTATGCGCCCTTTTCATAAAGTACATCTTGCACATCACGCAAGGTAGCACCCAAGGAATAACCTGGTTGACGACCGTCGATTACAACGAACAACACAGTACCATCCTTACGTTGACCTATGGCCGTACGAGGACCTACGCCCCAACCGCCATCGCCATCGGTGATCATCTTCTTACCATCTACGATAAGAGGTGGCCCAAAGGTAATACCTTCCATAGCTTCCATATCAGCTAATTCAGTTTTATCATAGTTGCCCGCAATGAGGTTGCCAGATTTAGAGAAACCTACAAAATCAACAGATTCATCAGGCCCTACATCCTTACCGATGATATAATCCCCTTCGTGAAGGATAAAGCCATATGGCAAGCGGCCTGTACCAGTACCATTAGGATCGTGAAAGCCACCGCCATTGATAGCCGCTACGGCACCATTCATTTTAGCAATATTACTTGTAGTATCCCCTTTTTCTTGAATGTTTGCAGCTGTCGCAACTTGGATACGACGAGGATCTGGAATTTCAAGCACGTACCCTACATAACGAGAAGACTCAATTTTTTCCAATTTTAAGTCTTTATCTTCGCGAGCATTAAATTTAAACAAATCTTGACTCTTTACAACGCCTACTGTCCCCAAAATAGATTGCAATTCATCGTTGCTGAATAACCATGTAATGTATTGAGGATGACGAGATTGTAAGATAGCACCAATTACGGCACGTTTTACATTATTAAATGGTCCAAACAATACAACGAATGGTGATGTGACTGCGGTAAATAAGAACACCATAATGATGAACTTTACCCAATTCTTTTTAAACAATGTATATCTCCTTATAAATCACTGTAATGTTCAGTGCTAATTCGTTCTTCAAAATGCTTGATGTCTACGGCATTACCAACCCAAACACGTAAAATATTGTATGGATTATCCCCTGTATGAGCCCAACCGGACTTCATAGCCATTGCCATCTTTATACCACTGTCTTTTGTGGCAGCATCTGTATCCTTATTTTTGTCCCCATAGGGATAACAGAACCAAGGGTTATCTGTAATTCCTAACTTATCAGCTAACGCTTGTTGTGCTTTTTGAATATTTTCCATTTGTTCGGCTTTTGAAAGTTGGCCCATTTCCACATGTTGGAATCCATGATTAGAAATAGTTATACCATTGTCTTTCATTTCTTTTAGCTGTTCCCATGTAAGCCGCGTTCCTACATCGCCTGGATTAACAAATACAGTAGCAGCAAAACCATATTCTTTCATCAATGGATACACGATAGAGTATGTATCTGCATAACCATCATCAAAGGTTAGTACCACAGGCTTTTCAGGTACCGCTGCACCATTAACTACATAATCGTATAATTGATCCATCGTCAACGGATGGTATCCATTATCCTTGAGAAACTTCATTTGCTGACGGAATAAATCCTCGCGGATAACCGCATCATTCTCTTTATCATCGCCAATCTTGTGATACATGAGTACCGGAACTCCCGACGGATGTACCATCGTAACCTGTTGTGTAGGTGGCGTTTTAGTTTCATTTTCTGTCGTTTGCTGTGAAAGCATTCCACATCCTGCTAACGCTGTAGCAATTACAATTGTGAAAAGCACTACCAATGAAAATCGTTTCATAGGTCCCCCTTTATATAGACACAATTTAATAACTTATATTATATCATTTATAAGGAGAATAGTAAAAACTAGCGAATTGTTTACCCGTGATTGTAATCTACTCAATAATGTTTTAATATTTTAATTATAATATATTTCACATAAACGATACCATTTCACCAAATAAAGGATGTACTATGAAAAAACGCCTAACTATTATTCAAATGGACGTCCATGTAAATGACGTAGAATATAACTATACTCGTGTTCAGGAATTACTCTCTCAATCACTTTCTGAACATCCAGATATTATCGTATTACCAGAAACTTGGAATACCGGGTTCTATCCATCAAAAGAGTTAATCAACATCGCTGATAGAAACGGAGAGCGAACTCAATCATTATTAAGTGCATTTGCGAAAGAGCATAACGTAAACATCGTAGGTGGCTCTGTAGCAGTTGCCAAAAATGATGTTGTGTTCAATACATCCTATGCTTATAACCGAGAAGGCACTCTCGTTGGAGAGTACTCTAAAATGCATGGATTTAGTCCAGCGAAAGAAGATCAATACTTCGCAGGCGGTACGCACACCACACATTTTGAGTTAGATGGCATTCCGTGTAGCACCGTTATTTGCTACGATATCCGCTTTCCAGAATTAGTGCGCATGGCAGCATTACCGAATACAGAATTGCTATTTGTGCCAGCTCAATGGCCTACTATGCGCCTACGACACTGGCAAGTACTTAATGAAGTACGCTCCATAGAGAATCAATTATTCGTGTGTGCTGTAAACGGCTGTGGCACGGTTGGTCGCGTCCAAAGTACGGGACACTCCGCCGTATATGATCCATGGGGTACAAATCTATTAGAAATGAATACTGAGGAGGGTATTGCTTCTGCGAATATTGATTTCGATGTTGTCGAAGACATTCGCAATAAAATCAATATATTCAGGGACCGTAAACCAGAACTGTATAATCTATAACACAAAAGACACATTGCTATAATTTGCAATGTGTCTTTTACATTAGAATTCAATAAGCTTCCACATATCCTCTGGTACTTGTTCTAGAGGTTTGTTTTTTGCTATCGCTTCTTTTAAAATATCAATCGTATCTTGAACCTCTTGCTTGTCCTTTGTATTAGGATCATGAAGGATAACACGATTTAAGGAATCTTCGCCAAATTGTTTTAAATATTCCTTTTCTACTTGGTTTAATTCACGACGTAAATATTTCAAAACATCACCTCTTATAAATTATATATTTATACTCAATGTAATATATTAGGAGGTAATTGTCTACAGATTTACAATATCATCTATATTATTTTGTCATGCTTGCTTTTAATGCAGCAATTTCTGCACGAAGTTCTTGTAATTGAGTGTCTTGTGTAGCATCCTTTTTTGACATTAAAAACAACTCGATACACCTTATTCATTTGAAAGTTCCCTCCTAAAGCTCTCACACTATAGTTGTTAAATTATTTTCTCTATCTCTATTTACGAAAATGAATATCACCATCAATATATCTGTTTATAATTCTAATGTCAATATTTTATTTATTTTTAAGTATATTTATCAAATAATTAAGTGTAAAATGAAAATATTTTTATGAGTAAAAAGTGAGCTATCATCTATTTTTAGGCATACAAAAAAGACATGTTACTCTTCTCTCGTCTCTCTCGTAACATGTCTTAATTTGTATATAGATCTCTCGAACTATATCATATTGTATCTGGCTGAACTCTCTAATCCCTTTTTGACACGCCAGTATGTCTACAATTATTTTATATTTTAAAATAATTTATGTCAATAATTTATTTTTAGTTTAACAATTGTCATTTGTAAAGAGATTAAATCAGCTAATTACAATATTAGACCTACAATTAACCGCGCTGACAGAAATAAATAATATAATTTTTCTCAGGGCTCACCGCTGCGCCTAACGCATATGGATGATTCCAATTACCACCAAAATCAAATAAATATATTACATAATCATCAGGTATTTCTACCGAATCTTCATTAAAAGAGAATCTATGTAAATATTGTTTCTGTAGTTTTCGATTCTCCGACTCTGTATAAATAGGATATTTCTTCTTACCTAAACCTACCGTATCCGTCGGTTTAGGTTTTAATCTATCTCGCTCAGCCTCTACTCTCTTGCGCGTTTCTACATAACGTTTATACTTAGCTTCGCTATCCTCACCATCAATCTTAATCTTATTAAATTCAGCCAACACTTGATTCTGTAATGCATACATTTCATCAACAGATTTCTCAATAGGATTTTCCACTTGATTTTGTACATATTTGCCCATAGGTACTGTTGTATTTTCTACAATAACTATCAATGTGGGCAGTAAGGTTTTCAAAGTATCTGCATATTCCATATTTGAATCAACATAGTTTTTTACATATACATTGGATAGATCAGATTTCGAAATAACAACTTTAGAATCTGTTCTTGCCTCATCAATATAAGGCTTCAATTGATCTGGTGTACCACCAAAAGCCAGTTGTACATATGAACCGCCTTGCAAGAACGGAGGATTACTATGCAGATGAATATTCTTTGCAAAGCTAGGTATTTGTTTAGGAAACCCTGGAATCGTAGCAACTAGCTTATAATCCTTAGGATTATTAATAGGATACTCAATTAACTCTATGGGCTTAAAAAATGCCTCTATTGATTCTTTTATCTCCTCTTTAGTTCTAGCCGTATACAGATCATAAGATTTCCCTTTATTCTTTTCTAGAAAGGCTTTAAATTCTTTATCACTTGCTTTATTCTTATCTGCACGCGTTCTGTAGGATGGAATATTAACTGGGTTCGTTAATTTAATTTCCCCGTGTCCATTTTTTCTCATATAAGGACTTACGATACGTAATGGTTTATCTCTACTGCCATATCCATAGCCTTGCTTATTTGTTTCTAACGTATTGTAACGTGTGATTTGTTTGAGTGCCTTTTCATCTCGATCATTATAAAGGGGATCAAAAATCTGATACTCCACTTTCATATCTGACTTTTGTAGTTCTAATAATCGTTGTTTAGCTCGTTTCTGACTTTGTGCTTTCAATAACTCAATTTCTTCTGCTGAAAGCTTTCTTGGTGTTTTTGAATTGCCCGTCCCGACTCTTTTAAAAGCACCAGGAATAACTTCAACAACCTCTGACTTTAAAGAATCTTCAGATTTTGTATTACTTTTGATTGTAATACTTGACGTCTGACTTTGATTTTCTACTGATACAGCCAAACTAGATTGACAAGACAATGCTAGCGAAAGCATGCATAAGGCAATACTTTTTTTAATCATATCTCTCCCATAAAACTCTGCTCATACAGATATAAAAGAAGGACCTACAGTGAACTGTAGGTCCTTATATTTGGTGCGGTTGGAGGGACTTGAACCCTCACGAGCGTACGCTCACCACCCCCTCAAGATGGCGTGTCTGCCATTCCACCACAACCGCGTGGAATACAAAAATGGTGCCTCAGGACAGAATCGAACTGTCGACACACGGATTTTCAGTCCGTTGCTCTACCGACTGAGCTACCGAGGCATGTTTTTTGTAAAAAAAAATGGCGACCCCGATCAGATTTGAACTGACGATCTTCGCCGTGACAGGGCGACATGTTAACCGCTACACCACGGGGCCGCGTATCAACTCTCGTTGACTACTCGTATATATTAACATGAGCCACTAATATAATGCAAGTACTTTTTTCTAATTTTTTGATGAATTTCTCCAAAATATATAGAAATAAGAATTATACATCAAAAATCGTATATAATAGCCATTTATATTCAGTATACTTCAATATACTCCAGATTATATCCCCAAATTACAGAAATAAAATTGGCACCTAAAATTCTACAAGGGAACTTTAGGTGTCAATTCAAATATAACTATATTAAATTAATTATTATACAGTATTTCTACAGATATGATACTAATTATAAATGATCCCAAGGACCGTCACGCAAGTCTTGTTCCCAATAATACTCAACCTTCATATCACTGCGTTTAACCTTATCAAACATCTTAGAACGTGCCGAAGTCATCACATTTTCACTATGTTTACCACCAAAGTACGCATATCTAGACTTACCTAAAGTATACATAACAGATACATAAGGTTCTACAGAACTAATATTGCTTTTACCAATTCCTAAGTCTACAGAGATATGAGGCGTCACATTCATTTTAGCGCCTACCTTTAGCCCATGTATGGATTGCCACTTATGTTGGTCAATATAGTACATCTCTGCTGGATGTTCTCCTGGTGCTTTTGTTTTCCAATGATATCCTTCCACATAACTAGATAGCCAACGGGCATTCTTATAATCTCGTGTATACCGTATATCAAAGCCATCCAATACATGTTCATAAGAATATCGGGGTGTTCTACGAATACCATCAGGTGGTGTACTAAAGCTATCATGGAATATTATTGCCCGTGGTACTTGACGCAAAGGTGTGTTAATGTCATAAGGCCCTACCTTTTTCTCTGATAGTCCATGGTATACATTGACACTAATCGTATTTAGACCAGCTACATATTCTAATCCTGCACTAACACGAGAAAATTTATCCTTAAAAGCATAGTCATAGAATACATTGGCACCGACGTAGGCATGCTCATGTGTACTAAGACGACGATAGCCAATACCAGCAGTACCGACAACACCAAGAGTATCATGTTCTACTACTTCACCTTTATCAATATAAGTTCCTTGACCGTCAATTCTTCCAAGATCTGCGTCCGACCCATTCCAATATGTAGTAGTGGAAACTTTTTCGCCACCATTAACATCTAAGCGCCCTTGTACAAACACCATAGATTTGACATTTTTGCCATATTTTTTTATAGGTTGCAATGTTTCTATAAAATACTTTGCGTTCATTTTCTGCTTAGAATTATGATTATGATAATGGAATCGTGTATCATAGCTTAGATTATTATCAGTCATTTGTTTATTAGGCATTGCATAATCATGATAAGAATCTTTCTGAGACCCTTGTAAACCAATACCGATGTCCGTACGATCCATCCAGCTACTTTGTTCAGTATCCCCAGCTTTTACATCCATGCTCACATCTGCAGCCATCGTTCCCACACTTAGACTGCACATAAAAGCACTGCAAACCAGAGCTTTTAGTATTAATTTATCTTTCATTTCTAACTCCTCTCTTACACATTCACTTTAATGATGAATATAAAATGAATACACTTTATTATACCTATAATCTAAAGCGCTGACAACTATAGAGAAGGAGAAATTTATGTGTTAAAATATATGTATTATATACATCGGAGCAACATTATGAGATCAAAAACATTAACAATAGCAATTATTATTGCCATCATAGCTGCACTGAGCGCTATGTGGTATTTCTTATGGTATATTCCTCATACACCAGTCTATACGTTCCAAACTATCCGTGAAGCCGTTGAAAACAAAGATGCGGACACGGTATTGGAGCACATCGATACAACATCATTGGTTAAAAATATCGTTACCCGCGAGGGCAACACCTATGTGGATACATCCTCACCATTAGGCAAGGCCGCTGTGGCAGCAACCAAAACATTTGGACCAGCCCTTCTTGATGATGTAATTCGTAAATATGTAGAGGATCCAGATAGTTTCAAATCGCAAAATAGTAGTGATTCAGATGTTGAAAGCGAAGATACATCCAATACGTTTTCTATGGTAGACCGCATCCAACGAGGTGAATTATTTAAACAACGCCATTTGGAAATCAAGAACATTACCTCTGAAGATGATGGCGATACTGCCACAGTAACCGTAACGATTCACAATACAAAAACAAACCAAACAGCTCCCATCCGAGTACTTATGAAGCACATCGGTGACGGAACTTGGGCTATCTATGATATCCCAGATATCGAAGCACTCTATAAAATCACAAGAAAATAAAGACCTCTTTCGTAGCAAATACGTTTGTAGAGGTAGATGATAGCAAAACTCTCCACCGGCCAGGTCTGTCTACGCCCTTCGGGCTTCGCAGGGCCAAAGTCGAATTTTGCTATCATCTACCTCTTTTCCGTATCAGCTTACAAAAAGAGGTCTTTTTTTTCTTATCGATTTTTAGGTACTATCGCACAGGTTACGGTAACCTGAGATATCAAGCGATGGCTTTCATCATACATATCAAAGCGCCACACATGAGATGTTTTCCCTTGTAAGAGTAGCTGTCCTTTAGCAATCAAATCGCCTTCTGCTTTCATAGGTCGCATGTGATTTGCGGTTACCGATTGACCTACAGCAAATTGATCATCTCGAATCAGTTGATTGCTGAGCATCCCTGATAAAATTTCACCAAAGGCCAAGGTAGCTCCGCCATTGAGATAGCCTTGTGGCTGCGCATGATAACTAGTTAAATGCATCACCCCTTGCCCACTGGTAGGTCCAGTTAGCTCTACACAATCGATTTGTAATGCGTCTATCATTGTCATAGTGTTCGTTTCTCCACTGTATATTCTTCAATACGATTATCCAATACATCAACGCCAAGACCAGCACCATTAGGCACCTGCATGGACCCATCGGTAAATAAAATTGCTGGATTGATAAGGTCATGTTCAAAATAGCGACTAGAATCGGATAAATCCCCTGCCATATAGGTATCACCTAAGGCAGCAAGTTGAACATGTAATATCTTTGAGATTCCTGATTCAACCATACTACCAATCCAGTAGGGAATACCTGCTTCGCGGCATCGTAAAATAGCGGCTCGCGTCTGTATCAAGCCCCCAAGACGACCTACTTTCACATTGAGTACATCGATTAATCTATACTCGATTGCATAAGATAAGTCATCATAGGATAAAATCGACTCATCTAAACAAATAGAGGTCGTAATAGGCCAATTAGGCAACGATTCCTTCCACGCTTTATAGGTAGTCAAATTCGTCATGCTAAAGGGTTCCTCTATGCATAGTAAATTCAAATCATTATAGGCAGCCATCATATCCAGCTGGTCATAGGTATAACTTTGATTAGCATCAACAGCTAAGGCTAATTCTGGATAAGCATCACGCACAAGTCGGGTCCGTTCATAACCATCACGAGGCGATACCTTGAGTTTAATTCGTTTACAACCATTGGCTACATGCTGTTCCACGATACCTAATAGTTCATCCATGGACACGTCACCAATGACGATGCCATTGGAAATAGTTGATTCTAAAGACTGCCCCATGATATACGACACAGAATTCACGCCTTTTCGATTGCAATCTAGATTAATTAAAGCATTTTCAAGGCCTGCTATCGTCATGGGCATATTATCGCGCTTTAACCAAAATTGTAACTGCCGAATATAGGCCATTAATGGTTTTGGCCGCATCAAGCGCAACTCTAGAATATAGGTATCCACCAATTGTTTCCATGCGGAATCAACAGTTTCCGCCGTATAAAAAGGGTCTGTGAAAGCGACACACTCCCCGTATCCAACATAGCCTTGTTGATCTTCGATACGAACGATGATACTTTCACGAACACGAACAGTACCCTTAGCCGTTTTAAATTCAAACTTTAACGGCAAAGCCACACGATACGTCGTTATGGATTTAAAGTTCAATACATCATTCATGAGAACCTCCATTTGACGCAGTCATATCGAGATGGGAGGCCAACGACTTACGCATAATCTTACCTGTCCCATTACGTGGCAATGCATCCATAATTGTAATGTATTTAGGCACCTTGTATTTGGCTAGCTTACTAGAAATATAGTCTCGCACGATCATTTTCAAATCGGTACCTAATGCATCTATATCATCAAAAGCAACAAATAGTGCGGGCACCTGCCCCCATTTCGTATCGGCTACAGGAATAACCGCACATTCCTTCACACCTTGCATAGCATACACAGTATCTTCAATTTCCTTCGGATAGATATTCTCGCCTCCAGAAATAATCAAATCTGTACGGCGATTTAAGATGTATAAAAACCCATCTTCATCGACATAACCCATATCATCGGTATTAAAATCGCCATGAATCGGCTCGCGATTGATATAACCACTCATAACCATGGGCCCATTCAAATGGATTTCCCCGACCCCATCGACATCAGGATTTACGATATGTACGGTCATCCTCGGCAAGGGTTTACCTACCGAATCGAGTTTATTTAGATTTGATAATACAGGCATGGTCACGCTTTGACTAAAGGTTTCTGTCATGCCATATGTTTTATAAATCGGAAGTTGTTTCGCCACACATGCATCAACTAGAGGCCGCGGTATAAACTCACCGCCCAATAAGATGACACGCAATTGATGGTGAGTAATACGCGGTTCTAACTTCTTTAAGATGGTAGGCACCAAAGACATCATATTAATGCGCCCATCATGAATACATTGCAGCACTTGTTCTTCATCATAGGATTCCATGATTGTCATTGCGGTTCCATTGTAGAGTGATCGCATCAAGATGGATAATCCACTCACATGAAATAAGGGCAATACCATGAGCCAATTGTCCTGTTCAGACCTACCAAGCACCTCTTGTGATGCTTGTACATGCGCTTTAATTTGACCCCAACGAAGTGGCACTGATTTAAACTGCCCCGTTGTAGCACTGGTATTCATGATAGCTGCTATATCATTATCATTAACAATCCAATCAAAGATATCCTTTTCCCCATTATGCAACATAGACTCCATAGATTCGAACTCCATAGACGTTACCGATTTAGGTACTTGGCCACATCGCTTAGCACTGTGTAACACAGTTGTAATATGCAGCTGGCATAACTGTTTTTCTATTTCACGCGCTGTAAGATGAACATTTAATAAGAGTACTTCTTTGCGGACTAGCATGGCTGCCAAGAGATAAACGGCCATTGTTACAGAGTTATCCGACACTATAGCGATACGTATATCTGACAGTGTTTGTAATCGCGTCGCCACGTTCACAACAGCACTATATATATCCTGATAGGTGTAATTATTCATACATATACGATTCGGATAGTACTGTTTTCCATATCGTAACCATTCCATCATCTCACCTCTTAGCTAGCCATAATACTATAAAACATATACGTATAAGAAAGGCGCCTCATATAGAGGCGCACTGCTTATTATGTAAAGGGTTCAGGTCCATACATAAGGACTGATAACCATATTCCGATTAAGGGAATTTAGGGAATTGTTTGAAGTCTGGTTTGCGTTTTTCTTTGAACGCATCACGGCCTTCTTTAGCTTCATCTGTTGTATAGTACATCAATGTTGCATCGCCTGCAAATTGTTGTAAACCTGCAAGGCCATCAGTATCTGCGTTGAAGGATGCTTTTAACATACGCAATGCCATTGGGGACAATGCCAAAATTTCATTACACCATTGAACTGTTTCTTCTTCCAATTTGTCGAATGGTACCACGCAGTTAACCATGCCCATTTCATAAGCTTGCGCAGCCGTGTATTGACGGCAAAGGAACCATACTTCACGAGCGCGTTTGTGACCAATCATGCGTGCTAAGTAGCCAGCACCATAACCAGCATCGAAGGAACCTACGCGAGGACCTGTTTGACCGAATTTTGCATTTTCAGAAGCGATGGTAAGGTCGCATACGATGTGCAATACATGTCCACCACCGATGGCAAAACCATTTACCATAGCGATAACAGGTTTTGGAATGATGCGGATTAAATGTTGCAAGTCAAGTACGTTAAGACGAGGAATATTGTCATCGCCTACATAACCACCATTTCCGCGCACACGTTGGTCACCGCCAGAGCAAAATGCCTCTTTATCTTCACCTTGGCCGTGGTTAGCACCAGTCAATATAATAACGCCGATGTCTGCATCGTCGCGAGCAATTGTGAATGCATCAATAAGCTCAATTACGGTTTTAGGGCGAAATGCGTTTCGCACTTCTGGGCGATTAATCGTGATTTTTGCAATACCATTATAGGTTTCGTAAATTACATCTTCATAATTACGATCCAATACTTTCCAATCAAATTTGCTCATGGATATTACCTTTCCTTATATAAAAAATCTGCTAAGGCCGTCATAAATGGGCCTGGCTTTTCTAAATGTACATTATGTCCCGCCCCATTGACGATGACATGTTCACAGTTTGGTACATTACTAAACAGTTCTTCTCCTATTGTAGTATATTTTGTATCTAGTGCGCCACTAATATATAAAGATGGCATGGATAATTCTTGTAAGCGATGACCCACATAGGGCATTACACCTTGCCCCGAGCCACGCAATGTAGCCGCTAATGCATAAGGACTATTATGGGACCGACGTTGAAACAACTTATCTTGTACAACTGGTGAAAGCTGATGTTGACTTTCAAAAATAGAAATGTTAGCCCATTTAGTAGCAAACCACTCTCCATCATTATCTTCTATAGCTAGTGCTAATTGTTCATCAGCAGCTTTACGCGCTTGTCGCTCTACCTCTGATTCAATGCCAACAGAACCACTTTCTAAGATGAGGTTTTCAATTTTAGAACTATACTCAAGAGCATATAGTAAAGCTAATCGTGCCCCCATGGAGTATCCCATGAGAGAATAGCTTTCACCAGCCACGGCAGAAATTACCGTATGTAAATCGTTGAGCATAGTAGGAATAGAAAAGGCAGTCTCATCCTCTGGAATATCCGAATCCCCATGTCCAATCGTATCGATACGGATAAGTTGATAGCCTGGCACAACGATGCCATCCCAGGTATAACCAGACTCAGAAAAACCATGTAAACACACAAGAGGTTTACCGGCGCCAGCTAGCGTCACCCCATATCGATACTCACCAAGATCGACATACATGCGAAGTGCTGGATTGAATAGGGAGTTATCTATAATACTGCAAGCATATTGGCTCATAGTTGGTCCTCCTTGTTTGTAGGAATCGTCGTATATAGCGCATGTAATTCCCGACTTCGTTCTTTAGATGTGGGGATTTCAATAACGTGAACACCTGCTGTTCCAACATAGTTTTGTAACGCATTTTTCAATTCATCATTGCTCAACACACATACAAAGTCGATACCATATAGTGTCGCAAGGCCACTATAGTCTAGGCCTTGTGCGGTACTAAATAAATAATCAAAATGCGGCGTTCCCTTTTGCGGCAAATATTCAAAAATACCACCCCCATCATTATTGTGAACAATGATGGTTACATTTAAGGGGTGCGTTTTTGCCACGGCGAGGCCATTCAAATCGTGAAAGAAGGTCAAGTCTCCCGTAAGCAATACGGTAGGCATGCCATTTGTAGCGATGCCAAGGGCGGTAGAAATGGTACCATCAATACCGTTAACGCCACGGTTACCATAGATAATAGCACTATGACGATTGCCAGACCAGAAATAATCCATATCTCGAATGCTCATACTGTTGGCAACCACAAGTTGGCTATTCTTCGGCAACAATTCTTGTAATAGATGAATCGTATATCCTTCAAATAGCTCTTGTTCCCTAGCTACTGTATCGAGTTGTTTACAGCCTACACCGTCTGCATCAATCCACGTAGCCAAATAGCCATTATCCTCTGTAACGAGTTCCTCATAAGCACCTTCTACATATTCCTCATCTTCTATGGCATGAAGCTCAGGAATCTCCATATTCAGTGCATCAACCAAACCTTGTGGCGTCGATTGTACAAAGAGTGTCGTGTTTCCTGCAGGGTTTGTATAGTCCATTGTAGGGCTAACAGATATGATTGGGATATGTTGCATGGATGCCACCCACTGCTGAACGCGCTTAGATACGACCATCTGACCAATTTGTAACATGCAATCTGGTCGCAATGTATCTCGATACACTTCTTGTGAAAGCAATGCATCATAAGATGTAATGACTCGTTCATCATAAACACGACGCATATTGGACAATGGATCACCTAATATTGGCGCATGGAATATATTAGATAGACCAAGAATGGCATCGGCATCCTCAAGATTCGTACTTGGCCCTGCTAAGATAAGCACTTTTTTATTCGCAAGGAGGTCATAGATAGTGCATACATCACCTGGCTGAATAGCAGCCGGAACAACAGAAAATGGTTGCCTGCCACATTCAAAATGTCTCCTATCTAACTCCGGTACCAATGGCTCAAAGAGCGGTACATTAATATGCACCGGCCCCCTTTTCACATCCATAGACTTCATATAAGCCTTACGAGCTACTAGGCGCGGATATGTATAGTAATGCTCCTGTTGTGGTACTGCCAATTCCTCGTAATAATTAACAGCTGTACCAAATATTTTTTGTTGATCTACCGTTTGTGGAGCCCCTACATGTTGCAATGTGTGAGGCCTATCTGCGGATAAAATAATCAAGGGTACACCGCTATATTGTGCTTCTAGTACAGCCGGCATATAATGTGCTACCGCTGAGCCCGACGTGCACACGAGAATTACAGGCTTTCTATGGGCCTTTGCGATGCCTAAGGCCATAAATCCTGCGGACCTTTCGTCAATATTCATATAGGTTTCAAAAGCACCGTGTTCCATAAATAGCATGGCCATCGTTGTAGAGCGCGAACCAGGGCTAAACACGGCATATGTGATGCCTAATTGGGCGAATTCATCCACCAAGGCGGCGATATATTCATTCATGTAATTTCTCCGTAATATAGATGAGGATATATTCCTCATCATATTTTTTCGCACTAGATCTTTACCATTTACAATGCATCTAGAATAGTACGCATTTTATTATTAGTCTCTATATATTCTTCATCCGCATCAGAATCGGCAACCACACCACATCCTGCATAGGCATAGAGAATATTATCCATAATCAAAGCGGAACGAATGGCAACGACAACAATGCCATCCCCCATATCCTTCATAAAACCAAATGGTGCAGCGTACATACCGCGCTCATGAGCTTCGTATGTTTCTAAGAGAGCCATCGCCTTCTCTCGTGGTTCACCACCAAGAGCCGGTGTTGGATGTAGTAATTTTGCCCATTCTACGAGAGATTTTGTGCTATCTTTTGCAGTAATAATGGTACGTAAATGATAGAGATGAGCTAGCTCCATAATACCAGTTTCCCCCACCGTAACGTCTGGAGTGATTTGCTTCATCGTGTTCACGATACGGTCACGGACGATATTATGTTCAAAGAGATTTTTCTTATCACTTAGCAACTGTTCCTTAGTCCACGCATCAGGGCCATCCTTTAGCGCGGTTCCAGCCAGTGCATAGCTAAGAATTTCGCTACCACGATGACGCACCAAAATTTCAGGAGAGGCCCCCACAAAGGTGCGCCCATCCTTCTCATAGCCAAAGATGAAACAGTTCGGATTATTTTCAACCAAATTGGCCAAGATACTCGCCACATTAAACGGTGTATCACTTGTGAATTGCACTTCACGGGATGCGACCACCTTTGTCATCTCTCCACGGCCGATGCCATCTGAAATGGCATTCATCAAGCGGTCCCAATCGCCTTTATCATCACTAGTTTCACGGAAATCATGACGAATATGAGGCACTTCTATATCTTCGATGCTAACACTTTCACCAGCATGCAAATAAAAGGCTTCTCCATTTTCTACGATGTAGTAATGGGTGAACGCAATCATTTCATGCCCCATTCCCGACCACTTAGAATCCTTTGATGTGTCAAAAAAAGTATCCCCATAAAATACATACGCATAATTATGGCGGTCCTCATCATCTTTAACTGTGGCTAGACGTTTAGCGCCTACAACAATACGATTACTTTGCCGGTCCACCCAAAAAACACGTTCCTCATTGGGGAAATTAAGCCAAAAGGCTACAGGACTATTCAGTTGTAACGGTTCTTTATTATAAATCATAATGGTATATCGCTATTACAAAGAAAACAGACTCTATTACTTCACCAAATGTCATCTACATTGGTGTTTCTATGTATATCGATATTATTATATCACGGGTACATACTAAATTATAGGCAATAAAAATCCCCTACACCGTATGCATACGCATATAGTATAGGGGATTATGTATTATTTGAAAGCTTTTGCGCCAATATCCTTACGATATTGCATGCCCTTAAATGTAATATGATCAACGCGCTCATAGGCACGGTCTAAAGCGGTTCGCAAATCCTTACCCAGCCCCACAACGCCAAGAACACGACCACCATTCGTGACATAATGGTCACCTTCTAACTTCGTACCAGAATGGAAAATGATGGATGTATCATATTGTACAAGTTCACCTAAGATGACATCGCCTTTAGACGAGGTTTCTGGATAGCCTTTTGAAGCGAGAATGACACAGGCAGCAGAAGAGTCTTTCCATTTCACCATATTAGATTGTAATGTACCTGTAGCACAGGCCATCATAATTTGGCCCAAATCACCTTCCAACAATGGTAATACCACTTGTGTCTCTGGATCGCCAAAGCGTGCATTAAATTCTACCACCTTCGGACCTTCATTGGTAATCATAAGGCCTGCATAAAGACAGCCCACATATGGCATACCTTCCTTTGCCATGGCTGCTACCATAGGCTCTAAAATGGTCTTCATGGCTTCATCGCGCAATGCATCAGTTAGCACAGGTGCTGGTGCATAGGTTCCCATACCGCCTGTATTAGGACCCTTATCACCATCAAAGATGCGCTTATGGTCTTGAGAGGCAATCATAGGAACTACGGTCTTACCATCTACAAAGGCAAGAAGGCTCGCTTCTTCACCTTCCATAAATTCTTCGATAACAACGGTACTGCCAGCCTCACCAAAGCGATTTCCACTTAGCATGTCATCAACTGCTGCATTAGCTTCTTCAACAGTCATTGCCACTACAACACCCTTGCCAGCTGCTAGGCCATCTGCTTTCACCACAATAGGTGCTCCGGTTTTGGCGATGAATTGTTTTGCTTCATCTACATTGGAGAATACACCGTAAGCAGCTGTAGGGATATTATATTTTTTCATAAGATCTTTAGCAAAGACCTTAGAACCTTCCAATTGAGCAGCCGCCTTGGAAGGCCCAAACACAGGGATTCCTGCTTCATGCAACGCATCTGCAAGACCTGCCACAAGAGGCGCTTCAGGACCTACAACAACAAGGTCCACCTTATTATCTTTCAAAAAACGGATAAGATGATCCGTATGAGACCAATCAATGCCTACTAGTTCAGCACAATTTTTCATAGCTGCACTGCCAGGAACGGCATACACCTTTTCTACACTCGGACTGATGGATAAACGCCACGCTATAGCGTGTTCGCGGCCGCCATTACCGATTACGCAAACCTTCATAGTTACCTCTAATGTTTAAAATGACGAATGCCTGTAAATACCATCGCAATACCTGCTTCATCAGCAGCCTTAATGGATTCTTCATCACGGATAGAACCACCTGGTTGGATAATAGCAGCTATACCATGTTTAGCCGCTGTTTCTACGGTATCGCCAAATGGGAAGAACGCATCAGATGCAAGAACAGCCCCTTTTGCAGCCTCTCCAGCTTGTTCAAGGGCAATTTTAGCCGATCCAACGCGATTCATTTGACCGGCACCAACACCGAGTGTCCGTTTTTCATTGGAGATTAAGATAGCATTGGACTTTACATGCTTTACAAGCTTCCATGCAAATTCAAGAGCTTTCCATTGTTCTTCCGTAGGTTGCGCCTTTGTAACAACCTTATAATTAGCACGGTCTTCTACGATGTCATCTTCCGTTTGTACGAGCATACCGCCAGACACCTTTTTCACAGTTACTTGGCCAGATTCAGGCTTAGATAACTCGATGAGACGAATATTTTTCTTCGCTTCCAAAATATCTAGCGCTTCCTTTGTGAAAGCTGGCGCCATGATAACTTCTAAGAAAATCTTGCTCATTTCTTCGGCAGTGGCCGCATCAACTTCGCGATTTAACGCAACGATGCCACCAAAAGCGGATACAGAATCGGCTTCATAGGCATTGACATACGCATCGTGCAATGTGGATGCCGTTGCGGCACCGCATGGATTAGTATGTTTAATAATACATGCAGCTGGATCCGTAAATTCCCACACCATATTCCACGCAGCTTCCATATCGACGATATTGTTATAAGATAATTCCTTACCGTGTAGTTGTTTTAATGCCCCCATGCCGTGAGCCTTGCCAATTTCTTTATAAAAAGCTGCCTTTTGATGAGGATTTTCGCCATAACGAAGGTCCATAACCTTTTCATAAGCACTTAAATATTCAGGAGGTGTAGGGCCTTCTCCAATAACACCACTCATATAATTAGCAATCGCCGTATCATATGCTGCAGTATGAGCAAATGCTTCTTTAGCGAGTGCAAAACGATACTCTTGGGTCAACGCGCCATTCGTTTTAAGCATTTCTAGAATTTCATCATAGTGATCAGGGTTAACCACAATGCCTACATATGCATTATTTTTAGCCGCAGAACGCACCATAGTCGGGCCCCCAATATCTATATTTTCAATAGCATCTTCTAATGAAACATTTGGTTTTGCAATCGTTTCGCGGAAAGGATATAAATTTACAACCACTAAATCGATAGGTAAAATACCGTGTTCTTCCATAGCAGCTTGATGCTTTGCATTATCACGAATCGCTAAGATGCCACCATGTACCTTTGGATGTAACGTCTTTACACGACCATCCATCATTTCAGGAAAACCGGTAAGAGATTCTACAGCCTTTGCAGGAACGCCTGCATCAGAAATAGCTTTCAACGTGCCACCTGTAGAATAGATAGTCACCCCTAAGTCTACAAGACCTTTGGCAAAGTCGACAATACCTGTTTTATCAGAAACACTAAGTAATGCGTTTTGAATCATCGTTCCTCCTAAATATAATGTACAATGCGTCCTTCTATACGTAATGCATCTTCACAGAACAAGCGAAGTGCTTCACGATAGGTCGCATGTTCTACGGGCAATAATCGTTCGGACAAAGTATCCTCTGTATCATCTGGATATACAGAAACCGTATTTTGCATGATGATAGGTCCTGTATCCATACCAGCATCCACAAAGTGAACGGTACAACCAGTTACTTTTACGCCCGCATCAATAGCCTGTTGATGACCATGAAGCCCTGGAAAGGATGGCAATAGAGCAGGATGAATATTTAAAATCTTATGCTCATAGCGAGCAATAAGGCCGGTCCCTACAATACGCATGTAGCCTGCCAACACAATACCATCAACACAATACGGCTCAAGAGCATCCAATTGAGCTTGTTCGAAGGCTTGTTTTGAATCAAATTGACTACGTTCAATAGCAATGAGTGGAATACCCCATCCTTTAGAGCGTTCTACAATACCTGCATCTGCATGGTCTGTAATAATAACGACAAACTCGCCATTGATAAGCCCCTCTTGCATCGCCTTGTACAAGGCTTCGCCATTTGAGCCTCTACCACTGGCAAATAGAGCAAGACGCTTTTTAGATACGGAATTAGTCATTAAATACCGCCCCTTTTACGACAACAGGACCTTTGCCTGCAACGATACGACCAATTTCATATACTGCTTCATTTCGGCTTTCAAGATTAGCTTTCACCGTATCTACATCATCGGCATCGACGATGAGAATCATACCGATACCCATGTTAAACGTACGGTACATTTCATGCCAATCCACATTGCCCCATTCTTGCAATTTTGTAAACACAGGAAGGCGTGGCCATGTATCACAATCTACCTCAGCAGTTACGCCATTTGGTAGTACGCGTGGAATATTTTCATAGAAACCACCGCCTGTGATATGAACCATACCTTTGATATAGTTTTCTTTAATCAACGGTAATACAGCTTTAGGATACAAGCGTGTTGGTGTTAATAGTTCTTCGCCAAGGGTTTTACCAAATTCTGGAATGTCTTGATCTATAGAGAAACCCTTATGGTCGAAAACGATTTTACGAACTAAGGAGAACCCATTGGAATGAACACCGGAGGATGGCAAACCAAGAATGACATCACCAGATTTAATATGTTCACCTGTAATCAGTTTAGGACGATCTACAATACCTACGGCAAAACCTGCCACATCATAGTCACCTTCACCATAGAAACCAGCCATCTCAGCTGTTTCCCCACCAAGGAGAGCACAACCTGATTCTTCACAAGCATTAGCGACGCCACGTACGATATCAGCGACTTGTACTGGATCAAGTTTACCAACCGCTACATAGTCTAAGAAGAACAGAGGCGTTGCTCCTTGCACAAGAATATCATTTACACTCATGGCCACACAGTCTTGTCCAATCGTATCATGTTTATCCATCATGATAGCGAGGCGCAATTTTGTGCCAACACCGTCTGTGCCAGATACGAGCATTGGTTCCTCCATGGAATGACCTGCCAAGGAGTATAGGCCACCAAAGCCACCTAAATCACCTACAACACCTGCTGTGTATGTTCTTTTTACGGATTCTTTCATCAACTCTACGGCTTTATTACCGGCATCGATATCTACACCTGCATCACGATAGGTTAATCCTGTTTTATTCGAGCACATATTTGACCCCTTCCTCTTGTTCTGTAGGCACATCTACCCTGTAATCGCCATTGAAACAAGCGAAACATAAATCCGCTTCTGGCACGCCGCTAATAGCTCGGCACAAGCCTTCTTTTGATAGATAATGCAATTTATCTGCCTTAATATAATCTTTAATTTCTTCGATTGTGTGTGTGGCCGCAATCAATTCTTTACGAACCGACGTATCAATACCATAGTGACAAGAATATTCGATAGCCGGCGAGCTAACACACATATAGATTTCCTTAGCACCTGCCTCTTTTAACATCTTAACGATAAGGCCGCTTGTGGTACCACGCACGATAGAGTCATCGATTAATACAATACGTTTACCGCCTACAACCTCTGGCATAGCATTTAGCTTCATGCGCACAGCTAGTTCCCGTTCTTCTTGATTAGGTTTGATAAATGTACGTCCACTGTATCGATTTTTAATCAAACCTTCTGCAAAAGGGATGCCCGACGCACGAGCATATCCAAGAGCAGCTGTCGTGCCAGAGTCTGGAATAGACATGACGATATCTGCATCATATTTAGTTTCATTATATAGTTCACGTCCCATATTGAGTCGTGTTTCATATACAGATTGGCCATCAATTTTACTATCGGAGCGCGCAAAATAAATATATTCAAAGACACAAAGTTTTTTATCAATTTTTTGAGGTTCTGCATAGATTGTGCTGCGCACACCACGATCATCGATAATAACCATCTCACCTGGGTCAATATCCCGAATAAATTCAGCCTTTATAGCATCAAAAGCACAGCTTTCACTAGATAACACATAGCCATGTTCAGTCTTGCCCAAGCAAAGAGGTCTAAAGCCTTGAGGATCGCGAACCCCAACGAGAGAGTCATTAGTTGTAATAACCAAGGAGAAGGCCCCTTCGATTTGTCGAGCCGCATCAGCAATGCGTTCCTCTTGCGTTTCAGCCTTAGAACGAGCGATTAAGTTTACGATAACCTCTGAATCCATAGTTGTTTGAAAAATGGAACCATCTGCTTCAAGTTGACGACGGATGCCTAGAGCATTCGTCAAATTGCCATTATGGGCTACTGCAATTTGGCCACCTTGATAATGGATTACAAGAGGTTGAATATTACGTGGGTTATTAGAGCCAGTTGTAGAATACCGAACATGACCAGTCCCCATATGGCTTTTTAATGTTGGTAATTCCTTGATAGCCTCAGTCAATAAACCCATACCTTTTTTTAGAGCCACTTCATTACCATCGGTAATAGCGATACCTGCACTTTCTTGACCGCGGTGTTGAAGGGCAAACAATCCCCAGTATACATATCGTGCAACGTCAACAGTGCGGTCAAACACACCAAAGACGCCACATTCTTCATGCCATTTGTCAAAAATTGGATCGTAGTTCATCAATAACCCCCAGGTTATGCACGTTCGCCCGTTAAGCGGAATAACATTTCTTTATAAGCTTCTTCGATATTGCCAAGGTCGCGACGGAAACGGTCTTTGTCGAGTTTTTCACCTGTTGTTGCATCCCAGAAACGGCATGTATCAGGAGAAATTTCGTCACCAAGCAACACTTCTCCATTATGTGTACCAAATTCAAGTTTAAAATCAACTAATGTTACATTCTTAGTAGCCAAGAAGTTTTTAAGGATATCGTTAACCTTCATAGTAATTTCGGAAATTCTATCCAATTGTTCTTGCGTAGCCCAACCAAGAGCTGTGATTTGAGATTCGTTGGCAAATGGGTCGCCAAGTTCATCATTTTTGTAGCAGAATTCAAGAATTGGATGTTTAAGAGGCGTACCTTCTTCAATGCCAAAACGTTTAGCCATAGAACCAGCAGCAATATTACGAACGATAACTTCTAGAGGAACAATGTTCAACGTCAATACTGTTTGGTTACGGTCATCTTCACGACGAACGAAATGTGTTGGAACACCTTCTTTTTTCAATAATTCAAAGAAGAATGAGGAAATTTTATTATTCAATACGCCTTTACCAAGGATAGTATCATGTTTTTCACCATTAAATGCAGTGGCATCATCTTTGTAGTGAACAATATATGTTTCCTTGTCATCTGTTTGATACACTTGTTTTGCTTTGCCTTCGTATAAAAGTGTTAATTTTTCCAAATCGATATTAGCCATGATAGTAATCCTCCTATGTAATAATTATTTATTTAATTCTGCTTGTAATGCAGCATTATCTGCTAAAACCTTGTCAGCCATATCTTTGCGATAGGCAACATATTTTTCTTTTAGTTCCTTGTTGAAAGTAGCACCGATTTGTACTGCAAATAATGCAGCATTTTTTGCACCATCTACGGCCATTGTTGCTACTGGCATACCAGACGGCATTTGTACGATTGCCAAGAGGGAATCAATGCCCTTTAATGCGGTTGCATTAAGAGGGATACCGATAACAGGTACGGTTGTAAAACTTGCCACCACGCCAGGTAGATGGGCTGCAGCGCCTGCACCTGCGATAAAAGCGATAGCCTCTTCTGCTTCAAGGCGTTCCACAAAAGACTTAACAGCCTCTGGTGTACGATGCGCAGAAGCGATCACCATTTCATAAGGAATATTGAATTCATCTAATATAGCAGATGCTTTTTTCATCGTGTCTAGGTCAGATTTACTGCCCATGATAATGCCAACCTTCATTGTTCCTCCTTAATAAAAAAACTCGACCTAAAAAGGCCGAGTTTACACACTGATAGCGTTAGCAGAAATAGTCATAATAGTAACGGATGTTAGGTTCATATGTCTCTTCATGATAACGCCTCCTTATCTGTATCTAAATTGTATCAGACCAATTTGTATCGGTCAATCATTTTTCGAATAATAATTATATTAGTTTTTATAATTGTTCGTTATATTCCGAACTATATAGTACTTATATCAAAAATCACACAGTATGATACGAATAATAATTATTATATACGAATGTACATTGATAAAAAAAGACTTCCACACATAGGTATGGAAGTCCCTTGTATTCTATTCCCTATTCACACGATATACTATCTTATAAGGAATATCATATTTTATTGTACATTGCTTTCAAAAGCAGCTTTCAAATCGCCAACAGCCTCAGGAATATAATCCACAATCGACGTCATTAAAGCATACATCAACTCTGGTATAAACTCATCATTAGCACACATGTATACGCAATCTAAATACAATGTAGAATCTTGTTCATCAATATAGAATTTATAGTTTTTATACATTGCATTCTCACGATTGATCAATGCATTAATGGCCGCCATATTCTGTGCTGTTACCTTTTCAGGGCCAAGCACTAAACGGATAACACTGTAAATACTATTATCTAAGATCACGAACATCGGCATATCCCAAAGCGGTGATTTAATATAGGATCGATATACGACTGTACCGTCTTCATCATCAAAATCTTTGCGCTCAAAAGCCGTTACTTCTTCTGCCTTCATAAATTTATCAAAGGCTAATGCTTTAGGATTCATACTAACCTCTTATTTTGCTTGTCCTACAATTTTCAAAATTTCTGGATGAACTTCATCTAAGTGCGGTTTAATAACCTCTAACATAAGATTAACCAATACTGCTGGTTCAAATGTTTCAGCTGTAGATGGCACAGAAATATCAGTGTAAATATTGCTGTCCTCATCATTTACATAGTATTTTGTCACTTTAAATTGTTGGTTAAGCTCATTCAATTTAGGCAATACTTTTTTAATGGCTGCATCGGTAATACTCGTTGTTGTAACTGCAACACGAATATAGGAGAATACAGAATCATCCAACACGATAAAAACAGGTAAAGAATTACCATGAATTTCTAAACGACCATGGTATACAACCGTATTGTATTCATCGCCTTCAATAACATCCTTTGTAAACCATTTATTGCCAGATTTTTCAATGTCCGCTACTAGTACATCAAATTTCTCAGCTTTTACGTTCATTATTTCTACCTCTCTCCGCAAAAAACTATAGGACTAGTCCTCTATAAAAACACATTTATTATCTTTAAATTCTTTGATGCGCACTAAGGATTCAACACGGAAACCAGCATTTTCTAAGCGTTCACGACCTGGTTGGAAAGACTTTTCAATAGCAATTGCCATACCAACCACTTCATCGCCTGCATCTTTTACAAGTTTAGCAAGCCCCATAGCTGCTTCACCAGAGGCCAAGAAGTCATCAATAATTAAAACTTTTTCGCCTGCTGGCAAGAATTTTTTAGAAATTGTAATGTCATAATTTTCTTCTTTTGTATAAGAATATACAACAGAATGATACACATCATCGACCATAAGAATAGATTTTTTCTTACGAGCAAATACTAATGGCACATCTAGTTCAAGAGCAGCCATCAATGCCAAGGCAATACCAGATGCTTCAATGGTAACAATACGTTGAACACCAGCATCACGATAGCGGTCAGCAATTTCTTTACCAATAGATTTAAATAATTGTGGATCGATTTGATGATTCAAAAAACCATCAACTTTTAATACACGATTGTTTAAGACAATACCTTCTTCACGAATGCGTTGTTTTAATAATTCCATTTCGTTTTACCTCCGCATAACTATCTTTAAATTTTAACGTAAATCAACGCTTAGGGTCAACAAAAAAACACACTTTATTGAAAAAAAGAATAAAGTGTGTTTGTAATTCATATTTATAAAACTTTGTCTCGTTTATCTTCACGATTAGTCAATAAATTTGTAAATCTAGCAGCGCCTTCGGATTGTGGAACGAGACGTGACCGAACAAGTACGATATCTCGCGTTGGCACAGGAATATCTGTATCAATTTTTACGACAGTACCTTCTTGCATTTTTTCTTGCACCACATTACTTGGCAACATAGCGATACCCATGTTAATTTCCACAAGATCGAGGAGAACGTCTACACTACTCAATTCAAAACGCGGTTTACTACAAGCACCATGCGTTACTTCATCAAAGAAAGTACGACTAGCTGTTCCCTTTTGTAGTAACAACATAGGCTCACTGAGCAAGCGGCCTTGGTCAAAGAAGCCTGCCCCTTTATATTCATGACCGCCCACAAAGATATCTTGGATGCTCGCCAAGGTAGTAACTTCTAATTGTGTATTGCTACGCAAACCTTCGTAGTCATTAACTACAGCTAACTGCACTTCTTTATTAATAACCATTTCCACACAATCGGGGGATGGTCTGTTTATGATATGCAAGCCAATTTGATTTTCTTGCAATTGCCATTTATGAAAGTAGGGCAACAAGAAATGACGACATAGTGTATCTGTAGCGGCAATATTCAAGCTTTCGTAAGCTTGATTCACCCGTTCTTGTAATTGCGTAATCCCATTATCTAGAATGGAAAATGCTTTGGCTACTGTATCGAATAATTCCTTGCCTTCTGGCGTAAATGCTACCGATTTAGTAGTGCGCACAAATAAAGGCATTTTTAATTCGCCTTCTAATTGTTTGATACTTTGACTAATTGCGGACTGCGAAACACCTAGCTCTTTTGCAGCGCGAGAAAATGACAAATACAACCCAACTCCTAAAAATGATCTATATAGATCTGCTGATACTGCCATTTTATCCTCCTCTGTTATATACTAATAGTATAGTAATACATTATTAATATTCTACTTTTTACTCAAAACAAGATGCTATTGTTACGGTTTATGAAATTTTGGTCTTATGACCTTCATGAAAACTTCATATTTATAAGTGGTGTTAATCTTTATATAAGTAAGATTATCTTTACTTATAAGTCTAGACCGACTATACTTATCTTGTCAACACCAGAACTCATTTATTCTGCATATTACAGGAGGCTATATGGCTATTCAACGACTATTTGTAAGAAAACGTGATGCTTTCGCTAATGAAGCAGCACATGTATTAGCTACATTACAGCAAGAATTACATGTACCAGCTACAGCCGTGCAAATCTATGAACGTTATAATGTAGAAAATCTTAGCGATGACGCATTACAAAAGGCTAAACATTTGATTTTTTCTGAACCACCTGTTGATTTAGTAGCAGAAACATTAGATATTCCAGCAAATGCATTTGTCTTTGCTATCGAATATGTACCAGGACAATACGATCAACGTGCAGACAGTGCAGAGCAATGTATTTCTATGCTCACACTTACAACAGGTCATACCGTTCGTTGTGCAAGAGTATTTGTCATAGAAGGTACTTTTACAGACGAAGAAAAAGAATCAATCAAACAATATTACATCAATCCTGTTGATTCTAGAGAAGCAAGTCTCGAGTTACCTGATACCTTGGCACTTAAACTAGAAGAGCCAGAAGATGTAGCTATCATCGACGATTTTACAGAAATGTCAGAGGATGCACTACAAGATATGATTAGCGAATATGGACTCGCTATGACATTGGCAGATATCAAATTAATTCAAAAGCAATACAAGAATGTAGAAAAACGCAATCCAACGATTACAGAAATTCGCTTATTCGATACATATTGGTCTGACCATTGCCGCCATACTACATTTATGACAGAGTTAACGGATATTACTATCGAAGATAGTCGTTTCACAGAACCAATCAAGGAAGCACTAGAAGAATATACGGAAGGTCGCAATTTGTTATATACAACTAAGGTGAAAGCTCGTTCTCTCATGGATATGGCCACATTAGCTGTAAAAGAATTACGTCATGCAGGCGGTCTTACTAATCTTGATGAATCCGAAGAAATCAATGCATGTACTATCATCGTTCCCGTTGATGTAGATGGCAAAGAAGAAGAATGGCTCTTGCTATTCAAAAACGAAACTCACAATCACCCAACTGAAATCGAACCTTTTGGTGGTGCTGCCACATGTCTTGGCGGTTGTATCCGCGATCCTCTAAGTGGCCGTTCTTATGTGTATCAAGCTATGCGCATCACTGGTAGCGGAGACCCTCGCACACCGCTAGCCGATACACTAGAAGGCAAGCTACCACAAAAGAAAATTACTGTTGAAGCCGCACGTGGCTATTCCTCCTATGGTAACCAAATCGGCCTTGCTACTGGTGAAGTTAAAGAATACTATCATCCAGGTTATGTGGCAAAACGCATGGAAATCGGTGCTGTTATCGGTGCTGCTCCGCGCAATCAAGTGCGACGTGAAGTACCAACACCAGGTGATATCATCGTACTACTCGGTGGTAAAACAGGTCGTGATGGCTGCGGTGGGGCTACAGGTTCTTCTAAGGAACATACATTAGAATCCCTCGCTACATGTGGTGCAGAGGTTCAAAAAGGGAATGCCCTTACAGAACGTAAAATTCAACGCTTATTCCGTCGCCCTGAGGTAACAACACTCATCAAACGTTGTAATGACTTTGGTGCTGGTGGTGTCTCCGTAGCCATCGGCGAACTAACAGATGGCGTTACCATCAACCTTGACTTAGTACCTAAAAAATACGACGGTCTCGATGGTACAGAACTCGCTATTTCCGAATCCCAAGAACGTATGGCTTGTGTCATTGCACCAGCCGATGTGGATGCATTTATGAAATATTGCGATGAAGAAAATCTTGAATGCACAATCGTTGCTGATGTAACCGATACCAATCGCCTCATCATGACATGGCGCGGAGAAACAATTGTCGATATTAGTCGTGATTTCTTAAATACAAATGGAGCGAGTCAACAACAAGAAGCTGTAGTGACAGCTCCTACTGAAAAATCTTATTTCCGCCGTGGTTCTGCAAGTGCCGACAATTTCAAAGATCAATGGCTCGAAGCAATATCTACATTAAACACTGCGTCTCAACAAGGACTTGTTGAACGCTTTGATAGCACAGTTGGGGCCAACACAGTGCTCATGCCATTTGGTGGTAAATATCAAAAAACACCTACCCAAGGTATGGTGGCAAAATTACCAGTTCTTCACGGTGAAACAACAACTGCTAGTATCATGACACATGGCTTTGTACCTGAATTGTCCGCTTGGAGTCCATACCATGGCGCACAATATGCCGTGCTTTTATCCGTTGCAAAACTTGTGGCACTCGGTGGTCGTCGTCAAGATGCATACCTTACTTTACAAGAATACTTTGAACGTTTACACTCCAAAAAATCTTGGGGTAAACCGGTAGCAGCACTTCTAGGTGCTTACAAAGCGCAAAAAGAACTTGAGATTGGTGCCATTGGCGGCAAAGATTCTATGAGTGGTACATTTATGGATTTAACAGTGCCTCCTACCCTCGTATCCTTCGCAGCGGTAACAGCTCCTGTTAAAAACATTGTAAGCCAAGATTTAAAAGGACCTGACCATCGTCTCGTATACTTTGATGTACCTCGTACGTACAACGATACACCTGACTGGGATCACTTCAAAGAAAATTGTGATATCTTACAAGAGGAAATTGAAAAAGGCCGCGTATACTCTGCCTATGTAGTAGACCAAGGTGGCATCCCTGAAGCAGTTTCCAAAATGGCTCTCGGCAATAAAATTGGCGTTAAGTTCGACAAATATGCAGAACGAGCTATTTTCCAACCAGCTATTGGTTCTTTCATTGTAGAAGTAGATATTACAGCGGTTAACCATTTACTTGAATTGTCCGACGTTCGCGTTATTGCAGTTACCCAAGACAAACCGGTCATCGAATGGAACGGCCAATCTGTAACACTTGATGAAATCGAAAAAGCATACGAAAAACCATTATCCGATATATTCCCATTGGAAGCAAAATCCGGTACTGGTGAAGCGGTAGCTTACATTCACGATCAACACGCAAAACCTCGCAGTACCTCCTTAGGTGCTAAACCAAAGGTACTTATCCCTGTATTCCCTGGCACTAACTGTGAATTCGATTCCGCTCGTGCTTTTGAACGAGCTGGTGCTATTGCAGACATCGTACTAATTCGCAATCAAACGCCAGAACAATTAAAAGAATCTATTGACGTAATCAAAGCTAAATTAGCAGAGTCTCAAATTCTTATGTTCCCTGGTGGATTTAGCGGCGGCGATGAACCAGATGGGTCTGGTAAATTCATGGCTACCCTATTCCGCAACCCATATCTTGCAGAAGGCCTCGAAAACCTACTTTATAAACAAGATGGTCTAGTTCTCGGTATCTGTAACGGTTTCCAAGCGTTGATTAAATTAGGTCTATTGCCTGGTGGCCATATTGAAACATTAACGGCAGATCACCCTACCTTGACATACAATACCATTGGACGCCACGTATCTCGTATGGCTAACACTAAGGTTATTTCTACAAAATCTCCTTGGATGTGTGAAGCTAAGGCTGGCGAAATTTATACGGTTCCTATATCTCATGGCGAAGGTCGGTTTATCGCATCTCCTCAACAAGTATTGGAATTCAATAAAACTGGTCAAATCGCTACACAATATGTCGACTTTGACGGTATAGCATCCATGGATGGACGATTTAATCCTAACCAATCCGTGGCTGCTATCGAAGGTATTTATAGCCCTGATGGCCGCGTATTTGGTAAAATGGCGCACTCCGAACGCTGTGGTGCAGATATTAGTAAAAATATTCCAGGCAACTTAGAAATGCCAATCTTCACATCCGGCGTAAAATACTTTAAATAATCTATATGGCCCATTCTTCGGAATGGGCTATATTTACAAACTTTCACAATACACATTCTAATATGTGAAAGTTAACACAGTTATAACACATTGACATATATCGATATATTGATTTTTTTCGAAAAAAACTGTATTATAAGATGTCAATATAATTAATTAAACCGTCATCACATGGATGAGGTTAGTTATGTATATACATATGTGTAAGGAAAGGATATTACTATGCATTGTGCTCAAAAAATGACCCATAATATCTACTGGATTGGTAGTAATGACTGGACAACTGAACGTTTTGAAAACTTATTCCCTATTCCAAATGGTGTAAGCTACAATAGCTATTTCATCGATGATGAAAAAACTTGCGTTGTAGACTCTGTTGATGCAGAAATTCGCGAAGAATACTTTGACAACTTATCCCACCTTTTAAATGGTCGTGATCTTGATTACATCATCGTAAACCATATGGAACCTGACCACTGTCAAACATTGTTAGAAACATTGGAACGCTATCCAAATTGTAAAATGGTTGGTAATGCAACAACATTCCGCATGTTCGAACAATTCTACCGCACACCAAAGCCTGATCAATATTACACAGTAAAAGAAGGCGACGAAATTTGCTTAGGTAAACATACTCTTGTATCCTACACAATGCCTATGGTTCACTGGCCAGAAGTAACTTGTACCTATGAAAAATCTACAGGTACATTGTTCTCTGCTGATGCATTCGGTACATTTGGTACAATCAATGGCAACATCTTTGCTGACCAAACTGATTTCGTAGCAACCTATGAAGATGAAGCTCGTCGTTACTACACAAACATCGTTGGTAAATACGGTCCTCAAGTACAAAATGCAATTCGCAAGGTTTCCGGCCTTGAAATCAAACGCATTGCTCCACTTCATGGTCCAATCTGGCGTACACCTGAAACGATTGAATATATCTTGCACAAATACTTACACTGGTCCAGCTACACAGCTGAGAAAAAAGGTGTTGTTATCGCCTTCGGTTCCATGTATGGCAACACTCGTGACATCGCTCAACAATTGGCTAAACAATTGTCTAAACGGGGTGTTACAGATATTAAAATCTACGATGTTTCCAAAACTAATCCTTCCTACATCATCGCTGATGCTTGGAAATATACAAACTTGGTAACAATTGCACCAACTTATAACTTGAACCTATACCTTACTATGGAAAACTTCATTCACGAGTTAAAAGCGCTTAACTTCCAAAATCATAAGGTATCCATCATCGGAAATCATTCCTGGGCTTCCGCTGCAATGAAAACAATGGTTGCTCATTTCGAAAACGACTTCAAAGATATTGAAATCGTATCCCAACCTCTTGATATCAAATCCTCTTTAAAAGAAGAAGATATCCCATTAATCGAAAAAATGGCAGACGATATCAAAGCATCCATCGATGCACAAGAAATCAAAGAAGTATTATAATATACTTACTAAAAGCCGTCCTTCGGGACGGCTTTTTAAAACTCTTATGAAACTATAATAATTCTACTATTTTGTTCTTGACATAAATCTAACTTTTTCATATACTATACAAGTACCTGTTACACAACAGAATACATGGAGAGGTGTCCGAGCGGCTGAAGGAGCATGATTGGAAATCATGTGTGCGGTTATACCGTACCCAGGGTTCAAATCCCTGTCTCTCCGCCACATATAAGAAGGTTATCCGATGGATGACCTTCTTTTTCTATATACAAGCAAAAAGGGACTGTACTTATACAGTCCCTCTTATTTATTTTACATGTATTTGTTTTGCTATTTCTTGAATGATATCAGGATTTGTTCGGCAACACCCACCGATTATATTAGCCCCGGCCTTGCGCCATACATCAATATAATCAATGAAGCTTTGTTGTCCGCCTGACCATGTTTTAGTTTCTCCATCATAGGTTTCACCAAGATTTGGATATACAGCAATCGGTTTATTGGTTACAGACCGTATATCTTTAATCAAGGATTCTACATATTCCGGCGCTGTACAGTTAATCCCTATCCCCGTTACTTGACGCACCTTATCGATCATTTCAGCGCATTTAATGATGGTCTCTCCGCTTGAGATATGATGTTCATCTTTGCAAGAGAAAGAAATCCATGCAGGAATGCCTTTTGTCGTAAGCGGATCACACAAGGTACGGGCAATGGCAATAGCCTCATCATAGCAAGGCACAGTTTCACAAGCTAACACATCTGGGTTTTCTTCGCAGAATAATGCAATGCGAGGAATATGGAATACTTCCAAATATTCGGTTTGTACACCATAATCACCACGATATTCAGAGCCATCTGCCAAGAAAGCACCATATGGGCCAACAGAGGCGGCTACCAATGGTTTTGGTAAAGCTCCTTCGGAGAAATAGCGAACACTACCATCTGGCAATTGTTCACCTAATGTAATGCCACGCAATGTAAGCGCATCATTCGCTTTAGCTTCTAAAAATTCATTACGTGCTTGCACGGCTAAACGAACGGATAACTTCACCAAATCTAGTGCTTCTTCTGTACCATACCCATGAGCTTTAAACCCGGCTACAGTTGCTTGATAACCAGAACTTTCAATAATATCTGCACCGGCTGCCAAGTAGGAAATGTGCACTTTTTTGATGATTTCTGGATTTTCAATAAGCATCTTAGACGACCACAACTCATCATGAATATTACATCCATGACGCTCTAATTCTGTACCGAATGCACCATCTAGTACAAGAGGTCCATTTTCCTTTACAATCTTCAAAAATGCTTTCCGTTTAGCCATTCTATCACCTATTTCAAATCTTCTGCAGGTGGTTCTTTACCAAACCACTTTTTATAAATCTCTGCATATTTACCATTAGCCTTAATTTTGGCTAATCCATCATTTATTTTACCAAGTAACTCCGTATTACCTTTTTTCACAGCAATACCGAGTGGCGCCGCATCATAGTCTTCACCGGTTACTTTAGCAATGATAACATAAACATATCATATCACTATATATATCCTAGGTCAATAATTCCTACTATATAAATATGTTTTATTTAATATAGATTATATCTATATATCTAAGACAATCCCCAAGTCATCTCCATATAAAAACGCTCTCTACGAATTGTATTCATAGAGAGCGTTATTCATAATCCTCTTAGAGAGGATTCATGTTATTTAGCTGTTTTTTTAGCTTTAATGTACATAGCTACCTTGTACAAGAATGCACAGAGTAACAAGTACATTACAATACTGAGGTATGTTGCTTCTGGTGTTTCTACCCATTCTTGAGCAAATACATCAATACCTGCAATACGAAGTACGGCACTGAACAAGGAACCAATAGCACCACCGGCTACAAGACCAGATGCAATTGTACTACCTTTGGAGAAGCGAAGGTCTGCCAACGCTTTATCGTTTGTACTATTTTGTACAAAGTATGCAATCAGACCACCAACTAGTAATGGGGTGTTGATTTCCATAGGTAGATATGTACCTAATGCAAATGCCAACGGTGGAACTTTCACCATCCATAAGATGATTGCAAACAATGCGCCTGCCATGTATAAAGGCCATTGTGCACTACCACCAGTCATCATAGGTTCAATGATAGCAGCCATTGCATTCGCTTGAGGAGCATTCAATGCATGGTCCCCTACGAAACCATAGGCACCATTTAATAAGATCATGACACCTACAGAAAGTACAGCACAGAGAATGGTACCAACGATTTGCCATTGTTCCATTTTTTTAGGTGTAGCACCTGTCATGTGCGCTACCTTAAGTTCTGACATAAAGTTACCGGCCATACCGATGGTTGTACCGATAAAGGATGCCATCATGAGGACTGCAATCATGCCGACTTTACCAGTCATACCAGCAGCTGTTAAGCATACAGCAGAAATGATAATCATAAAGATTGTCATACCGGATACCGGTTCTGTACCAGTATACGCAATAGAGCTAATACCTACTACAGCAAGTAAGAAGGACATAATTAGAACGATTAAGAAGGCTACGCCTGTTTGCGCGAGGCTTTCAGAATACATAAAGTGGAAGTATACGGCAAATAACACAGTACATAACAAGATGCCTGCACCAATCCAAGATGTAGGAACATCACGTTGCGTACGGAGCAAGTTAACTTCTGTAGTTTTGGATGTGAATATATCTAAAACTGCTTTTTTAACAACGCTGCCAACCACCTTAGACATGCTCAAAAGACCAATGATGCCGGCCATAGCAAGCATACCGATACCAATATGACGCACATAATCAAGGAATACCTTACGAATTGGAGCATCCGCTAAAAATACAGATTGACCATTGATGTGCATCACATGTTCTGGCGCTAAGAAGTATACAATTGGAATACATACGAACCAAGAGAAGAAGGAGCCCGCTGCAATAATCGCTGCATAGCGAAGGCCTGTAAAGTAACCAAGACCGAGCAACGCTGCATCAGTGTCTACGGCAGCCGTCAATTTAGTTTGGTCTGCTAAGGCAGCGCCCCATTTAAACGTAGCTGTACGAATGACCTCTTCCCACCAGCCAAGGCTGTTTAGAATAAAGTCATATACGAGAGCAATAAGGCCAGAACCTAACATCAATTTAGCTTTACTACCTTCATTACTCATCAATACTTCAGCTGCAGCGCGACCGCTTGGGAATGGATACACATAGTGCATTTCTTCTACAAAATAGCGACGGAACATAACGCATAATAGAACACCAAGTACGCCACCGAGAATAATTGGAATTGCCATTTGTGTAAAGGTTACATCTGTTACACCCCAAATGTAAAGGGCTGGCAAGAAGAACATAGCCCCAGCTAATGTGTTTGTACTAGAGCTGGCGATTGCTTGAATGTGTACGGTTTCAGCAAACGCATTTTTCCGTTTCAAAATAACTGCTGTACCCATGGCAAGTACAGATACTGGAGCAAAGGCATCTACTGTTTGACCAATTTTCAAACATAGATAGCCAACAGCCAGTGTAAAGATTGCTGCATAGAACAGGCCCCAAAATACTACGTATGAATTAATTTCTTCGTAGTCCTTTTTAGGATCAAGTACCGGTTCTACGGGCGGAATAGAACGAGTTTCGTCCGACATAGTAAAACCTCCTCATAAAAAACACAAACGTATATCTATCCACCTTTATACTATCACGGCATTATATACGATTCAATTGCTTTATATGCATAATACGAATATTTTTACACATTATGCACCGATAGACTTTGCATTTTATGTACTACTAGTCTACAATTAAGATATATAGGCTAAATAGGTCTAACTATGGTATCAACCAATTATATATTCAATACATTCTCTCAAGGAGGCTTATTATGGAACCAATGGTTGAACGTTTTGTACGCTACACAAGCATAAATACACGGTCTAACGAGGAAAGTACAACGATTCCCAGTACGCAAACGCAAGTTGATTTTGCTACCAATGTGCTTGTTCCTGATTTGAAAGCAATTGGTCTTGATGAGGTCATCTACAATCGAGAAAACGGATTTGTCATCGGTACATTAAATGCTAACACAGATGCAAAGGCCCCTTCCATTGGTTTTATCGCCCATATGGATACGGCCGACTATAACGCAGAAAATATTAAGCCACGCATCATTGAAAACTATGATGGCAACGATATTTGCCTCAACGAAGAACATCAAATTTTCACACGTCGTACAGATTTTCCTAATTTAAAGAACTATATTGGTAAGTCCTTGGTCGTAACAGATGGTCTCACACTACTCGGCGGTGACGACAAGGCTGGCATCTGCGAAATTATGGAAGCCCTCTCCTATCTCGTGGCTCACCCAGAAATCAAACACGGTAAAATCATGTGTGCCTTTGGCCCTGATGAAGAAATTGGTACTGGCGCAGATCACTTTGATGTGAAACAATTCCCTGTGGACTTTGCCTATACGATTGATGGTGAAAGCCTAGGTCAACTCGAGTATGAAACATTCAATGCGGCTGGCGGTACTGTAACGCTCAAAGGCGTATCGGTTCACACGGGTACAGCAAAGGGTATCATGATTAACTGTGCTAAACTGGCTATGCAATTTGACGCGTTATTACCTGGGGCGGCCGTTCCTGAACACACTTGTGGTCGTCAAGGTTTCTTTATGCTCATGAGCATGGAAACACAAGTAGATACTGGTAAGATGAACTACATCATCCGCGACCATGACAAAGAATTGTTCGAAGCGAAAAAAGCATTTTTCCTACAAGCAGGTCAAACATTAAATGAAATCTATGGCCGTGAAGTTTGCGAAGTCTCCGTAAAAGATCAATATTACAATATGTACGATATCATCAAAGACAACATGGAATGTGTAAACGTAGCCAAAGCAGCCATGGAAAAAGCAGGTATCACACCTATCTGCGATCCTATTCGTGGCGGTACCGATGGCTCTAAAATTTCTTTTATGGGCATTCCAACACCTAATATTTTTACTGGTGTAGAAAATCTCCATGGTCGTCATGAATTTGCATGTATCGACGATATGAAAAAAGCTGTTGAAGTTATCGTCAACATTGTAAATATCGAAAAATAATACTATAAGATAGCAAAATGACTATCCGAGCAACTGCTCGAATAGTCATTTTTTATTACTCTATAAAATTGTATACCCAATGTCAAACATCATTTTATGCAAGTTTACCATTACGTTTACGATTTCTAATTTGTTCTTCTTCAGCACGTGCTTTCATGGAAAGATCTTTATCTGTGCCTACATAACGGCCATAGAATAAATAATAAGCAACTAAGGCAACAAGGGCTACTACAACAGTTACATGGAACATGCTTGTATAACCTACAACTTCTTTAATGGCACCTAAGATATATGGACCAAAGCCAAGGCCCACATCCAAGGCGATAAAGTATGTTGATGTAGCAACACCAATGCGGTGAATCGGTACAATTTTAACTGTTACCGCTTGTCCATTTGACATGAATGTACCATATCCAAGTCCGACGAATACGGCGGATAAAAGTACAAGCCATGTAGAGTGAGCAATGGATAGTAAGAAAATACCAAGCGCTAAAGATACGAAACAAGGATATAAAACGAAGTTTTCCCCTTTCATATCAAATAGAATACCAAGTAAAGGTCTTGTAATAGTGATCACTACGGCATAGACAACGAAGAAGAATGTACCTGCCATAATAAGATCTAAGTCTTTTGTATAGGCCGCCATAAAGCCGATAACACCAGAGTATGCAAAGCCTACAAGCACAGAGACAAGGCTAATAGAATTCATACGAGGTTCAATATAATCGGAAATCTTAATGCCCTTATGAGCTTCAGAATCGATATCAAGCTTAGGCTCCTTAAACTTCATAATTACGGCGCCAATGCCACAAATAACGATAAGAGCAACACAGAATGCGATGATAAAATCATAGCCAAGACTGTGAAGCATTAAAATACCTAAGAATGGACCTACTGCAGCAGCAAGAGAAGTAGATAAACCGTAGTAGTTAATCCCTTCGCCACGACGAGATTGAGGTATAATAGCAGCAATAATCGTACTTGTTGCAGTTGATGTAATACCGTAAGCAAAACCATTTATGAATCGAACGCTATCGAGCATTAACAAGTTAGGTGTGTAGAAGTACATGGCTGTTGAAGCCAAATAAATAAACAAACCTAAGTACAGCATCTTTCGGCAACTTAAGACACTAATAAAGCGTCCCGCTAACAATCGTGCCACGACGGTACCGATAATATATATACCAACAGCTAAGCCTGCTTGACTGGCTGTGGCGTGAAGGTTATCTTTTGCCACTACGGCAATAATAACAATTAATAAATAATAAATCAAAAATACTAAGAAATTAATCAAAGTATCGAGGACAAATGATCTTGTCCATAAGGCCTCCTTAGCCTTATCCATAGTATCAACTCCTATATCTAAAATATTTGTCAACCATATAATGACATTGGTTAATTATAGACCTCTCATCATAAAAAACAAGAATTAAAAAGTTGTTTTTGTTATCACTTTTAATTATGACTAATCTCATAGATTTATATACAATAAGCGAATTACCATATCACCTATTTACGTAAATTTTTAATAATAAAAATACCTTTGATAGGTTCTACTCTAATTTACCAGTTAGAATAGACCATCAAAGGTATCCTACTATTATTCAATTATTTTGTTTCTAATCCACAAGCTTTAAAAAATGCTTTATAAGCCTCCGCCTTCTTCACAAGACTCAACGGATAGGCTCTAGAGGTAGATGGCAAACGCGTCAAAGAAAGTTCTCGACCTTCATAAACAAAAGGAATCGTTTCTCCTGTTTTAGGTAGTTTTACCTTTTCAGGTAATAAACTAAGTAAGATTTCTGTAGCCTTGCCACCTGTTGTACCAATATGAGTACAATCTGGTATTTGTGCTAATACGTCAGCGAGAGGAACGGGCTCAACTACCTTTAAAAACGCATCAGATGCATTACCATGCTCACGAATAGCTTTCAATACCGTTGGACAAGAAGCTATACCAATTTGAGATAAAAAAGCTTTAAGCTTTTCCGCATCAAATGCTTTTTCTTCCCCTTTTCTAAAATGTTCTTTATCATCAAAGAACACCAAACCGAAAACACGCCACATATCATTTTGAAAATTCGGATAATGAAATTCCATGGCTCGCTTTTCAGATGTTGGTGGAAATGTTCCCATCATCATAACCGTTGCATTCTTCGGCAAGAATGGCGGAAATGGTCTCGTCTCTACAACTTCATTAGAATGTACTTCAACAGTAGTATTATCTTTCACGATACACATCTCCTTATTGTTTATGTTAACTATCTACTCTCACATTAACAAGTTTAGATGATTGATACTATGATAAAACTCACCTTTTATTGAACCATAGGTTGGGTCATAATCGTATTGACCGCATCAAATCCTGTTGGTACAGGAGATACGAGATATAAACATACAACGGCAGCTATAGCAAATCCAATTGCTAGGTAAGAGAAGGTGCCCCGTTTAGGGAATTCATACAAACCAAGCATGCGTATCCCAATAGCCGCACCAATGGCTGTAATAAAGGATGGCAATGAGAACATGCCATATACGCCAAAGATAACCATCAATCCCGCATAACCGCCTACTACAGTAATCATTGGTAGCATACGATCCATAGAACACTTATAGTCTCGAGTCAACCCAGATGGATAGTTGGAGCTTTCAATACCGAATAAACCAAGCAAAATGCCGAAATCAACCCAGATAAATTCCCAAATGCCTTTAAATGCATTTCGATTACGGCCTGCATACCAAGCAAAGGCAGTAATGGCCAAGATGGCTAAACCAACTAAGCCAAAATAGTAATCCCCACTAATAGTAGGACCTACATAGGCGCCAATAGCTGTTACAATAGCACTGAGAACGGAAAGTACAATAACGCGATGAACAGCAGGACGTTCCTGTTCAGGAATGCGTTTGAACACGGTTGCTAGCAATTCCAATACAAAGCAAGCCATAAAGACAGCAATACCAATAGCTGGATTAATGAAGGTACCAACTACCGTCAAAACTAAAGGAATTAACAAGCGCCATTTAGGAAATAATACGAGATCCTTGTAATCAAGGCGTACATCTTGTGTTTCAGATGTGAAATTATTATACACTACAAAGAGGAGCATAAACGCAACCACATCTAGTGGTGTAGCGCCCCAAATCAACAAGGTTGGTACAATAATCATGGATAACGCCACACCAGATATTCTAGATAGGCCGGCGGCGATGAACCCTAGCAGTAAAAATGGTAATAATAATGTTAAATATTCGAACATAATAAACCTCCCATCATCATATAAATCTAAGTATATAGTAATTAACTACAAATTTCTATACCGAATGAGTTGAGGTTTATACAGATTTACCATACGACACCATACTATACTACGTCTTTACTAAGATTGTTGCTGCTTTAATCGGTTTCTTATAACAGACGGGGAACATTCGAGTTGTCGTGCGATAGCTGCAATGGATAATCCTTCCATCCGTAATCTACTAATCTCATTCGTATCTACCTCTAACCGTTTACCACGCAAAGCAACACCAGATTCTCGTAAATATAAGGCAACCGTATTAGCTTGCAGTTGATAGGCAATACCTATATCCTTTGTACTCAACCCATGATAGCTATATAAATAGCTCATTTCATCGATAGGCATCACCTTACGCCGCCCACCGCGTATATTGACACCCATGTGATGTAAGATATGTAATACCTTCCATCGTGAAAGCCCCATCATATGGGCAATACGAGTTGTACTATTACCACTTTCATAAGCCTTTTTAATACGATCTGGTTCTACACTATGTATAGAATGGTCATGAGTACACAACAGTCCATACTCATGTAATCGATTAGATATGGTCGCAGTGGATACATTAAAACGACGGGCCAAGGCTTCAATACTCGTATGACTCACTTCATATAAATTTACCAAGGTTGCGCGATTGATATCTTTACGCGTTTCACGTCGCGCAATCTTATACATCTGCATACGCCTTACAATTGTATCTACACTACACCCAATATAATCGGCAATGTCTCGTAAGGTCCATTTCTCTTTAACATATAGATTCTCTAATAATTGTTTTGGAATATTTCGTACGCTGCGATACATATAATCGCTCCTTTCACATAATTTAGGCGAACTATATCCACACACCTATTACACTTATTATGAAAGGCTAGTTTTAGTCTTAGCAATAGAAAAAGGGTTCCCAATAGTCACCCCGGTGACCATTGGGAACCCTGCCTTTATCAGGAACAGATATACATTATCGAACCCTATGACGCAATGCCTTCGGCTTTTCTAATATAAAAGCCCATTTCATACCTTCTTTAATATCATGACGCGACTTGCGAGCCTTCTTCGTTACAGGCTTCGTATGAGTCTCTACATCAACAAGAGGAATCTTTACTTCTTCCATTGCTTTTTGGCGCTTAAATTCTGCTAGGCGCTCAGTCAATGTAGAAACTGCAACCGTTTTACTAGTAGATACTTTATGTTCTTCTCGTTGTTTATATTGCTCTTTTTTAGGTTGTTCTGCAGATTGATTATAAGAAATTTGAGTATTAGACGACTGATAGACAGCATCATTAGATGTAGCATTAACCGGAGGTTCTTCTATTTTACGTTCAATAGAAATACCGTATTCACGCTCCATATCCTCCCAAGTCTTTTCAGCACCTGAGGTTTCATACTCATCAGCATCTTCAGTCTTTGAGCTTTTCAAAAAGGAGAACACGATATAAGCAATTATAGCTAGAACAAATATAGGATTATGCGTAAAGGCCGATAGTACTGTAGACAAAATAGAGTCCATAGCTACTCCTATTCACCATCTGCTAAATTCTCACGCATCTTAGTGTCTGCAATAATATTATTCATATTGTAGTAATCCATAACGCCGAGATTACCGTTTCTGAAAGCTTCTGCCAATGCTTTAGGAACTTCAGCTTGTGCTTCCACTACCTTAGCTTGCATATCTTGTGTTTTAGCACGCATTTCTTGTTCTGTAGCAACTGCCATAGCACGGCGTTCTTCGGCACGAGCTTGTGCGATTTTTTTATCTGCTTCCGCTTGGTCTGTTTGCAATTGAGCACCAATGTTACGTCCTACGTCTACGTCAGCGATATCAATGGATAAGATTTCGAATGCAGTACCCGCATCAAGGCCTTTACCCAATACAGTACGAGAAATGTGATCTGGATTTTCCAATACATCTGTATGCTCTTCAGAAGAACCTACCGTTGTTACGATACCTTCACCAACACGGGCGATAATTGTAGCTTCACCAGCACCACCAACGAGGCGATCAATATTAGCACGTACCGTTACGCGAGCACGAACCTTAAGTTCAATACCATTTTTTGCCACTGCAGAAATGATTGGTGTTTCAATCACCTTAGGATTAACGGACATTTGAACCGCTTCCAATACATCACGACCAGCGAGGTCTATAGCAGCAGAACGTTCAAATGTCAACGGAATAGATGCGCGTTCAGCAGCGATTAATGCATCTACAACGCGGTCAACGTCACCGCCAGCAAGGTAATGTGCTTCCAATTGATTTACATTAACCTCAAGACCCGCTTTATTCGCCTTAATTAAAGGCATTACAATTTGAGATGGATTTACACGACGTAAACGCATACCAACTAATGTAAAAATGCCTACGTTAACACCGGCTGCCAACGCGGATACCCAAAGGCCTAATGGCACAACATACAAGAATACCATAATCCCAATCAGTAGAATGGGAATCAAAATTAAAATACCTACATCCATAATAACCTCCATTATTTACGACGATGTGGTGAAAGCTTAATCGCGCTTTCTAACAATATTGCGGCCACCTACAACACGAAGCACCACAATGGGTGAACCGGCATCGATGAAGTCCCCTTCGGTTACAACATCCACTAAATTACCATCAATTTTAGCAATACCTGCAGGGCGTAATGTTGTATGCGCTATGCCCTCCTTGCCAGCTAGATCCTTTAATACATCATTAGACACATATCCAGCTTTTGTGGTAGATCGTTGCCCTAAGGTAAAGAGCTTGCCAATCCAAGTTTTTGAAAAGTGATTAAAGAAGGTTAATAATACCACGACTAATACAATCGTGATACCAAGCACCGCATATAAGGCTATATCTGTACCACCAAGGCCGATAAATACGCCCCACATAAACAAACAGTACCCGATAAGACCCGCAATACCACCAGGTATAACTAGTTCAATAGCCATCAATACGAGACCTATAATAAGCCAAAAAATATAATCCATATAAACCTCCTTTCACAAAACATTTCATACAATATATTATACAATAGCCATTTATATTTTTCCAATAGACACGCTTCTATGATATATATAAAGGCCCACTATACAAAAACGCGTAGCCGAAAAGCTACGCGTTAATTATAAGTCTTGCTATATAGTTAAATGTATAATCAATTATACATCCGTTTTCTTTAATTGATCATTACCAATACCTGTTTTTTGTAGGATAAGAAGTACAATGCTCATCCCCATACCTACAACAGTGGCCAAGCCCATTCCTTTTAAAACAACAGGACCAATTACGAGCTGTGCACCACTAAGGCCTACAACAAGAATAACAGATGTAAGAATCATGTTAACAGGATTTGTATAGTCTACCTTGCGTTCTACGAGCATACGCAAGCCAGAAGCCGCGATGATACCGAACAATAGAATCGATACACCACCCATAACAGGGATTGGAATGGCATGAATAAGAGCGGCTACCTTGCCCACGAAGGAAATAATCATAGCCAATATAGCTGCACCGCCGATAACCCAAACGCTAAAGCACCGTGTAATTGCTAGTACTCCAATATTTTCACCATACGTTGTATTTGGTGTAGCCCCAAAGAAACCAGAAAGAATATTGGCAAGGCCATCACCTAATAAAGAACGTTCTAAGCCAGGTTCTTTCATAAGATCTTTTGATACGATGTTACTTGTAACAACAAGGTGACCCACGTGTTCCGCAAATACTACAAATAATGCTGGCATAATCATGACGATGGCATTGATATCAAATTCAGGCATACCATAAAACTGTGGTAGCGAGAACCATGGTGCCGCTTCAACAGCGGAGAAATCGACAACGCCCATGATAGCAGATAAGATATAACCTGCCACTACGCCGATAAGCACAGGAATTACAGCAAGGAATCCTCGGAATACGACGGTTCCTAACAAGGTCACAATCAAGGAGAACATAGATACTATGATAGCCTGCTCATGAGACATGCCAAGATTTTGATCACCGATAAGTCCAGCCATACCCATAGCGACTGGAGCTAGTTCAAGACCGATGATAGCAACGATAGCCCCCATCGCAGCTGGTGGGAATAATTTATCAATCCAACCGATACCAATATAGCGAACTAAGAACGATAAAATAACAAAGGATAAGCCAAATACAACAAAGGCACCTTTAGCGGCCTCATAACCCAAGCCTGCAGCCAATACCGCACTGACAGGAGCAATAAAAGCAAAACTAGAGCCTAAATAGGCTGGAATCTTGCCTTTACATACAAATAAGTATAGCAATGTACCAATACCATTCATAAATAATGCCGTTGCTGGATCGACTTTCAACAAATACGGTACAAGTACGGTAGAGCCAAACATAGCAAATAAATGTTGAAAGCTAAGTGGTAATAATTTACCCAATGATGGGCGTTCTTGAATATCAATAAAATCGTTCATAATTTTCCCTCATACACAACACATATATTATCGTTTATTTGGTGGTACAAAACGTCCCGGTAATTTAGATTCAACCGTTCTATTCGGTCTAAACCGACTCTGCGTTTCCTCGCGCAACGACGGCAACGTTTCCTTATTACCTACTGCTTTAACACCTTCTACGCCACGTCTCGCAATACTTGCTAAAATACCGATAGCTAAACAATTCATCATTAGAGAAGAACCACCATAGCTAACGAATGGCAATGGCACACCTGTTACAGGCAACATACCACAAACCATGGCGATATTGAAGAATGCTTGACCACTGATGAGAATCGTAATCCCAATGGCTAACCATCTACCAAAAGCATCGCGTGCTCTATTAGCAATACGGAATCCAAAATACGTAAACATGGCCATTAAGAATACGACCAGAATACCGCCTAAAAATCCCATTTCCTGTGCCCAAACAGCGAAGGCAAAGTCCGTATGTGCTTCAGGCAGATAGAAATACTTTGACGTACCATTCAGAAGGCCTTGTCCAAAGAACCCACCTGAGCCTACGGCTAACAAACCTTGTACAGTTTGATAGCCTTTATCCTGTGCATAGGACCAGGGATCAAACCAAGATACAACGCGTTCCCACCGATATGAACTACTACGAGCAGCATAAATACCTACGACAATAGCACCCATCAAGGATAAGCCAAATATACTTTTCTCAAAGCCAGATAAGAATATTAACAGGTATGAGAAACCTATAATCAATACGGCAGTCCCCATATCCGGCTGTTTAATGGTGAGCAAAGCAAATATGATTGGCCAAAGCAACATATAGCACATATATCTTACGCGTTCAAAAATATAACCTAATGCTACCTCTTTTTGAGACAAACCCTTCTTAGGTTTAATCATAGATGTAAATCTAGGTTTTACCCACGGTTTATCCGCCAATTTAGCTGCTGTCCACATGAGTGCAGCCAATTTAGCAAACTCTGATGGCTGGAACGAGAATAGGCCAAGAGAAATCCACCGGCGCGCACCATTGACCTCTACACCGACCAAATATATAGCCACTAAGGATACTGCGGTCAATCCCATTATCCAGGTCAGTAATTTAGCATTTTGTAATCGACGATAATCAAATCGATACAAAAGGACACCCAAAATAGCAGAAGCCAATAAATAACCTAAATGTCTCGGTGCATAGCCCAACAATCCAGTATCTGTTGTAATCGACCCAACATAGGTGGCACTAAAGATATTAATGCTACCAATCAAGGCCATAAGCGCTATAGGCAATAACATGCCTTGTAGGTCGTTCTTAAACACTTTCTCCCAAAAGTGTCCCTTCTTTTCCCCTTTTTGCACCATATTATGCCTCCTTAGTAACAGTCGGTTTCACTGCTTCTAATCGGAAAATAGGTTGTCCCTTTGCGCTAAACTTCTCTTCATATTCCGTTTTTACATTCGGTAAATCTGTACTATGTAAATCATAGGTGACATTCTTGAGTTCCCACCCACAATTTTTGAACTCCTCTAGAGAGAACATAAACAAGTCTTCATTATCGGTTTTAAAGTGCACTTCGCCATTATCTTTTAACAAACGTGCATAGCGGTCAAGGAATGTATGATATGTTAAGCGACGCTTAGCATGCTTAGCCTTAGGCCATGGATCACAGAAATTGATATAGAATCGATCTACTTCTTCAGGGGCTACAATTTCTTCAATGCCTGCAATATCAAACAAAGATACTTTTGCATTATCCCGTTGAGCTTCGAAAATCTTTTGTGCTGCATAGTAAATTACACCGATTTGAACCTCAAAACCAACAAAATTTGCATCTGGATATGCTTCAGACATGCCCGCAATGAATCGTCCTTTACCTGTGCCTAGTTCCATGTATAATGGTCTTTCTGGATGCGAAAAAGCCTCTCTCCATCTGCCTTTATAAGCCTCTTGTCCTGATAAAATAATGTGTGAATCATACTCGCGGATAGCCTCATCAATCCACGGTTTTCTACGAAGACGCATCGTTACTCCTTATATGTCTATTCTGAAAGTACTATATTACATAACTAATTGTTACCTATCCTTATTATTATAGAAAAATGCTTTACTTTACGTCAATTAGTAATATAAAAAAGCCCCTGTCATTATGAAAAGACAAGGGCTCATCATTAATTAGATAGCATATTTTCTAAGTATTCAATTTGTTGTGGGCTCAAGCCAAGCTCTGTTAAACTTTTCTTAGATGTAGCAAACACCGCATTTGATTTACCAACACGAGTACCTAATGCCGCTGCTGCTACGAGTTCACGATCAAGTTTGCCTAGACGTGATCTGTTTCTATTTTGTGGTTTTGGCTTTTTAATACGGAATGTATTATATTTTACAGCTGTTGATGCTTCATCAGCTTTAATTTTGGCAGCCATATTTGTACTATTTGAGCCATTACCTAGTAGAGCACTTAAGCCCACTCGCTTTGGCACAAGTTTATCATAATCTACACCAAACTCAGGGCGTTCTTCGCGAAGTTGCTCAAATGTAGCAAGAGCCGCATTCATTTGCTTTAAACCCGCTGCAGAGTACAACTGACGAATGGCAATACTTACCTCTTGAGGTGTCAAAGTACCGCGTTCAATAGCAGAAATAATCGTTTCTCTCAAGGAGCCAAGATCTCCGCTAGCTGTATAACGTCCGATTTCAACAAGATCTTTTTGACGTTCATTGAGCTCTTTTGGCACATATATATTAAATTCTGAGATGGAAGGCGCTTTTTTGGTTATCGGTTCTGCGGCACCATTTACCTCACACAGATAACCACTGCTGACTACAGCCAAAGCCACGGCCAAAGTTAAAACCTTTTTCAATGTTTCCAAATCTCCCTTTACACACCAACAAAAGCACGTTTACGTTCATATACTAACCAATACAGATTTATAAATTAGTAAAACTGTATCATACATCCAAATGGGTCAGTCTATTTTTATTATATACTACTTCATCTATTATTTATAGTCATATTGATAAAAAACTATAAAATATTTTATTTATAAATACTATTTATAACTCATATTCATATATTCAAAAAGTAGTAGTTTCTATGCTAATTAGAAAGTACTACTACTTTTCAATTCATTTATAAACAATATTTATATAAGTTATATTCTGTAGCGATTTTAACTTAGCAATGCTTTTACATCAGCTACAATTTGTTCTACAGAAACACCGTTTTCCTGCAAAATATACCACAATCTAAGAAAAAGAGCCAGTCCATACAGAACCAGCTCTTTATGTAGCAAAAAGGCGGTACAACCAAATGGTTATACCGCCTTGATTCATCAATTATTCTGCAGTGAATGGCAATAAAGCGATTGCACGTGCACGTTTGATAGATGTAGTCAATTTGCGTTGATGTTTTGCGCAAGTACCGGAAATACGACGAGGTAAGATTTTGCCGCGTTCAGTCGTGAAACGACGAAGTTTTGCAACATCTTTATAGTCGATTTGATCGATATGGTCTGCACAGAAAACGCATACTTTTCTTCTTGGCTTTCTGCCTCTATCTCTTCTCATTGCGAATCCTCCTTTTCGAATTAGTAGGAGTCTCGGACACTAGAACGGGATGTGTTCGTCATCGCCGCCTGTACTGAAACTATCAAAATTGGACCCACCATCGAAAGAATTAGTATTCATATCAAGGGATTGGCCCACAAAGTTCGCTACCACTTCAGTAACGTAACGTTTTTGACCATCCTGAGTCTCGTAGGAACGAGTTTGCAAGCGACCTTCTACAAAGCAGCGACTGCCCTTACGAAGATTACCTGCCGCTTCACCAAGTTTGCCCCATGCAACGCAATTAATGAAAGCAGTTTGTTCTTTCGTTTCATTGGTCGTAGAGTCAACATAAGTATTAGTAGCAGCTACTGTGAAAGTTGCCACTGCTCTACCAGTTTTAGTAAAACGTACTTCAGGATCACGAGCTAAATTACCTAGAATTTGTACAGAGTTCATCTTTTCTCCTCCAGGCTTTAATTATGCATCGTGTTTAACAATCAGGTGTCTTAAGACATCATCGTTGATTTTCAACACACGGTCAATTTCTTTAATTTCAGCTGGATCAGCTTCGAAATTAACCAATACGTAGAAACCGTCAGTGAATTTTTTCACTGCGTAAGCAAGACGACGCTTGCCCCAACGATCTACCTTTTCTACTGTGCCGCCTACACGAGCAATTAAAGCTTCCACTTTTTCAATGACAGCGTTAGTTGCTTCTTCTTCAGCTGGTTTCACAATAACCATGACTTCGTATTTGTTCATACAAAATCACCTCCTCTTTCGGACTAATGCCCCTATCGACACATAGGGGTAGGAAGTGCTTACCATTAATAAGCTCTACTATTATAACCTAAATTAATAATGAAAGCAAGTAGGTCCTATATAATAAACGGCTCATTATCATTAATGATATAATAGATTTAAAATTCTATAGAAACCTCTTGCGCCAATCCCTTATATATTTTACTATATATAGAGAATTCTAATTATAAAAGGAGTCATCATGGCTAATATTAATGAAAACTATTTAAACCTACAAGGTTCTTATTTATTTGCTAACATTGCTAAAAAAGTAGCGGATTACCAAGCAGCTCATCCAGATGCTGACATTATTCGTCTTGGTATCGGCGATGTAACATTGCCTTTAGTACCTGCTATCGTAGATGCTATGACTAAGGCTGTTCAAGAAATGGGCAAAGCTGAAACATTCCGCGGTTATGGTCCTGAACAAGGTTATGATTTCCTTCGTAAAGCAATCATCGAAGGCGATTACAAACCATATGGCATCGAAATTAGTATGGACGAAGTATTCGTTTCTGACGGCGCAAAATCCGACGTTGGTAATATCCAAGAATTATTCAGCGAAGATAATATCATCGCTATCACCGACCCTGTATACCCTGTATACCTTGATTCCAACGTTATGGGCGGTCGTACAGGCCAAGCCGTTGATGGTATGTTCGAAAAGGTTGTATATCTTCCTACATTTGCAGAAAATAATTTCTCTCCAGAATTTCCTGCTGAACGTGTAGATATCGTATATCTTTGCTCTCCAAACAATCCTACAGGCACAGTACTCAGCCGTGCACGCTTAGCCGAATGGATTAAATGGTGTAAAGAAAACGACGCGATCTTGATGTTCGACTCCGCTTATGAAGCTTTCATCAGCACAGAAGACACTGTTAAATCTATCTATGAAATCGAAGGTGCCCGCGAAGTAGCTATTGAATTCCGTTCCTTCTCTAAAACTGCTGGCTTTACAGGTACACGTTGTGCCTACGCAGTCGTTCCAAAAGAAGTAACAGGCAAAACTAAATCTGGTGAACGTCAACCTTTGAATCCTATGTGGAACCGTCGTCAATGCACTAAATTTAACGGCGTACCTTATATCGTTCAACGTGGTGCTGAAGCAGTATATTCCAAAGAAGGCCGCGAACAAACTCGCGCAAACATCGCTTACTACAAAGAAAATGCACGCATCATCAAAGAAGGCCTCGAATCCATTGGCCTTACTGTATATGGTGGTACTGATGCACCTTATATTTGGTTAAAAACACCTGGCAACATGACAAGCTGGGAATTATTCGATCGTCTTCTTGAAAAGGTACAAATCGTGTCTACACCAGGCTCTGGTTTCGGTCCACATGGCGAAGGTTACCTTCGTTTAACTGCATTCGGCAGCCGTGAAAATACAATCCGTGCCGTAGAACGCATCAAAACTTTACAATTCTAATACATTTATATCTAAAAATATGTAATACAAAACGGTTGTGAAACCTTCTCTCCGAATGTTTCACAACCGTTTTTATTTTAAATCTAGATACTAATTAAAAGTTATGACGAATACCCGCATCTACACGATAGGATGTATCAACAGTACTACCAAAGTTTTTAGTAAATGTTCCATATACATATGTATTTGGACGGAAACTCCATGAACCACCGAGTTCAAGATCAAGCCAAGTATCCTTCAAATCTACTACGCTATTAGTCGTTGGTTCACCGGCCATGCTATAGGTTGCTTTCATCTTGCCAGAGAATTCATGCGCCAATGCAGCTTTAAGGAAAACATTACTATTCTTAGCTTCCTTACCAATGCCAATTCCTAAGCGCCCTATAGCGGAATTAACCGCATCAGAATTAATATGAACCGTGCTACCTGTATTCGTACGAGCATCGAAGCTTTCACCAGATAAGCGGCTAAGAATCAATTCCGCACTAGGGTCAATATAGAAACCATTATTTCTCTTGATACGTTTACCATATTCAAGGCTCAAAGATGCACCCGTATTACGGTAGTCACCACTCAACGACGTTCCTAAACTGTTATGTACGGTAAAATCATTTTTCAAACGATTGCCTTTAGCAATAATATCTAAGTAACGGCCATCATTAAATTGTTTAGCCCCATAGATTGCTAATCCAGCAGTTTTACCAGAACCTGAACCTAGTGTATAATCACTGTTGTTTGTACCATACAAGAAGGCACCGCCTATAATCCAGTTTCCTCGTTTCGTATCATAGCCAAATTGCGCCATATTATAATTTTGATTTACATAGGCAGAGTCTGTAATTTTAGATTTACCACCAATATATTTGCCCCATACGCCTTGACTATCGGAGTTAAGACGCACATCACCTAAGCGGCGTTGTAAATCATTGGTATCAGCTCGCATTTGCATAACAGAAGATGCTAATGCACTCTTAGCACCGGATACAATTTCACTTTCACTAGTGGATAATACGGTTTTATTAGACACCATAGCACGTCCATCTGTATCAAAATCATCCGGGCTAAGTTTAGCATTTAATGTAGGACTAATCACACCTGTTTCTAAATGCACATTAACACCAAGGTTTCGCTCACCCTTCGTATATCCATTGTAGACTATTTTCTTCACAAATTGATTTTCTGCTAATCCTGGAATCTCGGCATTAGCATGTTCTTTCAAAGCCTCTACGGAACTACGCAATGTAACAGAAGAGCCAGGGTCAGCATGATTAATTACAATTTCACCTTTACCGTTTTCTGCAGCAGGTGCACCTTTTTCATAATCAATAGCTGTATGACCAGCATAATTATTAATCGTAATAGGCCGTGCATCTACGGCTTGGATAATGCCGCGGCTACCTTCTGTGGCACCACCTATAAGATGCTCTACCTTACTACCTGTATAGAGATAATTTGCAGTATCTGGTCGGCCTTGTGTAGGGTATTCACGTTCAGCTCCTAACCATTCATTACGCCATGTAGCACCATTTTGTAAATACAATCTCAAACCGCTATGATGAGGATTATTGTTACTTTCATCAAATTCATTGAGTACACCACCCACTAATTTAGAATTTGGTGTCGTTAATCCTAATGAAATTTCTGATCCATGATTGTGTGGATTTTTATCAATACCATAGTTTTTATTGATAAAACCAATATTGCCATACATATTGACGTCCTTAGCACCTGGTTTCAATCCATCCATGCCAGTATTCACATAGACAAATCCTTCTTCTGAAAGTGCAGAATATGTATCAGATGTCGTTAAAGGATGTGTCTTTACATCTGCCCCACCTAGAATCCGAATGTATCCATCCTTATTAGCTTGCAAACCTACGCCAATGGCATCTACTTTGGCATTACCTTGTACGGTAATACGAGTATCATCATTATTACCATCATTTGTAACCCCACCATAACCAGCATATATACCACTCATATAATAGTGTGCTAAGTCTGGTCTGCGCTTCTCTCCACTTTCCGCAGGTGCTGGATTTACAACCGTTACATTTACATTTTTATCTATGGCAACCTGAGATCCATCAAGAGCATAAATACCGGTAACGTTATTATGGTATTTATTTCCATTTACACCAAGGCCAGATACATTGACGATCAAATCATCGGTATAGTGTTTATTTTCACCCCACAAATTCAACCCAATGGATTTTCCATCCGTATGGCTTTCAACTGTAGTGGCTGACACCATGGCCTCTGCACTAGCACCGGTAATAATTAAAGCAGCAATAACAGCAAGGTTTATCGTTCTTCTCATCTCATAACCTCCTCAAACTATACACAATAATATGCATATATTCATTGTATATATAGTAGGGGTATATGTGTCAATTTTTGCACATATGATGTTTTCTTTTATGTATATTCCCATACGCAATGTATCGATATAATGATGAATAATAACAAACGAATTATTCTCTCCACATAATATATGCTGTATAACTCTATAGAATATTATAAAAAGAGAAATTTCTATGTTATAATAAGTATATTAGTTATTACACTACATTTTATAATTATATAGGAGGCTAATATGAGCAAAATTCGTATTGGTATCGTAGGCTATGGCAACTTAGGCCGTGGCGTAGAAGCATCTGTTAAATTGCAACCAGATATGGAACTCGTAGGCGTATTTTCTCGTCGTAAAGGCTTAGAAACAGTGTCTGGTGTTCCTACATACACTATGGAAGATCTACCAAACTTCAAAGGTAAGATCGATGTTATGGTTCTTTGCGGTGGTTCTGCAACAGACCTTATCGAACAAACTCCAATGGTAACTAAATACTTCAACTGTATCGATTCCTTCGATACACATGCACGTATCCCTGAGCATTTTGCTAATGTAGACAAAGTAGCTAAAGAAGCTAAGACTGCTACATTGATTTCTTGCGGTTGGGACCCAGGCATGTTCTCTTTACAACGTGTTTACGCTGAAAGCATCTTGCCTCATGGCAAATCTTACACATTCTGGGGCCGCGGCGTGTCCCAAGGTCACTCCGATGCTATCCGTCGTATCGATGGTGTTCTTGATGCTCGTCAATACACTGTTCCTAAAGAACAATACCTTGAAGCAATTCGCAACGGCGAAACTCCAGACGTTGATGGCTACAAAGGCCACCTTCGTGAATGCTATGTAGTAGCTGCTCCTGATGCAGACAAAGCAAAAATTGAAAACGAAATCAAAACTATGGAAAACTACTTCGTAGGTTACGAAACTGTAGTCAACTTTATTTCCCAAGAAGAACTTGATCGCAACCACAAGGGTATTCCACATGGTGGCTTCGTTCTTCGTTCTGGTGAAAGCACTGACGGCACTCGTCATGTTGTTGAATACTCTTTAAAACTTGATTCTAACCCTGAATTCACTGGCTCCGCACTTGTTGCTTACGCTCGTGGTATCTACCGTCTCGCTAAACACGGTGGTACTGGTTGCTACACAGTATTCGATATTCCACCAGCTTGGATTTCCACACATTCTGCTGAAGAATTGCGAGCTCACTCTCTATAATTCTATACGCACCTTAAGAGGATAACTTCGGTTATCCTCTTTTTACATTTAACAATAGCGTATGACGACACACAAAAAGGACCGCCTTAAGACGGTCCTTTTTTCGTATTAAAATCTATCTATTAATACCAACGTGTTAATGGCAATTCATTGTTAACATCTTTTGTCATAAGGATTTGATGCAAATCCATATTGCCAATATAGAAACCTGCTGCACAACCACAGAGGTATAAGTCCCACATACGAACGAATTCAGTACCGCGAGCTTTTTCTACTTGGTCACGTACACCTTGGAAATTATTGTACCAATGCATCAATGTTTTATAGTAGTGCAAGCGCAAGCTTTCAACATCGATAACATTAAAATCATAGTCATAAGCAATAGAAACAATTTCACGAAGAGACGGTAAGCATCCACCTGGGAAGATATATTTACGAATCCATGCACTAGATTCTTTTTCTGATGGATCACTGATGTAATGGAGCAAGAATAAACCACCATCATTTAACATAGTGGATGCATCCTCCATATACAATGGGAAATTAGGACGACCTACATGTTCCAACATACCAACGCTGACGATACGATCGAATGTACGACCAGATGCCGCTACATCACGATAATCAATGAGTTCGATTTCGACTTGACCTTCAAGTCCGAATTCTTTAATCCGTTCTTGGCCTTTCTTCCATTGTTCTTCAGACAATGTACAACCATAGCCTTTAACGCCATATTTACGGGCTGCTTCAATTAAAAGGAATCCCCAACCACAACCAATATCGAGTAATGTCATACCTTCTTTTAAATATAATTTATCGAGAATATGATGAACCTTTTGGTATTGTGCATCTTCTAAGCTATCATCTTCATGTTTAAAGTACGCACAAGAATAGCTCATCGTCTTATCAAGCCATAAGCTATAAAAATCATTGCCAAGGTCGTAGTGAGAAGACACTTGTTGTTTTTGATCTTTCTTTTTAAGACCTACATTAAAGAGAGAACTAAGTACCTTTTTATTGATAGAATCTTTATTAACATGACCTAGTACAACACAAAGAGCTTTGAATAAATCGCCTTCTATTTCAATATCCTTACGCATATACGCTTCGCCAAGTGCAAGTTCAGCAGAAACGAGCAAATCTTTCTTAGGGATATCGCGGTTTACACGAATGGTAAACTCAGGTGTACCTTCGCCAATGGTATATTCATTGTCACCCACTTTTACACTAAAGCAGTGATCATTAAAACGTTCTAAATAGTGAACTAAAAAACTATCAAATAACTTAGAAAACATACTTAACTTCCTTTCCTAGCAGCGTTACATGACGTTTACGTTCAATCAAAATGACACGTCCGCCTGTACACTGACATAGTCATATCTGCTCATCAAAATTTTCTATAAAATAAATCATAAGAAGAACTTATATTTTTATTATATAAATACATCTACTTATCATTATTTTTTATAAGAAACTTCAACTTTCTCTCTAATATTATAGCACTTCTTGATAAATAATCTAGACTAATTCTATAGAAATGTATATATCCATTAGAATATGATATAATATGTGTTTGACAAGGCTTTTATAAGAAACAATATTTCTAATGAAAGCTTTCACAAAGAACGAAATTAATTTTAATAAAGGTGGTACCATGAGCACAAATTTAGAAGTAGGCATCGTAGGCCTTCCAAATGTTGGTAAAAGTACATTATTCAACGCTATTACAAAAGCTGGCGCTGAGGCTGCCAACTATCCATTCTGTACAATTGAGCCAAACGTAGGTGTTGTTGATGTTCCAGACAGTCGTCTAGCTGTATTAGCGGAAATGTTCGGTTCCAAACGCATCCTCCCTGCTGCTATGCGATTTGTAGATATTGCAGGTCTCGTTGAAGGTGCATCTAAAGGCGAAGGTTTAGGTAACAAATTCCTTAGCCATATTCGTCAAGTAGATGCAATTGCACAAGTTATTCGTTGTTTCGATGACCCTAATATCACTCACGTTGCAGGGTCTATCGATCCAATCCGAGACATCGAAATCATCAATACAGAGCTCTGCCTTGCAGACCTTGAATCCGTAGAAAAACGGAAACAACGCATTGAAAAAATTGCAAAATCCGGCGATAAAGATGCTCGCGCTGAGTTACCATTGCTAGAACGCATTATCGAAGGTCTCGGTGAAGCAAAACCAGTTCGTGCCCAAGGTCTTAACGAAGAAGAGTTAGAAATGATTAAAGAGTTGACATTACTTACAGCAAAACCATCTCTTTATGTTGCTAACATTTCTGAAGATGAAGTATCTGATTACTCCGCTAACGAGCACGTAAAACGCGTAGAAGAATACGCGAAGAACGAAGGTGCTGGCATCGTTGTTGTATCCGCTCGTATCGAATCCGAAATTGCTGAGTTATCTGATGAAGAATCCGCTGCATTCCTAGAAGATCTCGGTCTTGAAGAATCTGGCTTAACTAAGCTTATCAAGGCAAGTTATGCACTCTTAGGCCTCATCAACTACTTTACAGCTGGTGAAATGGAAGCTCGTGCATGGACAATTGTAAACGGCACAAAAGCACCTCAAGCAGCTGGAAAAATTCACTCCGATATTGAAAAAGGCTTTATCCGCGCTGAAATCGTATCCTTCGATGACTTACAAGCTTGCGGCAGCCAAAATGCTGCTAAAGAAAAAGGCCTTGTTCGCCTAGAAGGCAAGGAATATGTTATGAAAGACGGCGACGTAACACACTTCCGCTTCAACGTATAATGCAAATTAATAGCAATAAAAAACCAGTAAATCGAACGATTTACTGGTTTTTGTTGTCTCTTAATGAGATTTTCTTTATGTGATTGTTGAATAAACACGAGTTTATTCTTTATCGTTATCAACAGAGTTTTTCAAGCCGTCAAGTGCGCCTTCTACAGCATCTTTAACATCTTCTACAACGTCTTTAACTTTAGCAGTTGTTTTTTCTACAGCACCTTCTGATTCCAATTTTTTGTCACCAGTTAATTTGCCAACATTTTCTTTTAGTGCACCTTTAGCTTGGTTGAGTTTTTCTTCTAATGCCATAATAGTGACTCCTTTCATGTAAAATCACGTTTAGCTATATTAGACCTACTTTTATAAGTAGATTACTATCCCCTTTTTCCGAAGAAAAATGAGACTACAGCAACAATAATGACTGCACCTAATACAGATGGAATTAAGGACATACCTGCTAAGCTAGGACCCCAGGTACCAAATAGGGACTGACCTACGGACGATCCAATTAAACCAGCAACAACTTTAGCGATAACGCCCATTGCACCGCCTTTGTTAGTGATGGCACCTGCTAGGAACCCGATAAAACCACCAACAATAATTGACCATAACATATAATCACTCCTTTACGCTTATATACATGTATCTTAAAAATCATCTAAATATACAGATATGTTAAACATTCAAAATATTCTGTATATTTATAACGTACCATTCATTTTTAAAGGTTAAATGAAGTTCGATATATAAAGTTGGCATACTTTAGCAAAAGTAGTGTTCTATGGTCCTAACATTCTTCTTGTAAATATTTTGATATATTCTATTCAACGACCTTTACAATTTCATCCATTGTACGACGTGTTTTATTACGGTGAGGTTCTTCATCACGGTAACCAAAGGCTGCCATTACAGAAATACCAAAATGTTTAGTATCGAAAAGACCAAGTTCATCACCTAAGAGTGCAGTCATCTTATCTTGATTAAAACCTTCTAAAGCACAAGAATCTAAACCTTCATACGCTGCCATAGTCATCATGTTCGCCATTACAATATATGTTTGTTTAGATGCCCAGTCAAAGGCCGCACGTTCAGATTCAAATGTTTTGTAATCTTCTTTTGTAAATTGAGCATATTTTTCACGATATGCAGCATCAACTTCAGCTGGTAATTGTTTCACCTCTTCTTGAATATGACGGATATATGATGAATCGAATTCAAGATCTGCCTTTTTACGAGCTAAGAAAACCACTACATGACTGGCTTCAAGCCCTGCTAAGATACCCCAACCATAAGCTTTCATCTTTTCTCGAATTTCTGGATTTTGAATCACCAACAATTGATACGCCTCGAAGCCAAGAGATGTTGGAGACAAACGCGCTGCATTCAGAATCGCATTCCAATCATCGTCAGAAATCTTTTTAGTGCTATCGAATTTTTTACATGCATAACGATATGTCATAGCATATTCTAAATCGTTACGATCCAATTTAGGGGCTGTTAATTTTACGTTTTCTATTTCATATTTGCTCATTGAAATTCAACCTTTCATTACATTATTCCAAAAACTTAACCTAGATACATAACATATGATGCGCATTAGCCAAAATTTTGACCAAATAGAATCATACGTTCTTTTTCCTTATAAAATAAATCGAGACCTAACTTATATAAGCCATTTAAATCACCATCATTTAACAGAGTCATATATTCACCTCTATCATCTTTGTTAATGATAATAGGCGCTAATTTCTGTTGTAAGCAAGCGTGTACAATAAGAGCTCTTCCTGTACGGCCATTACCATCAGCAAAAGGATGAATACGTTCAAATTGCAAATGTTGTTCCATAATGGCACGCACCCGCTCTTCATCATTTGGGGATATCTCTAAACGATATTGCAAGGTATCACACCAGTTTTTTAAAGCTTCTTGTACTTGATATGGTTTTGTTGGCTCAAAATCAGCACCAATAACCATGTTTTGAACAATCTTAAATTGCCCATTATCATCACGGATATGTGCTAGTAACAATCGTTGTGTCTCTTTTATGATATCTATCGTAATTACTTCTTGATATGATTCCATCAAGAATACTAAATAGTCGCGATAATTAGATACTTCATAGAACTCACGCAAATCCATTTTACGGGGTATCATATTATCTAATAGGATACTCTTTGCTTCCCCTTGTGTTAACGTATTCCCCTCGATTGCTGTACTATGATGGGCCATACGGACGACCATATCGTCTATATATTCGCGAGGCAAGGTAAAATCAACCATGTATATCTCCTATACAATAAGATTTTTATATATTAATGTTATCATATATAGATAAATTTCGATACTAATAAATCGATTTAATCTTTATAAGCTAAAACTGGTTTCCCTTTTTCATACCAAAATAAGCCTGACGTACTAATCTTATGTTCTTTTAGGATAGTCTGAACTTGTTCTACAGTATTCAAGTCTATTTGAATGGACAAACCACACATATCATTCAATTCTGGCGGTGTAGCCATCAGTTGGTGAGGCACCGAAAGTTCTGTTAATATCTTATCTGCTTTATCCCCAAAATAATAGGATGTAAAAACGACAAGCAACTTTTTATTGTTCAACGCCTCACCCCCAATAATATTACTTAATCATTTACAACATAGATACGAGTATTATAGTTTAACAAGATTTTCCCCAACGATAGCATCTGTAATCGCATACATGTTTGTAATAGAGCCTACCCCCACTTGATCTTTTAGACCATAATAGTCGAGACAAATGCCACATGCAGCAATTTCAACACCAAGATCAGCTAACTTTTTAATATTATCTAAATGAACAGAATCGTTGGTTACCATTTTAACGCTACTATTGATGAAATAAATTGTAGATGGTTTCACATCGGCTTCAACCATGCACACCCAGAAGGTTTTCATCAAATTACGGCCAAGCTCCTCACTATCTTCACCAAGATAATCTTTCGTCATCAAAATGATGCGGTCACTATAATTCATAGGTTTGCAACCAATTTCCGGTGCAGGTTCTACATTCGGCGTAAGTTTAATGAAAAAATCTATACCATCTTGTCCAATTGCCACATCATAGCCACGAGACTTCCCAAATTTCTCTACATTATCGCGACTCACCTCGTTATCTACAATGGTCGTAATAATCGCGTCTGGATTTGCATCGCTTACCTTCTTCGTTTCAATCACAGGTTTTGGACACAAACTGCCACGCACATCTACAGTTAATTCATTTGTATTACTCATTATTTACCTCAATATTATTATATATTTTGTGAAAGCATCAACGCACAACTACTCTATATACTATTAAAATCAAAATTGTAATATATCTTATTTAGTGACGCGTACCGCTAAGCCACTAAAGCTTTCAACAGCACCAACTATAGTGGCACCTTCAACGCCCACATCATGTAAAGCTTTCACAAAATCCGGTCCTTCTGTAGCAGGCACAGAGAATAAAAGACCGCCTGATGTTTGTGGATCAAATAAAATATCCGTCCACACAGAATCTAATATTTTATCTACTTGTACATCTGTAATAGCCTTACGATTGCCATAGGACGCCGCTGGTACAAGGCCCATTCGAGCCGCGTCAATGACGTCATCAAAGAGCGGAATATCATAAATCTTGATATGAATTGTTACATTAGAGGCACTCGCCATTTCTACAGAATGCCCCATAAGGCTAAAGCCCGTCACATCAGTACACGCATGAATTGTAAAATTATGGGCCACCTCAGCAGCCACACGATTCAACGTACTCATGCTAGCAACCGCCTGCGCAGTACCAGTAGGAAATAAATCAGCTTTCAACGCATTATTCATAATACCTGTGCCGATGCGTTTTGTTAACACCAATACATCCCCTACTCGAGCGCCTTTATTCTTCCAAATCTCATTAGGATTAACTTGACCTGTGATCGACATGCCAAAAATAGGTTCCTTATTTTCGATGCTGTGACCACCTACAATGGCTGCACCAGATTCAGAAACAATGGACGCAGCCCCATTGAGTACATCCGTCAATACGCCTTGTTCTACTAAGGGAACAGGAAATCCAACGATGTTCATCGCCGTTAGGGGTATCCCCCCCATCGCATATACATCGCTCAATGCATTAGCCGCTGCAATTTTACCGAATAACGTAGGGTCATTGACAACAGGCGTGAAAAAATCCAATGTTTGTACAAGGGCAAGTTGATCAGAAATTTGATATACCCCTGCATCATCAGCACCAGTCATATCAGCTAGAACATGTTCATTTATAACAGGTGTAACGGCCTTTAAAACACGTTCTAATATATGAGGACCAATCTTACACGCACAGCCTCCACTCGTAACATAATCAGTGAGTCGCACCATAGTCCTACCTCATTCATTTTCAGGCAAGCGCGATACTATTTTCTTCGCGGCCTTTTCAAATTTAGGGCGAGGCATCAACAACTGATGACCACAACCTTTACAAACGATAAGAAAATCTGTACCTATGCGCTTGACCTCCCACTCATCACTGCCACAGGGATGCGATTTTTTCATTTGTACTATATCGCCCACATAATATCTAATAAACGCCATAGCGCCTCCTTATACTATTTCTATTATATATATCTTATTATACTTAAAATATGTTCTCCAATATAGGTAAAAGTACACTTTGACTAATAAGATCTATCGGCTTAATCAGAATTGTTACCAAAAACAAACAGCTCTATAAACAATAATGATTTTCCATATAATTCTCATTCTCATTATCAGTAATTCTATTTTTAATAAATCCATTACTTAACAGGCTTTCAAAAACCGCTTATTTACTACATTGATAACATTTATCATTTAGAAAATTTTCGAAATAAATTTTTACAAAAACACTTGCATTTCTCATTTAGTATGTTACAATATAGTCAACAATGATTATTCGTTAAGTATACGAATCAAAAACATTGTGGTGTAAATTATAGGCAAGTGCCTCTTTACAAATATAGGTAAGTACTCATTTAAAAGATAAGCAAGTGCTTTTTTCAAATATAGACAAGTGTCTATCTAATCAGTATATAAATAAGTTTTTATTTAACTTAAACTCAAGTGAGTTACCCACCATTGCATTCACAACCAAGTGGTTATGAATATATAACTAAGGTAAAAATTTTGAAATTTGATGTAAGTACAAAGGAGTATTAAAATGGCAGAATTAAAAGGTTCTAACACTGAAAAAAATCTTCAAACAGCATTTGCTGGTGAATCCCAAGCATTCCAAAAATATACATATTATGCAGCAGCAGCTCGTAAAGCTGGCATGAACGAAATCGCTGATTATTTCGAAGAAACAGCTCACAACGAATCTGCACATGCTAAAGTTTGGTTCAAAGCTCTTCATGGTGGCGACATCTCCGCTGACATCGAAGCTAACCTTCGCGATGCAGCAGCTGGTGAAAACTATGAACACACTACAATGTACAAAGATTTCGCTGACGAAGCAGAAAAAGAAGGCTTCACTGCTATCGCTTTCAAAATGCGCGAAGTTGGTAAAATCGAAGCTCGCCATGAAGCTCGTTACCTTGCATTAGCAGCTCGTGTTTCTGGTAACAAAGTGTTCCACAACGATCAACCAGTTGCATGGATTTGCGCTAACTGCGGTTACATTCACGTTGGTGAAGAAGCTCCTAAAGTTTGCCCAGTATGTGCTCACCCACAAGCTTTCTTCCAACGCCACGTTGAATCCATCTAATCTATAAGTTTAGATAAAACAATATTTTAAATACAGATATTTGATACTGCAAGTGCAGTTCTTCCTAACTGTATGTACAGACAACCTCAATAAAAAAGACGATGACTTCGGTCATCGTCTTTTTTGTGTTCTATTAGTTATATATGTATTAAGAGTCGTAAATCATACTATTTACTATTAAAGGCTAGATGCTAATTCTTTAAATTGTCGAACCGCTTCATGAGGCTTTTCTGCATGGGCAATGGCAGATATAACGGCTACACCACAAGCACCAGCATGGAGTACTGCCATTGTATTGTCTAAGGTAATACCTCCAATTCCAACGCATGGTAAGGTTAATCCTTCTGCCTGTAGTTCAGCTGTACGTTCCGGACCGCATGGTTCTTGTGCATCAGGCTTGCTACTAGTTGTATACATAGGACCTACTCCTACACAATCAGCATACAGTACATCTGTCTTATGGAGTTCCTCTATGGAATGGATGGATATCCCCACTACCTTATGACCTACGATATTACGCACATCTTCTAAGCACATATCGTCTTGCCCTACGTGAATACCATCCGCATTAACAGCGACCGCTAGCTCTACATCATCATTGATAATATAGAGCACATGATACTTGGCACAGATATGTTGTAACTGTTGTGCTAGTTCTAACTTCTGTTGACCTTCTAATGTACCATCGCCCTTTTCTCTAAACTGAAAGCAGGTTATACCACCACGACAAGCATCTTCTACGATTTCGAGCAACCGTTTTTTGTTAAGTTCTGTATCTTGTGTACCACACACAAAATACACCTGTAATTGATCTGGTACAACTACGGGCCGCACACGATTTTCAGATACAAGCACCTCATCATCTAGCGTATACAAAGCATCCATAAAGGCTATGCTAAAGCTACCTGGTTTTATTCCACTTACCTTAACAGCACTTTCACCAGCTAAACCATAATACGCCAATGCATAGGCAAGAAATTCACCTGTAGACAGGCTATCCTTAAAGGAATCATAAATTCCAAAAAAGGCTGCTAATACGGCCCCCAAGAGACAGCCTGTTCCCGTTACAGCAGTCATAATCGAATGACCATGAGGCACTGCAAAGACTCGAGTTCCATCAGATACATAATCCTCTTCGCCCGTTGCTACTACAGGACAGTTAATAAGACGCGCTAAACGATATGCGATAATGGCACTATCCGCTACCTGCGCTCCATCAACGCCCTTACCTAACGGAGAGATTTCATCCTTATTATCAGAACTCAGTGCATCATAAACAGCCTTAACTTCGCTTTGATTGCCTCGTAATAACGAAATAGAACCAGTCTTAATCAAATCTAAGACCACCGACAATCGGTAAGCTCCTGCATGACAGCCCACAGGATCAAGAATAATTGGTACATCATATTCCTTCGCTAGTTTAATAGCCTCTTTATAGTAACCAACCTTCTCAGGTGTAAGTGTCCCAATATTGATGAGCAGTGCTGATGCATACACAATAAGATCCTTTAAATCTTCACTACATTCGCTCATGATAGGCGATGCCCCAATAGCTAGTAGTCCATTAGCAGTAAAGGTTCGTACCACATCATTGGTAATACAAATCACAAGAGGATTTTTCTTCCTCAATGTGTATAATATATTGAATTCAGGCCTAATTTGATTATGTATATATGGGTTCATAGCATCATCTCCTCTCATCTTTTTTCAAGAGCTCATCCATCGTTTCAGTTCCATTCGCCAATAAACCATAGGCCATGTGGTTAACTGGGCCACACCCATTGCCTAACGCTGGATTGTACTTAATAGCAAGAGCAATATAGTCCTTGGCAATACCGATGGCATCCATTACATCACGGCCTTTAGCAAGCTCCGCTGTAATAACCGCTGAGAAGGTACAGCCCGTACCATGAGTATGCACCGTATCGTATTTAGGACTCGTCCACGTACGAACGCTACCATCTCTTGTGAAAGCATAATCTGTTGCATCTTCGCCAATATGGCCACCTTTAATGATGACCACTTGGGGCCCTAAGTCATGTAAAATTCGATTGGCAGCCGTTGTTATGTCACTTTCACAATCAATAGACATGTCCGCTAAGGCCTCAGCCTCACTGCGATTAGGTGTGATAACTGTAGCGGTAGGAATGAGTTTAGATTTTAAGAGATGTACAGCCTCATCTGATACGAGTCGATCACCGCTAGTGGCAATCATAACGGGGTCCATTACATAAGGAATTGGTTTACTCACATAAGGATAGATGAGGTCCATCATCTCTGGCAATGCAATCATGCCCGTCTTAACGGCTTGTGGTTCAATGTCAGAATATACATCGTGTAATTGTTGTTCAATACTCTCTAGCGATAGATGTTCTACATGATGTACGCCCGTTGTATTTTGAGCTACCACGGACGTAACCACGGCCATGCCGTATACGTTACGGCTTTGAAAAGATTTTAAATCAGCCATAATGCCAGCGCCACCACTCGGGTCAGTGCCAGCAATTGTAAGTGCAGTATGTAGTTTCATTATGCCTCCTTATGTAATAGATGACGACGAGATAAAATTTGTAATACGATAAAACCAATACAAGCACCTGTAACAGAGCTCATAGAGAAAGAGGTAATCAAGGTCAAGAGAGCCAATGGTTTACCTAACAAGAAATTGGCTATTGGATAGCTTACAAAAGCACCAATAAGGCCTGTACCGATAATCTCGCCTAAAGTTGCCACCCAGATGGCGTTGTATTTTTTATATAAATACGCAGATAACCAAGCGCCAATCATGCTGCCAGGAAAGGCTAAAGGAGAACCTAGTGCCAATACATTACGCAAACAAGATGTACTAAAGGCAGCACCTACGGAGAATCTCGCTCCTACTACAACGGCTAAAATTACATTAATCATATGTTGAAACGGAAAAATACGAGCTGGACCAACGGGAATTGATGTAGTAGATAACACTACGCCTAAGGCCACACATATGCTAGCAATAATTAATTTTTTCATAATACCTCCAAACATATAAAAACGAGACCACTCCCAATGGAATGGTCTCGTAATAGTTTAGTATTATGTTGCACTCCACTTTCCTACGCCAGTATTATCTGGATCAGGTCTAGGGTTTTGAATGGTCAATCTCAGCATAAGCACCCCTAGTGGCAATATATTTTTATACTCTAGTTATAACATCATTATACAATCTATGCAAGAAAATAATTGACGGGGTTCTCTTAACAGCCTATAATGAAGCCATAACGGGGTGCTCACATGAGTGGGCTGAGAGTAAGCTAATGCTTTAACCCATAACCTGATTTGGATAATGCCAACGTAGGGAACATAGAGGATTAATAGCCGAGTTCCTATGAACTCGGCTTTTTCTATGACTTCCTGGCAAGGAGGACGTATGAAAGACACATACATTACACAACCACAGTTCGCCATGATATGGTTTGGTGCCGCTCTATCTATAGCGGAAATTATGACAGGAACCTATCTGGCCCCCTTAGGACTCACCCAAGGTCTATATGCCATCATCTTAGGACATATCATCGGCGGCATACTGCTCTTTGGGGCTGGCCTTATCGGTGGACGTTTGCGGCAAGGCAGTATGAATACTACCGCCTTCAGCTTTGGCCCACTAGGGGCTAAAGGCTTTGCCTTTTTAAATATGCTTCAACTTATCGGCTGGACTAGCATCATGATCTACGATGCTATGCTAGCCTTACAAGAACTAGCACCTCTATCTCCTATAATTTGGACGATAGCTATTGGCGCGCTTGTCATCTTGTGGCTTTTCATCGGCCTCCACAATACGGGCTATATTCAAGCTATCGTATCAGTTCTATTGTTAGGTCTCACACTCTACATGGGCGCTCACATGATATCACAATGGCCTAATGAAGGTATCATTCTAACTAGTGGAAACATGAGTTTCATCGCTGCTCTTGAATTATCTATCGCCATGCCACTATCTTGGCTACCTCTCATCAGTGATTACACCCGTGAAAGTAAAAAACCTTTCTCCGCATCACTTACAAGTGCTACAGTCTACACTGTAACAAGTATCGTTATGTACACCTTAGGTCTTAGTGCCGCTATCTTTGGCGGCGGCGACTCCATCATTACGATCATGATGAATGCAGGCCTCGGTCTTGCGGGCCTCATCGTTATTATTTTCTCTACCGTAACTACAACCTTTATGGACGCTTACTCTGCAGGCGTATCTAGTACTACCATCTATAACAGTGCATCTAGTAAAGGCATCGCCGTCATCGTAACTATTATCGGCACCATCGCTGCCATTCTATATCCAATGGATGATATTACAGACTTTCTATACCTCATCGGCTCTGTATTTGCACCGATGATTGCCATCTTATTGGCGGACTACTTTATCAATCGCCAACAAGTACAAACATTATCCGCTTATCTCGTACGAGGTCTTATTTGGGCCGTATCCGTTGGTTTATACCACTATATGTTACATAGTGAAAGCACAATAGGTGCTACATTACCAGCCTTTACAATGGCATTTGTCGTTACAGCTATCGTTGGCTTCATAAGTCATACAGAAAACTCATCTGTCGAAATAAAACAACACTAAAACAAAAACACCTTCGTAAGCAATCATGCTTATGAAGGTGTTTTACTACTCAGGTATAATAATTTGTCCGTCTTCACAGATCCAGTGTCTATCACCAACTGCATCAGCTTCACTTTCATCATGGGTCACCCATACACAAGGTACGTCCCATTCACGAATGATGGAAACAAGATCCTCACGCACTTGTTTCCGAAGGTTCCAATCTAATGCAGATAAAGGTTCATCAAGAAGCAATATAGTTGGTTTTGAATAGAGTGCACGACCTAAAGCCACACGTTGTTGTTCACCACCAGATAAGCGCCCAGCCTTAGTGTTACGGTATTTTTCTAATCCTAAACGTTTTAATAGAGAATCACACATATCAGGTGTGCCTCGTTTACTATATGTAATATTGTGTTCCACGGATAAATGAGGAAATACGATATTGCCTTGTGGCATATATCCTACCTGACGCTCTTGAGCTGGCACCCATATATTTTGATCTCGGTCAACCCATGTTCGTTCATCGCATCGAATGATACCAGTTGTAGGTTTCACTAACCCTGCAATACATTTAATAAACGTACTTTTACCACTTCCAGATGAACCGGTTAACACCGTAATTCCTGAAGCTAAAGTACCATCGGCTTTCACAATCATAGAAGGTCTTGCTATGGTAAAAGAAAATGTAATCATAGTCCCTCCTAATTACGCCCTAAATTGCGGAACAAGGATCCTTTTGTAAGGATGTGAATCCCACTCAATAGCGCTAATGTAAGCACACAAATGTAAATAACGAGTTCAAAGGCATCCATGTACTGTCCTGCCTCTACATAGGAATAGATAGCAAGTGGCATGGTACGAGTAATTTTAGGAATATTACCTGCGATTAATATGGTAGCACCGAACTCACCCATAGCACGACAAAATGCCAATATGCTCCCCGTTAAAATCCCCTTCCATGCCAATGGTACAGAGATTGTAAAAAATATGCGCAGCTCTGAAGCACCTAATGTACGTGCTACGTCTTCCATATTATGGTCTACAGACTGCAATGCGGACCGCACCGTTTGATAAAACAAAGGAAAGGCAATAACAGAAGAGGCCACAACGGCACCTGCTGCAGTAAATACGACGCCTAAACCATGTGATTCTAACCAAGCGCCGAATGCATAGCCCGGTGTAAATACCATAAGCAAAGCAAAGCCAACTACTACTGGAGGCAATACGAGCGGCAATGTTATTAGGGCATCTAGAATAGCGATACCACTCCACTTACATCGATTCATCCAGTAACAAGCAGCTAAGCCAGTCAATATAACAATAACTAGAGCTAAACTCGCCACCCACAATGACAACCAAAATGGACTCATATCGGGCCTCCTTTCTTTTCCGAATCTCTGCCGAATAATAAATTATAACTCTATTGTATCATAAGAAAACGCTAGCCCTAAAAGCTAGCGTTAAATTCTTATTTAGTCGTAGAGAACCCATATTTTTCCAATACTTTTTGGCCCTCTGGGCTCATTACGTATGTATAGAAATCTTGAGCCAAAGCATTATCATATTTCTTAATAATACCGATAGGGTATATAACAGGATCATGAGAATCTGCAGGTGTTACTGCAGCAATTTCAACTGCATCACCGGCTGCAATAGCATCCGTCTTATAGATAAAGCCCGCATCACCAGCTGCTTGGCTAATGGAAGCCGTTACAGCTTTAACGTCTTTAGCATATACCACATTAGGTTCTACTTGGTCCCATACACCTAATTTTGTTAGTACTTGCTTACCATAGTTACCAGCGGGTACGGTATCTGGATTACCTAAAACAATACGTTTTACAGATGCGATTTGATCTAACTCAATTTTAGGTTGTCCTTTAGGAACTACAAGAACGAGTTCATTTGTTACAAATGGTTTTACATTTGTTACTAAATCTTTATCTTGTAACATCTTCATATTTTTTTCGTCTGCAGAAATGAATAAGCTTGCAGGTGCACCTTGTTCAATCTGTTGACGCAATGTGCCAGAGCCAGCAAAGTTAATTGTGATTTGATCATCTGCTAAGTTATGCTCTTTCTTATACGCATCTGCTAATTCAGTAAGAGCCCCCTTAAGGCTAGCAGCCGCTTGAATTGTAATCTTTTCAGACGTACTTGGCTTTGCGCTATCCGTAGTTTTACTTGCATCATTACCACAGCCGACTACAAAGACAAGCATACAAATACTCATTAAAACTAATAGAATTTTTCTCATACAACCTCCTGCTCCCTACGGAATTAATACATATAAATGCTTAAAAATATAAACCTAAACACTACATCCTATGGTATGATACTATTATAAAGAAATCAGGTATAAGCTATATATGAAATGTATGATATATATAACATAGTATATTGATTATAACCGAAGTATGCCATGATTGTAATCACAATTATACATATTATAGAACTCTAGGTGAGACCATGAATTTATTAATATTAATAGGCCATATCTTCATGAATTCCATGATTCCTATATTTATGCTTATAGGCGTTGGATTTGTATTAGATAAAAAATTTAAACTTGACTTATATACACTGAGCAAACTTAATTTCTATATATTATTGCCCACCTTCGTATTTAGGGCGATGTATGAGGCTAAATTCACTTCAAGTACATTGGAAATTGTTTTCTGTGCACTGTGTGTACTCATACTAAACTCTATTATTTCTGAAATTATTGGGCGCATACGGGGTTACGATGTAGCTAAAATCGCAACATTAAAAAACTGTGTCATGTTCAATAATGTAGGTAATATGGGGGTTGCCCTTGCCATCTTTGTATTTGCTAATGTACCATATGTCATCGATGGGGCCACGCCCTATGCCAACTTAGGACTCGTGAGTGTAGTATCTATCATGATTATTCAAACTATTACGAGCAATACTTATGGATTCTATCAAGCAGGTGCAGGTCGATTGAGTACGAAAGATGCACTAAATGTCGTATTCCACATGCCCATGGTATACGCCATTCCACTAGCCTTACTATGCCAATTATTGCCATTTGATCTTCACGGGCTCTTCTTCTTTGCTCCCCTCAACATCTTTGCTAACGCCTTCGTTGGTGTAGCCATGATAGCCTTAGGGGTACAAATTAACCGGACCCCATTGAATTTCTTTAAAGCTGACGTCATGTTAGCCAGTGCATTACGACTTATCATAAGTCCCCTATTAGCCGCTGTTATGACCATACTATTTATTATCTTCTATGGTCCTATGCATCCAATTGCGGCACAAACAATCGTCATTACCTATAGCGTACCAACGGCTATCAACATGGCCCTCATCGCTATCGAAATGAAAAACAACCCAGAATACGCTACGCAAATCGTAATGGGTACCACCATATTATCGGCAGTGACCATGCCACTCTTTATCACATTCGCTTATTATATATTTCCATTATACTAAAAATATATACATCAAAAGGGAGCCCCGAGAGGCTCCCTTTCTTGTATCTAATTCATATAATGCAATGTGATAGACCAGGTACAGTACTCTATTGATGTGATACGTGATCCATACCCATTCGTACAAGGCCTTCTACATGATCATCATTTAAAGAATAATATGCAGTTTTCCCTTCCTTGCGATATGTTACAAGACGAGCTTGTCGCAATACTCGCAACTGATGTGAAATAGCAGATTGTCCCATGCCCATTGTCTCTGCAATATGATTAACACACATCTCATTTTCTAGCAGTATCTCAACAATCTTTAGGCGCGTTGGATCGCCAAGAATCTTAAACAATTCTGCTAACTTTAACAATGATTCGTTCCCGTCGATCATAGGGATCCTTTCTTTTAAACTAACACTAATAATCTATCTAAATTTAAATACTATCTCTATGATATCTATTATATACAAAAAAAGGCTTTGTACACAATGACAAAGCCTTTAAATTGTATGATATTATTTAACGACCAATACTGGGCAAGAGGAATGACTAGTTACATAGCTACTTACACTACCCATGAATAAACCTTTCAAAGGTCCAAGACCACGGCTACCCATTACGATAAGATCAGCATTGTATTTTTTAGCAACAGCTAACAATGCTGGGCCAGGGGAACCAACTTCAAATACAGATTTAACTTTAACACCTGTAGGAATTTCTTTCACTACATCGTTCAAAATTTCTTTACCTGTTTCTTCCATGTCTTCTGCAATTTGTTCAGACACATAGCCACCAGAAATTGGTGTTTGATCAAAGTTGGAAATAGCAGATACAATATTTGCTACATGAACAACAATCAATTCTGCTTTGTTACGATCTGCTACTGCAAGTGCATGTTCTAGTGCACGTTTAGCATTTTCAGAACCATCAGTAGGTACGACAATAGTTTTGTAGGTAACCATATTAACCCCTCCTATTTCTAATCCCCATGAAGGGATATGATTAAAAATCGTTTAGTCTATTTATAATATTCTAGACGAATTAGGAAAAATCCTCTTTTTTTGATTAGGATTTATATACATTATAGCACATTTTTTTGCAGATTAAAGAACTTGAGACGAATTATTGATATTTAAAGAATTCGTTAACTTAAATCCATCTAAAATATCGATTAGTTCAGGTGTAGTCAATACAGTACCAATTGGTGCTATCATGCGAGCTACACCGACATTGCCATTATTTCCAAGAATAATCGTAGCTCCGAATGTAACAGTTTCCGCCGTATTCGTATCTGCGACTTCAGGATTCTTCATTGTCCCAGCTACATAAAACATAACGGCACCATCAATAATATGTGTTTCATATCGTTCAATGGTGGCCTTATTTACATCCACCAAAGATTTCACGTATTGGTCACCTAGCATCTGCTTGCCCATCATCGTAGGCATAGCACTGCTCACCGCTTGTACAGGAACAGAAAAACTTTCTATGTCGAGACGAATCTTATCCTTTGTGAAAGTAATCTTTTTAGGGTCATTAATGCGTGAAAATCCTTTAGGACTAACGAATTTCAAACCTTCTGCTACATTGATATCACTGGAACCTGACAATAGTTTCTTAACATTATTTAATGTAGAGCCAGTCTTCTTAGTATCTAACAAAGAAAATGAAGGAACTGTCGTTTCCATAAGACCTTGTTCCATAAATTTAGCCTGAATAGGTGGATACGTACTTACAAGATTATAGCGATGCGTTGGATCTTTTTCCATAATAAATTCAGCTTCAAAAATAGAATGAACCTTTTCCGTAGATGTCATCTCTGCATAGGACTTCGGTGTCGTGCGGCTCCAGCGTGCTGCTTGTGCACCCTTTTTAGGGAAGAATCCGCCCACTATATCGTTAGTATCAAATACATTACTATGTTGACGCCAAATACGAAGGTATTCTTCATCCGTCATACCCTTAATTGGAACATCATACCATGTTGTATTCCACACCTTTTGTGACACATTGCCTTGCGGTGTATTATTTCTCTTTGTAAAAGACACGGTATAGGCGTCGTCTTGATTTGGTCCAGACAAATTAAAGGAATACCCCTGTATATGTTCACTTTCACTCCGTACATCCATATCAATCATAACACCATCATTTACACGCCAAGGAATGGTGAAAGTATAACCGTGTTTCGTATCCTTTACAACCGTATTCATCTTAGTAGCATACGATTTATATTGCTCTGGCAATACGGAAAGAGCATCTGCTTGCGAGGCTACGATAGACTTTGGCGTAGCATGTTCAGGAGAGGCTCCGTAAGCAACGCTAGATACGATGGACAATCCAGCTAATACTAATGCGATAGGTAATTTCATAAAGTTCCTTTCATATATGTGAAGGTACCACCTATGATTACATAGGTGGTAAGGATTATAACATATTTTCTAAAAAAGCTTTAGTTCTAGGAGATTGCGGATTGGTAAACAATTGTTCCGGTTCCCCTTCTTCTTGAATGATACCATCTGCCATAAAGATGATACGATCTGAAACTTCTCGAGCAAAGTTCATTTCATGGGTAACAATAATCATAGTCATCCGATCATCGGCTAGTTGTTTAATCGTTTTTAATACTTCTCCAGTCAATTCTGGATCAAGGGCAGACGTTGGTTCATCAAAGAGCATAATTTCTGGGTTCATGGCTAATGCACGAGCAATTGCCACACGCTGTTGTTGACCGCCAGACAATCTAGAGGGATACATATCTCGTTTATCCCAAAGACCTACTTTATTAAGTAAGCGTTCTGCGATTGGCATAATATCGGTATCTTTCATACCTTTTACCATACGCGGTGCCACCATAATATTTTCAAGAACAGTCATATGGGGGAACAAATTGAAGGATTGGAATACCATACCCATGCGAAGTAATAAATCATGCATGGTATGTTTATCAGCGTAGGTAACGACGCCGCTAGCATCTGTAGATGCCAACGTTACACCATCAACGGTAATAGTACCACCGTCAATCGTTTCCAACTGACCTAAGCAGCGCAAAAATGTAGACTTACCGGAGCCAGATGGGCCGATAATAGATACAATTTCGCCCTTATTCATTTGCAAGGAAACATCTTTCAATACCACATTATTATTAAAGTGTTTCTCTATGCGTTCCATATTTACAAAAGTCATAATTACCTCTTACTCATCATATACAGAGAAACGTTTTTCTAAATAATTAAAGATATTTGTCAAAATAAATGTAAAGATTAGATAGAATATAGCGGCCACAAGGAACGCAGAAATATCAAAATCACGTTGTACAATAGATTTTGTAATACGCAAAATATCATTCATAGCTAATACGTATACGAGGGATGTATCTTTTAATAAGTTAATCGTTTCGTTGGCAAGTGGTGGCAACACGCGTTTAAACATTTGTGGCAAAATTATGGTACGCATCGTTTGACCATAGGTAAAACCAAGAACCTTTGCCCCTTCATATTGACCACGTGGAATCGATTGGATACCGCCGCGGAAGATTTCACAAAGGTACGCTGCATAGTTGAGTACAAATGTAACCACAGCAGCCGTTGCATCATCCATTTGGATAGCCCCATCCGTCATGATTGGCAATGCAAAGTACATGAATAAAATTTGTAACATCAACGGCGTACCACGCATTAGATATACAAAGGCTTCAACAATTTTATCGACTACAGGAAGCTTAGATAGTCGCAGTAAAGCTAATATGATACCACCAGGTATAGATAGTACCCATACGACACAGAACAGTGCAATGGTGACCTTAAGCCCATCCGCAATGGTCGGGATAATCTGCAATAAATAATCTAACATGAAATACTCCTTCAAAACACGAATAGAGAAGAGGCACATGGCCTCTTCTCTAGTGTACATTTCGTTCTTTAATTATCAGTTGTACATACTGACCACAGTACTATTAGTATATCACGAATCGTACTATTTAGCATCGCTCTTATCTAGATCTGCGCTAGAGCCCAACCATTTTTCAACAATTTTATCAGCAGTACCATCTTTTTTCATTTCGGCTAAGATACTATTGATTTTATCGCGTAATGCGGTATCATCTTTGCGGAACCCTACAGCAAAGTTATCTACGCCGTAATCAGTGCCTTCTACAATTTTGTATTTGCCAGGTTCTTTTGTCATGAGGTAACGAGCAATAACACCATCAGCGATAACTGCATCGACACGACCAATGCCAAGATCCATGAATGCACTTACGAAATCAGCATAGGATTTAATTTCTTTAACGGTTTTGCCACTAGGATCGTTTTGTAATGCAGATTCACCAGTACTAGCTTGTTGCACACCTACAACCTTGCCAGCAAGATCAGATTTACCCTTGATAGCATTATCATCGTTACGAACAACGATGTATTGTTTATCTTTCATATATGTATCGGAGAACAAGATATTTTTCTCACGTTCAGGAGAAACAGTTAAACCATTCCACAATACGTCGATTTTCTTAGATTTTAACTCCGCTTCTTTGCTGGACCAGTCAATCGCTTTAAACTCAACGTCCATACCAGCACGCTTAGCAGCCTCTTTAGCCAAGTCGATATCTAACCCTACGATTTCACCTTTATCATCTTTAAAGCCCATTGGTGGAAAGCTATCATCTAGACCAATAACAATTTTCTTAGGTAATTGAGTATCAGCCTTCTTTGTATCACTACCACAACCGCTTACAAAAGCCATCATAGAAACTGCAGCCAAACCTACAGCCATAATCTTTTTCCAGTTCATAATATCCTCCACACAATATGTTATAGGTCATGTTTTAACTTATGAACCTATTATACTTTAGCATATTAAAGTTGTAAATAGTTAAATCAATAAATTTACAAAATTATATATCATGTGTATCTCTATAATGTTTTATGGCGGCTTGAAGGCGCATTTTATCCTTATATGGTGCAAGTTGCAGATCTAAAGGTACTACATAAATGCCACCATGAGTATTAACGGCTTGTAGTTCTTTCCAATCAGGCGTAAACCCAACTACGCTTTCAAAAGGAACATACACATAGTAATCATCTAAATTAATGGCACTACGAAAATAGTCACGTAAATTTGTCGGTCTCTGTTTGATAACAAAGCCTTTTTCACAAATATATACAAGCACTACATCGAGCCCGTGTACCCACCATAACAAGCAAACGACCAATGCATAACAAAGCATGCGATTACCTATATCATGTGGGGCCCATTTAATGAGGGCAACACAAATTACAATGCCTAGAATCCGTCCTAGCCACTGTACGGCCTTATGTGTGGTGACCATGTGCTTTACATGGCCACCCGAAAATCGTTCGCTTACCTCTTGTTTTGTCATAATTGACCTCAAAAGTGTATGTAAATACTTATTTACGGCAAAGCCCCATCGCTTGTTCAACCTTGCGATACATCATAGATGCTTTTGCATGTGCTTTTGCAGCACCTTCATCTAAAATGACATCTAGTTCAGGGCTTGTTATGAGTTCATTGTATCGTTGTTGAATTGGTTCAAGTGTTGCTACAAGCAAATCAGCAATATCCGATTTAAATGCGCCATACCCTTTACCAGCATACATTTCTTCGATAGCTTCATAGCTGTCTTTTGTGATAGCACGGTAAATGCCCATCAAGTTAGAAATGCCAGGTTTGTTTTCTTTATCGTAACGCACCGCGTTGTCAGAGTCAGTTTGAGCGCGTTTCAATTTTTTCACGATCAAGTCTGGTGCATCCAAAAGACGAATTGTAGCATTTTGGTTATCATCAGATTTACTCATTTTCTTAGTTGGCTCTTGTAAGCTCATAACGCGAGCACCACCTTCGCCTACCTTGATATCAGGTACTACGAAAGTTTCTCCAAATCTACGGTTAAAACGCTCTGCCAAATTACGAGTCAACTCAAGATGTTGTTTTTGGTCCTCACCTACTGGAACATAGTTAGTACCATATAACAAAATATCTGCCGCCATCAATGGTGGATACGTAAGCAACGCTGTAGGAATAGAGTCACCTTGCTTTTGAGATTTATCCTTATATTGTGTCATACGTTCTAATTCGCCTACATAGCTGATAGATTGCATAACCCAACCAAGTTTTACATGTTCAGGTACTTCGGATTGAACAAATAAAGTTACCTTTTTAGGATCTAGGCCAACAGCAAGATACAAGGCTGCCAAATTACGAGTATTTTGAAATAACTCTGTTGGATCTTGTGGTACTGTAATCGCATGTTGGTTAACGATACAATAGTAACATTCATCAGTATCTTGATAGTCTAAGAAATTACGTAAAGCCCCCAAATAGTTACCAAGTGTCAATTCACCACTTGGTTGGATGCCGGAAAATATAACTGCCATAATAGTCTCCCTATATTGAAATAAACCAACAGTGCCGAGGCACTGTTGGTTATATATATTATTCTACGGTTACAGATTTAGCTAAGTTACGTGGTTTATCTACATCTGCGCCGCGTGTAATCGCTGCGTAATACGCCAATAATTGCAATGGTACAACAGCGAGGATTGGAGCGATGAATTTATTCGCACGAGGCACATAAATCGTATGGTCTACGTGTTTAGACAATTCTTCGTCACCCTTCATACCGATACCAATTACAACCGCTTCACGCGCTTTTACTTCGCGGATGTTGCTGATCATCTTATCGTACACATCTTCTTGTGTAGCCAATGCGATAACAGGTACGCCTTCTTCAATAAGAGCCAATGTACCATGTTTCAACTCGCCACCAGCATATGCTTCAGCATGGATGTAAGAAATTTCTTTCAATTTCAAAGCACCTTCCATCGCTACTGCATAATCGATAGCACGGCCTAAGAAGAATGCATCAGATTTGAAGCCATAATGTTTTGCAAAGGCTTTCATATCTTCGTCTACTTCAAAGATTTCATGAATCAATGTAGGCAAGCTTTTAACACCGCAAAGGATTTCTCCGCCTAAAGCCGGATCCATTTTACCATTTAATTGGCCAAGGTATACAGCGAACAACAAGCCTGCTACTAATTGAGTAGTATACGCTTTTGTAGACGCCACAGAGATTTCAGGACCTGCCCATGTGTACACAGTGTTATCTGCTTCACGGGAAATACTGGAACCTACTACGTTTGTAATTGCCAAGGATTTAGCGCCATGACGTTTAGCCTCTTTCAAAGCAGCCAATGTATCAGACGTTTCACCGGATTGACTGATAACGATACATAATGTTTTATCATCAGTCAACGGATTGCTATAACGATACTCAGATGCAATTTCCACATTTACAGGAATGCGCGCCAAGTTTTCAATATATTGTTTTGTTACAAGACCTGCATGGTATGCTGTACCACATGCAACGATGAGGATTTTATTGAAAGCTGCTACATCGTCAGCAGTCCAATTTAACTCATCAAAGATTACTGTTTTACCATCTTCGGAGATATGTGTACCGAATGTATCGCGCACAGCTTTTGGTTGGTCATGAATTTCTTTCAACATGAAATGTTCATAACCACCTTTTTCAGCAGCCTCTGCATTCCAGCTTACATGGAATACTTCTTTATCAATAGTATTGCCTGCACGATCAAATACGGATACATTATCACGTGTTACGATAGCCAATTCACCATCGTTTAAGATGTATGTATCACGTGTGTAGTTAATGATTGCTGGAATATCGGAAGCAACGAAGTTTTCCCCTTTGCCAAGGCCGATAACCAATGGGTTTTCTTTTTTAGTACAAATGATTTTGTCCGGCTCATCAGCACAGATAATTTCAAGAGCATACGCACCGTCAACACGATCAAGCATGCGACGAACAGTACTTACGAAATCGCCATCGTACATATCCTCTAATAAATGAGCCACTACTTCTGTATCAGTTTCAGATTTGAAATGGTACCCTTTTTCGATGAGCTCTTCTTTTAAAGGCATGTAGTTTTCAATGATACCGTTGTGAACAACAGCAAATTTACCATCTTCAGAGGAGTGAGGATGGGCGTTCATATCGGATGGACGACCATGAGTAGCCCAACGAGTATGACCAATACCTACAGTCCCTTCATTAGGATCTGCTTTTACAATCGCCTCAAGATTAGCTAGACGGCCAACCTTTTTTTGAATTTTAATTACATTTTCAGGGCCGATAACAGCAATACCTGCAGAGTCATAACCACGGTATTCTAATTTCGCCATACCGTCCAATAAGAAATCAGATGCTTGATTAAAGCCAATGTATCCTACGATACCGCACATAAGTATATCCTCCTATAACTGGGGGTATTTCTAGCCCCAGCCAACAACTAAGGCTAACTAATTAATGTTCTAGATTAATGTTTCAATTATGTATTAATTATTACTTTAATACAATTCATTCAGATACACTTTGTCTCCATTGTTACCAATGGGCTTTTTAGTATCTGTTACGACATGAATGTGCCGGAAGAGCATCCGCTGATTATTCGATCACTCTTCACCTCGTCTACCCTAACGACTGCCTTCGCGGGTACTTGCGCTATTCGCCTTTACGAATTTGGAACTCCTTTCACTCATATGTGGCAGAACTAGTACAATTGTAATCATACTAAATTATATTATACTAAATCGATGTAATGAATGTAAAGAATCTAGGCCTTATGAAAGCATTAAACACGAGATATAACGCTTATTTTCATAGGGGTACATAAAGCCAAACGATTTCATAGATCATTCATACACCATCATTATACTACTTATTATAAAAATTTTATACAATCATATTTATCAAAATTTATATGATATATATTTATTGTCTACCAGGAGAGATTACAATGAATACACAAAATAATAAAACACATAAAAAGACAACATCTCTAAACCATAAACACTCATATAGAAAATTACGCCGTTGGGTCCTTCCTGCCGTATTAGGTGCCGCCCTTTCTACATTGGCATTCCTTCCAACCTTTGCAGAAGACATACCAAGTGCACCACCAGCTGGAAATCCACCTATGAGTGCACCTAATGGGCCAGTTCCAAAAGCTGAAGCTAATCCTAATACTTTCACAGGTACTACGGTAGCAACCGAAAATAAAGCCATTGCGCATGAATTGATATCTAATACAACATCAGATCAAAATGCGTTCATCGGCAAAGATAAAGCAGTCATAACCATCGAAAACAGCGTATTCGATAAAACAGGCAATACGACAAACGATGACAATAGTAATTTCCGTGGTCAAAACGCAGTAATACTCGGTATCGACGGTAGTCAAATCAACATCAAAGGCAGCAATATTACATCCAATTCCAATGGCTCGAATGCAGTATTTGCCACTGGTGAAGGTTCTGTCATCAACGTAGAGAATACTAATATTCACACAAAGAGCGATTCCTCCCGCGGTTTAGATGCCACTTATAAAGGCACTGTAAACGGCAGAAATCTTACTATTACAACCGAAGGTGCTCACTCTGCTACATTAGCTACAGACCGTGGCGAAGGTACCATTACAGCAGAGGCTGCCAAATTAACAACATCTGGTGAAGGTAGCCCTATTATCTACTCTACTGGTAATATCACAGCTGACTATATTACGGGCGAAGCTAAAAACAGTGAAATTGGTGTCGTAGAAGGCAAAAATTCCATCACACTTACCAACTCTAATGTAACAGGCTACAAAGACAATGGTTTTATGTTATACCAAAGCTTTTCTGGTGATGCTGAAAGTGGTATTGCCCGTCTCAAAGCAGAAAACAACTCACTCACCACCCATGCTACAGGCGCTTTCATCTATGTGAACAACACCACTGCAGAGGTAGACCTTACTGGCAATGCTATCTCTACTCCCAATACTACAACACTAGTGAAAGCAGCGGCCGACTCCCGTTGGGGCAAAACCGGTGAAAATGGCGGTCACCTTACACTTCGCGCCTCCAACCAAGCCTTAAACGGCAATATTGTAGCCGATGCAATTAGCACCATTGCGCTAGACATGACAAATGGATCTAGTTTAGTTGGCGCTATAAACACTGACAATACGGCAAAAGAAATTACATTGAAACTCAGCAAAGATTCCACTTGGACACTTACAGGCGATAGCTATATAAAATCCTTAACGAACGAAGATACAACAGGTGAAAACATTCACTTGAATGGATATAAACTCGTTGTTGCTGATAAATAATGACAAAAGCACTACTCTGAATAATTACAATTCAAAGTAGTGCTTTTTTATCAAAATTATATAGCTATTCAGTGACTCAGCATTTGCAAGCTCACAAACGCTCCTCTGCCGCCTCACACCCTACTTTTATTCCGCAAGTCCTTGTTCTCTACCGATGATATCAGCAATTTCTTGGCATAAGGCTTGTAGTGCTTCTTGGTCTGGACCTTCAGCCATTACGCGGATGAGTGGTTCTGTACCAGATGCACGTACCAATACGCGACCTTCGTCACCAAGTTCACCTTCAGCTGTTACGATAGCAGCCTTAATAATATCGTTTTCTTCCCAACCAGTCTTTGTAGCAACGCGTACGTTTATAAGAACTTGTGGGTATTTTGTCATGATGCCAGCCAATTCAGAAAGTGGTTGGCCTTTTTCTTTTACAAGAGCCGCCACTTGAACAGCAGTCAACATGCCATCACCAGTTGTGTTATGATCGAGGAAAATAACGTGACCAGATTGTTCACCGCCAATGGAAAGGTCGTGTTCACGCATATATTCCAATACATAGCGGTCACCAACAGCAGTAGAAACGGTTTTCATACCAAGTTCTTCAGCTGCTTTGTGAAAGCCAATATTACTCATAACGGTACCAACTACGGTATCGCCTTTGAGCTTACCTTCTTCTTTCAATTTAAGAGCGCATAATAGCATGATTTGGTCGCCATCGAGGACTTGACCTTTTTCGTCTACTAACAAGCAACGATCTGCATCACCATCATTGGCAATGCCTAAATCAGCATGGTGTTGTTGAACAGCTACTTGCAAGCCTTCGATATGGGTAGAACCGCAATGATGATTGATGTTCAAACCATCTGGATTGACATTGATATTGATCACCTTTGCACCAAGACCAGACAAAATTTCAGGACCTACGCTAGAAGCGGCACCATTCGCGCCATCATAGACAATCGTTAAACCTTCAAGGGATGTATCGATTGTATGACGAACAAAGTGAGCATAGTGATGTGCAAGATTTGCATTATACTCTACACGACCAATGCCAGCACCTGTAGGACGAGGTAATTCGTTATCTGCACTTTGACGTACATATACTTCTAATTGATCTTCTACTTCATCTGGTAATTTAAAACCACTACCATCAAAGAATTTAATACCATTATCTGGGAATGGGTTATGAGATGCAGAAATAACAGCGCCCGCATCAAAACCTTGTTGCTTTACAAGGTATGCTACAGCAGGTGTAGGAATGACTCCCGCCATAACTACATTACCGCCTACAGAACAGATGCCAGATGCCAACGCGCATTCCAACATGGAACCAGAGATACGCGTATCTCTACCAATTAAAAATGTAGGATGTTCTTTTTCTTTACCAAAATGTGTTGCCGCTGCACGCCCCAAATGGTATGCCAATTCAGGTGTTAAAAATTCATTAACAACGCCACGTACACCATCAGTACCAAATAATCGAGCCATATTCTCCTCCGTTTACAAACGAATGTATTTCAATCTATGTTGTGTGTATTATATCACACGAGTTTGTACAATTTATAAAATCCAGGTTGAGCTTTCACCATAGCACGTAAATGTATAAATCTATTTGTAAAAGTATCATTCATTAGGTTTTGCATACATGCTCATGCACGCAATCGCCGTTTCTGCACCATCCAAGGCGGCACTCATGATGCCACCCGCATAGCCTGCACCTTCCCCCATCGGGTAAAAGCCACCGACTGTAGTGGATACGCGATTTTCATCACGTCCCATACGAAGTGGAGAAGATGTGCGCGTTTCAACGCCGGTCATACAGATTTCAGGGTTATCAAAGCCTTTGATACGGCGTCCCCAATACGGTAAGGCCCGTTCTAAAACAGACGATACATAATCAGGTAAACACTGGTGCAAATCGCAATCTACGATATGAGGTTCATAACTATGTATACTGCTTTCAACAGACGGCGCATCAGCCTGGCCTAAGAAAGAACCTACCGTTTGAGCCGGTGCATTAAAGTTTGAACCACCCAATTTATAAGCCTTGCGTTCCCATTCTCGTTGAAATGCCACGCCATCTAAAGGATGGGTACCAAAATCATCAGGGCCTACATTTACAACGATAGCACTATTAGCAACGCCACTATCACGAGCATACAAGCTCATACCATTAGTTACAACACCACCCGGTTCGGATGCAGATGCTACTACCTGTCCACCAGGACACATACAGAAGCTATAGGCAGTGCGTCCCGATTCCTTATCATGATATACCAAGGAATACTCAGCAGCGCCTAGTCCTAGGCTCTTTGGATCCACACCGTACTGAGATTGATCTATGACATCTTGAGGATGTTCAATGCGAACACCGATAGCAAATGGTTTAGCTATCATATCGATACCGCGTTTAAATAACATTTCATACGTATCTCGCGCGCTATGACCTACACCAGATAAAACTAGAGTCGTATCAATACGTTCCGCACCATTCACCTCGATACCGACCACATGGTCCTGATTAACAAATACATCGGTTACCTTAGCTCCAAAGCGGACTTCGCCGCCCCATTCGATAATGCGCTCACGCATGGCTTTTACCATATGACGTAATTTATCTGTTCCTACGTGAGGTTTATGCTTGTATAGGATTTCTTCCGGTGCCCCGAATTCTACAAAGTATTTTGAAATTTCATGCAACCGCGGATGTGTGACGCGCGTAGTCAATTTACCATCAGAAAATGTACCGGCCCCACCTTCACCGAATTGAACATTTGATTCCGGTTTAAAGGATCCCGTTTTCCAAAATGTTTCCACATCCTTTGCACGAGTATCTACATCTTGTCCCCGTTCTAACACGATAGGGCGATAGCCTTCACGGGCTAAGTAAAAGGCCGCCATCATACCTGCGGGACCAAAGCCCATCACAACAGGCCTATGTGCTAAAGGTCTATCACCAATTACAATCGGTTCTGGATCCTCAGGTGTAAATAAGGTAACATCCTTTTGCTTGCCTAGTTTCTTGATGATTTTTTCTTCATGTTGAGCCTCTACAAAAAGGGTGTACACAAATACAATATTAGGTTTCTTACGAGCATCAACAGCACGTCTTACCACATGAATTTTCTGTATATATCCCTTTAGTTGAGGGTATTTCTTTTCTACTATTTCCTCAATCGTAGCCTTTACGGTAACGGCTACGCGAAGATTTATTATTCTTATCATATCTATGCTTTTCTTTGTATATCCACTGTTACATGAACCGTAGTCATTTTACTAGTAAGGCCATCAGGAATTACTATATTATAGGTACCATCAATAGGTGCCGTAGCATTACTTATATCAATAGATTCCGTCTTAAGATCCGAAACAGAATCCACCATTTCTTCACGGCCTGTAATTGTTACTTGTACAGGCTTAATCGTAATACCTTTGACTTCATAACCATCCGCTACTTGACCTACGGTTATTGCCGAAATAGGTACGGCTTTATCTTTTCTAAGTAAATTTAATTCATACTGTGCTTGGCCTTGTGTTGGGCTAATATTTACATCGAGCACATTGCCCGCATTATCCCAAGCTTCCAAATCAGCAACAGCACTAAAATTTTTAGTTTGACCAGCCACATTAACCTTCATGACAACTCGTGTGGCAGCCATTACTTGTTGTTTACGACCGGATACGGTAACTTCCTTCGGAATGACTGTAACCGATTTTAATGCTACATTATCCGGAATTTGTCCGATTGGCACAATTTCAACAGGTAATTTCTTTGATGCATATTCATCAACATTAATCGTTACTGTATCAGGTTTGATTTCAACTATGCTCATCCCCGATGGTGGATTAAAGTGGATGGTTACATTATTTTGACCCGTTGAAACCCCTGACGCATCTATATAAGCCTTAAGGTTTTCAGACTTCAAATTAATAATCGTATCGCGAGGCCCACTAAGCGTAACGCGTACATATTGAGGTGCATCCTCTATGATGTAATTAGCTGCCAAATTTTGCACCTGTACAGGCACCGTATAGGAAACCTCCATCACAGGATTTTGGTCGCGCATAATAAAAAACCACATGACGATGGCTGCCAATAATGAAAGTATTTTTGCAGGCCAGTTGCGTTTCAAATGAATCATCATTTCTTGCCACCCCATTTCCACATGCTCGTAATATTTTGACGAGGTCTTTCCATAAATGTACGAAGGGCCTCTTTAATTTGATCTTCTGGTAAATGACGATAAATATGTCCGCCATAGGTATAAGAAATGACACCCGTTTCTTCGCTGACAACAACGACAACTGCATCTGTTTGTTCAGACAGACCGATAGCCGCGCGATGACGTGTACCAAGTTCGGTACTCAATGTACGGTCCTCGGTAAGCGGCAATAGACAACCTGCAGCCTGAATGCGACCATTACGGATAATCATAGCCCCATCATGAAGAGGTGTACTAGGAACGAAAATATTTTTAATCAATTCCCGACTAAGTACAGCATCAACAATAATGCCTGTATCAATAAAGTCGTTTAAGCCTACCTCCCGTTCAAATACGATGAGGGCCCCTGTATGTTCACGAGACATAACGCGTGCAGCAGCCATCACTTCATTGATAGTCATGTCCATTTCTTCTTCGTTTACATTCTGTGCTTTACTAAAAATACGGCCACGCCCAAGTTGCTCTAGGGCTCGACGTAATTCCGGTTGGAACACGACAGGTAAAGCAAAGAGGATAACGGTCATCCCTTGTTGGAGAATCCAGTTAATAACATACAGATTCATTACATGGCTTAAAACATTCAAAATAGCCAAAAATAATAACCCTTTTAGCAAGGCTACAGCGCGTGTATCCTTTAAGAGTTTATACATATAATAAATACCGATAGCAACCGTCAAGATATCGATGAGATCAAGGATTCTAAAGGTATGTATGAGGGCTTCAAAATGCATATGTGCAACTCCTTATACAAAATAATAAGGTACAGCCATTACATTAGCTGTACCTTATATTTTATCGCATTTTATGAGCACTGTAAATTTAAAACGAAGTCATACATTCTGCGTTTTAATCCATACATCCATGCAACCGCCACAGACCATGCCTTCTTTTACGGCTATATCATCATTTAATTTTACTTCAATACGTCGATGTTGCTCCTTCTTCTTCATGGAATCAATAGCACTGAGGCGTATTTCATTTTCTGCGCGGCCACCGCCAATAGTGCCAAAAATAGATCCATCAGGGAATACAACCATCGAGGTACCTGCTTTACGAGGCGTAGAACCAGCCGTATGAAGAATTGTTGCCACTGCTAGTGTTTCATCTGTGCGATGACTCAAATATTCTACAAACTCACGATTCATGACTTACAACTCTCTTTCTGCGTAAAAACTGACCTTGTTTACCTCGTACAACAGCAAGGTACTCACTGACGATAGATAAAGCAATTTCCTCTGGTGTTTGAGCACCTAAATCTAGGCCAATAGGAGCATAGATCATATCGAGTTCCTCTTGCGTCCAACCTTTGGCTTTCAAATTTTCTAATGCATAATGAATGCGTTGTTGACTGCCCATAACACCCATATAAGTAGGCAGTTGATCTCTCAATTGTTCAAGGCATGTGTTATCGAATTCATGGGCTCTCGTAACGATAATAAATCCATTATATTCATCAAGAGGTAACTTGTCTCTAAAATCATCCAAAGGCAAACATTTTCTTGTTACACGCTCATCAAAGAATTCAGGCACCACATATTCAGGTCGATCATCAACAACAGTAGCACGACATCCGATAAATAATAATAAATCCGTAATAGCACGGCTTACATGGCCTGCCCCAAGGACAAGTACAGATGGATCCTTTTCAACAGGTTCAACAAAACATTCAGTGCTACCAAATACACATAAAGTATTCGGCTTGACTCTATTTAGTGTAAAGCCTTCTATAGCGTCACCATATAATATATCCCCATCCTGATTATAGATAGTTCTATCCCCTTGACGAGGCCCCGATAGGATGGTCACCAAAAATGTTGGCTCCGTCACCTGTAATCGGTCTTTCATAATATCATAAATGCTTTCCATCTTTATTCCTTTCATAGTCCCATGCAGTAACAGCCTCTAAGACACCGCCGCCAACAGCGAGGGATTTGTCAGAAATACTATAACAATGCGATTCCTCACAACGAGCATCCACATCAGCCAATTTAAAATGGTCAGATACGATAAGTCCCGTTTTTAAAATGCCCCGTAATGTACCGGTAATCTTAGCCCGCACCGGTTCTTCATCAACATAACCAATCACTTCGTTAGCTTGCACCTCGTCACCAATATGACGTTTAGCTGTAAATACCCCTGCCTTGGGCGAATGAATCACCCGTTCATGGGTATAACCACCCACATTGCCAGGAATACCCGTATTAGGTTCCGCTTCACCATCATAAATGCAGCGTCCTAAATTATGGCCACGCATAGTTTCGATGACTACATTCACATCGCGGCCAGCGCTAAATCCGGGACCTACACCAATAACAAAGGGCGCATCGAGTCTAGTAGTTCCTACATTCTTTTTAGCCAAAATGGCATCTACAACAACATCCGGATGCAGTTGATCTAATAACTCTTCATAGGACGATGTTACAACAGGAATCACACCTTGTGATAACGTATCCTGAATTTCACCGATACACACATGACGTGCAACCAACCGTTCAAGAATCATTTCACCGCAATGAACAGCATTACCATAACTCACCTCTCTACGAATCATAGTAGGTATAGCAATTTCATTAACTACTACAGGGTACCCTGCACGTCTCAATCTATAAATTGCACCGGAAGCGATATCGCCGCCTCCACGCACAAGTATTAAAGGCTTCATACACCCTCACTTTCACGATGTTGCAAATCGTTATAATCCTCTGGCGTATCTATATCAAATCCCCATTCAGGAATAATACTTACATATTCTACAAAATTATGCCCCACACCACGAATGATCGTTCGTCCACCTTGGTCACCCTCGATGTGTTGCAAGTCCTCAAACCAATGGGCACCAAACAAAACTGGATTGCCAGGGTGTTGAGTTATTCCATATTTAGGTACTACGATTGTTCTATTTGTTTCATCCCTATGCTGTTGAAAGCTAGTAATGAGTTGTTCAACAACCATTGGATTCAGTAACGGTTGATCAGACACCGAGCAAATAATACCATCTAAAGTGCGTGTGCCAAATTTATTCATCAAGTATTTCACGCCTAATGCGATGGATGTACCTTGACCTAAATCAGAACATTCATTATGAATAATGGAAAATCCATACCTACTAGCAATATGGTCAATATCATGGTCCCCACCTGTAACGGCAACCATTGGATAGGTTTTTAAATTCCATGAAGGATTAGTTTGTTCCCAGCCAATTTGTAATGCATGACATACCGCGTCAAGAATCGTCTTTCCGCGCCACGGAAGTAATTGCTTATTTGTTCCCATTCGTCGAGACTGACCTGCTGCTAACAAAACAATGCCAATACGAGGTGTTTCTCGTGAAAGGGCGCCCCCTAAGGGAGCGCTTTCACCTGTCTTATATTCCATTTTGTTACCTAGCGACATTGAATAATGCGACGAATTTCACAACTAGCCTTATACCCATCAGCCAACACAATGGCCGTGATATCACTATCTACCACATGACTTATGAAATCATCAATAATACGATGTTGTACCGTGTCATAACCAGTGCAGAACAAGATTTTCTTGCCCTTACTATATTGGAATAGCCCTTGTTTATGAAGCACGATTTGAGCAAGCATATGAGGTGTTACAATGGCACCTTCTTCGCGATGTACAATGGATTGCACTAATTCTAAATTATGTACATGATCTTCATCAAGGGATGCGCCCAACATTTGAAGGTTCACCACCCCTATAGTCGTCTTTGTTTGACTTGGGATAACAGGTTCCGTATGTTTTGGTGCCTTAAGCCATTTCTCTTTGGCTCCATCCGCTTCAACAACGATTTGCCAGTTTGGATGTAACGCACTAAGGCCATCTATGCTTTCACAATCTACAGCATCAACCTTAGTTCGTGTAATACCATTAAACCAGGCACCACAATAACCTTGTTGAATACGTTTTGTACAATATTCATCAACATCGTTGATATCCTTTGTATAAATAGGTTCATATTGAGCCACTTGTGATTCATACAACTGTGTTGTAGTCGTCACTACGATAGGTTGTCCTTGCAACCGACCATACTCGACTAGCTTAGATAAGACCGTTGTTTTGCCGCCAGCCCCAACCAATGCGACAATGCCAGGTTGGATAAGACGATTCCAGTACTGCGTTTGTGATGTCATAGCACGAGGCCCCCTTTAGGAATGTAGAAATGGTTATACTTTATATTTCTCGTCCATCCCCATAAATACCTTCTCTGGTGTCATAGGTAATGTACGAATATCCGCACCAACTGCATTTTTTACAGCATGTTGTATTGCGGGACAAGCTGTATTAATAACAATTTCACCGATGGATTTAACACCATATGCACCACTTTCCTCATATGATTCAACAAAGGCTGTATGTAATTCACCAATATCTTGACGTGTAGGAATTTTATAGGTCATAAAATTATTAGTTTCTAAACGACCATTACTAGAGTATCTAACGTCTTCATACAAAGCCATACCAATAGCTTGTACTGCGCCTCCTTCAACCTGTACACGCGCTAGTTTAGGATTCACAACGGTACCACAGTCTACACAATTATACATATGTAACGGTATAATTTGTCCCGTTTGTTTATCTACCTTAACTTCAGCAATAGACGCCATGAATGGTGGTGGAGAGGTGTGACTACCCCATGTTGCGAACCCCGTTAATTGTTCGGATGTAGTTCCGACTAATAGCTTAGGCGCTAATTCTTGAACGGACATTTTCTTTGTACCGTCCTTAGTCGTACCTACTAAGCCATCAAAATCAATATCTTCTGGTTTAACATCCATAAATTGCGCTAATTTATGGATTATCTTTTCTCTCAGTTCTTCAGCCGCCATTTTCGCCGCAGTACCCGTTACATAGGTCGTGCTCGATGCGTATGAACCCGGATCAAATGGTACGATATCCGTATCAGATTCGACAACCGTCATAGATTCCATAGGGCAACCAAGGGCTTCACAAGCCATTTGTGTAAGAATTGTATTAGCCCCCATCCCCATATCGGAAGAGCCCGTATACAATGTGTAGTTACCATCATCGCCAAGACGAATTTCTACGGATGCTACATCGATATTAGCAACACCGGACCCTTGTAAAGCAAGAGCCATCCCCAAACCGCCGCGATAGCGCTCATCAATGTCCCAACTATGAGGACGCTCATCCCAACGAGCCATTTCCTTAACCTTATTTACGGTTTCTTGGAATAGTCCAGAATCCATAATTTCATCAGGATCATATACTAAGCTGCGTTCACCGGCAGCAATTAGATTCTTTTGACGAAGTTCTGCTGGGTCGATTCCCATTTCATCAGCTAATCGGTTAACAGCACACTCCAACGGCCACAAAGCTTCTGTAGCGCCATAACCACGGAAGGCTCCGCCCGGCGTATGGTTCATGTAAACCCCTTCGGTGCCATAGTGTACTGCTTTTGCCTTGTTATACAATGGCACGGATTTATGTTCCCCCGCTGTGGTTGTCGTAAAGCAGTGGGTTGCATGAGCACCTGCATCGGTAATGGAGTCCATGTCAATAACTTGGATAATACCATCCTTTGTAGCACCTACGCGAATATACCATTCACGAGCATGACGTGTAGTAGAACAAGTTTGTGCTTCAGTTCTATCATATAGCAAATAACATGGCTTTTGTAATTTCCATGTTACAAATGCTGTCATCAATTCGGTACAAGCCGTTTGTTTCGATCCAAAACCACCGCCAATGCGAGGTTTAATAACGCGGATTTTAGATGCAGGAATTCCTAGTGCTCGCGCAATATGACGGCGCACATGGAACACGATTTGCGTAGAGCTAACGATGACAATACGTCCTAAATGATCAATATAGCCAAAACTTTGGAATGGTTCCATTGCAGATTGACGCGTAGCTTGGTCGAAATATGTGCCTTCTACGACATAATCGCATTTAGCGAGTTCCCCTTCAATATCACCAACACGCTTATGGTAGGATACACAAATATTGCGTTTATAGTCTTGTCCTACTGGAATGTGATTGAGAATATCATCTTCTGGATGAACTACTGTTTCATGGTCCATAGCCGTGCATAAATCAAGCACCGGTTTTTGCACCTCGTATTCAACCTTAATGAGAGGCATCGCCTTCAATGCAGTAGCTTCATCTTTAGCCACGACGAGGGCCACTTCATCACCTACATAGCGAACTACAGAATCGAGAATCAACGCATCATAGGCAGATGGCTCTGGATAGGTTTGACCTGCTAAAGTAAACCGCGTGTTCGGTACATCTTCATAGGTAAAAATAGCCTCTACACCAGGGATTAATTTAGCTTTAGATGTGTCAATAGATTTAATTTTCGCCTGTGCATGTGGACTACGCAATACCTTAATAATGAGGGCATCTTTTGGCACAAAATCCCCTGTATAAGAAGGTTTACCACTGAGTATACCCTTGGCATCGACTTTATCATAAGACTTACCAATGTGCTTCATTATAAACCTCCTTGTAGATACTTACGAACACCGCGGAGCTGCGACTCATAGCCGGTGCAACGACAGAGATTACCAATCAAGTATTCTCGGATTTCATCATCACTAGCATTAGGATTTCTACGCTTCAATGCGATAGCGCTCATCATCATACCGGTAGTACAGAAACCACATTGGTCAGCCCCTTCAGAAGCAAGACAATCTGCTAATAATGAGGCTTCTGCTTCAAGACCTTCAAGGGTCGTAATCGTATGACCGGGCGCACGAAATGTAGGATATGCACAGGATAGCGTGATTTCATCGTCGACCCAAACAGTACATAAACCACAGTTTGTCGTATCACAGCCACAGCGTACGCTATAATAGCCTAAGTTACGCAGCGTAGTTAATAGCATTTCATCCGTTGGCACATTAACGATTACATTCTTATTATTAATATTCAATACTAATTCCATTATTGTGCCACCTCCTTAACTAACCGACGAACCATGGCTTTAGCCATCTCAATACGATATTCCTTGGATGCATGAGAATTTTTTTGATACACTAATTCCTCTGATGCAATCTGTGCTGCCTCATCTAATGCATCTAATCCTTTTTCTGAAAGCAAGGCACTAGCTTTCTCAGCCAATTGTGGCGCACCTGGACGAGTCCCGATATAAACTTCATAGGCTGTATCATCACGGCGAATAGAACCGGTTAAATACGGAAAGTCACCACGAGAAATGCGCAACGCCTCAACCGCAACAGGCACTTCGCGTTTAGGGATGCGAATTTCAACTAAAATATCGCGTTCCCGATAATTCATATAATCCTTCATGGACATACGACCACCTTTATAGGTTACGATATCTGCATGAACAGCTAACAAGGCGGGAATAATATCAGAGAACCCAAATTTACTAGCCACGGAACCACCCATGGTAGCCATATTTCTAAATTGAACGCCTAAAATTTCCTTAATTCCACGCACTACGGCGCCACCACAAAATTGTTGTAACGGTTCAAACCGTTCTACATCACCTTGTGTCGCCATGGCACCAATAACAAATTCGTTATCTTCTTCACGAACATATCGTAAATCTAGTCCTGCCATATCGATTACTGCAGGCCATGTACGGCGACCTAAGCGCAGCCAACACCCACCAGCAAGCATCGGTGCCGTCTTATTTTTTACGGCCATTTCATAGGCCTCTTCCACCGTCTTCGGTTGTAATACTTTCAAAAAGGCTAACATAATCTATCCTCACAATGGTATACTAAAAACAATCATTATCTTAAGCCATTTCCTATTAGCAATGTTGCCATAAAACCTTTTATTTTTGCTTATATATATAATTGTAACAACTATTACATCGTAAATCTATGACAAACAATATAAAATTACAAGAAGTTTGCAAACAATTACATATACCCGTAGTGGGCACCACGTCATGGCCACTCCCTATAGAGGCCCGTGAAATTTTGCAGGAATCCAATCCCTGTCCATTCACAGCAGCCGACATAGACGAACGACTGATAGGCACAACAGACTTTATGCCACACAGCGCCATCGTCTGTCTATTTCCCTATCATATGCCACATGAAGGTCCTACGAATCTATCCCGTTACACGTGGGCCACTGATTACCATCTAGTGGTGACAGACTATTTACAACGCCTCGTAGATGAACTTAAAACGACTGCCCCAGATGCATCATTCTCTATCCATTGCGATACGAGTCCCTTGGCTGATCGATATATGGCGTATTTAGCAGGCCTTGGGTTCTATGGAAAAAATAAATGCTTTATCAATCCAACTTGGGGTTCTTATATCGTCATCGGTACTGTGCTCACCACATTAGAATTCGAGTCCAATACGCCTATGACCGATACGTGTATGGGCTGTAATCGGTGTATTACATCCTGCTTAGGTCAATGTCTAGATGGCAATGCATTTAATTACGCCACCTGTAAAAGCTATTTAACGCAAAAAAAAGGCGATCTCACCGATGACGAACAAGCCATCATCAGGAAATCACCCTTGTTATTCGGTTGTGATGTATGCCAAGAAGTATGCCCCCATAATAAGGACTTACCTACAACACCCATTATTGAATTTCAATCTATCGAACCTTATGTGGATATTGATGAATTAGAGTCTATGACCAATAAGGAGTTTAAGGCAAAACATGGCCATCGAGCTTTCTCATGGCGCGGTAAAAAGATATTGATACGCAATCAGGAATATATTACAAAACCTTAATACTACCTACTATATTTTATAGTAATTAAGTTTATCCAAGGACTCACTCAAGGCCGGTACATATTCTTCGATGAACATGTCCACCTCTGGCATATTTAGAGCTTTCAACTTGGCCAAAATCGTATCGTGCGCCTCCTTGAATTCATCATTGCCCGCATGTAATTCATTAACGCATTTCATATAGGCGGACAAGGTATCGGCAGCTTTCACAATCGACCATTCAGGCAATGTTTCAGCATCTACAATATACGGTTTATAAACGGATTGCAATCTTTTCGGCAATGTGCTTAACATTTTTTCTTGCGCTAAGGTTTCCACCTCGCCATACAAAGAACGAAGCTTAGGATCAAAGTATTTAATAGGCGTCGGCATATCCCCTGTAAAGATTTCACTCACCTCATGGTACATGGCAATGACGGCCACCTTGTTAATATCTAAATTTCCACCGAAATATTCATTTTTAAGAGCCGCCAAATTATGGGCTACCATGGCTACCTCAAGGCTGTGTTCTTGAATATTTTCTGTTTCCGTATTGCGCATCAAGCTCCAACGGTTAATAAAGCGCATCCGTTTTAAAAAAGCAAAAAATGAACTCATACATATCCCCCTTACAATGAAGGTCCCACCAGAAGGTAGGACCTTTTATAGTATGTATAACTAAATAGTTATGATATTAAATGACACCGCGTAATTTAAAGCCATAGTCTAGGAACTGAACAGCCTCATTCCAACGGTTGTCATCATTGAGCATCACCACAATCATAGTGTGCCCATTTCGCGTAGCCGATGCGATTAAACATTCACCAGCCGCATTTGTAAATCCGGTCTTTAAGCCATTAGCACCAGGATATTTATTACGGATAAAATGGTTTGTAGTGCGAATCGTTTCAGGTGCACGGTTTTGATAAGGCACCTTATAGTAATCATTGGCCACCTTATCGCGGAACATTTGATATTTCATCCCATAAGCTGCAATCAAAGCCAAATCTCGTGCCGTCGAATGATGACCCATTTGGGTCAATCCATGAGGGTTGAGGAATACACTGTTTTTAGCCCCCGTCTTAGCAGCTATGCGATTCATATCCTTCGCAAAATTTTCTACAGACCCACTTACGTTCTCTGCCACCACTACGGCCGCATCATTACCAGATGCTACCATCATACCTTCAAGAACACCTTCCAATGTAATTTGGTCACCCACATGTACACCGAGATTTGATTCTTCCATGCTAGTTGCATAAGGACTAATCGTTGCTAACTCATCTAATTGTGTTCCTTTTAACTCAAGTGCTGTTAATAAGGTTACCATTTTCGTAGTACTTGCCGGATGCATCCATTTATCGGGATTCTTAGCGAATAAAATCTCCTTATTATCTGCATCAATGAGTACCACGGCTTCACCAATGGTAGATGGTGGCGTAGGTGCAGCACCATGAGCAACAGTACCTAAGAGCATGGCACCTATGAAAGCTAACGCCAATATAAAACGTTGCCATACTAAGTGCCTATGCATTATTAAATCTCTCATATCAATCTCTTTCTACATATTATTAACTTGTAAATTCATGATTTATCAGATTTCTTGATTCGTGGTAGTTACTTTTTTCTTAGTTTCTTTACTTTCATCTGTAGAAGTATCTGCGTGTTGTATATATACAACACGTTGTGGATATGGAATATCTATACCATGCTTATCAAAAGCATCTTTTACATCGGACATAATACTATATCGAACCTCAAGAAACTGACTAGTTCTAACTTCTGCAAACGCAGAAATACGCACAGAGTTATCACCAAATTCAGAAATACCAATCTCCATATATTTAGCATTTAGAATACGTTTATCCTTGGCAAAAACGTCCTTTAAAATTCTAATCGCTTCATGATGATCATTGTTATAGCCAATATCAAAAACAAACGGAATCATTCGTTCAGTCATATAGGAATAATTCGTTACTGATTGAGATGTAAGAATCGAATTTGGTATGTACACCCGTTTCTGATCCTTTGTAGTGATAATGGTATTCATAAACTGTATGGATGTAACGCTACCTGTAATGTCCCCAACCTCAATATAGTGTCCAGCGCGAAATGGTTTAAATATTAAAATCAATAATCCAGATGCCAAGTTTGACATATTATTTTGTAATGCCAAGCCGATACCTAAACCAAAGGCACCAAAGGCAGCCACAAAGGATGTAGTAGGAACACCAATTTGATTAAGACAGATTAATAATAAACCTACAAGCAATACATAATTAATAATTTGAGATACAAAGCCCATTGCGGCAGTATCATAGTTGGCCCGTGTCATAACACGAACAGCAAGAGTTTTAATCCACCGAATAATATAGCGGCCTACCAAAAATATAATAAGAGCAAGCAAAATATTGCCGGCTTGGCTAAAAAACCATTCTCTTAATTTTAACAATACATTGGCATCTTTAAATAACAGCTCTGATGCGGTTGCTAAGAATTCGTACATGTATACCCCCACAATGCTTAAGGTGACTTACTCAAATCTATGGTAAACATATGATATAATTTCACATGTAAATATTATGTATTATAAACAACTTATATGAAGATAATAAAATATTATCTTTTATTATAGCTTTATATTCTATATCTAACAATGATAAACTAGGGAGTCCTATATGTCTAATAATCCATATACAGCGCCAGATGAATTAATAACGGGCGGTCATGTCACTAAAGAATTCAACTCTGTAACCGTACTCTTTGACGACATTCACTATTCCTTAAGCAGCGGTCAACTAAATGGAGGCTTTCACCATACATTAGGTGTACGTAATCAACAATTAACCTACCATATTGAAACAGAAAAAGATCTACCAGGTGGCTCTGTAGCAAACTATTTAGCTCAAGAATTTGAACATATCGATGTGCCTGTACATTTCAGCACTGCACTGTTAACCTCTGCTACTCCATCCCTTCATGCGTACACAATGGTACAAGAAAGTGATACCATCGTTGAAACCATTGTCACTGGTGGTTATAAGAAAACGGCCCATCGTGCAGGTACAGGTTATTGTTATGAAGAAAAAGATGGTGAATTCCACACTCCTGGCACAATTAATATCCTCGTATTCACCAACAAGGCCTTAACAGATAGTGCGATGGTGAAAGCCATCATGACGATTACTGAGGCTAAAACAGCAGCATTACAAGATTGGAAGGTAGAAAGTACCAAGGACCTCCCCAAATACAATACACATATAGTTCACAGTTTAGCAAAAGAAACGAATACCTCCGCTACTGGAACTGCTACAGATGGCATCATCTTAACTATCAATACAAATGGCGATGTATTAACTGATGCAGGATCCTATTCCCTATTCGGCGACACCTTAGCCAAAGCTGTATACCTAGGTGTACAACGAGCATTAGAAAATGCCATCGGTACCGAATGATTTATACAAGCAAAAGGCCCTTTGTGAATAATCACAAAGGGTCTTTTTATATCTGTCTCATCCGCATACAATCGCTTGTAAGGGTTAGTATTCTTTAAAGATTCGTTCCAAATCCTTGCAGGTACGTTCCTTTTGTAAGGCCAACATCAACAAGATACGAGCCTTTTGAGGTGACAAGCTATCACATACAAAATAGCCTGCCTCCACATCTTGGGGAACCTTAGATACTATACCACTCCCCGTTCTGGATGCGCGTACAACAGGTATTGGTAAATTGGATGTTACCTTGCGGATAGGTTCTGGTATCGTACCATGGCCTAAGCCAGCTAAGATCAAACCCGATGGGTTCGTTGCCACTATGGCAAGCCCCATAATTTCTTCGATACCTGCATAACAGGTTAAGATTTCAACACGTGGTAAGTCATCGTCCTCTGGCAAGCCAAACTCAGATTCCATCGTATGCTTACGCAACGGACACATATAGTATTGGGCTATACCATCTTGTACAATACCAAGATGACCTGCATTAGGACTACCAAAGGTTGCCACGTTAGTTGTATTCATTTTCGTTACATCACGAGCACCATCAATATAGCCATTCATAACTACCAGTACGCCCTTATTATATGATTCTGGTGTTCGAGCCACTTGTATAGCTTGCAACAAATTAATAGGGCCATCGGCACTGATAGCTCCTGCTGGACGCATCGAACCAGTTATAACGATAGGCTTATCAGTATGGACAGTAAGATGCAAAAAGTACGCAGTTTCCTCCATACTATCCGTGCCATGTGTAATAACAACACCCGCAATATCATCATTATCTACACATTTTTGTACTAATTTTGATAAACGGACCCATTGAAATAGCGTTATATCTGAACTTTCAATATTACAAAATTGATTGCACACAAAAGGTCCATAATCTCTAACGCCAGGTACAGAGGATATAATTTCTTCTAAGGGCAATACACCTGCTGTATATCCCGTCAAATCAGTATCCGAAGCACCTTGTCCCGCAATGGTACCACCAGTACCAATGATTGCAATTTTCTTAGTCATCTTATCCTCCTATAGGTATCATAATGTAGAAGGTTTAAAGGAAGGCATTAATTCAAGTTTATGCCGATTAATTCGTTGTAGATAATCAATGCGCTCCTTCGTTTGTATATCTTCAATTTCTCCGGTTCGAATATATCGATCAAGAACGGCATAGGTAAATCCTAGTTTATCCTCATCAGATTGACCACTGAGCCCATCACTAGGCGTTTTGTCTACTAAATGACGCGGAATATCCAAAAGGCGTCCAATTTGACGCACCTCTTCAACCACGAGATTCGCCAATGGACTAAAGTCACCTGCTGCATCGCCAAACTTGGTAGAGTAGCCCACATAGTCTTCAGAGCCATTACAGGTATTAGCAACACGTGCACCATGTGGTAGATTTTGACCTACCGCATATAATGTGGCCATCCGCAAACGAGGTGGGGTATTAATTTCTGCATCTCTCGCTAAATCTGTACGGCCCGTTACATTGAAAAAGCCCTCTCCTTGTACAATGGCCTCCGTTAATGCACGATAGGCATTACCAATATTCACAATCATATAGGGGATACCAAGATGCGCTACCACCTCTTTTGCATCATCTATATCGGATTGTACATCATTTGGCATAAGGACGCCTACAACGCGTTCTGCACCAAGCGCCTCCTTACAAAGAGCGGCTACTACGCTAGAATCCTTACCGCCCGAAATGCCGACTACAGCGGAACATGCAGGTCCATTTTGTTCAAAATAGTCCCGAATCCACGCCACTAATTCCTCTTTTGTTCGTTCTGGATGTGTAAGCATAGGCCCTCCTATTTTTTACGACCAATACGATTCAATAAGTCCATCTTCATATGGTAATAGTCAGGGCTCATATCTAAATAGTGACGATGTGGATTTTCAAAGCGTTGTTCTTCCGGCCAAATCTCATGAGTTAATTGTTCTTGTACATAGGCGCGTATCGATTCCAATGTTGGGGATGGTACGATTTGCTTGCCCCCTTTAATCATGAATTCCTGCATATTTTTAAATGTACAGTTTTCATAATACAATTCTCTCCACGGCTTTTCTGGATCGATATAACGATATGGTTTGTCTGTGGATGGCACTTCGCCAGGTAATGTCAATAATTCAGCAATAGCGCGACCATCTTCATTATAAACGCGATATACCTGTTTCAATCCAGGATTGGTAATCTTTTCCACAGACTCAGAAATCTTAATGCGCGGTTCCCATACGCCACCTTTTTCAACGCCTGCAATCTTGTATACAGCACCGAATACAGGATCCGTTTTCGACGTAATCAATCGTTCCCCTACACCAAAGATATCAATAGGGCCACCTTGATTTAATAAGGATGAAATCGTATATTCATCAAGGCTATTAGATGCCATGATCTTGCAATCGTTCATCCCCGCATCATCGAGCATACGACGCGCTTGCTTAGCTAAATATGCTAAGTCACCAGAATCGAGGCGGATGCCTTTTAATCGATGACCATTCGGTTCCAAAATATCCTTGGCAACCTTAATGGCATTTGGTACACCCGATTCTAATACATTATAGGTATCCACCAAGAACACAGCGCTGTCCGGATACACTTCAGCATAGGACTTGAATGCTTCATATTCAGAATCGTGGTACATAACCCAACTATGTGCCATGGTACCATTTACAGGAATCCCAAATTGTTGTCCCGCCAGAACTGTGGCAGTCCCATTGACACCGCCTATGAAAGCCGCCCGCGCACCATATACAGCAGCATCTACATTGTGAGCGCGACGAGCCCCAAAATCGGATACAATGCGCCCATCGGCGGCGCGCACGATGCGGTTCGCCTTTGTAGCAATAAGCGATTGATGATTAATCATGGTAAGCACTGCTGTTTCCACAATTTGTGCGTCGATAAGAGGTGCTACGATGGTCATAATCGGCTCATTAGGATATATGATGGTACCTTCTTTGAAGGCATATACATCACCGGTAAATTTGAAGTTGCGCAAATACTCTAAAAATTCATCACTAAATAAATGCAATGATTTAAAATACGCCATATCCTCCTCATCGAAATGAAGATTCAAAATGTATTCTAAAACTTGTTCCAATCCGCCAAAGATAGCAAATCCACCTTTGTCCGGATTGCGACGGTAAAATACGTCGAAGGCAACGCGGTCTGTATTGTCTTGTTTCGTAAAGTACCCATGAGCCATGGTCATCTCATAGAGATCCATAAGCATACTAATGTTGCGACGTTCATGTTGCATACTTTCACCATCCTATATAAATAAAAGGTATATAATACAGCGCGTTCGTTATACATTACGCATGATACTATTATAAACTATATACATCGTCTTTTCTATTCATAGTACATGTGATATAACTATATTATAGATAATAATTACTTATTAACTAATGAATAAACATGAATAATCTCATAGCAACTAAGATAATTAGAATTATATGGGATATATTTTCAGAATGAGAGGTGCCAAATGGACGCAATCGTTCAAGCAAAACGCGTATTAGAAATATTTAAGGAAATGAGCCAAATCCCACGTGGATCTGGCAATGAAAAGGGCATTAGCGATTACATTGTCAATTTTGCTCACAATTTAGGTCTCGAAGCTACACAAGATAGCGAATGGAATGTAGTCATCAAAAAACCAGCTACACCAGGCTATGAAAATCGTCCAGCCGTCATCCTTCAAGGTCATATCGATATGGTATGCGTAAAAGGTCATGATTCCAGCCATGATTTTACAAAAGATCCAATCGCCAACATCATCGAAGGTGAATGGATGCACGCCGATGACACTACATTGGGTGCAGATAATGGCATGGGCGGCGCTATGATTTTAGCAGTCCTAGAAGATAAGAACCAACAACATGGTCCACTACAAGTATTGTTCACAACTAACGAAGAAACAGGTATGGATGGTGCTGCAGCGGTAAAAGAAGGTCAAGTAACAGGTGACTATCTAATCAACTTAGACACTGAAGTGGAACATGAGTTCTGCGTGAGCTGCGCTGGCGGCTGCCACGTTAATGTATCCATCCCACTATTGCGCGAAAATAATCTACCTGGTTATGATGCAGGGCTTTCATTAACAGTAAAAGGTTTAAAGGGTGGTCATTCCGGTATCGAAATCATCGAACAACGAGCTAATGCAAACCAAGTACTTGCTCGCGTTCTTTATGATTTAGAAAAACAATATTCCTTTAATCTAGCTTCTTTTGTAGGTGGTGTTAAACATAATGCGATTCCATCTAAAGCGGTTGCAACCATGTCTGTACGCAACGAGGATATAGAAGCGATTAAGACCCTTATCAAATTCTACGAAAAAGAATACAAACATGAATTTGCGATCAAAGATCCTGATTTAACATTCGTAGTGGAAGAAATTCCTACACCGGCAACAGTGTATGCTGATGATACGGCAGAAGCCTTAATTTCCTACCTCTATCTTGCAGAAGATGGAGTTCACTCTATGAGCCAAACCATCGAAGGGCTTGTAGAAACATCAGATAATCTCGCTATTGTTTCTGAAGGCACACATACGATAGACATCCTCGTATCAGTTCGTAGTTCTAATAAAAACAGCTTAGAATACTTAACTAAAAAATTATTACTCCTTGCTGATACATTAGGCGTTTCTGCTACCCGCAGCGGTGGTTATCCTGCATGGGAATACGATAAAGGCTCTAAACTAGAAGAACAAGTTATCGCACTTTACAATACCATGTCCGACACCGCTGCCCGCGTGAATGCAGTCCATGCAGGCCTAGAATGTGGCTTATTAAAGAATGTTTTACCAAATACTGAAATGATCAGCTTTGGTCCAACAATCATTAGCCCACATACAAATATGGAACGCGTACATCTACCTTCTGTAGAACATGTATATGTATTCCTTAAAGCATTACTAGAAAAATTACAATAATTTTTCAAAATTTTACAAAATAATATTTATTCAAATAAGCGTATGTACTCATATATATCCTATGAGGCATACGCTTTTTTTGTAAAATCAACGGCATAAATATATAAACATGTTCACATATACTCATATTAGTATAATATTATCAATTTTTCTTATAAATCGCTTATTACTTAACTTTGTAAACTATTGTTCATACCCTTATGGGTATTTTTATATGTTATGTAAGAGTAGTATACTATGTTTACATTTACAAGGGAGGCGTATTATGATACCAATTACGATCATATCCGGATTCTTAGGAGCCGGAAAAACAACGTATCTACAACATATATTAAACGGTCGTAACACCAATGAACGTATATTAATTATAGAAAATGATTTTGGTGAAACCAGTCTCGATGCAAAGCAATTATCCACATCGGGCGCAACTGTACGTGAAGTAACATCCGGTTGTATTTGCTGCAGTCTCCAAGGCAACTTTAAAAATGCCTTAATCGATATTCTATCTACGCAAGATATCGATCAAATCTATATAGAGCCATCTGGGGTGAGCAAATTAAGTGAAATTTTATATACTTGTGACGATGACGATATCACCAGTAAAGCCTATATCAGCATGATTATTACAATCGTAGATGCTATGCAGGCACCTATGGCAATTAAGAACTTTGGTCCCTTCTTTAAAGACCAAATAAAACACTGTTATGCTATTCTACTTACTCACATAGAGGATGAAAAACAGGTTGAAAAAGCAAAACAACTCATCGTTGAATTAGCACCACATACACCAATTTATACCGATGTAGATGCACTTCAACAGGATATACACCAACTAAAATCTAATACTCATAAGGCACATGAACATGATTCCGAAACCTGCAGTTGCCATACATGTAACGACAGTGAGGATTACAACGGTGCTCACCACAACAATCACAGTCATCATGGCCATGACGGCCACCATCATGAGCACCAACCTTTTGTGAGCTATACATTCCATAATCTACAAACCCTCACTCATACGCAATGGATTGATTTTTGTAATAAATTACCGTCTACAGTACTACGTGTTAAAGGTATCGTTCCTACCACTTCAGGACCTATGGAATTACAATACACCCTCCAATCCTGTTCTCTTACAGATACGCACTTAAAGGACTACCACCTAGTTGTTATTGGCACCGATATAGACATTTCATCCATACAGGAGAAAGTGTGTAGTGCATCATGATTCCTGTATATATCGTAATGGGCTTATTAGGCTCTGGTAAAACCTCCCTAATCAATGTAGAGCTACGAGAACGAAAGAAACTTGGCTCTACAGAAATTATCAGCTTTGAAACAGGTAATACAGAGTTTATAAAAAAGCCTTTATCGATTGAGCCAGATGATATAGAAGAAAATCTACATCATGTAGTACAACAGATACAGGATTATCTTTCTACGACAACGCCGAAAGAAATATGGGTTGAATGGAATGGCATGTTTTCATTTCAACAGTTAGAACTCATCTTCTTCAATTCAATTCTAAAAGAATTCTGTCATCTAGAACGCGTCATCTACACAGCAAACAGCAACAGTATAACATCTATGATACAGGCACTGGGGGATAGAGTTGTATCGCAACTATACAGCGCCGATTATATTATGTTATATGCGAATGATACGACACAAACCAAAGCAGTAAAGAAACTCTTACAATCCTACAATCCGGAATGTTCCATATTAGTCAATCCCACTACAAAAGACATCCACAATAAACTAACTAAACCGATATGGCCATGGTCGTTGTACGGTATTGTGGCTATATTGACATTATATATATTACTGGTCACTGTATTCCGTCATAGCATTTCCTATTCCATCCATCAAGTTTTGGCCATTGCATCAGGCATCATTTTTGAAGGGATACCGTTTTTATTGTTAGGAACCATCATTTCTTCTGCTATCACACTATTGGTACCGGATCGTTGGCTAATGCGTTATCTGAAAGCAGACTCTATTAAAAGCTATGGCATCGCCATTGGTAGCGGTCTTGTATTACCTATCTGCGATTGTGCTACTATTCCTATGTTTAATGCATTATTAAAGCGTGGTATCCCTCAACATATAGGATTATTGTTTATGCTCGCAAGTCCTATTATGAACCCCATCGCATTATTAGCAACCTATTATGCATTTCCAGATACGCCACAAATAATACTAGCTCGCATAATTGGTGGTATATTAATCGCATGTATGGTGGCCCTCACATTTAAATGGAAACCACACAAATTATCTACCATCACTAACAATTTACCTCAGCCAAAAGATTATCAGTATGATTCACCAAATCAAGAAGACAATAAAAAGAAAATCTTTCTATTGCACGTAGAGCGTGAATTCAGTCAATTACTTATTTACTTCTCTGCAGCAGCTTTCACATTAGCCCTATTCCAAGTATGGATAAAACCTACCTTCTTCTCTGGTTCACTCGATGTAGCCACACCTATTGCTAATGCATTATTACTAGCTTTAGCTTTCCTCTTCTCCCTATGTTCTACATCAGATGCCATTATAGGCCGTTCGTTAAGCAATTTATTTCCTATATCAGCAGTTCTTGGTTTCCTATGGTTAGGTCCTATGATTGACATCAAAAACGTATATATGTTACGTCAGTATATCTCAACATCATTTATACTTCGCTTAGTTATTACTATAAGTATTATTACGTATATCATGACATTGCTATTTCAATTTTTATTTAATGTATAAGGAGAACAGACTATGTTATCAGAACTACGAAACAAAGATATACTCAGTGTCATCAAGGGTCTGCTATATACGGCATTAGGTATTAGTTTTTTATATCTACTCATTACGGGCCAATATAAATTATATGTGGCTCCTCGATATGAATTATTTTTACTCTTAGCAGGTATAGCACTGTTATTGGGAGGCATTATTTCAATCCTTTGGTCCCCAAATAAACAATATAAACATAATTGGCGCTCTATTACACCAATCATACTTCCTCTTGTGTTATTTGTGGTTCCACCAATTTTATCGCCTAATTCTGTACAAGTAACTGGAAATACAGCCGCCACAGAAGATACTAATGATTTTAATTTTTCTCAAGACGATATTGGCGAAGTTATTACAATCAATAATGAGGCCAAAGATCCTGGCATTTCAAAATCTAAAAAGGAAATCGTATTAAACTCGGATAACTATTATCGCACCATCGTTGCACTCGGTTCTAAACCAGAGGAATATGTAGGGTACAAAATCTATATGACAGGTTATGTTAACCGAGAAGACAATACATTAAAATCCAATGAGTTTACACTTTCACGTATGGCCATGGCTTGCTGTATTGCAGACGTCTCCCCTATTGGTCTAACAATGCATAAGAATGATGGAGATTCTTATAGCAATAAACAATGGGTAACCATAGAAGGCACTGTATCAACACGAGACTTTCACGGGCGCAAGCAACCATACATAGAAATCAACAAAACAAAAGATGCACAAGAAATTTTAGGATATGTATATCCATAGCATAGTAAAAGGGCTACCACAAATGTGATAGCCCTCTATTACTATTTTGTATATATTATCGCAAATGGCCTATAATACGTTTCCCCATCACAGCAGCTACAGCACATAAAAATACGTCAGGCCCAACAGGAATCAAGAAACAAGACCAGATAACAGCCCACCAACCAATAGGTGTCCCTAAATATACATTCATTATCATATATAAATAGATCATGCCAAAACCATATACAATAAGCAGATTGATAATAGCACCAATGAGCAATGTTTTAACAGAATGTGTTGGTGAAAGCTCGCTAAAGCGACCCACTACATAAGCGCCAACCATAAATCCAATCAAATAGCCGAATGTAGGTTGCAATACATAGCCTGGCCCGCCGCCAGATGTAAACACAGGTACACCGATAAGTCCCAATATAATATAGATCCCTACACTAATGGCACCGAGGCGGCTGCCTAATATAATACCAGCCAGTGTAGTAAATAAAATCTGCAGTGTAAATGGACAGTTTGGAAGTGGCACACGAATAAATGCACCAGCTGTAATTAATGTTACAAATAAGGCTGTCATTGTCAACTCTCTTGTGCTGAGACGTCGATTGGAAATGGAACTCATGGTATACCTCCATTAATAGAATAAAAGAAACCTATCTAAACAAACTACATATCTATTCAAGGTTATTAAACCATTCCATTTTATTTATGTCAACCATATATACTTATATTAAGTTTACATTATGCAAAATATGCAAATAAAAAAAGAGGATATACATAATGTATGTCGAATATATTATGTATATACCTAAAAATAAGTATATAGTTTTAGTTTTTCATTTTATATTCATTTTATGATATTAAATTATGTATAAGTAGATTGAGTAAAATCTACTTGCACAATTGCTTTTGAGCAAAATCCTTTTATGGAGGTAATTAACATGAAAAAAGTAAATAATTTGTCTAAAGTATTATGTGCTCTTGGCGTAAGTACTGTATTGATTGCAGGCGTAGCATCTGCAGCTCCTGCTTACCCAGCTCCTAGTTCCTGGAATGGTGTTGGTAGCGTAGCATCTCCAATGCAAAGTAGCGAAATCGACTACGTAGGCGCTGTTACTACATTACATCGCTACTATCCAGATGCAATGGTAACTTCTATCTCCTATGATGCAAAACATCATCCAACTTACGAAGTAGAAGCATATACTAAGACACAAAAAGTGGAAATGAAAATCGATGAAGCAACAGGTCAAGTTGTTTCCAATCAAGCAAAATCCATTAGTGCATGGAACAAATTAAAGAAATCTCACAGCTTTAATCCACAAAACTCCATCACACCAGAATCTGCTGAAACAAGAGCTATCGAACGCGTAGGCAGCGATTTCCAAACAATGGAATGGGAATTGGAAATGGACGGCAACAAACTTGTCTACAAACTAGACATGACTAACGGCGGCGACAAAAAAGCAGACGTTAAGATCGATGCTATTTCCGGTAAAGTTCTCAGTGCTAAAGTAAAAAATACAAAATACTAAGCATAACCCATATATTATATAGATACACCTAACCACTATATAATATATCTCTCCAATTTCTTAACACACTCATAAAACTAAACACTCATAAAAACTATACACACATAAAACAAACCCTTTTAAACACACATATACACATATTAAAAGACCTTGAATCGTTGAATTCAAGGTCTTTTTCTTTGGGTTATAGGACAAAAAGGCTGTACCAAATTATGTCACGACATCTTGGTACAGCCTCTTATTACAAGGTTTTCTTTTTATGTTCTATAGGTTTTTGGAGTTATGCTTTAAGGAGTTTAGAAGTTAAGATTAAGCTTTATCCAATGCTTGAGAAAGATCATCGATAATATCATCAATATTTTCAAGACCAACAGACAAGCGGATCATATCTGGTGTTACGCCAGCAGATTTTTGTTGTTCTTCATTAAGTTGTGCATGTGTTGTGGATGCAGGGTGAATAACAAGAGATTTAGCATCCGCCACATTAGCAAGGTTAGAGAAGATTTGCAATGCATCAACCAATTTAATGCCTGCTTCTTTGCCGCCTTTTACGCCGAATGTGAATACTGCACCAACCCCTTTAGGGAAGTATTTATCAGCTAATGGTTTATATTTACTATCTGCAAGTTCTGGATAGTTAACCCAAGCAACTTTAGGATGTTTGCTCAAGAAATCAACTACTTTACGAGCATTTTCTACGTGACGTTCTACACGCAAGGACAATGTTTCGATACCTTGCAAGATTTGCCATGCTGCTAAAGGCGTAATGCATGCGCCTGTATCGCGAAGCAATTGAGCACGAATTTTTACTGTGAAAGGAATTGGTAAGTCACCATATACTAGACCGTTGTAGTGTTCGTCCCCTTCAGCAAAGCTAGGATATTTACCAGATGCTTTATAGTCAAATTTACCAGATTCTACAACTACACCAGCCAATGTTGTACCATGACCACCAAGATATTTAGTAGCAGAGTGAACGACTACGTCTGCACCATGTTCTAATGGACGGAACAAGTATGGGGATGCGAATGTATTATCTACGATTAAGATAATATTATGTTTATGTGCAATATCAGCTACTGCTTGAACATCGATAAGGTTAATGCCAGGGTTACCGATAGTTTCGATATATACAGCTTTTGTGTTGTCATCAATAGCTGCTTCAAACTCTTCCAAATTGTCAGGATTAACGAATTTAGTTTCGATACCAAAACGAGGCAATGTAGCAGTGAATAAGTTATATGTACCACCATACAATGTAGATGCAGCAACGATATTATCACCTGCGCTTGCTACATTCAAAATGGAGTATGTAATCGCTGCAGAACCAGATGCTACAGCAATACCACCAGCACCACCTTCAAGTTGAGCTACACGAGCATCCAATACGTCAGTGGTAGGATTGTTAAGACGAGTATAAATACCACCAGGATTAGTCAAAGCAAAACGGCCAGCTGCTTCCTCTGCATCTTTAAATACGTAAGATGTCGTTTGGTAAATAGGTACTGCACGGGAACCTGTTGGATCCACGGTATGACCTGCATGTAATTGTAATGTTTCAAATTTATATTGTTTGCTCATTAAATTCAACTCCCATTCATCTAAAGGAATAAACTTCATTTCTTATGCCTATTATATTACTATGTATTAAAAAATATGTCTACCACTTTTTATAATACATTCTCCATAACTATAAGCTATGGCCAAAATTTTGGCGCCCTTTGAATATAATATTGATATAAAGAACCTGTGGGACATCAAAACGACTTCGGGCTCTACTAAAATTTGGGTGCACCTTAAAATTATAGCTGATATGGAAAGAACCGAATGCGTTCCCAAAGACGACTTTGGCCCTGCGTAGGCCGTAGGCCGGAGTCAGACCCGGCCGGTGGAGTCTTTGGGAACACATTCGGTTCACTTACATACTCTGCATTTAAATATAAGCACCAAAATTTTTATCTCGTTCAAACTTCATTTTCTGAATTTGTTCAATAATATATGGTGTTTCTTGATATACGTAATAGTTCAACCAATTCGTAAATAGCAATGTGCTTACGGAACGCCATCTTACGATTGGTTTTTGTTTTGGATCATCATCAGGGAAATAGTTTTCTGGTACCGCAATGTCTTCACCTTTAGCAAGATCTCGTACATATTCGCGATTGAGTGTATCCCAATCGTACTCGGAGTGACCAAAAACAAAGATGTGTTTGTTATCTAAGCTTCGTACGATGGCAGCCCCAGTTGGTTCAGAACCAGCTAACAATTCTAATTCCCTATGTGCTTTAATTTGCTCTAATGAAACTGTAGTATGGCGGGAGTGCGGCATCCAGAACTTTTCATCAAAACCTCGTAAGAGAACCGGTTGGTCGTTATAGATATCATGTTCATAAACGCCGAACAATTTAGTATCCATAATTTGTTTATTAATGCCGAAATGATGGTACAGGCCAGCCTGTGCGCCCCAACAAATATAGAACGTGGAGCATACGTGTTCTTCACTCCAATCCATAATTTCTACAAGCTCATCCCAATAGTCAACCTCTTCAAAAGGCATCAGTTCTACAGGAGCACCGGTAATAATCAAGCCATCAAAACACTCATCTTTAACTTCGTCAAAGGTACGGTAAAAAGTCTCTAAATATTCTTCATCTACATTCTTAGATTTTCGAGATGCTGTATGCAATAAAGTTAAGTTTACTTGCAATGGGCTATTACTAAGAGCGCGAAGGATTTGTGTTTCCGTAACCTCTTTTGTAGGCATCAAATTGATAAGCAAAATATGAAGCGGACGAATTTGTTGTGTTTCCGCTCGTTCCGTATCCATTACAAAGATATTCTCTTGTGCTAACTTTGTTATAGCCGGTAAATTCTTAATAACTTTAATCGGCATTGTGAAACCTCCTAAAACCCTTTAGCGACATAAGCGCGACGCAATGCCTCTAAACCTTCTGTCAATGTTGCACGAGGGCAGGCAACATTGATGCGTTCAAACTTTTCACCATCTTTACCAAACATGGAACCACTATCCAGCCATAGCTTTGCATCATTAAGTAGCCACCGTTCACGTTCTTCTGGTGTCAATGGCAGTTCAGAGCAATCAAACCACATGAGATACGTACCCTCAGGTCGATACATGTGAAGCTTTGGCAAATATTCCTTAAAATAATCAAGGGTATATTGAATATTCCCTTGAATGTATCCCTTTAATTCATCAAGCCATGGTCCACCCACTTCATAAGCGCCTTGGCAACCTACAAGTCCCATCGTGTTCAATTGACTATAGCCTGCACGGTCGATTTCTTTGACGAATCTACGACGCAAGGAATCATTAGGGATGAAAATATTAGATACTTGTAAGCCTGCAATATTAAAGGACTTACTAGGGGCTGTACAAACGATGCAATGCTCTGCATAGCTTTCACCAAGATCAGCAAAAACAGTATGCTTGTGACCATCCCATACGAAATCCGCGTGAATTTCATCGCTAATAATAATAACATTATGTTTAATACAAATATCACCAAGACGTTTTAACTCATCTTCGGTCCACACGCGGCCCACAGGGTTATGCGGATTACAAAGCAAGAATAATGTTATATTATGCTCAACAATAGCGCGTTCTACGCCTTCAAAATCGATTATATATGTATCTGCCCCTTGAATCAAAGGAACGTTAATCAAATTACGATCATTATCATCGATGACCATGCTGAATGGATAATATACAGGTTGATTAATGAGTACGCCTTCCCCTTCCTTTGTGAAAGCACGCACTGCCATAGCAAGCGCAAATACAACGCCCGGAGTTTTTACAAGCCATTTTTTATCTATATTCCAATTAAAACGGCTAGCGAACCATTCTTTTAGTACATTGAAATATGCATCATCAGATTCCGTATATCCAAAAATACCATGATTAACGCGATCTAACAAGACTTGCTTTAATTCACTAGGAATTTCAAAGTCCATATCCGCTACCCAAAATGGTAATACATCAGCAGGTTTACCACGTTGTACAGCAAAATCATATTTTAGAGACTTTGTATGTTTGCGATCTACGATTTTGTCAAAATTATATCGGCCCATAATAGCCTCCTTTTATTTATTGAAAGCTTGTGCTAAATCAGCAATCAAATCATCTGTGTCTTCAATGCCAACAGACAAGCGCAACAAGCGACGTGTAATCCCTTTGCGTTCCGCATCTTCAGGTTTTAAATCTGGATGTGTTTGTGTAACAGGATATGTCAACAAGGATTCGGTGCCGCCTAAACTTTCAGCAAATTGAATCAATTGAATACCTTCTAACACTTGTTTAGCGGTCTCTTCACTATCTACTTCAAAGGACAACATTCCGCCAAAGCCAGTAGTTTGAGATTTGTTCACTTCATAGCCTGGATGTTCTGGAAGTCCAGGGAATAATACCTTTGTTACCTTCGGTTCTTGTTTCAACCATTCTGCGAGAGCAATGGCATTCTTTTGATGCTGTTCCATACGGAGCGCCAAAGTTTTGATGCCACGAATGACAAGCCAGCTATCAAAGGCAGATAAACACGCGCCTACTGTCTTATAAATAAGGCGCAATTGAGCTGCCAATTCATCATCTTTTACAATGGTAAATCCAGAAATTACATCATGATGACCACCGATAAATTTAGTCCCACTATGGACAACAATATCTGCACCAAGATGTAATGGTTTTTGGAAATAAGGGCTTAAAAATGTATTATCTACAATAACAAGTGCATTACGGTCATGTGCCATTTTACTCAACGCACGTACATCGGTAATTTCCATCATCGGATTTGTAGGTGTTTCAATGTACACAGCTTTAGTGTTTGGTTTAAAAGCTGCTTGTACAGCATCAAGATCAGATGTACCTACATAGGTAAATTCGACACCATTCTTTTCGTAGATATTAGTAAATAATCGAATGGATCCACCATACAAATCATCCCCTAAAATAACATGGTCTCCAGGGGAAAACAAATGGAATACTGCATCAACAGCAGCCATCCCCGAAGAAAAAGCGATTGCATCAGTACCTTCTTCAAGTCCTGCAATTAATGTTTCAAGGCGATCACGAGTTGGGTTAGACTCACGTGTATATTGAAATCCTGTTGTTTCACCCAAACCAGGATGTGTAAATGTACTGGACATATAAATGGCTGGAGAGATTGCCCCTGTACTATCTGGTTTGCCACTACCGTGAACACATTTTGTATTAAACTTCATCGTAACATCTCCTTGTATATGGTAAGATATATCATTTTATAGAACATACTATAAAGCCACTCTAATTTCCTACTATTAGCTAGGAATTAATATACCCACTATCAAACTATAGTATAGTAATATAACTATTATAAAAAGGTCTCTATACTTAGTCAATTAAAAGAGCTTCTCACAAAGCGTAATAAGGCCTTTTAAGTCATATGTATTTTGAATGAGTAGCCATAACTTTTAGTTTCATTTATAAAATATACTACTACCAGAATTTTTATGAGTTTACAGGAAATATTAAAAGTTGTCTCTATACCTATACCTATACCTATACCTATACCTATACCTATACCTATACCAGTACTTCTATTGTAATTACATCGAGCATTATCTATACTAATATTAGTATAAGTTAATGTAATTATAAGTATCATTTTGAGGCATCATGCAAAACACTATTAAGGCTTTAATTTTAGGAGCAATACTCATTGTATCCCTCGTCACATCTCTTCAATTTGGATCCACCTTTATCCCATTGACAGATGTGCTTAACAGCTTATCATCACATCTAGGAGGACAAACACTAGTTATTCCCCACATGACCGATACTATCTTATGGGATATTCGGTTGCCACGGCTCATGTATTCCATTTTGACTGGTATAGGCCTATCCGCAGTAGGTCTTTTAATGCAAACGGTAACACGCAATGCACTAGCAGATCCTTACGTATTAGGTGTATCATCAGGAGCTAGTACAGGCGCAGTATTCGCCATCATTTGTGGAGGTCTACCGTTACTAGGAGCATACAATACGCCTTTCTTTGCCTCCTTTGGTGCCATGTTATCCATCATATTAGTTTTATTATGTGTTGGTAAAAGTAACAGTCCCGTAAAACTTATCCTCATCGGCATGGGTATGACAGGCATTTTCTCAGCGTTAACAATGATGATTATTTATGGTGCCAAACATGAAGCACAAGTACGAAGTGCCATGTTTTGGTTATTAGGTAGTTTCGCGGGCATCCAATGGCAAGATTTACCATTATCAGCCATCATTGTCGCTCTATTTTGTTTATTCATCTACATTTATAAGCAAGATTTAGATGTCTTACTCCTCGGAAACCAAGAGGCTGCCAACATGGGACTTTCAGTTAAAACATTACAATTATCCATCGTTATAACATCATCCATAGTGATTGCAACCTTAGTATCTAAGGTAGGTGTCGTTGGTTTTATCGGTCTTATTATCCCCCACCTCGCCCGTATTACAGGTGGTCCTAAACATAAAAATACTTTGATATTTAGCATGCTCATAGGCAGCATCGTCATGATTTGGTCTGATGTACTATCTAGAGCACTATATAGCCCAGAAGAAATCCCTATCGGTGTTCTTACCTCTTTATTAGGGGCCCCATTATTTATCTGGATTATTATGAAACGATATAAAAATATCGGCTAAGTACAATACAAGGATTAGTTAATCCTATTTCTAGGACAAAGGAAATTTATGTATACAGTTAATCACTTAAGCTTTGACTATCCTACTCGATCCGTATTACATGATATATCGGTAGAGTTTCCCACTAATAAAATCACAGCCATCATTGGCCCTAATGGGTGCGGGAAATCAACATTGTTAAAGCACTTATCAAAATCAATCTATTCTAAGGGGACCATCACACTTAATGATGAACCGTTAGAGTCAATCGATTCGTCACGATTTGCAAAATTTGTATCCATCTTATCTCAAATGCATAATGCTATGATTGACGATTTTCTTGTGAAAGATATAGTTCTCATGGGGCGCTATCCTCATAAGACACGCTTTGGGAACTATACAAGGCGAGATGTAGCCATTGCCGAATCCTATATGGAGCATATAGGTATTTCACATCTTGCAAACGAAGAAGTGCAACACCTTTCAGGTGGTGAATTACAACGTGCATTTATTGCAAAAGCCCTAACACAGGAACCTACCATATTATTGCTAGATGAGCCTACAAACCATCTAGACCTAAAATATAAGTTGGCTTTAATGAAAGAATTGCAAACATTCAAAGGAACGGTTATTGTCGTTCTTCACGACATTCAATTGGCAGCCACCTATTGTGATAATATCGTATTAATGAATAAGGGACGCATTGTAAAAACAGGTTCTCCACAAGAGGTGTTAACACCAGAGCTATTGGAACCTGTATTTGAAATTCCCTTTACCACAAAGACAGAAGACGGTATTTATCGTATTCAATATTAGATTTTATAGCGTTTAACGCTAAAAAATATATAGCTATATGCAGGTATATAGTTAATCTACTTATGTTGAGGACTTCCTCACGTACTGTTTTTACAGAAAGGACATTATAATGTTAAACAAAGTAAAACGCTTTACCCTTCTAGGACTATTGGTGGCAGGCACAACACTAGCTTTCACTGGCTGTGGCACTACGTCCCAACAAAACACACAAACAGCACAAGCAATCGCTAGCTGGAGCGAAACATTTGATGGTGCTACTACAAACTTCTCCGTAAGTGCACCTCCTACACATGCTGTATCCATGTCCCAAGCAACCACAGAAATGATGCTTCAACTTGGTCTTTCTGACAAAATGGCCGGTACCGCCTTCAAAGAGGAAGAAATTTATGGACCTTTACAAGGTGAGTACGACAAAGTGAAAGTTTTGTCTGATAAATGGCCTTCCTACGAAGTATTCATGAGTGTTAAACCTGATTTCGCTACAGGTTGGCCTGACTCGTTCAGTAAACGCGCAATTCCTGCAGACAAAATGATTGCAAATAATGTTAATATTTGGATCCCAGAATCTATGCTTTCCACTAAAGCCGATTTAGAAACTAATTTTAAAGACATGATTATGCTAGGAAAAATCTTTGGTGTAGAATCAAAAGCTAATGAATGGGTTACTTCTCAACGTGACACACTTTCAAAGGTACAAGCACAATTGAAAGATGTCCCAAGAAAACGCGTATTTATCTATGATTCTGAGGATGGTCAACCGTTCACAGCATTTGAAGGTTATACTACAAATATCCTTCGTTTAATCGGTGCTGATAATGTTATGAGCGGTCTCGGTGTGGATAAAACTTGGGCTAAAGGCTCTTGGGAAACAGTAATCGCACAAAACCCAGACTATATTATTATTGCTGATTATAGTAACTCTATCCGTAATGATGACGATTTCCAACAAAAAATCGCTAAATTAAAATCTAATCCTCAATTGCAAGATATTACAGCAATTAAGGAAAATCATTTCATTCGTGTAAAATTATCTGAAATCACACCTGGCGTTCGTACTGTAGATGCTTTAAAACGCTTAGCGCAAGAAATTCACGGTATTACAATTCAATAATTATTAAATAAAAAAGGTCCGTAAAATGCGATTTTTCACATTTTACAGACCTTTTATTTTAATCAAAATGCTCTATACATATATTCAATTTGCTAACATCCAATCCACTAGTAACCATAATACAACTAACACCACTATAAGTATTATAGTCAATGGTGTAGATGGCGTCGCATCAATAAATCCATATTTATGTGCCATTTGCTTTGTAATGACTTCTACCCCTGTTGGATTTCCAAACCGGTTAGCCGCGGTCTTTCCAGGCAAGGCCATTAATATTAATACTGCCGGAATCCCGACAAAAGGAATGAGTCCCAATAGAACAGGCCACCCAGACCAACCAAGATCATGTAAACGTCGAACAGCAACGGCTACACCTGGTATGATAAATCCAATCGACAAAATAAAAAGAACTACTAGCCCTAAGGCAACCCCCGTTGTTCCCGATACAGGTGTTACACAACTAATAGCAGCGCATATAAACAATATAATGGCTATAATTAATTGATACACAAGCATAAAATGCCAGTATTCACTGCGACTAGCACGCCCCTCAAAATTCGCGTATTTATGAACTACACAGTGTTTAAAATTTTCTATAAAACCCAATTCATAGGCATCAAGTGGTAATGGAATATTTTTCATATGCCCACAATACGGGCAATAACGCTCTGAACTAGGTATTCTTTGTCCACATTTTGGACAAGCACGCATGCCGAACCTCTTTCTACAATATGATTTACATACATTATTATCTAATTCGAATTATTTAGTTTCATCTATTATTCATTTTACAATATTTTTCAATATAGTCAATAAATCCACATTTAAACTTTCATAAAATTTTCATATAAAAAGAACCTCGTCTTACCAAATGGTAAAACGAGGTTTGACTAGAATATGCCTCTAGCATTAAAGGATACCCATGCGCTTTCAACAAACTGCTGGGTAAAAATCCAAACGTATAAAATAATAGCTACCGCACCCATCAAAATATCTTCTCTTACAGTAGGCGTATGCTCTAGGCCTAACTGTTGCTCCATAACAGGTGTAACACAGGTATACCCTGTTTTTCCCCCATACACATTCATGGATACGTCACCTTTTTTCACAAGATTAGATAAGAGCACAAAGATACCAACAATAGGAATAAATACTAAAAGAAATGTTAATCCGCTCTTTCCAACATCATGCAATCGACGACAGGTAATAGCAAGACTGGGTAGAAAAAATACGAGCTGTAATATGACGAGCAGCACCATTGCATAATCACTAGCAGCCGATGTATTGCCGAGCACCATATCTACGATAAGACCGAAACCAGCTAGCCCATCTAAAATAATTTCTCGGCACACCATAAAACGCCAAAACTCACTGCGGCTAGCACGACCAGAAAAGGTAACATATTGCTTGAATCCACGTTTAAGGGCATCCATATAACTTACATCATATATCATATTCTGATTCATAGGCCCTCCTTATCGCTCTTCATATTTTTGATCGTACGGCACAATCGACTCAATACGCCACGTATCATGCTCATATATCATCTTGACGAACATTTGATTAGGATAGGCTTTATCTGTGAAAGTCAGCTCAAAGGAAATATGATCTACATCGTCATCATCTCTCAACACAGCTTGTAAACGGAGCGAAGACATTTGACGATTATGAGTAGCTTTAACAGATTTAACCCATTGATCATAGGTGCCATATTTTTCACGTTCTCGATGAGCCAATAAACGATATGCCTCTTGATATTGTTCCTTATTAAGATATGTATAATAATTTATTACAACCTGTTTAGCAGATTCAACAGCTGTACTACTACCTAAGGTCTTCTGTGCCATAATCATAAACGCACCAGGTTGCATCTGTAAATACGCATCGATTTCCTTATCTGCAGCAGAGGAAAAACTATATATCCCAATCCCCCAGCTAACAATAGTAAGAAAAACAGCAGCAATAATACTTGTTTTCCCATATGATGTATGAGATGCATTGCTTAATATACCTAGGTTTTGCGGATTATCCACCGCGTTATCGCTAAATAAATCTATTTCTTCAAAGGATTCAACTGAGCTTTCAATAATAGGATGTTTCTTTGTGCCTCGCAGCAATAATACGATAACGATTAGAATGCCTATATAGGGAATAAAGCCTAACAGCAAAAGCCATTCGCTATTATTTGTATCATGTAAGCGACGTACCATAGCACCCAAATTAGGCAATGTAAGGGCCATAATCGAAATAAACCACAGCGCAAAAACTATGCCTATTGTATATATAAATAGGGCACTATACAGGGACAGTAAACCTAGCACGGCTAAGCAAACACCAACAATCAAATGTTCAACGAGCATAAATCGCCAAAATGCGCCCCGAGAAATGGTGCCAGAAAAATCACAATACCGATCTATAATATTATCTTTTATTGTATCAATTACTAATTGTCGTATCATTAAACATCCTTTTTCTCAAACGACAGGGCAACTATATTATGCACCAGCCTTTAAAACGGCTTGTTTCATAGATTGTACGTAATCAAACAATGCTTGATCTGCATTTTCCCCATGTTCAGCAATGATTTTAACAATAGCGGAACCTACGATAGCACCATCGGATACACGCGCCATAGCTTCTGCTTGTTCAGGTTTGGAAATACCGAAGCCAACGGCTACAGGAATATCTGTGTATTTACGAATGGTTTCAACGATGGATTTAATATCCGTCTTGATTTCGCTACGCATACCGGTAACGCCCAAGGACGATACACAATACACGAAACCTTCCGCTTCTTTTGCGATCATTTCGATGCGATTTTCAGATGTTGGGGCAATCAAGGATACTACTTCAACACCATGCTTATGAGCAATTGTTCCAAGTTCACCTTTTTCTTCAAACGGCATATCTGGCACAATAACGCCAGAAATGCCAACCTCTTCACAGAGGGTAAAGAATTTTTCACGACCGAATACATAGATAGGATTCAAATAGGTCATGAATACGAGTGGCACTGTCACCGCATCATCACCAGTACGCAAACGGCGTACCATATCGAAGATATCGTGAATTTTTACACCTGTAGACAATGCACGCGTGCTTGCCTCTTGGATAACTGGGCCTTCCGCTGTCGGGTCTGAGAACGGAATACCAATTTCCACCATATCAGCGCCAGCTTTCACCATGATGCGAATATACCGTTCCGTATTCTCAATACCATGGTCACCAGCACTAATAAATGGGATGAATGCCTTGCCCTTTGTGAAAGCGTCTTTAATTTTACTCATGAAGATCCACCCCTCTGTATTTCGCCATAGCCGCAACGTCCTTATCGCCACGACCAGATAAACAAATAATAATGATATCGTCCTTACTCATTGTAGGCGCAATTTTACGTGCATGTGCCACCGCATGAGCACTTTCAATAGCAGGAATAATCCCTTCTAAGCGAGATAAGTATTCAAACGCATCTACTGCTTCATCATCTGTAACAGGTACGTATTCAGCACGACCACTGTCGCGTAAGTACGCATGTTCAGGTCCAATACCAGGATAATCAAGGCCTGCAGAGATGGAATATACCGGTGCAATTTGACCATCTTCATCTTGGCAGAAGTAGGATTTCATGCCGTGGAAGATACCTACTGTACCATTTGCCATCGTAGCAGCATTCATATCTGTATCTACGCCATGGCCAGCTGCTTCACAACCAATGAGGCGTACACCTTCATCAGGAATGAAGTTATAGAACATCCCCATCGCATTGGAGCCGCCACCAACACAGGCCATAACAGCTGTTGGCAACTTACCTTCCGCTTCGAGAATTTGTTCACGCGCTTCACGGCTGATGATGGATTGGAAATCACGAACGATCATCGGAAATGGATGAGCCCCCATAACGGAGCCCAACACATAGTGTGTATCGGACATACGATTTGTCCATTCGCGCATCGCTTCGGATACAGCATCTTTCAATGTGCTAGTACCTGTTGTTACAGGATGTACCTTTGCGCCCAATAATTCCATGCGATATACGTTGAGTGCTTGTCGTTCACAGTCCTCAGCACCCATGAATACTTCACATTCCATGCCCATCAATGCGGCTACCGTAGCTGTTGCTACACCGTGTTGACCAGCCCCAGTTTCAGCGATTACGCGTGTTTTACCCATCCGTTTTGCCAATAGCATTTGGCCAATTACGTTATTCAATTTGTGAGAACCAGTATGGTTTAAATCTTCCCGTTTCAGATAAATTTTGGCACCACCAAGATCCTTTGTCATGCGGTCTGCATAATACAAAAGGGATGGACGACCTGTATATTTTTTATGTAAATCCTCAAGTTCGCGCACGAACTCTGGATCATCTTTGTACTTATTGTACGCTTCTTCCAATTCGATGACTGCATTCATCAATGTTTCTGGCATAAATTGACCACCGAAGGCGCCAAAATAGCCATGTCTTTGTTCACTCATATAACTTACCTTCCTATACTCTTCACAATCTTGGTGAAAGCTGTAATCTTCTCATCGTCCTTCACACCATTTGTTTCAATGCCACTGCTAATATCAATACCATATGGGCGAACGGTGCGAATCGCACGCGCCACATTTGTACTGTCGATACCTCCAGCTAGCATGAATGGACGTTCAAACGTATCTAAAGAGGACCAGTCGAATACTTCTCCTGTACCGCCCCTCTCATCTTTATGATATGCATCAAAGAGAAGCATATCTGCACTGCTATCGATCCACTTCTCTACATCTGCCGCACTTCGGATTTGAATCGCTTTCCAAACCTCTACATTAGTACGTTCTTTTAAGGATTGGATGAAAGCTTCATCTTCATCGCCATGCAATTGCACAGCATCAAGATTCGCTGTATCGGCAATACGAACAAGATTATCTAATGTTTCATTAACAAAAACGCCTACTGTTTTAACTACCTTTGTGTCATAGTGATTTATACATTGCTTATGTAGTTCTTCAACCAATATTTCAGCTTGCTCCACTGTGACTTGTCGTTTGCTCGGTGCAAATACCAATCCCATATAGTCTGGTTTTGCTTCTACTACAGCAGGGATTGTTTCAACCTTGGAGATGCCACACATCTTAACCTTTGGTGTGTAATAGGTTGGGCCATACAGATATGCCAATTTTTCCACCTTGTTACGAGAACGCATAAAGGTTTCACCCATCAAGGCGACACCGATATTGTTATCCCGCAACACTTGGATATCCTCTGGCGTTTCTAGACCGCTTTCAGATACAAAGATCACATCGTCTTGAACGAGATTACGCAAGCGCACACTGTTTTGTACATCTACGGTGAAGTCTTTCAAATTGCGGTTATTAACGCCAATAATGCGAGCACCGCAATCGATAGCCATTTGTACTTCGTTTTCATCGTGAGCCTCAACCAAGGAGGACAAACCAAGAGAGTCAGCTAACTCACGGAACTTGGTCAATGTTGGCACATCTAAACATGCACAGATTAATAGGATTGCACTAGCGCCCCATACCTTTGCTTGGTAGATTTGGTACTCATCGATGATGAAGTCCTTACGAAGTACAGGAATTTTGACAGTGCTTGCAATTTCTTGCAAATATTTTTTATCACCTTTAAAGAAGTCTGGCTCCGTCAAAACGGAGATAGCCGCAGCACCAGCCACTTCATATTCTTTGGCAATGTCTAAATAGGGAAAGTGCTCTGCTATGATGCCTTTTGATGGAGATGCCTTCTTTACTTCGCAAATGAAGTTAAAGTCTTGCTGACGAAGGGCTGCTTCAAAAGGAAATCCTGTATCAGATGGTAACGCCAACGCCGCTGCTTTTACAGCCTCAGGTGATTCCACCTGTTTTTCTTGGGCTACCCGAATTTTGGTAGCCTCTACAATTGTATCTAAAATCAATGGTTATACCTCTTGTGTTGCTTTCACAAATTGTTCCATTGTAGCAAGAGCCTCGCCAGAATCGATCATATGTTTTGCCTCTTCAATGCCCTCTGCTAAAGTAATACCCTCTTTTGCAAGATAAATGGCCATTCCTGCGTTAAGAAGAACTGCGGTGCGTTTCCCGCCTTGCTCACCACCGAGAACGCGGCGAGTAATCTCAGCATTTACTGTTGCGTCGCCACCTTCAAGCTCAGTTTTATCAGTGTATTCGAAGCCATAGTCCTTAGGATCGAATTCGTAGCTTGTGAAAGTACCATTATTAATTTCGCATACGTACGTTTTGTTGGTAGCCGTAATTTCATCAAGGCCATCGAAGCCGTGTACCACAGCACCGCGTTTCACACCGAGGTTAGCCAATACATGAGCCAATGGCTCTACCAAGGATTTATCGTAAACGCCCATCAACTCAACCGTAGCGCCTGCTGGGTTCGCCAACGGCCCAAGGATGTTGAACACAGTACGAACGCCCAACGCTTTACGTACAGGGCCTGCATATTTCATAGCTTGGTGATATACAGGAGCAAACATGAAGCACATATTGGCTTTATTGAGAACTGCCTCGTTTTGTTCACCATTAAGCTCTAATTTAGCGCCTAATGCTTCGATCAAATCAGCAGCACCACATTTACTGGATACACTACGGTTACCATGTTTTGCTACAGGAATACCTGCAGCGGAAATAATGAAACCAGATGTAGTAGAAATATTGAATGTATTCGCTTCGTCCCCGCCAGTACCTACAATTTCCACAACAGTACCTTCATGAAGTACAGAACCTGCTTTCTCGCGCATAACCTCAGCGAACGCCGTAACCTCATATACAGTAGGGCCTTTTGCTGCTAGAGCACATAAGAAACCAGCCATAGGGACTTCGGCTACATCTCCGCTCATAATCTTGTTCATTGTATCCTTTGCAAGGTCATAAGATAAATCTTGACCATGGGTTACTTTATATAATGCTTCTTGGATCATTTATAACTCCTTACTTGTTGTTCATTTTGCTTCTGTTCAACGGTAATAGGGCATAGACTCTCATTCATATCGCTTGTGGATTCACAGGGACCTATTCCCTCCACCGGCCAGGTCTAACTTCGGCCTGCGGCCTTCGCAGGGCCAAAGTTGGGACTAGAACCCTGTGAATCCACAATAACACTACGACATTTAGTTCTCTATATGCCCTACTACCTGCTAGAACCGCTATCAAAATGAACAACAATTAAATATTTAAAAATGTTTCTGCGGCGCTGGGAAGGAAAACGGCGATGCCGTTTTCTTCCTTTTACGTTTAGGGAAACAAATGATTCGCAATTTTTATTAAAAGTGGTCATAGGACCGGATTTGGATTTAAATAAAGATGAAGTCGAGATGGTGGTCCTAAAACGACTTTGGCCCTGTCCCGCAGGGACAGATCTGGCCGGTGGAGGCTTTAGGGCCTCCATCTCGACTACAAATGTATATAAGACAATACCGGTCCTGGTACTACTTAGATAAGAAATTGCGAATCATTTGTTCCCCATTTGGTGTCATGATGGATTCCGGATGGAATTGCACGCCGTAGATTGGGTAGTCTTTGTGTTCTACGCTCATTACTTCGCCGTCGTCTGTAACGGATGTAACGATGAGTTCGCTTGGCATGGTTTCGTCAATGATCGCCAAGGAGTGGTAGCGTGCCACTTCAAATTGTTCAGGTATACCTTTAAGGATTTTGGATGGGTGTACTTGTTTAGCTACGCTTTGTTTGCCGTGCATAACTTGTTTTGCATAGGAAACGGTGCCACCGAATACTTCGCCGATGGCTTGGTGACCAAGGCATACGCCGAGGATTGGGAACTCACCTTTGCATTCGCGCAATAGGTCTTCATATACACCCGCATCAGCTGGTCTGCCAGGTCCTGGTGAAAGTATTACGTAATCTGGTTTCAACGCACGGATTTCTTCAACTGTTAATTCATCGCTGCGGATGACTTTAATGTCTGGATCGATAGAGCCTACTAATTGATATAAATTGAAGGAGAAACTATCGTAATTATCTATAAGGAGTACCATTATTCTACCTCCTGTGCATCTGTAATTGCGGAAATCATGGATTGGCCTTTGATCAAGGTTTCGTTATATTCACTAGCAGGAACACTATCGCGAACGATACCTGCGCCGGCGCGAACATAGACCTTACCGCCTTTATTCATAGCCATGCGGATACCGATACATACGTCCATGTTACCGGAGAAATCGATATAACCTACAGCGCCGCCATATACACCGCGTGGGCTTTTTTCTAGTTCGTGTAAGATTTCGATAGCACGAATTTTAGGAGCCCCGGACAATGTACCAGCTGGCAATGTAGCACCGATGGCATCGAGAGCATCTTTACCATCTTGAATGTCGCCGCTTACAGTAGATGTAATGTGAATTACATGGGAGAAACGTTGCAACATATGTAACGCCTCTACTTGTACGGAACCAAATTTAGCAATTTTACCTAAGTCGTTACGGCCAAGATCAACGAGCATATTATGTTCAGCTAACTCTTTCTCGTCGTTAATGAGTTTTTCTTCAATAGCGAGGTCTTCTGCTTCGGTTTTACCGCGGCGCATAGTACCTGCAATTGGGAAGGTGTACATTTTACCATCCGTCAATTTTACCAATGTTTCTGGAGAGGCACCTGTAAGCTCTACATCGCCACCAGATAGGTAGAACATGTATGGAGATGGGTTCAACGTACGCAATACGCGGTACGCATTTAACAAGCTGCCATCGAACTCAGCTTCACGGCGATTAGATACAACACATTGGAAGATATCCCCTTCCTTGATGTAATGCTGTGTCTTTTTAACAACTGCTTTAAACTCATCCTTTGTAAATTCAGAGGTAAACTCTGTTTTAAGAATACCTTTTGGAACATCTGCCTCTTTACCGTTTACTACGAGATCAGCTAATGCTTTAAGTTCAAGCTCAGCCTTGTTGTAGTTACGTTCCAAATCGTTTGTACTGATATTAGCGATTAAGTAAATTTTATTTTTATAATGGTCGAATGCAATAACCTTATCAAAGAGCATAAGGTCTACATCGTTGACCATGGCGGAGTCATCGTCTGGTGTTGGGAAATCGAGAGTTGGCTCGATGTAGCGAATGTATTCACAAGCGAAGTACCCTACAAAGCCACCTGTAAAGGTTGGTAGCTCTTCTAAGCGAGGGCTTTTATATTGGCTCAAAATATTGCGAATCTCTGCAGCTGGGTCAGAGCATTCAAAAGTACGTGTTGTACCGTCTTTGATAGTCATTGTATGGTTTTTGCAGAACAGCTCAATCTTAGGGTCGTAGCCCAAGAAGGAGTAACGGCCCCAATGATTACTATTATCCGCACTTTCAAGCAAGTACGTATGACTGCTCACTTGTTTTAATGCTTTCAACACGCTAATCGGTGTGCGTACGTCGGATAAAATTTCCATATATACAGGCACGATATCGTAGCCCGGTGCGATAGCTTTCACACGGTCAAGACTAGGGAAAATCATGAGAACCTCCATCTGGCATTTGCCAATAAAAAAACTCGCCCATGACAATATAACGTCAAGGACGAGTCTATAGTTCTATTATTACAATTTGATTGTATGTGCTATAAATCGCGGTACCACCTTGTTTGAATGCAGCGCATTCCCCTTTCGCAGGATACTAACATATCCCTCACGACTAACGCTCGTGTGACGTCGCACCATACTAGGAATGAAAGTTCATTCTGTTCCATGCGCCCTCGGTGGTCCATTTAATAAGCTGCGTACTACGGGTTCTCAGCTAATCCCGCTCTCTGTGAGTGCATTTCCTATTTTTATCTCCACCTCATCGGTTTCTTTCAGGCGAGTATAAAATTATAATCTGATTATAATGTTTCTATAGAATGAAAGTCAAGAAAAATCTCAACTAACATTATAATTTCTAAACTTATTTGTAGATTTCTTTCCTATGTGCTACTTCAAATAAAAAGATAACAAGTTTATCATCTTGAATATCTGCAAAGAGCCGATAATCCCCTACACGATAGCGCCAAACACCTTTAAGATTGCCTTTTAATGGTTTTCCATGCATTCTCAGATCAACACAATCAACAAGGTTCTTAACAACCCAGTTTTTTATAACTCGTACTACCGGTTTATCTAACTTCTTCAATTCTTTTAATGCCGAATCAGTAAATATAACCTCGTACATTTTCTATACCCCCAGTTCTTTCCAAACTTCCTCATGGGAGTAGTGTTTTTCTTTATTAATCCGATTACGAGCCCGCAAAATACGCTTTTCATCTAGTGCTAAGTCATCTTCAATTTTATCAAATACGACTTGTCTAATGAACGATGAAATATTTAAGTTATGTGCAGCTAAATAGGTTTGTAATAGTTTTTCTTCATCTGAACTAATACGTAATGAAATCGTTGCCATATGCTCACCTCCAAAATCATAGTATTAAATTAATTCTATCCACTCTCTTTAATCCGTATTACTTGTATTACAATTATATCTGATTATATATTATTTTTCTAATATTTATAATGCATAACAATCTATATCACGTTATACTATAAATTATATACTCGTATTCATTTATCGATTTAGGAGTTTTTATGGAAACGTGGAAACGAACGGTGTACATCAGTTTAGTCTGTGTATTCTGTATCGCCTTTGGGGTGAGCCAATTAGCGCCAATTTTACCTTTATACTTTCACGATTTAGGCGTGCAAACACCGGAGGCCATGTCACTATGGTCTGGCTTGGCTACAGGGGCCACATATATAATCGTATGTATAGCAGCACCCTTTTGGGGACGCATTGCCGATAAAAGAGGCCGTAAAATCACATTAATACGATCTAGCTTTGGCATGGCATTATGTAATATTTTAATCGCCTTTCAAACAACACCAGAAGGAGTTGTTCTAATTCGCTTAATTCAAGGTCTTGTTAGCGGTTTCTACTCAGCATCTATCACGCTAATTGCTTCGGAATCGCCTATTGAACGTACAGGATGGGCCTTAGGACTATTAGCCTCTGCAAATTTAGCAGGTTCATTAATAGGACCTTTATTGGGCGGCTATATTGCTGATACCGTAGGTATTCGCAATGATTTTATCATCGTAGGTATTATCATGAGTTTAGCGGGCCTATTAGCCGCTGTATTTATCCATGAAGATTATAAGCCAAAAGCTAATGTAGAAAAACTGTCAATCAGTAAACTGAAAGAACAAATCCCAGAGTTTAATAGCGTTATAGCTTTATGCGTAGCATCCTTTATCTATGCTATTTGCATCATGTCCTTGCAACCTGTTATCTCTGTATATATTAAAGGAATCGTTCCTAGTGATACAGAAAATCTAGCATTTATTGCAGGCGCTGTATTCTCCGCTATGGGTATTGCCCAACTTATGAGTAGTTCTCCATTAGGTAAATTAGTCGACAAAATTGGGCCACGCAAAGTATTAGTAATATCGCTTATTTATGTAGGGATTCTAAATATCCCTCAAGCCTATGTTTCTGATGTATATCAACTTGCAATAATCAGGTTCCTACAAGGTTTTGGTTTAGGTGGCATGTTACCTGCCTTAAACACTTACCTATCTTCAAAAACACCTCGAGAATTTACAGGCCAAGTATTTTCCTATAATCAGTCTTGTTTGTTTTTTGGTTATTTCTTAGGATCTGTTGGTGGTGCTAGCCTTATGGCATGGCTAGGCTTTACTGCCCTATTCTGGGTTAGCGGTGGATTATTTATTATTTCCGCGCTCTGGATTGGCCTTAAACTAAAATAATATACGTACAATACAACAAGAACCCCACAAAGACCGTTTTGATCTAATGGGGTTCTTTTATTATGTATTCTAAGATTTAACGTCTTTAATACACCTGTGATTTATGAATTTATAGTTTTACAGCTACATTTTAATCTAATCATAGTAACAATAGCATAATCACAACCGTAGCAATGATACATGGCACAGCATTGCGTTTTGCCATTTCCATAGGGTTAATACCTGCAAGGCCAGCAATGATGATACCTGCACCTGCTACTGGACTCATACTACGACCAATACCTGCGCCCAATTGAGCCATGGAGCCCAATTGCATAATGCCATAGCCAAAGTCTGCAGCATGAGGTGTTACAGCACCATTAAAGGCAAGGGCTGCTGCATTACCAGAACCAGAGATAACAGCCAATAAGAATGGACCAAAGGCTGCACCGATTTGGGCGATTTGTTGAGAGTTCTTCATGCCATCAATGAGTGCACTTGTAAGGCCGATATATTGCATACCCGCAGTAAAGCATGCAGCAGCAGCCATAAGACCGACTACATCACACATGCCATCACCAGTACCGCGGAAGAATTTCTTAACTGCTTCCGTTACATTAGGACGTACAGCAATAATACCAATAGCTGTACCAATGAGCATAGATACAGGAACAGAAATTTCAGGAATCACTGCTACTTGTTTACTACCGAGTACGAGTAATACAAGCGGAATGATTGGGATGATAGCATATAAATAATTTACTTTAAATTCTTTGCCTTCTTCTTCGTTAGCATCTTTCAATACATATCCTGTATGCTCTTTCTTAACGATAGCTACGATATTGAGCAAGATAGCTGCTACGACAATGCCAATAATGGCTTGCATAGAGAAGCTAGCAATAACGGTCATTACGTCTTCACCAGCGAGTTGTGCTACTTGAGGGTTAAACATAAGACCAGGACTCAATGCACTACCCCAAGTCCCTAAGAAAATAGCGGAACCTGCCATCGCTGGATGCACACCGGAGCGAATAAGTGCAGGAATTAATAGAGCACCTACTGCAGCTGCACAGCCTGCCGCTGTAGGCAACGCAATATTGATCAAGAACGTAATAATAACGGCACCAGGGATGATGACCTTAGTCATCTTCTTGAGGCCTGCAGAGATGAAATACACCATATGCTCTGTACATTTTGTATATTCCATAACATAACTAAAACCAAGCACAGTACAAATGGTTGGTACAAGACCTGGGTTTGTAAGCTCTTTCACAAATGCCGTCGTACCAGCACCAAGCTGTCCACCAATAAAACACATTAATAAGCCCGATAATAATAACACAAGCCGCGTTTCAAACTGTTTAATAATGGCAATGAACGTCGCCACTACAATAACAATACCAGCTATAACCATATTCTCTCCAATCCGTGTAATTTCAGTTCAGAATAGTTACAACCGCTCTATTCAATCGTATATCTGAAATACACCATTACACATATTGATATCAACTTACACAAGTTTTGTTGTTTCTAAACTAAGTTTTCTAAGTACTGTATCTAGTACCTTAGCACCCGTTATGATGTCAGCCAGGTCCGTAAATTCAGATGGATTATGGCTAATACCTTCACGGCATGGAATAAAAATCATTCCGGTAGGAACTACATCAGCCCAATGCATGGCATCATGACCAGCACCGCTTGGCATAGTCATATAGTCTACACCTACAGACTTAACAGCCTCTTCAATTTCGCGAATCATTGCTGGATGCATTGCCACCGGATGATCTTGTGCAATAGGTTCAATCGTATAGGATAAGCCTCGTTTCTCTGCAGTAACATCAATAAACTCTTTAATAAGAGTGCCCACAGAATCGCGAGCTACTTTAGATATGCTACGAATATCTACACCGAGTTTTACTGCCCCAGGAATAACGTTCATCGCTCCTGGCACAACCTCTACTACTCCGACTGTACCCACTACTGGAGGCTCTTCTTGCATGGATGCAATCTCCTCAATACCGAGAATGATTTTAGAAGCCCCACAGAGTGCATCATGACGCAAGTTCATCGGTGTGGCCCCACTATGATCAGCATTACCACGAATGGTTACATAGAACCGTTCTGGTGCGGCAATCCCGGTTACAATGCCGATAGGTTTAGCTTCGTGCTCTAACACTTTACCTTGTTCAATATGAATTTCTGTGAAAGACTTTACAGGTCTCTTATATTCCATATGCTCAATAGCATCTGGATTTAAATTACGCTCTTTCAATGCATCATACAAGGAAATGCCTTGTTTATCTACTAAGCGATGTAAATCTTGCAATGTCAATTCATCGCGCATAGCTTTACTACCCAATGTGGCTGCTCCAAAGCGGCTAGACTCTTCACACATAAAGTCTACTACTGCAATGGTATGGTCATGTTCAAAACCATCATCAGTCATACTGCGAACCGCTTCGATAGCAGATAATACACCCACAACACCATCATAATTGCCCCCATTAGGCACGCTGTCCGTATGAGAACCAACCATGACAACCGGTAAATCAGGATTCTTACCTACCTTATAGCCAATGACATTCCCAAAACCGTCTGTTTCTACAGTTAAGCCTGCGTCAACCATGCGTTTTATAATATATTGGCGGCCTGCCCAGTCTGCATCGGTGAAAGCAATCCGATTAATGCCTTCACCAGGTGCAGTTAACTGTGCCATAGCCTCAAAATCACTAGCTAATCGCTCTCGTTGAATCATATAACACCTCACAATCTAATACCTATATTACAACACATAATATATAGGTCCACTATACATATTCTTGATGCATACATCTATATAGTTATACATCTATAATGTAATGTATACATCATAATCAATATAGTCTATTTTAAATAGTGAGTAGCAATTGTCCCTAATGCAATAATACCATTTAGCATGTCTTCTTCATCAATATCGAATAATGGATTATGATGAGGTGCTTTAATAGCAGAGCCTAATACCATATATGTTGCTCGTCCACCACGATCAATAACACGGTTTAGGAAATAGGCACAGTCTTCACTGCCACCGCCACTATAATCAAATGGTACTTTTTTGAAAATGCCTAGTGGTTCAACGATAGATTGTACTTCACGTGCTAAATCATCACTAATACGACCTGCCGGTGTTTCACCTTGTTTTGTAATCTCAAAGGTACAATCATGCATTTCTGCAGCACCTTTAATAATCGTTTTAGTGCGTTCAATCATATAATCATTGATGTCTGTAGTAGCACCGCGAGTCTCTAGTTTAAGAACAGCTATATCAGGTGTAACATTACGACCTGTACCACTTTCAAAAACACCTACATTCATACGGGAAGCCCCTTGGCTATGGCGAGCAATGGCTTGTAAGTTAAGAACCGCTGTACAGCCTGCTAGCATTGCATTTTGTGCTTTCTCCGGAGAGCCACCTGCATGAGCTGAATAGCCATGGAATACAGCATCAAGTTTTGTAGTCGCTAAAAAGCCATGATCGCTACAAGCAAAGCAATTAGATAACTGTTCATTAAATCCGATATGCATGCCGAACATCAAGTCTACATCATCTACTACGCCAGCCTCTACCATCGCTTTAGCACCACGTACGCCTTCCTCTGCTGGTTGGAAGATCAGTTTAATAGTACCCTTCAAGCCATCCTTATGTGTAGCAATATATTCAGCAAGACCAAGCCCCATTGTCATATGTGTATCATGACCACACGCATGCATAGCCTTCTCATGGCGGGAACGGAAACCATTCTTAGCAGGAATATGGTTAGATGCTTTAGATTCGATTACATCATTGGAATCCATATCTGCACGGAACGCTACTACAGGACCAACATCACTAAACTTCATAGTTGCCTCAATAGCTGTTTTACCATAGCCCATCTTTTCTACTAGTTCAGGATCAGCACCTTCATCGATGGCACGATCCATAGCGGCTTTCATCACTTCATCACTAGGTAATCCCATACGAGAGTTTAAATCGAGCACTTCTGAGCCCAATGCCACATCATAACCCAATGAAATGAGTTTATCTGCAACCTTGGCTGCAGAGCGGTACTCGAGCCACGCTGGCTCTGGATACATATGAAAATCGCGGCGCATAGCTATAAACGCATCACGACGCTGTTGTACAAATTCCTTAATGTCCATAATTATCTCCTTAATAAAGCTAAATCTATCTACTTCTACTATATGAATAGATGTAGGAATAGTCAACAAACGGAACTATGTATACAGTATAAATCGAATACCACCTTACATAAAATAACAAAAACCTATATTACTATGACAAAATATGATAATCATAGCTATATAGGTTTTAAAAGTAATCTATTTATGTTTAAGATTCATTGAATCTACGCAATTTCTTCTTTATTAAGTTTTTCCAATACGTCTCGTTTAAGTTGTCGTTGGCGATCCCAGGCAATAATAAATACGGTTGCGATGATGCAGAACATCCCGAATATACCAACTAATGTAAATTCATTACCTAACAAAGCCCAGCCAAACAAGGCGGCTGAAATCGGCTCTAAAGAAGACAAGATTGAACCTTGAATAGCACCAATACGACGCACACCTTCAATATAGGCATTAAAGGATACTACAGTCCCTAGGATAATAATCGTAAACAAACCAACCCAAGTCATACCATCCCAAATAGCTTCTGATGCCACTTGACGGAATACGATACACGCCAAAATGCCAGATATAAACATCCCAAAGCCAACGATGGATGATGTACTGTATTTTTTTAATAGTTCAACAGGTTCCAATGTGTAAACACAAATACTCGCCGCAGAAATGAGGCCCCAAAACAAAGCATCCCCATTAAATGCAGATAGATTTAGCCCCTTTTGCATGATAATACACACCGTACCAATCATAGCGAGGGCCACACAGTATAATTCTGGTAAGGATGGCTTTTTAAAATATCGTAAGAATAAATAAATAATGAGCAACGTCGGTGCTACATATTGTAATACAGTAGCCACGCCTACACCTGAAATAGCGATAGCTTTAAAGTACGAGTACTGTGCTAACGCAATGCCCAATAAACCGAATATGAGGAGTTTACCAAAGTCTTTTGGATTTTTAAATATATCAAAAATTCGTATCCCATCCTGTATATAGGAGAGTAGAATTGTTAATAAACCTGCTAAAAGTAAGCGCACTTCTAACAGCCACTCTACATTTAAATGCTTTGCATTTTCGAGGAATTGCACCGATGTACCTGAAAGCCCCCAAAATAGTGCCCCCATAATGGCAAGGCCCATGCCTATCCACTGTTTTTCTTCCATACAACCTCCGCATAAGGATTGATTACTATTACAAAAAGTTTATCATTAAGATGATTGACCTCGTTTTTCTAAGGCAATGATGATAACTGTAGCAATAATCATGGCCATCCCTAAGATACCAACCCAGTTAAATTGATTACCTAACAAAGCCCATCCAAAGAAGGCTGCTGAAATCGGCTCAATCGATGACAAAATCGATCCTGGAACCGCACCAATGCGTTTAACCCCTTCAAGGTACGCATTAAAGGACACGATGGTGCCAAGAAAAACTACATTAAAACAGCCTACCACAGTCCATACATCCCACGTCGCATACGAATGAGGTTGCTGGAAAAGCGCCGCTGCCACAAGACCACTGAGGAGCATACCAAAGCCTACAATAGGAATTGTCCCATAGGTAGCTAATAATCGTACTGGGGAAACACTATATACGGCTACGCCCACGGCAGATAATAAGCCCCAGAATAATACATCACTGCGGAAGCTTTCAAAAGAAAAACCATTATTGCCCATCAAGCAAATAGTACCTACTAAAGCAAGGATAACTGAAATGATTTCTCCTGTAGAAGGCCGTTTGCCATAACGCATCAGCAAATAAATGATAATCATAGACGGCGCCAAATATTGCAGCACCGTCGCAATGCCAGCACCGGCGATGACGATGGAACGGAAATAGGTATATTGGCACAGGGCCATACCAAATACGCCGAATATGACGAGTCCTAATGTATCTCGCCAATTACGGAATACATTAAAAATAGCATTGCCTTGACGAATCCATCCATATAGAACGGTTAACAGTCCTGCCGTAATAAGACGCATCGTCAAGAGCCATTCCAGATTCATATTACGAAAATTGCCTACGAATTGGACAGATGTGCCTGACACGCCCCATAAGGTGGCGCCTAATAATGTTAATATAATACCGATAACTTCATATCGTTTCATCATGTTACTCACCTAATAGAGACACATGCACCTTTACAACAACCTTACGAATTTTTATAGGCTTATCGTCAACCGCTAAAAGAGGACGATGAATATCCGATGGGAAAAACACCGTATAATACCCTTCTGGACAGTGGATGTGCCCTTCATCGACAGATTCATTAGGATAAAAATAGCAGTCTCGTTCAGGATAGGATTCGATAGGCTTTACTCGGCCATGGTCCACAAAAAAGCCCATATTCTCTTCACCCTTCACCATAAACTGTATATCTATATAATTTTTATGAGATTCTGGTTTTGTAGTTTCAAATAATTTTGTTTCTACATCATCTACATTGGCATACATCATATCACCTTCGATAGCATGACGACCTCCTGGCAATGCTTGTAAATCAGTGTTTTTTAAGAAATCAAGAGCTCGAACAATGGCTGCGGGATAGCCCATTTTTGTATAATCTGCATGTATACTGGAGAAAAACATAACTATATCCTTTCTGTAAGAACCATACTATATAGACATACTATATTCAAATACAATATCAATATGATCTTTATACCCTTATCGTAGCACATAAAAAGCTTAGCTTCCACATAGGATTACATAAATATAAACCCTCCATACGCTACATATATGGAGGGTTTGTAAAATACTATTCAGTTTTATGACTCACGTCAAGACTGTTATACATATGAAGTTGTCTATGAAATTGTATATGCAGTTGTTACTTACATGTTAATTCATATTAGAATTAACTACGTGGACAATTTTATATTACTCTTTTTCCTTAAAAGCAGCGATAATCTCATCGGCTTGCTTATGAGGAACCTCTTCATAACTATAGAACTGACGATTAAATACGCCTTGTCCTTGTGTCATAGAGCGCAAAACAGTAACATAATCTGACATTTCTGCCAACGGTACTTGCGCTTTAACAACAGATATACCAGTTCTTTCACTTTGTTCCATGCCTAATACACGACCTCGACGACTATTTAAATCGCCCATGATGTCACCCATGAAAGCATCTGGTGCAAACACGTTAACTTCATAGATTGGTTCTAATAGGACTGGTTTCGCCTTTGGAATTACATCCTTGATAGCCTGTGACGTAGCTACTTTAAATGCTAACTCTGAGGAGTCTACACTATGGTAAGATCCATCCAAGAGTGTCACTTGCACGCCAATCATAGGATATCCCGCAATTAAGCCTTTTTCTAGGGTTTCTCTGGCACCTTTTTCCACTGCTGGTATATATTGTCTTGGTACAGCACCACCAAAAATCTTGTCTACAAAGGCAAATTCTTGACCATCATATAATGGATCAACTTGAATTTTAACATGTCCATATTGACCATGACCGCCACTTTGTTTTTTATATTTCGATTCTGTTTCTGCAGATCCTTTAATTGTTTCACGGTATGGAATATATGGTGTTACAAGTTTCGCTTGTACGCCGTATTTACGGTCCATCTTGTTAAGGATATGTTCTAAGTGCACTTCGCCCATGCAGTCAATTTGCAATTGGCGAGCTTCCGGATTTTTCACAACTACACAAGTCGGATCTTCTTCGGCTACTTTTAACACAGCACTAGCTAATTTTTCCTCTTCACCTTTTTTCACAGCTTCCATAGCTACAGTATATAAAGGTTGAGGGAAACGAATCGCATCGTACTTCACCTTAAAATCAGGAGCTGTTAAGGTATCGCCTGTTTTTGCATTAGCTAATTTCGGTATCACTACGATATCGCCAGCTTTTGCGGCAGTCACTGGAATTTGTTGCTTCCCGATAAGGGTAACCATCTTATTCCATTTTTCCTCAGTTCCTTGATTAACGTTGAACAGCTTATCACCTTCTTTGAGTTCACCAGAGAAGATGCGTACAAAGCTTTGTTTGCCTGCGAATGGGTCAAGCAAGGTTTTAAACACGAATGCGGTTAGGGGTTTATCCACATGCACCACAACTGGTTCACCAGTGTCTGCTGATTCAGCAGTCATCACTTTTTTTGCTGCATCTGGCATATACCGAATCATTCTGTCTAATACTTGATCTAAGCCAATACGGGATGTGGCGCTGCCACACATGATTGGACACACACGGCCTGTAATCATCCCTTCGCGTAGACCTTGACGAATTTCTTCTAATGAAAGTTCTTCGCCTTCTAAATATTTTTCCAACAATTCATCGCTACCTTCAGCCGCGGCCTCTACGGTCATTTCCCGTATTTCTTGGGCCTTTTCGATAAGATGAGCCGGTACAGCAATCTCTGTTGGTTGGCCGTCTTTGTAAGTAAACGCAGTCATTTTGGCTACGTCTATAACGCCTTCAAAATTGGCACCTTCGCCAATTGGAATTTGGAGTGGCATAATTGCCTTGCCAAATAGTTCACGCATACGTTCAATAGTACCGAAAAAATCAGCACCATCAACGTCCATTTTATTGATAAATGCCATACGTGGCATTTGTAATTCAACAGCATAATCCCAAGCGCGCACCGTATCTGTTTCAACGCCAGTCGTTGCAGATAATACCATTAGCATGCCATCACAAGCACGCAATGCGGCACGAACTTCGCCATGGAATTCATTGTAACCCGGTGTATCAATAAAGTTAACCTTATGGTCATGCCATTCACAAGGGGCCATACCCAATTGAATCGTTACATTCCGTTTAATCTCTTCTGGCTCAAAGTCCATAATATGTTTGTTATCTTGACCACGGCCAACAAAATCAACAGCACCAGAGGTTAATAACAAGGATTCTACTAAAGCCGTTTTCCCTGCCCCATCGTGGGACACCACAGCTACATTACGAATCTGATCACTACTATATTCTTTCATCGGAATCGCCTCCTTATGTGAAACTTTGAGTTCTTGATATATGATTTCGACGTAATACTATAAAAATCCTCTTTTTCCGAAAAAATATTTATCGAAAAAAGAGGATTTTTTATAATAATGAAATTATCGGCCTACCAAGGCTGCACAGCCACCAAAAAGAGCCATGAAAATAAGCGAAATAATGACGAAGATAACAAATGTTACGATACCGGCAATGAATACTTGCATCTTAGTCAACGTAGTTTGTCTTGCCATTAATTCAAGGCCTACCCACACGGATAAAACAAAAATTACTAAAGAGCCTAAATTAGAAATAAGCTTGGATAATGTAGAGCTACCAAATAGGCCACCGAAGATAGCCATGAGAATAAAAACAATTGTATACACACAAGTACATAATAATACTTCATAACCTTGTAGATACCATTGGACCTTCATAACAGACTGTACATCATCAGTACCGCCCATTTTTACAGCCACCCAGTTAAATACATAGGACCCAACAGCCACCATGACAAAGGACCAAATGATACTAGCAATATAGGCTAAAATAAAGAAGAAGCCTACGCCAGCCCCAAGGAGCATGCCCATGGCAGAAAATTCGCTTCTAGGAAGTAATGGGAACAACAAGGCCCCAAATAAGCCTAGTAAGATATAAGGAATCGCCCATAAAAGCGCAGTTCCTAAGAAGCCCTTTTTCAATGTACCATACTGTACGACTTGATCGATACCACCCTTGAATGGTTGAGTCAATAGATTCCAAAAGTCAGAATACCATTTTGTTTCCATAAAATCACCTCATATAATAAAACAAAATAAACTATGTTCTTATTATATCTGGGTTTTATTTATATTTCTACATAAATATAACAATTATAAACAATTTAATCAATAATCTATATCAATGTGTTTAAAATGACCCGGTTCTCTTACCGTAATGCTTGGAATCCCCATTTTTCTTCCATCCAACAGTATCACCAATGGACATAACGCGACGCGTCAAGCAATCTTTACATTTATCTGCATTATCATCCACGCATGGTTTATTATCATATAACAAATATTTGGCACGATGTTCTGGGGTTGTAATGATAGGCATCAAAATATTGGCACCTGCAGCGAGCCCCTTTTCACGACCTAGTGGATCTAATGCTTGTAACGCTGTAGTAGCTGCAATATTTACGTCTTTCAAGAATAGACGCGTTAAGGCAATCATCTTGAGCCCTAGTTGAATACGGCGCAATTTACCAGCCTCATCATCAATGCCCATTGCTAATGCCTCTTGGCCTAATGGCGTATCATGATGCACCACATAGGGACCCATGCCAATCATATCGATATCCATATCACGGTAGAACAAGATATCGTTCACAAGGTCTTCCTCTGTTTGCCCAGGCAGACCAATCATAACGCCTGTACCCACTTGAAATCCTACACGACGCAAACGGCGTAGACATTCAACTCGAGTTTCAAAGGAATGTAGTTCATCGCGAGGATGAATTTTGTGATATAGCTCTTTATTCGTCGTTTCAATGCGCAATAAATAGCGGCTAGCACCCGCCTCACGCATGCGGCGGTACGCCTCTTCACTTTGCTCCCCTACGCACATCGTAATACCAAGGGAACCATCGCCGATGGCTTTGATGTCGCGGATAAGATCGACTACATAATCGACAAATACATCATCACAACGTTCTCCAGATTGAAGCGTAATAGAACCATATTCATGGTCATACGCCCACTGCGCCATCTTGATGATATCTTCACGATTCATATCAAAGCGTTCCGTCTTATCATTTTCGCGGCGAATACCGCAGTAATTACAGTTTTTAATGCATCGGTTCGAGAATTCGATGAGGCCACGATAATACGCTACAGGCTGTACATATTTTGCCTTCACTTCGTACGCCTTTTTATATATTAGCTGCAACTGTTCTTCATCAGTTACAGACATGAGAAATCTTAGCTCATCCTCTGTCAGCCATTCATCGCCGACGAGGTCTTTTGTGAGAATATCTTGCACTTGCAAATCATCACTTCCTTTCATAACGAATCGTCATCGATTCGCTTGGTATGGTAATAGATTCAATATCAGTAACGCAGATAAATCCATTAATTTCGCGTGGTAAATCTCGCACATGCTTCACTTGGTTCGTTAAACATGCATGCGCCATCATACCACGACTCATTTTGGAGGACGTACTCATCTGTTTATATGTATCGCCTCGTAATTCCCAAAATTCAACGGTTACCACCTTTGGATGGTTCACCATTTTTGCATATTCTTTAGACGCTAAGTTTAGGATCCAATCCTCCTTGTGAAAGTATGCATCCACCGCTTCACGCCAGATTTCATATAAATTAAGCCCTACCTTATCGACCATATCTAATCGATAGTCTCTGACGCCCATCGTAGGCTCTACAACGCCATATAATGCAGACATAATAGCAAGATGAGTTTCACCAAAAGCCTTAGCCTCATCAGATAGTCCTGTCCAATCTAAATATTTAAAGGCAATGCCATCGTAGCTTTCACAAGCAAAACCTACAGGATGGACCTCAAACTCTTCATAAAAATCGAAAACAGATTGTGCCTTATCACCTTTTAGTTTTAGGGCCTTACCAAGTGCTGCTACATCGAGAGATTGTACATGTTTTACAATCTTTTGCGTAATAAGGGGCTGAAATTGACCATCACGGATTACTGCTGCAGTATGGGAAATTGTTTTTGTCTTACTAGGAGAGAGGACGATTTTCATGGGACAATTCCGCCTTAATACTTTCCTCTGTCAAATTGTCAATAAGATCTGGATTCCACAACATGAGAGGCACGGCCACAACGTGACTAGCTTTCATTTCTTTACACAATTTAATGCATTCTGCCAAATAAGGAGATTCATTATCGTGGATATCACAAATAATAACTACATGTCGTCCCTTAAGATTAACCCCTTCGTAATCGATGCTTTCACCAGACACGGTAAGCAAACCGGTTTCTAAACGACCTTCGCTCATATCATTTACGCGAGACATTAAAATATGCTCAAGCATAGTGGATACAGGTGTTACAACAGGGCCTGTACCAACGAGAGCCTCTGGTTGAGCATGAACGATAACGGTTTTCTTGCGTTTGTCCGTTCTAAACTCCATAAGTGCATGTTCTAATGCGGAGAAGAACACAAATAATTGCCAAGGATCTAAGGAGCCTGTTTGGAACATATCGATAATAGCGCCATCCTCTTCAATGTTAAGACGCGCTAATAATTCTTCTGCAATGTCGCGAACAACCTCTTTATAATCAGATTGTAATGGTGCATTTAATTCATTCATATCTTTTTCTGTTGCCATGAAATCCTCCCAAAAACATATATAAACTGCTATAGTAGCAAATTAAATTCTATTCTTTATTGTACCATATTTCACAGGCTTATACGTTACTACAACTACATTTCATAAATCTATTTGGTTCTGGTTCTAAACAAAATAAAATACCGCCTATTTCTGTGAAAGCTTTCACAAAAACAAGCGGTATATATTAGCCTATAACTAATAAGTAAATATTCATCAATGTTACGATAATACCAATGCCCCAAAGAATAATCCCCGTAAATCGGCGGTTCGTATAAGAGCCCATAACACGACGACTACTCGTCATATATAGTTGTAAGAATATGGTAATCGGCAACTGTAAACTCAAGAACATTTGTGAAACGAGCAAGGCTTGAAAGGAATCCGTAATAAACAGGATCAATAATAGTGCAGGAATATATGTTAACCCCAATCCTAAACGACTATGAAAGTCCTTCATATCATAGGACTCGCCAAACATGCCGGCAAATATGCTCGCCCCAGCCATACCGGCTGTCGCCGATGATGCAAGGCCGGCAAACAGCAAGGCCAATGCAAAGATAGTACCTGCAGCAGGTCCAATTAAAGGTCTCAATAACTCCTCAGCTTGTTCTAATTCAGTAACAGCAATGCCATGACTAAAAAATACGGCCGCTGCCAATAGAATCATTGCGGAGTTAATCATCCAACCAATGCCCATAGATAATAATGTATCTACGAATTCATATCGCAACTGGCGATGCATTATCTCCTTATCTTGTCGATTAAACTGACGACTTTGGATGACCTCGGAGTGCAAAAACAAATTATGAGGCATAACAACAGCCCCTAAAATGCTCAAGATAACGAGCATCGATTCATTAGGTATGCTCGGATTGACCCAGCCAATACCCGCTACAGCCCAATTAACATCGACCATATTGACCTCCACAAGGTAGGCCAATGCGATAAGGGATACAAATCCCGCTATGATACGTTCTAATTTGCTATAGGAGTTTGTAATGAGCATAATTGTACATACGATAGCCGTCAACACGCTACCGATAACGAGAGGGATACCAAAGAGCATCTTTAATGCAATAGCAGCACCAATAAACTCCGCCAGCGCCGTTGCTACGGCCGCAATCCCTGCCGTACTAAGCACCGTACGAGATAACCATTTCGGTAAGAATTCATAAGCACATTCTGCTAGGCATTGCCCCCGCACAATCCCCAAATGGGCCACATTATGCTGCAATAAGATGAGCATAAGCGTAGATAATGTTACAACCCACAGTAATTCATAACCATAGCTAGCACCTGCTGCTAAGTTGGCAGCCCAGTTGCCAGGGTCGATAAATCCGACGGTTACAATAATACCGGGTCCGATATACTTAAATACTTCACTAACATGTTGTTTGCCATTCTGATGGACGGTAAACAACTTATTTTTAAGAAAATTAATCATGTTGTTCCCTTACAGGGATTATAGAGTGAACGTCATTTCTGTTTGTACACGCGCATCTGCTTTAGATTTTCCATTCTTGGAACCTGTATAGCGAATACGAACATCACCGTTAGTCTTTACACGAGAGTCATCAATTTTGAATTTCTTCATTTTTTCCTTAATTTGTTCATCTGTTAAGGCCCGTTCTTTAGGGTTTGCTACTTCATCAGTGGCCGCATCAAGAGATTCCTGTTGTTTTTCGGATACCTTTACATCTTTACCAGATTTCTCAACTCGTTTTTTATCTAATTTTTGACGGCGTCCTTCGGTGATTTTCTTGTCTCGTTCAATGCGATAATCCATGACATCACGCATGTTTTCTTGGTAGATACGCAACGCAAATTGACGATCATTGTCGTTCATTTGTTCCCGTTTTTCCACAACTTCATCAAGTAACGGCATCAACTCATCCTTTGTATAGCTAGTGCTATCATCGAATGTAAATCCGTGTGTATCTGTAATGGCCCCATGTTTTACCAGTGTCTTTAACGCTTTGTATGTCCAATCATTTGGTGTAATAAGATTAGCATTGCCAGGATGTGCAGCAGATACGACTTTAACATCATCAGTACTCGTACCATCTACCACAGGACGGGCACTAGGAATTGCAAAGTCTTCCGCATGAGCCACACCGAAGGATGCCACTAAACAAAGGGTCCCAATACTAAGGGCGCGACGAATCATCGACAAATGACGTGTATATTGTGTATTCATAAAAGTCTCCTTAAATTAAATTTTATACAATTCATTATAAGCAATCAGATATGAATACGTCAACTCTATCCCCATTCCTTACACTGTATGGTTAATAAAAAAGACCTCACATCGGACGATGTGAGGTCTCAGCATGGCGGAGGATTAGGGATTCGAACCCTAGCGACGGTAACCCGCCCTAACGATTTAGCAAACCGTCCTCTTCAGCCTCTTGAGTAATCCTCCATGCTTTACTGGGTAATCATATCATACCCAGTAAGGCGTTGTCAATTGAATTATTTCAACATAGATTCAATGAACCAAATTTGTTTTACATAATATTCAATATGGTCTTCCATCATGTTAGAAAGCAAGAAATTATCTTCTTCACCAGCTACTTCACGAATAGCAGAAGCTTGATCTTTCATATATTTGAAGTCATGAAGTAAAATTTCAATAACTTTATGTTGAGGAACATCTTCTTGACCTAGCTCACCGATTTTTGCTAATTTAGCATATTCAACAGAATTTACTAATGGAAATTCACCTTGCATTTTTACATGTTCAGCTACTGCATCAAAATATTCAAAGGCTTCATCATAAATGGATTCTAAGTATTCATGGATGGATTTGAATTGTGGACCAGTTACATTGAAATGAAGGTTGTGTAATTTTACATTCCATACGGAAAGATCTGCTAAATATTGATTTACTTGTTGTACGTTTTTCATAATAATTACTCCTTTTTCATTTAATTCTCAATTACAATTTGTCCTAACATCAGGACCAATCCAGTCGGCTTTTATGCCTGTTATTTATTTCTGCAATTTATAATCAGTATTGATTACATAATCATATTAACTATAATGATTTTCATTGTCAATAACTTTATCGATTTTTTTCAATGAAATTTTTATGAAACAAAAAGACCTCTTACCATCAGATATGCATCTAACAGCAAGAGGTCTAAACCAATCTATATTATATATAGTATTCTATGTAGTTTTCAGGATATGGGCTATCATTAGATGCGCCATTTTTATTCTTTCGTCTAGGCTTCCGAACATACATATTTTCTGGATCTGTTTCAAAGATAACCATATCTTTCGGAATATCGTGTTTTATAACTAGATTACAACCGATTTTAGTACGAGCTCCAATCGTAATATCCCCTAAAATTTTTGTACCTGTACCAATGAGTACATCATCTTCAATGGTGGGATGGCGTTTTGTTTTCTTAGAGGACATACCGCCCAATGTTACTTGGTGGAACAATGTCACATTATCTCCGACGACGGCGGTTTCACCGATAACAACACCCATACCATGGTCAATAAATAAGCCTCGACCAATGGTAGCTCCCGGATGAATTTCAATGCCTGTTACATGACGAGAATGAAGTGCTATACGGCGTGCCAATGTAGGCCATCCCGCTTTATAGAGACGATGTGCAAAGAAATGCCAGAACAAAGCTGTAATATGAGGATACGTCCATATAACCATCCACACATTAGTAGCCGCCGGATCAGAATCCATGACGCGTTTAATATTATATTGAATTTTGCCCCATAACTCGCGCAAACCTTGCATCATAAGTACTCCATATCTACGTTCATTACACGAACAGTGTGTTTATCAAAAATATAACGCCCTTGGATACTCCCAAGGGCGTAAGTCACGGTTTTAATAATTACCAAACTATACACTGGGTATAATCATTTGTACACTCTATAAATATATTCCTACTCTAACACCTAGGAATATATCTGTCAAGAATTTTGAGAGTCTTTAAAGTCCGCAGTTTATAGGAAATAACTGAGTTTATCGTATTTTGCCAAGCGTGCTAATCACCGAATCCCACGTAATAGGTACCGTCATAATGGCAACGGCAATTCCTATCCATAAAAGACTACCTACGATAACTACAAGTCTAGACAGCACGAACTGAAAAGCCCTACTATTGCCATATAAGATGATGTTTTTTCGTTCATGCAGTACAATATGGCCCCATAAGAAACCAGCCAAGGTATACGTTAAAATATGTGGATCTACTATCAAATAAGAAACCACATCTGGCATATGCTCTTTTCTAGATATAATTGGTGACAGCAAGCCATTTACTTCAACGGCCCATAGCTTATACCAGAATAGCACCAATATAGAAGGCCACATAGAACGCCATGTCATCCATAAAACATAGCCATAATTTACCAACGCTCCTGCCACTTGACCATGATGCTGTTGTAAATATCGTTCTATACGAGATGCTGAACCATACCCTTGCTCAATTTGCCAATAGTGAAACTGTACATTTCGTTCCCCATGTGTAACATCTACAAAGCCTAGTGTTTGTAATAGGACTAGAGCAAATATAGCAATGGTGACAAGCTGAAACCATTCACTAAACATCAAGCTAGACGGTACCATACAGTCTGTAACAGCCATGTCGATACGCAATACTAATAGTATCAATGCTATGTAAGCGCTCCACCGTGTCCATCGGCTATATGTATGTAGTGAACTATGACTACCAACGACGATTGCTGCTGGATGCAATGACAATAATAGGCCAAATACAAAGCAAAATATGATTGCCGAGATGACAGCTATAAATTCGTAATTCATCTTAACGGTACGCTACGCGTTCAGGCTGCATATCGTGGAAATGAAGACGCTCTTTTGCCGTCTTTTCCCAGTCTGTACCAGGCTTGCCGTAGTTAGCATATGGATCGATAGACAAACCACCGCGCGGCGTAAACTTGCCCCATACTTCGATGTACTTAGGATCCATCAACTTGATAAGGTCTTTCATGATGATATTGATACAGTCTTCGTGAAAGTCCCCATGATTACGGAAGCTAAATAAGTACAATTTCAAAGACTTGGACTCAACCATTTTCTTATCTGGTATATAAGAAATGTAGATGGTAGCAAAGTCTGGTTGACCTGTCATAGGACATAAGCTTGTGAATTCAGGACAGTTAAACTTAACAAAATAATCATTATCAGGGTGCTTGTTATCAAACGCCTCTAACACCTGTGGTGCATAATCAGTAGGATAATCGGTCTTGTGACCTAACATCGTTACCCCTTGTAACTCTTTTTCAGATCTGCCGGATGCCATAAGGAACCTCTTTCTATAAAATAATATAATATATGGAGCAATTCATGCGATACTTAATTATATCATAGGAGGTTCAACCTCATTATATTTACGCTTCTATATACGTAATTAATTGTTTAAGATGTTCTAAAATAATGATTATATTGATCTCCAAAGATTAATACCTCCAATAGTAAACGCGATTAGTTTTATCAATATACCACTTTCAACTTGTATGCCCCAACCAATAAAACAAATACCTATAATTATATTTGATATACGGGCAAAATAACTTGTTTTACTATATTTCAATAAACGTATAACCTTTTTTATACCTTCCACAAACCGTCCTTCCTTTATATATCTATAAATGACTTTTATTTCCCCAAAATTTAGATATATAAATACCGCATTAATAGCTCCAAAACAGACTATAGCATCTATCTTACGATACGACCCATTTCCTGACTGAACTAGTGAGTATACAAGAGCCACATCCAATAAAAAAAGAACAACAAACATATATATAGCTTTAAAAAAATTTTTATTGTTAGCAGACATTCCTACTTCTCCCTTGATTCTAATTTTGGGTCTTTATTTTCTTTATCATTTTGATTATTATCTTTTAGATAATCTGTTTCTTTTATCCTTTTCTTTTAGCAATTTTACCTTTTAATATTCCAGAAATAAAGATTCCAGCTCATTAGATTCTATAGGATGTGCATTATAATAGAGTGATTACACACTATTAATATGGAGTTAATAATCTTATTGAAAAATACTTTAGAATATCTCTTCTGTGTACACTTGATTGTAAATGATACTCTAAGAATGTACAAAAATGATGATATAAGAATGTACAATTTTAATTGTATCACCGATACTATAGTTGAGGTGATAACAACATGCAATACGTATACGCTATTAACAGTTCATTTACTGTAACATCATTATTAGACTTACCATTATTAAG
>NZ_PPDE01000011.1:0-145000 GCF_002959915.1 Veillonella atypica KON | reverse complement strand
AATGGGCCTATAGCTCAGCTGGTTAGAGCGCACGCCTGATAAGCGTGAGGTCGGTGGTTCGAGTCCACCTAGGCCCACCATTTAATACATGGGGGCGTAGCTCAGTTGGGAGAGCACCTGCCTTGCAAGCAGGGGGTCAGGAGTTCGAATCTCCTCGTCTCCACCATTTAGTATTTGACATCTATGATGTTAAGTGCTAAACTACATAAGCTGATTTATACATCGGCAGATTTGTTCTTTGAAAACTGCATAGAAGTGTTAATTATTATATATTTGTAAGGTCATCTCTTAGAATTTCTAAGTAGGTTGACCCGAGCACATAGGAAATAATTCTCTGACTTATTGGTGACGTACATGAAAATGTACGGCTACAAAATAAACGACAATGTATCTAATGCATGTCATATTAACTTAAGTAAAGTTAATAAGGGCGTACGGCGGATGCCTTGGCGATATCAGCCGAAGAAGGACGCGGTAAGCTGCGATAAGCTACGGAGAGGTGCAAGCAACCTTTGACCCGTAGATTTCCGAATGGGGGAACCCGGCAGTGGTTATGCACTGTCACCCATACCTTTGAGTATGAGGAGGGCACCTGGGGAACTGAAACATCTAATTACCCAGAGGAAGAGTAATCAAACGAGATTTTCTTAGTAGCGGCGAGCGAACGGGAAAGAGGCCAAACCGGAGCGGGCAACCGCACCGGGGTTGAGGACAGTCATCAAGTGTAAATGAGGTAGAAGAATTGAGTTGGAAAGCTCAGCCGCAGAAGGTGAAAGCCCTGTAATCGAAACCTTGCATACATGGGACTGTATCCAGAGTACCACGAGACACGTGAAACCTTGTGGGAAGCAGGGGGGACCACCCTCCAAGCCAAAATACTGATATCGACCGATAGCGCATAGTACCGTGAGGGAAAGGTGAAAAGAACCCCTGGCGGGGAGTGAAAGAGAACCTGAAACCGTATGTCTACAAACAGTCGAAGTCTGTATATATATCAGGACGACGGCGTGCCTATTGAAGAATGAACCGACGAGTTACTGTTGCTAGCGAGGTTAAGTGGAAAACATGGAGCCGCAGCGAAAGCGAGTCTGAACAGGGCGTTCAGTTAGTGATAGTAGACCCGAAACCGTAGTGATCTATCCATGGCCAGGTTGAAGCACAGGTAAAATTGTGTGGAGGACCGAACTCGTGAGCGTTGAAAAGCTTTGGGATGAGTTGTGGATAGGGGTGAAATGCCAATCGAACACGGAGATAGCTGGTTCTCCCCGAAATAGCTTTAGGGCTAGCCTCGAGGTTGAGAGTATAGGCGGTAGAGCACTGATCGGGCTAGGGGCCATACCGGTTACCGAACCTAGTCAAACTACGAATGGCTATACTTATACTCGGGAGTCAGACAGTGAATGATAAGGTCCATTGTCAAGAGGGAAACAGCCCAGAACACCGACTAAGGTCCCCAATGTCATACTAAGTGGCGAAGGATGTGGAATTTCCAAAACAACCAGGATGTTGGCTTAGAAGCAGCCACCATTTAAAGAGTGCGTAATAGCTCACTGGTCGAGAGACTCTGCGCCGAAAATGTCCGGGGCTAAAGTATGAAACCGAAGTCGTGTCATATGCAGCAATGTATATGGGTAGGGGAGCGTTCTCATCGGATTGAAGCAGTACCGTAAGGAGTTGTGGACTGGTGAGAAGTGAGAATGTCGGTATGAGTAGCGAAAAGAATGGTGAGAATCCATTCCACCGAAAGCCTAAGGGTTCCTGAGCAACGATCGTCGTCTCAGGGTAAGTCGGGACCTAAGCCGAGGCGGAAAAGCGTAGGCGATGGACAACAGGTTGAAATTCCTGTACCGGTGTGAATCGTTTGATCGAAGGAGTGACACAGTAAGGTAGGTCAGCACGCGATTGGAAGTGCGTGTTTAAGCATGTAGGTTGAGTTATAGGCAAATCCGTAACTCTAAAAGCTGAGATGTGATGACGAGCTGTTTACAGCGAAGTGATTGATCCTACACTGTCGAGAAAAGCTTCTAGGTAGAGACACATCGCCCGTACCAAAACCGACACAGGTAGGCGGGGAGAGAATCCTAAGGTGCGCGGGAAAACCCTCGTTAAGGAACTCGGCAAAATGCCTCCGTAACTTCGGGAAAAGGAGGACTCATGTAGTGTGAAGGGCAGTAACGCGTGGAGCATGAATGAGTGGCACAAGAGAGGCGCAAGCGACTGTTTACCACAAACACAGGTGCCTGCTAAAGCGAAAGCTGATGTATAGGTGCTGACACCTGCCCGGTGCTGGAAGGTTAAGAGGAGGGGTTAGACTTCGGTCGAAGCTCTGAATTGAAGCCCCAGTAAACGGCGGCCGTAACTATAACGGTCCTAAGGTAGCGAAATTCCTTGTCGGGTAAGTTCCGACCCGCACGAAAGGTGTAACGACTTGCGCACTGTCTCAACGAGGGACCCGGTGAAATTGAAGTACCTGTGAAGATGCAGGTTACCCGCGACTGGACAGAAAGACCCCATGGAGCTTTACTGCAACCTAAGATTGAACTTAGTTAATGAATGTACAGGATAGGTGGGAGACTTAGAATCTAGGGCGCCAGTCTTAGAGGAGTCGTTGTTGGGATACCACCCTTTGATTAATTGATTTCTAACAGGCCGATTAACAACCGGCTGGACAGTCTTAGGCGGGCAGTTTGACTGGGGCGGTCGCCTCCTAAAGAGTAACGGAGGCGCCCAAAGGTTCCCTCAGAGCGGACGGAAATCGCTCGAAGAGTGTAAAGGCAGAAGGGAGCTTGACTGCGAGACGGACAGGTCGAGCAGGGACGAAAGTCGGGCTTAGTGATCCGGTGGTGCCGAGTGGAAGGGCCATCGCTCAACGGATAAAAGCTACCCTGGGGATAACAGGCTAATCTCTCCCAAGAGTCCATATCGACGGGGAGGTTTGGCACCTCGATGTCGGCTCATCACATCCTGGGGCTGAAGTAGGTCCCAAGGGTTCGGCTGTTCGCCGATTAAAGTGGTACGTGAGCTGGGTTCAGAACGTCGTGAGACAGTTCGGTCCCTATCCATCGCGGGCGCAAGAAACTTGAAGGGGGCTGCTCCTAGTACGAGAGGACCGGAGTGGACGAACCGCTGGTGTACCAATTATCCTGCCAAGGGTACAGTTGGGTAGCTACGTTCGGGACGGATAAACGCTGAAAGCATCTAAGCGTGAAACCAGCCTTGAGATGAGGTTTCTCATAGCATAAGCTAGTAAGATCCCATGTAGACGACATGGTTGATAGGCCAGGTGTGGAAGAGCTGTGAGGCTTGGAGCTGACTGGTACTAATAGATCGAGGGCTTTACTTAATAACAATAAGCCAGACATGTGCAACAAATATATATATCTTCTATGTGGTTTTCAAGAGTACAAACTCTGACAGATTCAGTGGCGATAGCTACGAGGGTCCACCTGTTCCCATCTCGAACACAGTAGTTAAGCTCGTAAACGCCGAAAGTACTTGGCTGGAGACGGCCTGGGAGGATAGGAAGTCGCTGATTAAGCTAAAAAGGCTAACCGTATGGTTAGCCTTTTTTATTATATATACTTACATGTAGAGTCCGACCAGGGCACCTGGGAAAGGTAGGGTGTGAGCTAACAGAGGAGCGTAGCGACGTATGGGAGCCACACATCACCTTCATCCGAACGTAAGATTTCTCCAGCTGCAAAGCAGCGATGAGAAATCCACAGTGAGGAGTGATAGGAAGTCGCTGATTAAGCATATAGAGATAGTTAGGCTTATAGGACAAAAAGTGTGTGTGAAAACCCTTATAACACTAGATATTTACTAGTGTTATAAGGGTTTAATCTTTTTCTGGAGAAGTTTGAGGGTGGACAAAAAGTGTGGGTAAAAACATCAATTAACCCTTGTAATTACTGATTAAAATGAGGTTATATCTTCCTATATATAAACAAATATGGAGGAAGAGTTTATGCGACAAATAAAATGTCCTGATTGTAATGAAACATGTATTAAACACGGTGTTTTAAAATCTGGTTCTCAGCGTTGGTTTTGCAAACATTGTAAGGTGGCATTTACCGTTAAAATTAATAATTTAAGTAAAGAGTTAAGCCTATTCTTGAATTGGTTATTCAGCACCGATATTCAAGCTGATATGCCTGGTAAAGGTCGTACATTCAGGCGTAAAACCGCTAAATTTTGGTCCATATGGCCATTGCCACCAAAAGTGGAAGAAGTACATGATGTGGTATATCTTGATGGAATTTACTTAGCTAGGAATTTATGTGTATTGATTTGTTGCAATGATACTCATGTTCTAGGATGGTATGTCTGTCGTTATGAGCATGCTAGAGCTTGGCAGTGTTTAATGGAACGGATTGCCGAACCTAAAGTCGTTGTGTCTGATGGTGCTAATGGTTTGCCTAAAGCATTACGTAAAGTTTGGCCTCATAGCAGTCACCAAAGATGCCTGTTTCACATTTTTTGTCAGGTTAGACGATATACGACAAGTAGACCTAAAACGTTAGCAGGAAAGGACCTTTATACTCTTGCTAAAGATTTATTTAATGTGAAAACAATGGATCAAGCTTTTATATGGATTAATAAACTTTCGGCGTGGCGAATGACATATTCTGATTTTTTACGAGAAATGACGATTGATGAATTCGGAAACAAACGCTCTACACATGAGCGTTTGCTTAAAGCTGAATCATCATTATGGCGTCTGATTAGGCAACAAACTTTATTTACATTTTTGGAATGTATTGATATTACAATACCTACAACAAATAATCGTATTGAAGGTGGAGTAAATGCTCAACTAAGAAGTATGTTACGGGCTCATAGGGGCCTTTCACTTGAAAGAAGACTAAAAGCGGTCTATTGGTGGTGCTATATGCACTCACCAAGACCGCTTTCTATTTCAGATATATTAAATTGTATGCCTACAGATGAATCGATTGCTGCTATCTACAAACGGTTATCTGATTATTGCCAAATAGATCGTTCAATCCCTCAATGGGGTGATGCTCCTGTTTGGAATGAGCTACATATGTCTACAGATTTTCCAACTTATTGGGATTAGTCACACACACTTTTTGTCCTATAACCCGATAGTTACATGATTAATGCATCCCCTTATAGGTTATTTATATGAATTTAGAATGACATATGAGGGGTTTTTCATTGAAACAAAAGAGCGGTTATGTTATCCTCGAATAGTATGAAGTTATAATTTTATATTGTAAGAAGGTTCTTAATCATGTTAATAACAATAGGTAAACGTATAGTATATACGATCATTATTTGTATTGCATTACTATTCATAGCATTAGGAAGTATGTGGTGTTTATCATCACATTATAAGATTTATGGTGTTCCCGTTTTAAATTATCATCAAGTTAATGATAAGTATCATTCTGCACTGACACTTGATGTGGCACAGTTTAAGAAACAGATGGAGTACTTACATAACGAAGGGTATCATACGATTAGCCTCGATGATTTATATGCGTATGTGACAGAAGGCAAGGAACTCCCCGATAAACCGATTGTTCTTACCTTCGATGATGGTTATATCGACAACTATGAGGATGTTTTGCCTATCTTAGAATCCTATGATATGCAAGCAACCATATTTATGATTAGCGATGCTGTTAATACAAAACGTTTTATGTCTATCAATGAATTAAAAACTATGGACGCTCATAAGTTTATTGTAGAAGGTCATACTAATCATCATAGTATTTTAACGCGCATTGATCCTTCTAAACTTGATGATGAGATCAAAGGTGGTAAGGATACATTACAGGCTTTCATGGGAAAACCCATCGATTACTTAGCGTATCCTGGTGGTTTCAATAATGCCGAAATTCAACGCATTACTAGTGAAAGCGGGTATAAGATGGCTTTCACAGTCACACCGGGGACGGTTAAACCAGGTCAAAATTTATATGCGTTGCCAAGATTGGCCATATTCCAAGGTGATACACCGTATTTATCATTCTGGATGCGTTTGCACTGCGCGCCATTTATTACTTATACATGGCAATTACGAGATACATTACGGGATAATGGATTTACAAAATTGGCTGGTTTAATACCATTATTTTAGGAGGATATATGTCTCAAGAAGTTTTACATCGACCTCTCAATGTCGCTGTCCTAACAGTTTCTGATACACGGACTATGGAAACTGATAAAGGCGGAAATAAGGTTCAAGAATTATTAGAAGCTGCTAATCATAATGTAGTAGCTCGAAAGATTGTCATCGATGATTACGATGAAATCCGTAATGCCATTATTCCTTGGTGTAATGATGAATCAATAGATGTGGTCATTTCTACAGGTGGCACCGGTATTGCCATGCGTGATGTGACCATTGAAGCCGTGGATTCTATTATTGAAAAGACTATACCTGGATTTGGTGAAATTTTTAGATATCTATCTTTTACGGAGGATATTGGTACCAAAGCTATTGCATCTCGTGCAGAGGCAGGTGTAAATTCGAATACATTAATTTTTTCTATTCCTGGTTCGGTGGGAGCCGTTACCCTTGGCATGAGTAAATTAATTATTCCGGAAATGCCTCATTTGGTGCGAGAAATCAATAAATAAATAGATAGGCATGCACTGATTTACTATGCTATAATTGTATTGTAATTATAGAAGCTAACAGTACTGTATCAGGAGGATCTCCATGGCTTTTAAATTAAAAGGAAAAGAAGAAAAATTTTTTAGTATTTTAGAAAATCATGCTGAACTTACCTATGAAAGTGCGGAAATGATGGAACGCGTTTTCAAAGGCGAAGTTTCTAAAGAAGAAGCATTCTTGGAAATTGATACAAAGGAAAAAGCTGCGGATGAATTAGTTAATGAAACAGTTGATCGCTTGCGTAAAACATTCATTACACCGATGGACCGTGAGGATATCCAATTGCTGATTGATCAATTAGATACAACACTTGATAATATCAAAGAAATCATGGATAAAATGGTTATGTATCATGTAGGTAAACCTAGTGATGGTGCCATTCGCATGAGTGAAATCGTCGTAAAATGTGTTAAACATATCAATAAATCTATCGGTTACATGGGTAGCCTTAAAAAGGATCATGTGAAGGTAGAAGGTCGTGTACATCAAGTATTGAAGCTTGAATCTGAAGCAGATAATATTTACCATGAAGAAATGGCGAAATTATTTACAGAATGTACAGATCCAATTGAAATTATCAAATGGAAGGAAATCTTAAGCTCTATGGAGGATGTAATCGATGGTTGCGAAGATTTGGTTGGTACATTCCGCCGGGTAGTATTGAAGTATGCTTGAGTCACATTACTTAGTTTGGCTAGTCGTATTATTAGCCCTAGCATTTGACTACATCAATGGCTTCCACGATACGGCTAATGCGATTGCCACATCTGTTTCAACCCGTGCTATTGAACCTAAAAAAGCAATCATGATGACGGCGGCACTTAATTTTTTGGGTGCTATGGTAAGTACTGGGGTTGCGAAGACAATCGGTGGTGATATTGTTATGTCTCCATCTCTTATCAATAGTGGTATCATTTCAGCAGCCCTTATCGGGGCCATCGTATGGAATTTACTGACTTGGTACTGGGGAATCCCTAGTTCATCATCCCATGCACTAATTGGTGGTATCATTGGTGCCGTAGGCTGGTCAGTAGGTTTTGATGCTTTAAATGAATCAGGGATTTTAAAGATTTTCTTTTCTCTCATCTTATCACCCTTAGTAGCAATGGTTGGTGGCTATATCATCATGAAATTGTTGCTACTCCTCTTTGGTAGATTTTCTCCTATTGTTTTAAATGATAGATTTAGATCCATGCAAATCGTATCGGCCGTTATGATGGCTTTTTCACATGGTTCTAATGACGCACAAAAGGCGATGGGGATTATTACATTGACCTTACTTAGCGGTGGTTATATTGATACCTTAGATGTTCCGTTGTGGGTTAAGTTGTGCTGTGCGACTGCAATGGCTTGTGGTACGGCTGTTGGTGGTTGGAAAATTATTTCCACCATGGGGACAAAAATCTTTAAATTAGAAACCATTAATGGTTTTGCAGCCGATTTAAACTCTGCTATTACTATTTTTACTGCTACATTCTTGCATTTACCTGTAAGTACCACACATGTTGTGAGTGGTTCTTTGTTGGGGGTAGGTGCTTCTAAGCGTATTAAAGCAGTAAACTGGGGCGTAGCGCGTTCTATGGTCATGGCGTGGTTCGTAACAATTCCATTATCTGGTATAGTAGCTGCCATTGCTTATGAAGTAGGACATCTTCTATTTGGCTAATTCTTTTAGAACTACATATAATAAATGAGAAGGACTATTAGTATCTTACTAATAGTCCTTTTTTGTGATATTAATTACAGTTTTATAAAACAATACCATTGCAGTATTGTTTTATATCGTTTATACTAAATATAGTAATACGTAGACGTTGTTATTGGAAAAGGAGTGCTTATGAAATTAAATCAAGCCACGGACTATGCGTTTCGCATGATTTTGCACATGGCGATGTTACCATCTGGTCAGAAGGTAACAGGCGGTGTATTGGCTGAGCAAGAGATGATTCCAGAACGTTTTTTGCTTAAGATAATGCGCAGCCTTATTGCCGCAGGAATCATGAAATCCTTCCGCGGGGTGGATGGTGGATTTGCATTAAATCGTGAGCCCAAAGATATTTCCATGCTCGATGTGATTAGAGCCGTTGAGGGGGATACGTATTTACAGCGTTGTTTGTATGATGTCGGTTCTTGCTCAAAAGCATGTATGGGCCAATGTGCAGTTAATGAAGCTATGTCTGTTGTACAAGCTGAACTTGTAAGACAGATGGAAAGTGTGACTTTCGATAAATTAGCTGTGCGCGAAAAAGAGATTTTAGAGACCATGAATCCTTGTGTATCTCATGCGTAACGATGTAAGACATTCATCAAGTGTGTATTTTTGAGTCAATTCTAAGGAGGAAAAGACATGTTTGAAGCACTGGATTTAGCACGTTTACAGTTCGCGCTAACATCTATCTATCACTGGCTATTTGTACCGTTTACATTGGGGATGACGGTTATTGTAGCCATTTTAGAATGGACCTTTGTAAGCACCGGTAAAGAAGTTTACCAAAAAATGGCAAAATTCTGGGGTAAATTATTCTTAATTAACTTTGCCATGGGTGTTGTAACAGGTATCGTTCAAGAGTTCCATTTCGGTATGAACTGGGCTGAATATTCTCGTTTTATGGGTGATATTTTTGGTGCCCCACTTGCCCTTGAAGCATTAATGGCATTTTTCTTGGAATCTACATTTATGGGCGTTTGGATCTTTGGTTGGGGTCGCTTATCTAATAAAGCGCATGCTGCTGTGGCAACATTAGTTGCATTAGGTACTAATTTATCCGCATTCTGGATCCTTGTAGCAAACTCTTTTATGCAACATCCTGTAGGTTATGTAATTCGCAATGGTCGTGCGGAAATGGAAAACTTCGCAACCATCGTATCTAATGGTTATGTACCTGGCCAATTTGCTCATATTGTATTAAATGGTTCCATGACAGCAGGTGTCATCATTATGGCTATCAGCGCATGGCACTTGATTCGTAAGAGCAATGTTGATTTCTATAAAACCTCTGTAAAATGGGGTATGGTAATTACCTTAATTGCTGGCACATTAGGTGCTTTTGCAGGTCATCATCAAGGCCAATATATTACTAAAGAACAGCCTATGAAAATGGCAGCTATGGAAGCTCTTTGGGAAACTCAAGATCCAGCTCCATTCTCTTTGGTAGCTAATATCGATACAAAAGCACAACAAAATACAGGTGCCATTGAAATCCCTGGCGGCTTATCCTTCTTAACACAAAACTCCTTTACATCTGGTAAGGTAGAAGGTATTAAAGATTTACAAGCTAAATCTGAAGCTCAATATGGCCCTGGTAATTACATTCCAGATGTTCCTGGTATTTTCTGGACATTCCGCATCATGGTAGCGGCTGGCTCCATTATGTTATTAGTTGCTTTCATCGGCTTGGTATTAAATGCTAAAGGTAAACTCGTAGAGAATAAAACATTCTTGAAAATTATTTTCTGGATGTTACCATTACCTTACATCGCTCAATCCACTGGTTGGTTTGTTGCAGAAGCAGGTCGTCAACCATGGCTTGTATATGGCCTTCAATTGACTGCTAATGGTGCTTCTAAATCCGTTACAGCTCCTGAAATCATGACTACTATCATTGGTTTTACAGTTATTTATATCTTGGCTGCTATTGCCGCATTGTATTTAGCTGTAGAGCATATTAAAAAAGGTCCTGATGGACAAACAATTTACCATGTAGAAGAAAAAGAGGAGGCAAGATTATGGAACTAATTATGAATAACCTTAATGTGATCTGGTTCATCTTGCTTTGTGTATTGTTTGCAGGTTTCTTCTTCTTAGAAGGCTTCGACTATGGCACAGGTATTCTTCTACCAGTCATTGGTAAAACTGACGTTGAACGTCGTCAAATGATTAATGCGTTAGGTCCTATTTGGGATGGTAATGAAGTATGGATGATCACTGCTGGTGGCGCATTATTCGCATCCTTCCCTCATGTATATGCTACATTGTTTAGTGGTTTCTACATGGCATTGTTCTTAATGCTTGCTGTACTTATCATGCGTGGCGTTGCTTTTGAATTCCGTTCTAAAAGTGCAAATCGCACATGGCGTAAAGTATTTGACTATTGTATTTTCATCGGTTCTATCGTTCCTGCCTTATTGTGGGGTGTAACAGTAGGTAACTTGATCCAAGGCACACCTATTGATGAAACGATGACATATATTGGTACATTCTGGGATTTACTTAGCCCTTACACTGTATTATGTGGTGTTGCTTTCGTTTTAGTGTTTACATACCATGGTGGTTTGTTTACATCTATTAAAACAGCAGGTCCTATCTCTGAACGTGCACGTGCAGCATCTCTCGTTACAGGTGTACCTACTGCAATCGGTGTGATTGCGTTGATTATTGCATCCTATGTATACACTGATTTGTACAGCTCTATCTTAGCTACTATTTTCTGTGCCTTAGCTGTTGTTTGCTTCCTTATTTCTTGGGCTGCAGCACGTACGCGCAATACAAAATGGGGCTTTGTATTTAGCTCTCTTTCCGTTATTTTGATTACGGCTACATATTTTGCAGGTCTATTCCCTCGCATTATGGTATCTTCTTTGAACCCAGCGTGGAGCTTGACCATTACAAATGCATCTTCTTCTGAATATACCTTGGCATTGATGACTGCGGTTGCAGTGGTATTTGTACCAATCGTATTAGCATATCAAATTTGGGTATACTGGACATTCCGTCATCGTGTAACAGAAAAAGACTTACATTATTAATATAGGCACTTTTACCGATTGTGAAAGTTTGATCCCTTTTGTGAGGCGTGCTGTAGCGGCACGCCTCATTTTTATGGTAAGATGAATGTAATATTGATAAAATTAGATTTAAAGGGGGTTAGATATGATACAGAAAACGGCGCTTCGCGTCATTAAAAGTAAAAGGCTCGTATTATTGGCACTGATTATGTCTAGTATTTTACAAAGTCTTTCTATAGTAGGACAAGCTTGGTTTTTTGCCACATTAATACATAATTTGGTTTTTCTTGATCATACTGTGTTGGATGAATCTAATACAATTACATGGCTTGCGGTATTCATTATATTACGTTTAGTTTTTTCTTATATACAGGAACATGTATCGTCTAGTTTGGGTCATTCTGTTAAATCTATTTTGCGTAAAGAAGCTCTTTCGCATCTATTTAGATTAGGTATTCAACGAGGAGAATCTCAAGGTGATACGATACATCTCATTACTGATGGATTAGAACAAGTAGAGGCCTATGTTTCGAGCTATATACCTCAAATGATATATGCGATTATCATCCCACTAGTAATGGGGATTGCCATAATGGATACATTGCCTATTATTGGGGCTATTTTAATAGGTACAGTACCATTAATTCCATTGTTTATGATTTTGATTGGTAAACAAGCGGAAAAGATGAATCAAGAGCAATGGGATCGGATGAGTCTCTTATCAGGTCATTTTTTAGATGTATTGCGAGGCATTACCACATTAAAGGTGTTTGGTCGCGCAAAGGAACAAATACAAGTCATTAGTCGACTGTCTAATGAATTTAAAGACTCTACCTTACGCGTATTGCGTGTGGCTTTTCTATCTGCCCTCGTCTTGGAGTTAGTTAGCACAATAAGTACAGCTATCATTGCGGTGTATTTAGGCCTTACACTATTAGATGGCGGTTTGGATTTTCTTCCAGCCTTCTTTATATTATTGTTGGCTCCAGAGTTTTATACACCTTTTAGACAATTAGGAGCTGCTTTTCACACCGGTATGTCTGGTAAAACTGCACTCGCTAAATTTGATGCTTTTATGAATACACCTATTGCATTACCTCGAGGTGGCAATTGTCGTATTCAAGGGACAATTGAATCCATACGCCTAGATAATTTAAATTATACCTATCCAGAAACAAGCAATGGTATAAAGAATATTACATTGCAGGTATGTCGTAATAAACCGATTATGCTTGTTGGTGAAAGTGGGGCTGGTAAATCGACGATTGCACGAATATTAGGTGCCTTTTTAGAGGCTCCTTTGAACAGTGTATATGTTAATGATATAGATCTATCAACTTGTTCTATGGATTGGTGGCGTACACAGGTTACGTATGTGTCTCAAAAACCTCATGTTATGCATGGTACGCTACGAGATAATATTGCCTTTGGACAAGATGTAAGTGATGACGAGCTTTTAGAAGCAGCCAAACTAGCGGAGCTACATGATGTAATTTGTGAAAAGGGCTTGGATTTTGTCGTTGGTGAAGGAGGCATGGGACTTAGTGGTGGCGAATTACAACGTATTGCCTTGGCACGTGCTTTTTTACATGGTGGACAAGTTCTTATTTTAGACGAAGTTACATCCCATTTGGATGTGAATACAGAGGCTCAAATTAGTTGTGCATTACAGCGCTTGATGAAGGATAAAATTGTTATTCTTGTGGGACACCGTATTCAAACGATGCAGTGGGCCTCTCAGTTATATGTGTTGCGTCAAGGTGAAATAATTGAGCAGGGAACCTATGAATCCTTGTTGGCACAGAATGGTTATTTTAAGGCGCTAGTAGATGCTGGGACTGGTTCGTTTGTAATGGATGATGAGGATGTGTCATATGTTTCTAAGCTTGAGGTTCCATTGCTACAACAACAAGAGGCATTAAGTAATAGTAAAGTCCCATATGAAGCCGATGAAACTAAGTATAGTGATATTGAAGGTTGGAAATTGTTATTTTCCGTATTAAAACCTGCTCGTTGGTCCTTAGTACTTGCCTTAGTTTTCACTTCTCTGACCGTATTCATGAATGTGGGGCTTTTGAGCGTATCCTCTTGGTTACTGGCATCGGCTGCATTACAACCTGGTATCACTTACTTGAGTCTCGCTATAGTAGGTGTGCGCTTCTTTGGTATTAGCCGTGCTGTATGTCGTTATTTTGAGCGGTATACGTCTCATAAAATGGCATTTCAAGGTTTGTATGGGTTGCGTGTATGGTTTTATACCTATCTAGAACCATTGGCACCAGCTATATTTAAACGATGGGGCGCAGGGGATATGCTCAACCGAATTATGGCGGATATTGAAGTACTGCAATTCTTTTATTTACGCACCTTAATTCCTCCTGTAGCAGCCATTGTATTAACTATATTGGTATCCTTTGGTGTCGGTACTATAGATGCGCATTTATCAACGCTTGTGTGGTGTGCTGCACTGATGACAGGAGTTGTACTACCATATGGCATATATCGTTATCATCGTACATCCTTAAATATGATCAGTCAGGTACAAGGTCATTTCAAGTCAACATTGACTGATACATTAGAAAGTTTAGAAGACATCATTAGTTACCATAATGAAAATCTAGTTATGGAACGTATGATGCAATCTATAGATGATGTAGAGCATCATAAGGGGCGTATTTCTAAAGGTATGAATTTAGGAAATACGATGTTTATTGCTATTGTTCAGATTGTAGTTGTGTTAGCGGCCCTATTAGCAAGTAATGTATTAACCGGCCCTTGGGCAAGTGTTATGGTCGTAGTATGTGCCATCGGTATTCAAGCTTGGTTTGAAGCGCTGCAGCCCATGATTGTATCCGTTCATCATGGCTATGAAAGTTTAGTAGCGATTCGTCGATTGTTACAAATTAAGCATGCACCTCTGCCGATCAAGGATACAGGCTGTGTAGATTTAGATTCTATGGATACGATATCATTGAAACATGTTAATTTTGGGTATGATCACTCATCACTTGTATATAAAGATTTAACATTAGATATACCAAAAGGACAGGCTGTTGCTATTGTTGGTGCTAGTGGATCTGGTAAAACCACATTGTTTTCCTTGTTAGAAAGGCTATATGATTACTCTGGCTATATTTCGGTAGGTCACAATGAATTAAAGAGTGTTACGATTGATTCTTGGCGAAATTTAATGGGATCTATCACACAAGACACTTATATTTTTCATGCCACACTGGAGGACAATATTCGCCTTGCCAAGCCGCATGCAAGTGCGGATGAGGTACAACGTGCTGTAGAACAAGCTGTTTTATCTGATGTAGTTACCCGGTTGCCAAAAGGCTTACGAACAATTGTAGGCAGTGGAGGGGTAGGCCTTAGCGGCGGTGAACGTCAACGTGTTGCTTTAGCTCGATTATTCTTGCGAAATCCTGAACTAATACTTCTCGATGAACCTTTGGAGGGGTTAGATCAAGTAACAAGACGAAAATTACATAATGATATTCTAGCTTTCACAAAAGAAAAAACTGTTTTATATATTACACATCAGTTAGAAGGCTTAGAGCTGATGGATCGTATCCTCTTTATGGAAAAAGGTCGTATTGTAGAAGATGGAACCTTTAGCGAGTTAATTGCTAAGAAAGGGCGATTCTATGCATATTGTCGACTTACGATGGCCAGTGTATAAGTAGTATCTGATGGAAAGGCCTTAGTAGATCTCTGTATATACCTCGATAAAATGGGTAAATTATGGTATAATTGTAATGTTTGAGGTATAAAAATCTTGTGTAGTGTGCATAAATTGGAGCGACTATGACAAAAATCTTCACCAAGTTACGATCGTTGGTGGATGACGCATTAAATGAACGTTCTCCTATTATTGAACAGGATACGACACTTATGGCTGCACCTGTGGAGCGAGAACTATTTGATCATAGAATTCTCTATATTGAAGAGGATATGGTCAATCGGATGCTCCGTGCTGCGTTTCGAAATCATTGGTTAATCTATTCTGTAACCTTTGAATTTGAGCCGAATAACCAAGTATTTCTCTCCATTATTACTAAATGGGGGAATGTGATTAATGTGGAATTTACCATCGAAGATGTGTGGTTCGATGACTATTCATCTTCCTTTGCTATTAAGTTAGATACTGCTAATATAGATACCGGTGGGTTTATTTTGAACTCGATTCTCCACCTCCTAGGCAACTGGTGCCTTAGCCTATTTGGCATATTTTTTAATCCTATTGCTATTGGCCGATTAGGCTCTACTGTGCGATTTGAGAAGAAGGGAATTCTTCAATTTGATTTAGTACCCAATTCTAGAATCAAAAAATTTATTCCTTTGCCAGAACGTCATGTAGGTAGTACAGGTCCTGTTTTATTGGGAAATCCTAAAACTGGACAGTCTGTATTGCAATTAGACTATTATGCATTTCATGATCCAGTAGATACATTTACAGTTCCTGATGTGCCAACGAGAACGAGTTGGGTTAGATCCATTGATATTGCCGCTGTATTACTGTTACCAATCGGTGTATGGATTACATTTATAATTCTTCATCACTATTTACCAACTGAGACTTTAGAGTTTTCTTTTTCTACATACTTTTTAATTTCATTAGGGATTTTTATTATATCCTTCTTAGTAATGAATATTCCACGGTATGTATATATGTATGTAGACTCTCGAAAACAGTGGCAAAGTGCATTTGTACATAATAATATAAAAATTCAATTGCGTAAGTTACACCGACGCATTTTCATGCAGCAAGCTTCGTTGTCTACAGATTGTGACGAATGTGTAGCCTCTCAAAGTCAAGAGCGGATCAAGCAATTATTATTACAGATTCGAGACAAACGGTTCTTAGCTAATCGATTGAAAATAGCAGATGATGATCGTGCTAGAAAACAAAAGGTTAAATTTATCATTGCTTATATTGGGTGTACATTAATAGAATTAATGTTGTTGATGAATTAACTACATAGCATAACAAAAAGGCTGAGCCTCCTGGCTCAGCCTTTTGTTGTTAGACTAGGTTTATTATCTTTTTTTACGTCGTTTTCGTACCTTTTTTCGAACCTCTTGTTCCTCTTGTGTCGGTGGCTCTGTAATTGGTTGTGATTGTACTGGCTCTTGATTCATAAATGGAGGATAGCCATACTTATTTGGCTCTGGTTGACCAGGTAATACCCAAAATAGGAATCCGATAATCCACACGAATAAATCTAATAAATAATTTAACGGTATTACCGCTGAATAGGTATTGATGAAAATAATAATGGTAGCCCATAAAATACCAGCCCAACCATTAAATCCAATATCATGTATCCGTCTAGTGAATAATCCACATGCTAGTGGAAATAACATGGCCTGTAATGCGCCTACAAAAATACGTGTAGCCCAATATGCAGGCAACGTTACGATGTAGTCGATTAAACGTTCCTCGATGATATCTACGATATAGAAGAGTATCATCAAAGCTATGAAAAGTATAATAAATTGTAGTCTGTTAAAGCGCCCCGAAAGGTTGAATATGGTATAGCCCTTACGTCGTCCCTGATATGCTATACCAAAACCTACTAAGCAGATTAGTACAGTTCGTAGAACTGGATATAATAAATCCATGAAGTCCCCTTTATAAAAATAAACATAACGTATATTTTCTATGTGTTTAAGTATATCATGAACAGGCTATTTGGACAATTTAAACGGATTATTTGGATAGATTAGTTAATTCTGGTAATACAAGTTCAAAGGCGATACCATGTTTCATGGATTTTACGTTATCTACAGTAGCTTGGATTGATTTTGTAGTAAAATTCATCGCCAGTTGAGCAGCTTCATGAACGGTAAAACCACGCATAATGGCACCAGATAAAACAGATGTAAAAATATCGCCAGTTCCAGTAGCTTTCACAGGAATAAGAGGAACAGAGTATGTTATTACCGTATCAGTTGAACCTTCGTATACGGCAATCGTTGCATCTGTGTCGGAAGGTACGCTAGTCATAATAACGAGTTCAGGTCCCAATTTATGTAGTTTTTTACACATGTCGTGCAATTCAGCATTTGAAATGGAATCGGTAGAGAATGGTTTATCTAATAAAAAACAAGCTTCTGTGTAATTGGGTTTTACAATATGAGCTCTAGAAATAAGATGGCGCATAGCTTTTACCATATCTGGTGTATATATAGAATAGAGGCGTCCATCATCGGCCATGGCAGGGTCGACAATGACCATTTTATCCTTACCGAAGCGATTAATTGCTTCCTCTACGAGATGGATTTGCTCTGGTGAGGCCAAGAATCCACTGACGATGGCATTAAAATCAATTTCATTCTTTTCCCAACAATCCATAAATGCTGTTAAATGATCAGATAAATCAACGATTTCAAAATATGGATACTCTAAATGGTTACTTAATACAGCTGTTGCTAATGGTACTGCTTGGCACCCAAGAGCGCTGATGATTGGTAGCATAACCGTTAGAGAGCAACGTCCGATGGAACTCATATCTTGTATAGTAAGTATTCTTGGTACTGTAGTCATAGAGACCTCCTCAATATAGTATATATGTATTGTACTGTATTCGTTAAAACCTGTAAAACGAGTGGAATAATAGAAAGCCCCTGTAATGCATGATATAATATGAAGAATAGATGAGTTTTTAATAGATGTAGTTTAAAAGAGATAAATAAAAAATAAAATATTTATTACAATATTAAATCTATACCTTTAAATTTAGAGTCATAATATAGTATAATAATATAGAAATTTTATTGTATGGAGGAGAATAGAATGGCAAGGTATGTTTTACGGCGCATAGGTAGCGCATTTGTTATACTGTGGGTAATTATTAGTATTACCTTCGTTTTAATGCATGCTATACCTGGTGGACCTTTTACAAGTGAGAAAAAATTACCACCTCAAGTTAAAGCTAGCATAGAGGCGAAATATCATTTAGATGATCCTTTATGGAAGCAATATGCTGATTATATTGGTGGTGTTGTTACAGGGGATTTAGGGCCATCCTATAAATATGAAGGACGCTCTGTTAATGATATTATAGGTGAATCATTTCCTGTATCTGCACAATTGGGCCTATTGGCTCTTTGTGTTGCTGTTGTAGGAGGTATCACAGCAGGTGCTATTAGTGCCATGCGTCCTAATGGCATAATAGATTATGCTATTACATTTGTTTCCACATTAGGTATTTCTGTTCCTACCTTTATTATTGGTGCAGTTCTAGTATATGTGGTAGGTTTTGAGCTGGGTTGGTTGCCAGTAGCGATGTGGCGTGGTCCGTCGTATATGATTTTACCGGTACTTACATTGGCCGCACAGCCTATGGCATTTATTGCGCGATTAACTCGTAGTGGATTACTTGATGTGTATCAACAGGAATATATTCGTACAGCTCGAGCCAAAGGCCTTGGTGCATGGAACATCTTAATTCGTCATGCTTTAGGCAATGCTATTTTACCTGTTATTACCTACATTGGCCCATTAGCTGCTAGTTTGTTAACAGGTAGCTTTATTGTGGAAACAATTTTTGCCATTCCTGGTTTAGGTCAATATTTTGTAACATCTATTTATAATCGTGACTATACGGTTATTCTTGGTGTTACTGTGTTTTATAGTACTTTGATTGTAGTCTTGAATATTATTGTTGATATGATTTATCCGATTATCGACCCTCGGGTAACAACAGAGAAGGAGCGTGCGTAATGGATAGAAACGATTTTTTACCTATTGAACGCGATACGAATATTCGAGAATCCTCCTTTATAGTGCGTCCTAACTGGTGGCAACGATTTAAGTTAAATCGGTTGGCTGTAGTTGGTGCAGGCATTATAGCCGTTATGATTGTGTTGGCAATCATTGGCCCTATGATTTCGCCATATACTTATGCAGATCAATCCTTAGTAGATGCTAATCAAAGCCCTAGCTTAGCACATTGGTTTGGTACGGATACATTAGGCCGTGATATTTATACTCGCGTTATGTATGGTGCGCGTATTTCTTTAACCATTGGTATTGTAGTTGCCTTATTAAATCTTGTAATCGGCGTTATTTATGGCGGAATTGCAGGTTACTTTGGTGGTAAAACAGATAGAATTATGATGGCTATCGTCGATGTATTATACGGTATTCCATTATTGCTATACGTTATTTTGTTAATGGTTGTTATTGGTCCAGGTCTTACCTCCATCTTTATTGCATTGGGAATCGCGTATTGGCTCAATATGGCACGTATTGTACGCAGTCAAATTGTGAAAGTTCGTGAAGAGGAATATATTATTGCCGCAGAAACAATGGGAATTCCTAAATGGCGTATTCTATGGCGTCACATTTTGCCAAACTGTGTAGGTCCTATCATTATCACATTGACATTAGCGATTCCAGATGCCATCTTTACAGAAGCCTTTTTGAGCTTTATTGGTCTTGGTGTTAATGCACCGATGGCAAGTTGGGGTGTTTTGGCATCTGATGGGATTAGTAGTATGAGATCGTATCCATTCCAATTGATATTCCCTGCATTAGCAATTAGTGTTACTATGCTTGGGTTCGTATTCTTAGGGGATGGATTGCGCAATGTATTTGATCCAAAGGAAGGGGATAGATGATGAATGATATATTAGTAGATGTACGAAATCTATCCATTACCATCGATACATTTAGAGGCCCTTTGCGCATTATTCGCAATCAGGACATCATGCTTAGAAAAGGTGAAATTTTAGGCGTTGTTGGTGAATCCGGCTGCGGTAAATCGGTCATGGTTAATTCTTTGATGGGCCTACTACCGGAAGGTCGTACTAAAATAAAATCAGAAAAATTTGAAATTGATGGTGAAGATTGTCAAGACTATGTAGAAGAAGATTGGAATGAATTGCGTGGTACAACGGTGGCCATGGTATTTCAGGACCCTATGACCGCATTGAATCCGATATTGACAATTGGTGAGCAAATTTATGAGGTGATTCATCGTAGCAATGCCTATGGTGATGATTATGATGAAAAGGCGATAGCTCTCGATTTGTTGAAAAAAATGGGCCTATCTACACCAGAAAAGCGGTTAAACCAATATCCTCATGAATTGAGTGGCGGTATGCGTCAACGGGTATGTATTGCCATGGCTGTAGCGGGCCGTCCTAAAATCTTAATCTGTGATGAACCGACAACTGCACTGGATACAACAACAGAGGCACAAATTTTACGCCTTATGCAGACCTTAGCTGTAGAAGCGGGAATAGGCATTATATTTATTTCCCATAATTTACGTGTTATTGCACAATTATGTGACCGCGTTATGGTTATGTATGCTGGTAAATGTGTTGAGTCTGCTACGGTAGAGGATTTGTTTAATGATCCACGTCATCCTTATACAATTGGTCTGTTAATGTCCTTGCCGCAGGGAAAATGGCATGGTGAATTAAAGGCCATTGAAGGACAACCGCCAGATTTGTATGAATTACCTCGTGGATGTGCCTTTAATCCGCGTTGTAAATGGGCGATGCGCATATGTGGAAAACGTATACCTATGATATCCAATGTTGGGAATAATCATGAGTATACATGTTGGTTAGCAAAGTTGGAGGGACTTTAATGGGATATATTTGGGAAACAGACAATCTCGTTAAAAATTTTACCCTTTCTGGCGGATTGTTTAGACCAAAACAAACGGTACATGCATTACAAGGTGTTAGTCTTTACCAAGAGGAAGGCGAAACACTAGGTATTGTTGGTGAGTCAGGATGTGGTAAATCTACGTTTGGGTATACCTTGATGGGCGTACATCAAGCCACATCAGGTTCTATTTATATGAATGGAATTGAAGTAAATCCATATATTCATAAAGATATAACGAGGGATATGATGCAAATGGTATTCCAAAATCCATATGCATCTCTTAATCCGAGATTAAAGATTAATACAATATTAGAAGAGCCATTAGAGTTAAACCCTAATTATACGCCTCGAGATCGTGTCATTCGTGTTAAAGAGGTGTTAGAACAGGTAGGTTTAGATATGTCTTTTGGTGAGCGATATGCTCATGAATTATCTGGTGGGCAACGACAAAGAATTGGCATTGCTCGGGCACTTATTATGGAGCCCAAATGCATTATTCTTGATGAACCTATTTCGGCACTAGATGTGTCTATACAGGTTCAGATTATGACGTTATTAGAACGCTTACAAGCTTTACATGGCATTTCCTATCTCTTTATTTCACATGATTTGCCTATGGTTCGTTACATTAGCCATCGCATGGTGGTCATGTATTTAGGGGCTGTTATGGAAGAGGGGCCTGCTCTTGATATTTATGAGTTTCCTCAACATCCATATTCAAAGGCCCTTACGAAGATGGTTGGCGAAGTGGTTCCGCGGGCTCTAATTGGCGCTCCATTGAAAGGAGAACCGGCGAGTCCGTTGCATCCGCCTAAGGGGTGTTTGTTTAGTGATCGTTGTCCAGATGTTGAACGTAGATGTCTAGAAGAACGACCACCTCTCCGTGAATGGGCGGATAGAAGAATTGCATGTTGGCATATTTAATGGGGTAAATAATGGAACAGTTAATCGTAGGGAAATCCTTAGAAATACAATTGGCAGCTTTGCTTGATACGTTACCTTCAGATGCCACTGTATCCTATATGGTAACGCGTCTGAATGAAGGGGAGGAGGCTACCATAGTAGCTTCTTCTAAGGAAACGATTGTCCATACTGGTGCTAGTATGGTAAAAACGCTGATTTTGGAATATGTATTTCATCTAGCAGCACAAGAACAACTCGATCTTAACGATATGATTGCATTGAGTCGGAGCCCTCGTGTTGAAGGGGCTGGCGCCTTGATGGAATTGGTGGGTAATCATAGTTTTAGTTATTTAGAGCTATGTCGATTGATGATGGTACTCAGTGATAATTGGGCGACTAATCTATTGATACAAGCCTTGGGCATGGAAAATATTAATGCCAGAGCTGAACAACTAGGGCTTGAACATTTTGAAATCAATCGTATGATGATGGATTTTACAGCGGTAAAAGAAAACCGAGAAAATTATATTACTGCCATGGATATGGCTGTATTGTTACATCATATATATGAATTGCGTCATACCATATATGGCCATGAGATGTGGAATATTCTGGGGCGTCAACAGTTCAGAGATATATTGCCATTTCATTGGGGGGAGGATGTAATATTCCATCATAAAACGGGTTCGTTAGATTGTGTTGAACATGATGCGGGCATTATAGAAACGATGAATGGAGATTTTTGTTTTGTTTTATTAATGAGTCATTTATGTAATGATAAGGCAAAACAACTAGGAGCTCAGATGGGGCTCATTATGAAAGAATTTGTAGAGGATGCATTACCATGATGGATAAACGTAAATTGCTTAAGCTCGTGGTACTAGCCTTTGGCGTAAGTATATTGCTACTCGTCTTTGGGTATACTAACGGGCCTAAGATTGTTGATGAGCATACGATACGATATGTATTGGAACAAGAACCATCAACACTAGATCCGGCTAAGTCTAGTACATCACCTGAGGCGACCGTTCAATTACAGCTATTTGATGGCTTGGTTCGTTTAGATGATAAAGGCGAGCCAGAGGCTGCCATAGCAAAGAGTTGGACTATGTCAGATGATGGTACAACATATACATTCCATTTGAGACCTAATTTGAAATGGTCTAATGGAGAACCGTTAACAGCTCATGATTTTGAGTATGCTTGGAAAAGAACTTTAGATCCGGATACAGGTGCTGATAACGCCTATATGTTATATGTAATTAAGAATGGCGAAGCTTTCAATAATGGCAAAGCCGATCGAGATGATGTTGGTGTAGAAGCAATTGATGACGATACATTAGTTGTTACCTTAGAACATCCAACAGCATATTTCTTAAAATTATTGGCCTCTCATGGCTATTATCCGGTGAATAAAAAAACTGTAGAAAATAATGAAAATTGGGGCAATAATGCGGAAACAATTGTTTCTAATGGGCCTTATAAATTGTTGAGTTGGCAACATAATGGAGAGCTCAATTTTGTCAAAAATGAACACTATTGGGATGCTGATGAAGTTGTAACAAAAACGATGAATTGGCCGATTAGTGAATCTCAAAGTACACGCCTTACTCTCGTTGAAGGTGGCGAAGCGGACATGATGGTAGAACCTCCTGTAGCAGATCAACAACGGTTAGAAGAAGCTGGTTTATTGCACATAGGCCCTATGCTTGGTAACTATTATTATTTATTTAATGTGAAAGCAGAACCTTTTACCAATCCTGATGTACGTAAAGCCTTTTCCATGGTTATTAATCGTAAGGAAATTGTAAAGAATATCGTAAAAGGTGGTAAGGAAGAAGCTTATGCATTTGTTCCATATGGTATGCTTGAAAGCAATGGAACTGATGATTTCCGTGAAGTAGGTAGTTATCTTGTATATGAAGATGTAGAACAAGCTAAGGAATTGATAAAAGAGGCTGGCTATGATGAAAATCATCCATTGCCACCAATTACGATTTTGTATAATACGAGTGAAATGCATAAAGCGATAGCAGAAGCTATTCAAGCAACATGGCATAAAGCATTTGGCGCTGATGTACGATTGCAGAATCAAGAAACTAAGGTGTTCCTTGCCAATCGCGAGGCTGGCAAATATCAAGTGGCTCGTGCATCCTGGGTTGCTGACTATGGGGACCCACAAAACTTCTTAGAAGTATTTTCTGCTGAAGATAATGACAGCCAATATCATAGTGAAGAATATAATGAGCTTATCGCTCGTATTCGTAGCACCCCAGATAGTGCAGAACGTGATGCATTGATGCATAAAGCAGAACGCATGATTTTTGATGAATCCTTAGTTATGCCATTGTACTTTACGACACAACCATATGTATCTAATGGAACTATTCAAAACTATTTCTGGACTGTACTTGGTCAAGTAGACTTTAAAAAAGCATATAAATAAGATACACTAAAGACGTACAAATTGTACGTCTTTTTTGTATTTTACGATTTATGTATGGTCGTTTATAGTTACTATTAGTACATGACCTTGTAAACAATGCTATATATGTGAGGAATTATGGAGTGGAAGTATCCAAGATGTTTAAAAAAAGGTATGACTATTGGGTGTATAGCACCTGCAAGTAGTAGTGATGAGTCTTTAGACGCGATACAACAAATATGCGAGGAACATGGTTATCAGATTATATTTGGTGAATCTTGTTATCGCACTGGCTTGTATGGGGGCAGCCCTGAGGAGCAGGCACAAGAGTTTGAATGGATGATGACTGCTGCCCCATGTGATGCGGTGTTAGCGTTACGTGGCGGGTATGGTACGATGCGCTATATTGATCGTCTTGACTACACCGCTATACGTGAATATGGAAAGCCATTTATTGGCTATAGTGATTGTACAGCGTTACACATGGCTATCAATCGATATAGTCGTCTTGTTACGTATCATGGGCCAATGGGCGTAGATTTTACTAAATCACGAAATGAGGATATACACCATTTATTTGAGGTGTTAGAAGGTAAACTTCGTGTTATTGAGCCTTTACCTGAGCCGCCTCGAGGGGCTATTGGTACAGAACTAGGGGACGGCATATTGCGCGGTGGCAATATGACTATGCTTTCCATGCTGTGTGGCACACCCTATTTCTTAGAGGATGATAGTATAGAGGATACGATTTTATTTATAGAGGATGTTGGTGAAGCACCATATAAACTAGATCGTATGTTACAACAATGGAGATTATCCGGCTTGTTAAGTCGGATAAAGGGGATGATGATTGGCACCTTTACCGATTGCGAAGGGGATGAGGACGAATCTGATTACGACATAGGCTATGAAGCTCTTCGATATATGGAAGAAAATAGAGCAGTACATCTATCTGATCCCTTTGTATGCTATGTGCCAACGGGACATGGTACACCGCATCAGACATTGCCATTAGGTGGGCATGTTCATTTTCGATATATTTCTAATACAATCGTATTATCGCCTTATACAGAACAACGTACATTATAAGGTGGCATGAGGATGGATATATGAATTTAAAGAACCGAGAAATTCAAGCGTGTACCATAATTGATGGTATACAAGATGAGTTGAAATCGATTTCGTTATTTTTACATAACAACCCTGAATTAGGTCAACAGGAGGTGCGTGCTGTACAAACAATTAGCCGTTATATGGAGCAACATGGCTTTGATACGACTGTAGGGCTAACAACATGCCCTGAATTGCGTACCGCTATGCGAAGTGATATAGGATTAGATCGTTTGCATAAAATGGCTTTTTTAGGTGAATATGATGCACTGCCTGAATTAGGTCATGGGTGTGGACATAACTTAATCGCCATCATGAGCATGGGTGCCGCTATAGCGTTTAGTCAAATCGCTCGCGATACATGGGGAACGACATTTTTTGGCTGCCCAGCTGAGGAGACAATTGGTGGCAAGGTATTTATGGCTAATGAAGGGCTTTTTAAAGGCTATGATGGGGCTCTCATCATTCATCCAGGCGGAGAGAATGAGGTGGGCGGTACCTCGCTGGCTACCCATCCTCTAGAGGTAACCTTTCATGGTCGGTCATGTCATATTGCATCTTTGACTGACTCTGGAATTAATGCGTTGGATTGTGCTGTCGATTTATATCAATCTATTAAAATGATGAAACAAGATATCTTTCCCAAAGAGGCCATCGTAGGTGCCATATTTACTCAGGCTGGCACTGCACCTAATGTGGTAACCGATAAGGCTACATTACGGATGACAGTACGTGGCGCTACTGTATCTGATTTAGAAGATATTATTTTACCAGCTATTAAAGCAGAGGCTAATCGCATTGCTACAAGCTATGGTGCTACTGTAGATATGCATCACTATGAACCTTTATTTAAGGATATGAGGCAAGATGAACGTTTAGTATCCTTGTTTGATGAGGTGATGACTGAGTTTGGTGAAAGCCCACGAAAATTACCACCCGATGAGGCTGATGGCAGTACCGATGTAGGAAATGTATCCTATGAAGTGCCTACAGCGCAGCCTACTTTGAATATAGGAAATCAGTTAGAAGCACATACACCTGAGTTTGCTTGTGCTGCAGGGTCTACTTATGGATTGGACCAAGCTATTAAAGGTGCCAAGATTATGGCCGTTGTTGCCTTGCGTTATGCGGAATCATTAGAAGTGTAAATTTTGACATATCTAGTGTAATCAAGGTACAATAAATATATTAATTAGTGTGAACTAAGCCGTCTTATTTAGACGGCTTTTATTCCGATGGAGATAGATAATGAGTGTATTAACAGTATCCCATGTGACTCATGGCTTTGGGGCACGACAAATATTAGATGATGCATCGTTCCGACTGTTAAAGGGGGAACATGTAGGTTTAATAGGTGCTAATGGAGAAGGTAAATCTACCTTTTTAAACATCATTACCGGCAAACTACCACCTGATGAAGGCAAAATAGAGTGGTCCAATCAAGTAACGGTAGGTTACTTGGACCAGCATGCAGTACTCGAAAAGGGCATGACAATTCGCGATGTATTACAACGTGCCTTTGATGATTTGTATGTTATGGAGTCAAAGATCAATGATGCATACAATAAAATGGGTGATGTATCAGAAGATGAAATGAACCGTCTCTTAGAACAAGTCGGTGAATGGCAAGAAATCTTAGAACAACGTGGGTTCTACGAGATTGATGCGGTCATTGAACGAACTGCACAAGGTTTAGGGCTTATGGATATTGGTTTAGAGCGTGATGTATCTGAGCTAAGTGGCGGTCAACGTACGAAGGTTTTGTTGACGAAACTATTATTAGAAAAGCCGACCATATTGCTGTTAGACGAACCAACAAACTATTTAGATGTAGAACATATTCATTGGTTGCAAAACTATTTGCAAAATTACGAGAATGCATTCATTCTAATCTCTCATGATATGGAATTTTTAAATTCCGTAGTCAATGTCATCTATCACATTGAGCAAGCTGTCCTTACTCGATATACGGGGGATTATCATCAGTTTCAAGCTGCTTATGAAGTTCAAAAGGCACAGGCGCGTAAGGCTTATGAACGACAACAACAAGAAATTGAACGTATGGAGGATTTCATTCAACGCAATAAGGCACGTGTGGCTACGCGCGGTATGGCAAATTCCCGTGCTAAACGGTTAGAAAAAATGGAAATCCTTGAAAAACCGAAGGAATATATCAAACCATCCTTTGGCTTTAAAGAAGGTCGTACACCTAGTCGTTTTATTGTTGAAGCCTTTGGCCTTGAGATTGGTTATGATGAACCGCTCACCAGACCTGTAGACTTTCAAATTGAACGAAACAAAAAAATCGCTATCCGCGGTGTCAATGGTTTAGGTAAGACCACATTATTAAAGACCATTTTAGGACTGTTAAAACCTGTCAGTGGTGAATTGGTGAAGGGTGATTTCCTCGAAGTAGGTTATTTTGCTCAAGAGGATGCACCGTCTAATTCAGAAACTGCGTTAGACTATATTTGGAATGAATATCCGGCTATGACGAATGCCGAAGTTCGTGCAGCACTAGCGCGATGCGGATTGACGAACGAACACATTACATCTCAAATGCGTGTCCTATCCGGTGGAGAAAATGCAAAGGTGCGACTCTGCAAATTGATGCAGAAGAAATATAATGTTCTTGTTCTTGATGAACCGACAAATCATTTGGATATCTATGCTAAGGACGAATTGGCACGGGCATTGCGTGAATTTAAGGGAACCATTGTTCTCGTTAGTCATGAACCGGAATTCTATGAAGGTTGGGTTACCGATATTTGGAATATAGAGGATTGGACAACGAAGATTGTTTAGGAGGGCCTATGAATCAACTTGCGAAAGAAGGTATAGAACAGTTTTTACGTGCTCTATCCGTTGATACAAAGGCGCCAGAGTTAGAAAAAACACCGACCCGTGTAACAGAATTATATGAAGAGCTGTTTTCTGGTGTCGGAAAGGAGACAAAGGAACTCTGGGGGGAACTGTTTTCTACGGACTACAATGGTTTGGTAGCCGTTACAGACATTCCATTTTATTCAATGTGTGAACACCATCTATTGCCATTTTTTGGTACAGTAGATGTGATATATCAACCACATAGTGGTTGTGTAGCTGGCTTAAGTAAGTTTAATGATATAATTACGGTGTTAAGTAGAAAGCCACAATTACAGGAACGCTTGACTCGAGAAATCGCTGATGCTATAGAACGTGATTTATCAGCTGAAGGTGTTTTTGTACGTCTTAAAGCAACACAATTATGTATGTTGATGAAGGGGACTTTGCAACAAGGCTCGCAAGTTGTTACTATAGAAAGTAGAGGCCTATTAAGGGAGGCTGGCTCTTTGCGAGATGAAGCATTGGCTATGTTAGGAGGCACAAATGTATAAACGTAGACAATATACTTGGAGTGATGGAAAATCATTACGCTTATTTGACCATACATTAATTATGGGAATCTTGAATGGCACACCAGATTCTTTTTCTGATGGCGGATTGCATAATACACCAGAAGCAGCAGTTACATGGACTAAACAAATGATTCAAGATGGGGCTGATGTCATCGATTTAGGTGTTGAATCTACACGCCCTGGATGTACTCCATTGAGTGCGGATGAAGAAATTGAACGCCTTAGCGTACTACTGGATCCTGTATTAGAAGCATCTTCTGTTCCGGTTTCCATTGATACATACCATGCAAAAACTGCAGATTATGCATTCTCTAAAGGGGCGCATATTCTAAATGATATATGGGGATTGCATTATGATCCTGATATGGCAGCTGTAGCAGCAAAATATCGTGTACCAGTTATCATTATGCATAATAGCAATGATACAAATTATGATGACATCATTGAAGATATGAAAGCCTACTTTTTCTCGGCCGTTGATAAAGCGTTAAAAGAAGGTGTACAACCACAAAATATTTGGCTCGACCCAGGTATTGGATTTGGCAAAACCGAGGAACAAAACATTGAGGTATTACAACGTTTAGGCGAAATTACAGCTTATGAATATCCGGTGTTATTGGCACCTAGTCGAAAACGCTTTATAGGTTCAATGCTCGGTGGTTTACCTCCAGAAGAACGCGATGAAGGGACTGTTGCTGCTTGTATTACAGGGGTATTCCAAGGAATTGATATGGTTCGCGTGCATAATGTATTGATGCATAAACGAGCTCTAGCTGTAGCAGACGGATTGTTGCGGGGCGAATAAGGAGTTTACTATGGATAAAATCATATTAAAGAATATGGCTTTTTATGGGTATCATGGTAATTTAGATTCTGAAAAATCACAAGGTCAACGATTCTACGTAGATGTTGAAATCAAGACTGATTTAACAAAACCAGGTCAAACAGATGTGTTAGAGGATTCTATCAACTATGTTGAGGTTTACGACATGGTAGCTTCCATTATGACTGGTGAAAGTTGTAATCTCTTAGAACATATAGGAGCATTGATTGCCGATACATTGTATCAACACTTTCAAGGTATTATCGGCCTTAGTGTAGCCGTACGAAAACCGTCTGTGCCGATAGCTGGTGTATTAGATTATGTAGAAGTTGTAACGACTCGAGGTCAAATTTAATGTATACATACTATATTAGTGTAGGTTCTAATATAGGAAATCGCCGTCAGTTTATTATGAGCGCATATGATTCGCTTTCAATACATCCTCAAGTTCATGGGATTACTAGTTCTTCTGTTATGGAGACAGAACCTTGGGGCTATACAGAACAAGATGTGTTTTTAAACGCTGTTTGGCGTGTATCTAGCTCCTTAGAACCTCATGATTTACTCGATGTCTTACAGTCATTAGAGTGTGAGGCTCAACGTAAGAGGGATATTCATTGGGGACCAAGAACACTTGATCTAGATATTGTATATGCCCTATCGGATGATGGTGCGTGTATGTATATTAATGATGCTCGATTAGTGATTCCTCATCCCTATTTTTGGGATAGACTATTTGTTTTGGAGCCCTTGCTGGAGCTAGATAAAGAGTTTACATATAATGGGGAATCCATAGGTGATAGGATTCAAACACTAAAGAAATAATATGAGATGTGTATTCATAAGGGGTTAAAATGAATGCAAAACGACTGGGCTTTATCATTGTTGCCATTCTTTTAATGGGGTTGTCCTATTGGGCAATGTCAATGGTTAATGATGATGTAAAGTCTGTGAAAGTTGATCCAGAACAGCATACATTAATGGTTACATCAAATGATGCTATTATATCGAAGCGACTGTTGGCGATGAAGCAAATCGGTGATAATGTATATTTTTTAGGTTATGAAGGTTATGGTATTTATAATGTAAGGGATAATACCATTCGCCTTAATGCAGTTCAATTTAAGGGAACACATATTGATCCAGGGCAACTAAAAAACTATCAAAAGGGCGTGCGCCATGTTGAGAATATAAGTAGTTTTCGGGATTTTACAGCTGAAGAACAGCATAACTTTACCGATATGTTAAATGCTACGGATAAGGGGGCTCATTATATAGAGCCTTATTATCAATCCGGTTATGAATCATCTCTCATCGATTTGGATACATCGTTTTTTATCACGAATAATGTAAAGTCGCTTAAACAAAGAGATGCTAAAATATATATATTGGATGGTTCAGGATTTATCATTATTGATCAATCGAAACAAGAAATTCAGGGATATTTTAATACTCGTATTCTAGGAGAAGGAACAAAAGGGATTCCAGATAGCTTGAAAGGCTATTATGGTTCTCAATTTATACGAATCTATGCATTAAATAAAATAGATCCAGATGATTTGACTATTTTATGGAATATGCGTAAACAATATGTAGAGAAAAATAAAATTGATGTACAAGGGCAGAATTTATTTCCTTTAGAATTATCTGACGTACATTAGCTCAAAGTCTTGCGGGTATGGCCTTAATTCCATCCATTGTAGGTGTAGTTATCGTTATTGCTGTAGTGAGTTTCTTTTTTGGAAGGGACTAACAATATATTTAAAAAAGGACTATTATAGTAAGTGGCTATAATAGTCCTTTCAATTATTTATAAACCAAATGGTATTGAGGAGGCCCTTATGAAATTACGTAAAGTAGGTATTATCGGAACTGGACATGTAGGCTCGCATGTAGCCTTTTCTTTAGCTTTGCAAGGCGAAGTTGATGAGTTATATATGATGGATATTGATGAAAAGAAAGCTAAAGCACAGGCTATGGATGTTAATGATGCGGTTAGTTATATACCTCATCGTGTAACGGCTACATCTGGTCCGATTGAAGACTGTGGTGATTGTGATATTCTTGTTTTTAGTGCAGGTCCACTACCTAATTTATATCAAGATCGCCTAGAAAGCCTTGGTGATACAATCGCAGTACTAAAGGATGTTATTCCTCGCATTAAAGCATCTGGATTTAAGGGCTTTATTATTTCTATATCTAATCCAGCAGATGTAGTGGCTACGTATTTATGTAAACATTTAGATTGGAATCCAAAGCGCATTATTTCGTCAGGTACAGCGCTAGATTCTGCAAGATTGCAAAAAGAGTTAGCTCATATATTCGATATTAGCAATCGAACTATTACTGCTTATTGCATGGGTGAGCATGGCGCAAGTGCTATGGTGCCATGGTCCCATGTGTATGTACAAGGCAAGCCGTTAGTAGAATTGCAAAAAGAATTGCCTCATAGATTTCCAGAACTAGATCATAAACAAGTGTTAGATGATGTTAAAATTGGTGGATATCATGTGTTGGCAGGCAAAGGCTCTACGGAATTTGGTATAGCAAGTGCCACCACAGAGTTAATTCGCTCTGTATTCCATGATGAGAAAAAAGTATTGCCATGTTCTTGTTATTTAGATGGTCAATACGGGGAAACAGGCGTTTTTGCATCCACACCTGCTGTCATTGGCAAGGATGGCATAGAAGATGTTCTTGAATTACAAATGACAGAGGATGAATTGGCTTTATTTAAGAAATCCTGTGCGGTTATTAGAGAATATGCAAAAAAAGCAGAAACTATGTAATGTACCTTAAATATATTTCAAAATAAATCTACTTTTATACAATTTTCTACCTATAATTTCCTAGGGGTTCTGTGGTATAATTTGTTATTATGTATATAGTTAATACTATTTTTGGGGGCGCTGCATGAAACAATCTGAACATCGTGAAAAACCGATAAAGCGTAGACGGGTGCAACGAAATCGACGCGCTGAAGATCGTAAGATTGTCATTATGTGGGTGAAACGCATTGCCGTTGCAGTAATGGTTATGCTTTTACTTGGACAAGCATATCGCTTAGTAGCTATATATCAAGAAAAACAACATATTGAACAACAATTGCAAGAATTGCAACAAAGAAATGATGAATTAGAACAAGAAAAAGCAAAGCTACAAGATCCTAAGAATATTGAAAATGTAGCACGTGAGCAATTAGGCCTCGTTAAACCAGGTGAAGTGCCATATGTAAAATAATCTTGTCATCATTAGTGTAGTTTTAGTTTATATTTTGAGGTTTTATTAGGAGGTTGCATGGCAATCGAAGTTGGTAGCGTTTTAAACGGTACAGTTTCCGGTATTACAAAGTTTGGTGCTTTTATCGATTTAGGTGATAAACAAACAGGTTTAGTTCATATTTCAGAAGTAGCTCATGGCTATGTAGAGGATATTAACGATGTACTAAAAGTACAAGATGCAGTGAAGGTAAAGGTCTTATCTGTAGATGGTAGTAAAATTGGTCTTTCCATTCGTCAAACTCAAGAAAAACCACAAGTAGAGGAACGCCGTCCAGAGCGCCGTGTACAAAGTCGACAAAGTGCAGAGTCTTTTGAGGCAAAGATGAAATCATTCTTGCGTGATAGCAACGAGCGATTACATGATTTAAAACGTAATACAGAAGGTAAACGTGGTGGCCGTGGCGGTCGTCGCGATTAAAATAAAGAGATGGTTTCGGCCATCTCTTTGTGCATATACTTTAAAATTGCAATTATAGTGGGTAATTAATAGAGGGATAATAAGGAGGGGCGACTATGAAAGCTGCTATTATCGATGTAGGTTCTAATTCTATTCGATTATTACTAGGAACTTATATAGATGGTCAATGGCATAACGAACCAAAGCGGTTATGGACAACGCGATTAGGCAAACGAAATGAAGATGGATTGTTAACGACAGAATCGATGGACGCATCTTATAAAGCCTTTTCTGAAATAGCCACTCTAGCGAAAGATTATGGTGTAGACCATTGTCTTGCATTTGCAACGAGTGCCGTTCGAGAAGCATCAAATGGCATTGCGTTTATGGAGCAAGCCATGACATATTGCTCCATGACGTATCGTATCTTAAGTGGTGATGAAGAAGCAGTTTATGGATTTAAAGGCGCTTTACAAGATCGTTTAGCTGACGGATTACATTATGCAACCATTGATATTGGCGGTGGTAGTACTGAGTTGGCACTCGGTTCTAAAGATAGCATCTATTGGAGTCGCTCCTATCCGGTTGGTGCGGTACGCCTTAGACCTCTTTCGGATGAAGGCCCTCAACGAGTATGGGAAGAAACACGGTTTTTATGGGACCCCATGATGATAGAGGGTACGTTCGGTGATTTCATTGGTATCGGAGGCACTATTACAACCTTAGCGGCTATTGATTTAAAAATGACAGAATATGATGGCCATAAAATTCAAGGTCATAAGCTTTCTAGAGAATGTATAGAAGGCATTATCTTACAATTGCGCTATATGAGCCGTGATGAGCGTTTACATGTACCAGGACTACAGCCTGGGCGTGCAGATATTATTGTAAGTGGTGCAGAAATACTAACATCATTTATGGATGCTTATGAGGTGCCTCATATTTTTGTAAGTGAACAAGATGGTATGGAAGCATTACAACAAGAATTGATTACAAGTTATGATGAGACAGCACAGTAAATCGACTCCTAAACAAATCAAACAACTCCATAGAAGGGTTAATAAGACATTAAAGGATTCCAATTTATTTCCTCATGAGGCACGAATCTTAGTTGCTTGTTCAGGGGGCCCAGATTCTATGGTCTTATTAAATGTTTTGCAATATGTAAAGGTACATAGAAAAGCACGATGGACTATTGGCGTTACTACTATGGATCATTCTATTCGCAGAGAAAGCCTAAGTGAATTGCAAATGGTTGCATCCTATTGTAATAAGAACAATTTGCCATTTTGGGGTGTTAAAAAGGATATTCCCACTATGGCCGGGGAGCGAAAGGAGTCGTTAGAGACTGTTGGCCGATGTGAGCGCTATAAGTGGTTCAATGAATTAGCTGACCGTGAACATTATGATTATATTGTCACTGCTCATCATAAGGATGATCAAGGGGAAACCATTTTAGCACACATATTGCGCGGGTCTGGTATCAAAGGTATTACCGGCATGTCTGTGATAAGTCATGATTACGCTGTTCCTATAGTTAGACCGCTATTGTCGGTTACAAAAGATGAAATATTAGAATATGCTCGTTTGCAGGATATTGAATATTGTGTGGATACGTCTAATGAAGATGTGAAATATAATAGAAATCGTATTCGTCATGAGGTAATTCCTACGCTACAAACCATTAATCCTAATGTAGTAGATGCCTTATGTAGATTGGGTGATATTGCTCAAGTTGATGAGGCGTATCTTAATGGTGAAAGCCAGCGCTTGTTTATACAATTAGTACAATCTGTAGATAATGGATTTCAGGTATCAAGGCGTCGTATGCGTGCATTACCGCTCGCTATGCAGCGGCGATTGTGGCAATTGATGATACCCAGTGTTTCACTATCCCTAGCGCATCAAGAACAATTGGCCCATATCATACGTACGGGGGAAGCTAAAACTTTCACCATTCAAAAAGTTACAATTAACGCGCAATGTGATACAATACATGTGTATTGCAAACATTAGATATAGATCCGGGAGGTCTTATATATGCATCAAGATGTAAAAGAAATTTTATACTCTCAAGAACAATTAGCAACTCGCATTCGTGAGTTAGGTGCTGAGATTAGCAAAGATTATGCTAATGAATCTGTTGTATTAGTCGGCGTTTTGAAAGGCGCTATTGTTTTCTATACCGATTTAGCTCGCACCATCGATGATTCAGTAGATGTATCATTCGATTTTATTTCTTGTTCTAGTTACGGTGATGGTACAACAAGTACTGGTGTGGTTCGTATTTTAAAAGACTTAGATCGCTCCGTAGAAGGTAAAAATGTACTCGTTGTAGAAGATATCGTAGATACGGGCACAACTCTTCATTATTTATTGGATAATTTGAAGGCTCGTGGCGCTAAGAGTGTTCGACTTGCTGCCCTTCTTAATAAACCGGAACGCCGTAAAATGGATGTAGATGTCGATTATGTAGGCTTTACAGTTCCAGATTATTTTGTTGTTGGTTATGGCCTTGATTATGCAGAGCAATATCGCCAATTACCATATATTGGTATTTTGAAAGAATCTGTTTACCAATAAGGGTGTAATATATTTATAACTAAATAATGGCGAGTATTTGTTCGCCTTATATGGTATAATATAATAATGCATATCATTATGCATTATTAGGTTATACATTACATGTGAAAGGAGTAATTTTTTGAGTCAATTTAGTAAAAAACTCGTCCTTTACTTACTTATCATTGCAATTGCCGTTTTCGTTATAGATTCCCTTGCAGGGCAGAATACTAATAAAGCCGAAATGAGTTATACCGGTTTTGTTCAACAGGTACAACAAAAAAAGGTTGAATCTGTAACGATTACAAATGACCATGGAATCAAAGGAAAACTAAAAAATGGTACAGATTTTGTGTCCTATGCACCATCTGATGATACGTTGATCAAAACGTTGACAGATAATGGTGTTGAAATTACTGCTGCACCACCTGAACAACCTTCTTGGTGGGTTAGTTTATTAGGCTCCGCGATTCCTATTATTATCCTTGTGGTTGTGTTCTTCTTTATTATGCAACAAACCCAAGGTGGTGGCGGTCGCGTAATGAACTTTGGCAAAAGTCGTGCTAAGATGATGGGCGATGGTAATGTAAAGGTTAAATTTAGTGATGTAGCTGGTGCCGAAGAGGCAAAGCAAGAATTGACAGAGGTTGTTGAATTCTTGAAGGACCCAGGTAAATTTACAAGTATTGGTGCAACCATTCCGAAAGGGGTCTTGTTAGCAGGACCTCCAGGTACAGGCAAAACCCTATTGGCAAAGGCTGTAGCTGGTGAAGCCGGTGTTCCATTCTTTACCATTTCCGGTTCCGATTTCGTAGAAATGTTTGTCGGTGTCGGTGCATCTCGGGTGCGTGATTTATTTGGCCAAGCGAAGAAAAATGCGCCTTGTATCATTTTTATCGATGAAATTGATGCGGTAGGTCGTCAACGTGGTGCTGGTCTTGGTGGCGGTCACGATGAACGTGAACAAACGCTAAACCAATTACTCGTTGAAATGGATGGCTTTGGTGCCAATGAAGGCATCATTACCCTTGCAGCAACTAACCGACCAGATATTTTGGACCCTGCATTATTGCGTCCTGGTCGCTTTGATAGACAAGTTGTTGTTGGACGTCCAGATCTTCATGGTCGTGAAGCAATCCTTAAGGTTCATGCACGTAATAAACCATTAGCAGATGATGTAGACTTAAAAACGATTGCTAAAAAGACACCTGGCTTTACTGGTGCTGATTTGAGCAATTTGTTAAACGAAGCCGCATTGTTAGCTGCGCGCTTAAATAAAAAGGTTATCACCATGGCTGAATTGGAAGAAGCCAGTGAAAAGGTTAGCATGGGCCCTGAACGCCGCAGTCATATTGTGAGCGAAAAGGATCGCAAATTGACCGCTTATCATGAATCTGGCCATGCTATCGTGGCTCATTTATTGCCACATGCAAACCCTGTTCATAAAGTAACGATTATTCCACGCGGTTATGCTGGTGGTTATACAATGATGTTACCTAAAGAGGAACATGATTATAAGACTAAAGCACAACTATTGGCGGACATACGCGTAGCACTTGGTGGTCGTATTGCAGAGGCTCTTGTACTTGGCGATATCAGTACAGGCGCATCTGGCGATTTACAAAGTGTAACGAATACGGCACGTTCTATGGTTACTCGTTGGGGGATGAGTGATACGTTGGGACCAATTGTATTTGGTGAACAACAAGAGCAAGTATTCCTCGGCAAAAATATTGGTCATGAACGCAACTATAGTGAAGAAGTTGCAAGTAAGATCGATGTTGAAATTCATCATATTGTAGATGAAGCATATCGCGATGTAGAACAACTCTTAACAGATAACATGGATTTCTTACACAATATGGCAAAGGCTTTATTAGAAGAAGAAACTATTGATGCTAAGGCTGTTGAAAATCTTCATAAATATGGTACTACTAAGGCTCCTGATGAAACAGAAGCGCCTACAGCAAGTCATATGGATGCGGTGATTTCCATGCCTAATGCTACTGAAGAAACTAAGACAAGCTCTACAGAATCTGATGTACAATCTTAATACATAATTAAAAGGGGCTACCTTTAGGTAGCCCCTTTTACTGTATGTGAAATGTTTCTGTTAGGACAAATCCTTTTATTGTCCATCACAGGCATGTCTCGTAGCCATCAATTCTTGAGTGCGTTGAATCTTACGTTTTTGAAGGTATCGTTGGGCTAGTACATTTGGTACAGCCACACCGACTGCGATACCTACAATAGATAGAATGCCAGTAGTCCCGTTTTGTGCCATATACAATAGACCTGATTCGTTTAGTGAGTTTATGTGTAATATATCAAATAGAAAACGATAGAGCAAAATGCCGGGCATCAGTGCGATAGCTGATGGTACGACTAGTACCGGACCAGATGTTCGTAGCCATGTGGAGAGTTTGACAAAGATGACGCTCATTACGGCTGCACCAATGAATGTAGCACCGGGTAAGGCAAATCCATATTCTAAAAGCATTAGATTACGAATTGCTACGCAAACGACACCGCCTAGCCCGATATAGGGTAATAGTCGAGCTGGTGAATTAAATAGTACAGCAAATGAGGCGGCGGAAACAAAGGAACCAATAATCTGTGCTATAGAAAAAATATGAGGCTTAATATCCACAAAGTTAAATGCCGGCAATGGACTGAAGTAAAGCGCCATCGCCATGCCGAGTGTCATGCTGCCCACGATGAGTAAGGTTCTAATAGCTCGTGTTATGCCGGATAAAATGTGGTTGTTTATAGTATCGATAACCGAATTGATAAGTGGCACACCTGGAATCATGAAGAGTGTACAACAGACGAGGACATATACCAGTGATCCTAACTCGATGAAGGTATAGAAACCATAGGCAATAAACATGGCCGTAAAGGCGCAGATAGCGTTGCCTAAATATTCATTAAATCCAAGGCGCTGAGATACGACCCTCATAAAATAGCCACATAATGAACAGATGAATGTTACTACTAATGCAATAATATCCGCACTGTATAAGTAAGCTAAACCAGCAGAGCCTAATGCGCAAGCAATGCCTTTTGCCCAGACTGGATAGACGGGAATCGTTTGTTGTAGTTTTCCAACTAAACGTTCATAGGTAGTTAAAGAATAATGGCGTTCAAAAGCTCTCCAAGTTAGTTTTGATACGGCATTAATCATAGCCATATTCGGTATATGAATCGGCGTTTTTCGAAACACTGTTATAGAGCGTTCTTCATGAAATATATTAATCATAATCGTTGTATAACTAATGTGGATATTTAAATAATTGTGTGGAATCCCCATAAATGTAGCAGCTTGTTGAATCTCAGATACCATACGTACCGTGTCAGCACCACATTCCATTAGGAGTTTAGCGATATTTAATAATACATCCAATTTTCGATGAATATGGATAAAGGGGGTCTCTAGGACCTCATTTTTTTCTTCTAATGTAAATTGTTTCATTGATACTCCTTAATTTCATCATCCTTTACTCATTATACTATTAATGGCCTGTAATATCATTCATTAATCTATTTGTCTACCTAATGGGGTATAAAAATCTAGATTTTTTGCATTTTTTTGAATGATTATTTATTAAATTGATAAATAACACTTGCTTTTTCAAGGGCCCACTTGTACAATCGAATTGTAAACGAACAGGAGAAAGGGGCCTTATCATGCGTGATGAAGTACTAGAATTCTTAAGACAGAATCAAGGTGACTTTGTTTCAGGTCAAGATATGTCTGAAGCATGTCATGTATCACGAACTGCCATTTGGAAGCATATAAAAGCACTAAGACAAAAGGGCTATAAAATTGAGTCCTATACAAAGCGTGGTTATCGTTTGTTGGAGGAACCGGATTTGTTAAGCCCATTAGCAATGAAACAAATATTGAATACCGATATTTTTGGTAAACGATATGTATATATGGATACAACTGAATCAACGAATTTAGAAGCTCGTAGATTGGCGCAACAAGGCGCTGAGGAAGGTACCGTAGTCGTTACAGAGGAACAGGCTGCTGGTCGTGGCCGCTTGTCTCGTGGTTGGTATTCTCCCTTTGGAAAAGGCTTGTGGTTTAGCCTTATTCTCCGACCTGATTTCCCCCCTGCGGAGGCTCCTAAATGTACGTTGATGGCTGCTGTGGCGCTTACTAAGGCATTTCACAAAATGGGGCTTGCTGATGCAGGTATTAAATGGCCGAATGATATTTTGGTAAATGGTCGTAAGCTTGTTGGTATATTGACTGAAATGTCTGGATCGATGGAGGAAATTTCCTATATCGTTATGGGCATAGGGGTCAATGTTAAGACGAAACAAGAAGAGCTACCGGAAGAAATAAAACAAATCGCCACATCTCTCTTAATGGAAGGCGTTGATATTGAACGGACAGAAGCTTTCAAAATCATCTTAGAAGAATTAGAACACCAATATTACGATGTGCTAGATAGTGGATTTGAGGATACCCTAAATGAATGGCGTAAGTTGAGCGTTACTTTGAATCAAGAAATTGAGGTTAGAGCACCGGGGAATACCTATGAAGGTGTGGCAACTGATATCGATGACGATGGAAATTTATTGGTGAAAACGACTAATGGGGAAGTTAAACGAATTGTTGCAGGCGATGTTTCTATACGTCCGCGAAAATAGGAGGAATGCATGTTATTAGTAATTGATGTGGGAAACACGAATATTGTTCTCGGTGTTTACGATAAGAAAAATTTAGTAGGACACTGGAGAATTTCTACAGATCGTGTGCGTACCACGGACGAATATGGCATGTTGATGATGAATTTGTTTTTTCATGATCGCAAGGTTAACGCAAAGGATATCAAGGCTATCATTATTTCCTCTGTAGTACCGCCATTGATGCCAACATTAGAACGTGTATGCTTGCGTTACTTTAATGTAAATCCTATCATTGTAGGTCCTGGCACAAAAACAGGTATCGCTATTAAATATGATAATCCTCGTGAGGTAGGTGCTGACCGCATCGTCAATGCCGTAGCGGCCAATGCTGTATATAAGGGGCCATTGATTATCATTGATTTTGGCACCGCTACCACTTATTGTGCAGTCCTTGGAAATGGTGATTATATTGGTGGCGTTATTACGCCAGGCGTAACGATTTCAGCAGAGGCTCTGTTCCAACGCGCTGCAAAATTGCCTCGTATTGAGGTAAAGGACCCAGGTCAGGTTATTAATCGTAATACGGTATCATCTATGCAATCCGGTATGTTCTATGGCTATGTAGGACAGGTAGAGGGCCTAGTGACACGTATGAAAGCTGAAATGGGTGGCGATGTAACTGTGGTGGCAACAGGTGGCTTGGCACAGCTCATCAGCAGTGCTACCGATTGTATCGACCATGTAGAGCCAATGCTTACATTGGAAGGTCTCCGTCTTATTTACGAACGAAATAAATAATGGTACTATAATAGAGTTGGTTGTAATTATAGTATGAATGTATAACAACAGGTACGGCTTAGGCTGTACCTGTTTTATTAGGTGAATTATAATGATAGAAACATGGACCATTGGCAATGTACCTATCCAAGGTAAGGCTATTTTAGCTCCTATGGCAGGGGTTAGCGATATAGCATATCGACTGTTGGCCAAAGAACATGGTGCTTCCATGGTTTGTACCGAAATGGTCAGTGCTATGGGGATCAAATATAAAAATGAGCGCACGCATGAGTTATTGCGTATGGAAGCGGTCGAGCATCCTGTATCGATGCAAATTTTTGGTTCTAATCCAGAAGCAATAGCATTGGGCGCGAAGGTGGTAGCAGATGCTGGTGCAGATATTGTAGATATCAACATGGGGTGTCCTGTTAAAAAGGTCGTCTCTAGCGGTGACGGTTCGGCGTTGATGAAAACACCTGACTTGGCGGCTCGCGTAGCAGAAGCCGCAGTAAAAGCTGTTGATGTACCGGTGACGGTAAAAATGCGTATCGGTTGGGATGATGATCATATCAATGTGGTCGACTTTGCCAAACGTATCGAAAGTACTGGTGTTGCAGCTGTTGCTGTTCATGGGCGCACACGGGAACAGATGTATATGGGGCGAGCGGATTGGTCCTATATAAAAGCGGTTAAAGATTCCTTATCAATCCCCGTAATAGGGAATGGTGATGTATGGACTCCTGAAGATGCGCTTCGTATGATGCAAGAAACAGGTTGTGATGCGGTTATGATTGGTCGTGGTGCACAAGGCAATCCATGGATTTTTGAGCGCACTAATCACTATTTAACGACAGGTGAATTAAGACCAGAACCTACCTATTTAGAGCGACTAGATATGTTGCTCAAACATTTTGAACTACTCTGTCGGTATAAAGGGGCGGCTCTAGGAGTAAGAGAAATCCGAACACATGCGGGATGGTATATGAGGGGAATGCCTGAAGCAGCTTATTGGCGTAATCGTGTGAATACAATTCACACTGTTGAAAGCTTTAAAAAAGAGCTTTCAACCTATAGAGATGTATTGGAAAACTGGGGCTCACATTGACAAATACAGGGGTTCTTAGTATAATTGATTAAAAATTAAAGATGAAAGATAAGGTGTCATCGACTATGACACTTTTTCTATTATTTATATGTAGAAAGATTAGGAGAATCCATGGCAGACGTAAAAGAAACATTACTTACAGCCGAAGGTTTGAAAAAACTTGAGGATGAATTAGCATATTATAAATCTGTGCGCCGTATTGAGGTGTCACAACGTATTAAAACAGCTATTGAATACGGCGATATCAGCGAAAACTCTGAATATGATGATGCTAAAAATGAACAGGCTTTCATTGAAGGTTATATTTCTGAGTTAGAAAATAAAATTAATACAGCAAAAATCATTGATGAATCCATTAAGGGGGATGTAGTATCCGTAGGTAGCAAGGTTACCGTATTAGATACAATGTACAATGATGAATTGGAATATGTTATTGTTGGTTCTTCCGAAGCAGATCCTTTCAACAATCGTATTTCCAACGAATCACCTGTAGGTAAAGCTATTTTGGGTAAACGTAAGGGCGATGAAGTAGAGGTATCCACACCAGATGGTCCTGTTACTTTCAAAGTGTTAGCAATTCAATAATTTTTCATTTTAACAAAAGAGGCGATAACATGAGTGAAGAAATTAAAAATTTACAAGAAGAATTAAATGATCAAATGCAAATTCGCCGCGACAAATTGGCTGAATACGAAGCTGATGGTATTTATCCATTCGGCCAACGGTTTGTTGTTAAAGATCATGCAAAAGATATTAAAAATGACTTCTTGAACTACGAAGACCAACCTGTAGTCATCGCAGGTCGTTTGATGACGATGCGTTCCCATGGTAAAACAGCATTTGCCAATATTCGCGATTTGTCTGGTGATATCCAAGTATATTTCCGTAAAGATGTATTGGGCGAAGATAATTACAAATATGTAAAAATGCTTGATATTGGCGATATTGTAGGCCTTGAAGGCCATGTATTTAAAACTCACAGTGGTGAAGTTACGATTAAAGTCGACAAATTGACATTGTTATCCAAAGCATTACGTCCATTACCTGAAAAATGGCATGGTTTAAAGGATACTGAGCTTCGTTATCGTCAACGTTATGTAGATTTAATCGTAAATCCAGAAGTACGCGATACATTTGTTAAACGTTCTAAAATCGTTGCGAAGATTCGCGAATATATGATGAACGATGGCTTCATGGAAGTGGAAACACCTATGATGCATCCAATTCCAGGTGGTGCTGCTGCTCGTCCATTCATTACGCATCACAATGCGCTTGATATTGATATCTATATGCGTATTGCACCTGAATTATACTTAAAACGTTTAATTGTTGGCGGTATGGAACGCGTATTCGAAATGAATCGTTGTTTCCGTAATGAAGGTATCGATAATCGCCATAACCCAGAATTCACAACCATCGAATCCTACCAAGCATATGGTGATGTAGAAGATGCAATTCGTTTAACAGAAAATCTTGTATCTTACTGTGCTCAAGAAGTACTAGGTACACAAGAAATTACATACCAAGGCACTGAAATCAATTTAACTCCACCTTGGAACCGCATCACAATGGCAGAAGGTGTAAAAAAATACACTGGCGAAGACTTTGATGCAGTAACTACTGTAGAAGAAGCGCGTGCTATTGCAGATCGTTTGAATGTAGAATACACAAATAATGATGGTATTGGTAAAATCTTGAATGCTTGCTTCGAAGATTATGTAGAAGAAAACTTGATTCAACCAACTATCGTGTATGGTCATCCAAAAGAAATTTCTCCACTTGCCAAAGCAAGTCGTGAAAACCCATTGGCTACAGAACGTTTTGAAGCGTTCATCTATGGCCGCGAATTGGCAAATGGCTTCTCCGAGTTAAATGACCCAATTGACCAAAAACAACGTTTCTTGGATCAATTGAAAGAACGTGAAGCTGGTGATGATGAAGCTCACCGTATGGATGAAGACTTCGTCAATGCTCTTGAATACGGTTTACCACCAACAGCAGGTTTGGGCGTTGGTATCGATCGTCTTGTTATGTTCTTGACAGACTCTGCATCCATTCGCGATGTATTGTTGTTCCCATTAATGAAACCTGAAACATCTCAAGTTCAAGAAGAAATAACTGAATAATTTTTAAATTAAAGGCTGTAATAGAATGCGGTGAAACTGTGTGCTATTACAGCCTTTTTTGTGTGCCAGTAAGTAGATATGCATGAAGTGCTTGGTATATATTACCTTACATATTAATAATGGTTATCAACATATGAAAAAGTTTATACAACTATATTCTATAATTTAACGTAATATTCATTTTGCATAAAACTCATAATTGCTATGTGTGCATGTGTAATTCGTATTATTAAACGCTATAAATTAAATTGTATAAATGTTAGAATATACATAAAGATAAAGAATACACCTAACTAAATGAGATAGCTATCAATTACTAAAGGGGTATACATCTTATATTTATGTACATAAGTTCCATTAATTTTAATTACAACTCTTACTTTAGGAGGAACGTATTATGAAACACATGAAGGTTGCATTTTCTCATAAGGCACAATATTACTTTGGACCTTTAGACGGCCATGAAAGTGTAGATTTAAGTCAAACCGATTTTACTGATATAGGAGCAATCGTTATTAGTGAAAGTGATACAGCTATCTTAGATAATGAAACTGTAAAATCTTTTGGCATCCCTGTATTCTTAGTTGTTTTTGATAATTCTGTTGATATTGATCAATTCATGGGGAAAGTGGAACGTGTAATTGATGGTTCTAGTACAAACTTCGACTTATATAAACGTCAAATCGAAGCTGCTGCTGACAAATATGAAGAATCTATGTTGCCTCCATTCTTTAGAGCATTGGCTGATTATGTAGAAGAAGGTAACTCTCAATTTGACTGTCCAGGTCACCAAGGTGGTCAATTCTATTGTAAACATCCAGCTGGTCGCGCATTCTATGACTTCTACGGTGAAAACGTATTCCGCTCTGACCTTTGTAATGCGGACGTTGCGTTAGGCGACCTTTTAATCCATGAAGGTCCAGCATGTGCGGCTCAACAACATGCGGCGCAAGTATATAATGCAGATAAAACATATTTCGTATTAAATGGTACGTCTTCATCTAATAAGGTTGTATTGAATGCTCTATTAACACCTGGCGATATCATTCTATATGATCGTAACAACCATAAATCCATTTGCCATGGTGCTCTTGTAATGGCTGGTGCAACTCCTGTATACCTTGAAACTGCACGTAATCCATTTGGTTCTATCGGCGGTATTTTGGAACACTGCTTCGACGAAAAATACATTCGTGAATTGATTGCTGAAAAAGATCCTGAAAAAGCAAAAGCAGAACGTCCTATCCGCTTAGCAGTTATCCAATTAGGTACATACGATGGTACTATCTATAATGCGCGTCAAGTTGTTGATAAAATCGGTCACCTTTGTGATTACATCTTCTTTGACTCCGCATGGGTTGGTTACGAACAATTTATCCCTATGATGAAAGACTGCAGTCCATTGCTCTTAGAATTAGGCCCTAATGACCCAGGAGTATTGGTAACTCAATCTGTTCATAAACAACAAGCTGGTTTCTCTCAAACATCTCAAATCCACAAAAAAGATAAACACGTTAAAGGTCAAGATCGTTATGTAAACCATAAACGTCTTAACAATGCATTTATGATGCATGCGTCTACATCTCCATTCTATCCATTATTTGCAGCACTTGACGTAAATGCTAAGATGCATGAAGGCGAAGCTGGTAAAAAACTTTGGATTGACTGTGTAGAAACAGTTATTGATGCTCGTAAATCTGTATTGAAACATTGTAAATACCTTCGTCCATTAGTACCTCCTGTTGTACATGGTAAAAAATGGGAAGATGGGGATACAAAAGCAATGGCTCAAGATGTGGAATACTTCGCATTCGAACCTAATGCTAAATGGCATTCCTTCAAAGGTTATGGTAAAGGCCAATACTTTATCGATCCTTGCAAATTCCAATTGATTACACCTGGTATCAATGTAGAAACTGGTGAATACGAAGATTTCGGTATTCCTGCCAATATTCTTGCAAACTACTTGCGTGAAAATGGTATCATTCCTGAAAAATGTGACTTGAACACAATTCTATTCTTGATGACACCAGCAGAATCCAAAACTAAGATGGATGATTTGGTTGCACAATTGATTCGTTTTGAAGAATTAATTGAAGCCGATGCGCCTATGCAAGATGTTTTACCATCGATTTACTATGCTAATATCGATAAGTATAAAGGCTATCATATCCGTCAATTATGTCAAGAAATGCATGATTTCTACAAAGATAGACAAGTTAGTACATTACAAGAACGCTTGTTCTTACATGACTACTTCCCAGAATATGTAATGAATCCTCAAGATGCAAACTTTGAATTCCAACGTGGTAAAGGCGAACTTGTACCATTAGATGAAGCTGAAGGCCGTATTGCTCTTGAAGGCGCTCTTCCTTATCCTCCTGGAGTATTGTGTGTACAACCTGGTGAACGTTGGTCCAAGACTGCTTGTGATTACTTCTTAGCATTGCAAGAAGGCATCAACAAGTTACCTGGTTTTGCTCCTGAAATTCAAGGCGTATATATTACACCACAACCAGATGGAACTAAAAAAGCATATGGCTATGTATTGAAAAAAGAATTTGAAAAATAACACTATTGTGTGCCGTCAGAGTTTCTCTGACGGCGCCACAATCAATAAAAAGGTGGTAAAACTATGAGTACAGGCAAAAATAAAATGTCCGTATTGCAGCTGACAATTTTAACAGCTGTAAATATGATGGGCTCCGGTATTATCATGTTGCCAACAAAGTTGGCACAGGTAGGTGCTCTTTCAATCGTATCTTGGTTGATCACAGCCGTAGGCTCCATGTGTTTGGCATACGCATTTGCTAAATGTGGTATGTATGGACGCAAGGGTGGCGGCATGGGTGGTTATGCTGAATATTCCTTCGGTAAAGCGGGGAACTTTATGGCAAACTATACCTATGGTGTATCTCTTTTGATTGCTAATATTGCGATTGCTATTTCCGCTGTAGGTTATGCAGCAACCTTTGCTGATGCAACATTAACACCATTAATGACTGGTATTTATACAATTTTCACATTATGGCTTGCAACAGTATTGAACTTTGGTGGTGCTAGTATTACAGGTCGTGTATCTAGCTTTACCGTATGGGGCGTTATTGCACCAGTACTTGTAATTAGTACTGTAGGCTGGGCATATTTCTCCGCAGATATGTATGTGGCAAACTGGAATGTCAACAACATGCCATTTGGCGAAGCAGCTACAAACTCTATCGCTATGACATTGTGGGCTTTCCTTGGTCTAGAATCTGCATGTGCTAACGCTGATGCTGTAGATAATCCAGAAAAGAATGTACCAAAAGCCGTTCTTGGTGGTACATTAGGCGCTGCTGCGATTTATATCGTTTCCACTAACATGATGTTTGGTATCGTACCAGCTAGCGAACTCGTTAATAGTAATGCACCATTCGGTTTAGCATTTGCTTCCATGTTCAATGGTACAGTTGGTAAGATTGTAATGGGCCTTATGGTTATGTCTTGCTTCGGTTCCTTGCTTGGTTGGCAGTTCACGATTGCGAACGTATTTAAAGGCGCCGCTGACGAAGGTTACTTCCCTAAATTGTTCAGTAAAATTACATCTAAAGATGCTCCAGTAGTTGGTATGGTAACAATTACTATCTTGCAATCTCTAATGAGTTTGATGACAATCAGTCCTTCCTTAAGCGAACAATTCGAAACATTGGTTAACTTGGCCGTTGTAACGAATATTATTCCTTATCTATTATCCATGGGTGCTGTTATCGTATTGATGAAAGCTGCAAAACGTGCTGGTAGTGAACTTAAAGGTACGACATTCATCGCCTTTATCGGTTCCTTATATAGCTTATATGCATTGTATGCATCTGGTTTTGAAGCTATGACATACGGTTCTATTGTAACCTTTGCCGGTTGGACATTATACGGTTTCGTATCTGATCGCTTTGATTTAGAACATAATATTGGAAAATAGTATAATTAAACTATTACTATAAGAGATTTGGTGATACTATCTCCTTTGAATAGCCCTCAGTTATTAGAAGTATAGAATTCTAATAGCTGAGGGCTTTTTCTGTGTGATTTTAAAAATACTCAATATTAGGGTATAATAAAATAATATAGGTATAAAAGGGGGTAATTATGGATATATTAGCTGCAAGGCGTTCCATAGAACAACGATTACTAAAGCAATCCGTTGCATTAATGTCGTTGGTGGCCGTTAGTGGTACTATTATGGGTGTAATTACTGGTTCTAGTGCCGTATTATTAGATGGTATATTTTCATTCATCGATGTAATCATTAAGATTATGATGCTTATGACGGCCAAATTGGTAGCGCGCGAGACAAGTAAACGGTTCCAGTTTGGATATTGGCAATTTGAGCCTCTTGTGCTCGTTGTTGAAGGATTCTTTATTCTATTGATCGTATTATACGCATTGATTAGTGGTATAGGGGATTTACTAAATGGTGGTCGCCATGTTGATTTCGGTATAGCTATTTACTATGCTATTTTCTTTACTATAGCTGATACAGCATATTATTTTTATGTACATCGCATTAATAAAAGCTTACAATCGAATCTAATCAAGTTTGATAATGTAAGTTGGTCTGTTGACGCGTGGCTCGAGGCAGCCATCCTCATCAGCTTTATAGCCGCAATCCTTTTAGAGGATACATCATACAGTTATTGGGCGGTATATATTGACCCTATCGTTTTGATCGTACTAGCATTGCAAATGACACCATCTGTTATTAAGATTATTGTACCTTCTACAAAACAAATCTTGGGGTGGGCGCCTTCATCTTTGCATGATGAGGTACAAGAAATCATGGATCGTTTTATGGAAAAATATTCATTTAAGGATTATGTGACGAGTGTACAGGCTTATGGTAACTCGCGCATCATAGAGATTGATATTCTAGTGCCAAAGAAGTTTCCTTATCAAACAATAGCGGAACTCGATCGTATTCGAAATGAAATCGATGAAGAAATCGGCGGTAATCCTACAGAGAAATGGGTCACCATTTCCTTCACTGCGACCCGTAAATGGATGGCTAAGGATTATCTTCTCGATGAAGAAGATGATGAATAATGCTATATTTTATGGTATACTTAAGTGTATTAAAATACTAAATTGTACGACATAATAGAAGAGGCTGATACTATGTTAGATTTGAAATTTGTCCGAGAAAATCTCGAATTAGTAAAACAAAATTTGGATAATCGTCATACAAAGGGTGATCTTGACACCTTTGTTGCTGCGTATGATGAACGAAAACAATTGATTCAAAAGGTTGAAGAATTAAAGGCATTACGTAATTCTGTAACAGAAGAAATCAGCCAATTAAAACGCAATAAAGAAAATGCAGATGATAAAATTGCAGAAATGAAACGCGTTGGCGACGAAATTTCTGAGTTAGATGGTCGCATTCGCGAAGTAGAAGAATCTTTGCGCAATGCTGCATTGATGTTGCCAAATATGTGTGACGCATCTGTTCCTGTTGGTGCTGATGAAGATGAAAATGTAGAACAACGCAAATGGGGCGAACCACGTCAATTTGATTTTGAACCAAAAGCACATTGGGATATCGGCGAAGACTTAGATATTCTTGATTTTAACCGTGCTGTAAAAATGTCCGGTGCTCGCTTTACCGTATATAAAGGTTTAGGTGCTCGTTTAGAACGTGCTCTTATTAACTTCATGGTTGATCTTCATGTTGATAAGCAAGGCTATACAGAAATGATGACACCATACATGGTAACTCGTGAAACCTTGACAGGTACAGGTCAATTGCCTAAATTTGCTGAAGATATGTACCACGTTGAGGATACAGAATACTTCTTGATTCCTACTGCAGAGGTTACATTGACAAATTATCACAGCGGTGAAATCTTGAGCGAAGACGAATTACCTAAATATTACACTGCGTTTACTGCATGTTTCCGTGCTGAAGCGGGCTCTGCTGGTCGTGATACACGTGGCTTGATTCGTCAACATCAATTTAACAAGGTAGAAATGGTAAAACTTTCAAAACCAGAAGACTCTTGGAATGAATTAGAAAAATTGACAGACAATGCAGAGGAAGTATTGCGCCTATTAGAATTGCCATTCCGTGTTATCACATTGTGTACCGGTGATATCGGCTTTGGTTCTGCTAAAACGTATGATGTAGAAGTATGGATGCCTGCACAAAATAAATATAGAGAAATTTCTTCTTGCTCCAATATGACGGACTTCCAAGCTCGTCGTGCAAATATTAAATTCCGTCGTGGTCCTAAAGGCAAACCTGAATTCGTTCATACATTGAATGGTTCTGGCCTTGCAGTAGGTCGTACCGTAGCGGCAATTTTGGAAAATAATCAACAACAAGATGGTTCCGTTGTGATTCCTAAGGTGTTGGTTCCATACATGGGCGGCGTAGAAAAAATTACGCCTACCAAATAAGGAGGTCCCATGAAATTCTTTATAGATACAGCCGAATTTAGTGAAATTAAAGATGCTTACTCTTATGGCTTTATCGACGGGGTAACGACAAACCCATCCCTAATTGTGAAAGCTAAACGCGATTTAAAACAAGTAATTAAAGAAATCGCGGATCTTGTAGATGGCCCTGTGAGTGCAGAGGTCATTGCTAGTGATGCACCGGGTATGATTGAAGAAGCGCATGAGCTTGTAAAACTGGGATCTAATGTGGTTGTTAAAATTCCAATGACTCCAGAAGGCTTAAAAGCCGTTGCAGTGCTTTCAAAAGAAGGCATTAAGACAAATGTAACATTGATTTTCTCTGCTAATCAAGCATTATTGGCGGCTCGCGCTGGTGCTACATTTGTGAGTCCTTTTGTTGGACGTATTGACGATATTAGCATGGATGGATTGACCTTAATTCAAGACATTGCAGATATCTTCGCTATTCACGGTATTAATACTGAAATTATCGCTGCTAGCGTACGTACACCATTGCATATTTTACAATGTGCGAAAGCTGGTGCCCATATTGCAACAGTGCCATATAAAGTGTTGTTACAAGCTATGAAACATCCATTGACCGATGCAGGTTTAGAAAAATTCATGGCTGATTGGAAACAAGCTAATCAATAAGTAATATAAACATCTTTTTAAGGAGGCCCTAAAATGGATCGTACTTTATCTTTAGAATTTGCTCGTGTAGTCGAAGCAGCTGCACTTCGTAGTGGTCGTTTGTTAGGTCGTGGTCAAAAAGACGAAGCTGATGGCTTAGCTGTTGATGCAATGCGTCAAGCATTTGACTCTGTCCGTATTTCCGGTACCGTTGTTATCGGTGAAGGTGAAATCGACGAAGCTCCAATGTTATATATTGGTGAACATGTTGGTGCTGGCGGTCCAGAAGTAGATATTGCAGTAGATCCGATTGAAGGCACAAATTTGATTGCCAAAGGACAAAATGGTGCTATTGCTGTTATGGCAATTGCTGAAAAGGGTGGCTTGTTACATGCACCTGACATGTACATGGAAAAGATTTGTGTAGGTCCTCGTGGTGCTGGCGCTATTGATATTACAAAATCTTTGACAGAAAATATTCAAAACGTAGCTGCAAAGATGGGCCGTAAGGTTGATGAAATCAACTTGGTAATGCTAGATCGTGAACGCCATTATGGTTTAATGAAGGAAGCTCGTGATTTAGGCGCTCGCATTATGCTTATTTCTGATGGTGATGTTAACCCTGCAATGGAATGCTGTATCGAAGGTTCTGGCGTACATATGGTTGTCGGTACTGGTGGTGCACCAGAAGGCGTATTAGCTGCAGCAGCACTTAAATGTGCAGGTGGCGATATGCAAGCTCGTTTGAAACCAGGAAATGAAGAAGAAATTCGTCGTTGTCATGAAATGGGTGTCAAAGATGTTAACCAAGTATTGACACTTGATGATTTGGTTCGTACTGACGACGTAATCTTTGCTGCTACAGCTATTACACGTGGTAACTTATTGAATCCTATTCAATACTTCCCAGGCGGTGCTCGTACGCATACTATTGTAATGCGTTCTAAAACAGGCACTGTACGATTCCTAGATACTATTCATAGAGATGAAAAATTAACAACATTGAAAGCTCGTTAATTTCTTTGCTTTCAGTAAATAGTCTGTGTAGACCCCTAAGATTAGATTGATAATCTTAGGGGTTTTACTTGATGAGAAAGCCTAAAAAATAGTATAATAATCGTTAGTATATAACAGTGTGGCGAATATGGTTATACATGAACATAACCATTTTGATATAAGAAATGTAGGAGGAATTCTTTTGGAAAAGCTCGTTATTAAAGGCGGTAATCAGCTGAATGGTCGCGTGCGCGTTAGTAGTGCGAAAAATGCGGTGTTGCCTATTATTGCAGCTACTTTATTAGCATCAACACCGAGTAAATTATTGGAAATTCCAAATTTAGAGGATGTTGGTACCATCTCCCAAGTTATTGAGTCTTTGGGCGTTAAGATTACACGAAACGAAGCTGATGATGAAATTATCTTCGATGCATCCATGTTGACGGCTACCGAAGCTCCTTATGAATTGGTACGCAAAATGAGAGCATCCTTCCTTGTGATGGGACCATTATTGGCTCGCAAAGGGGAAGCTAAGATTTCTATGCCTGGTGGTTGTGCTATTGGTGCGCGCCCTATCGATTTACATTTAAAAGCGTTTGAAGCATTGGGTGCAAAAATTGAAATCACAGAAGATTATGTATATGCACATGCTCCAGAGGGCTTACAAGGCACTCAAATTTACTTGGATTTCCCAAGTGTAGGGGCCACTGAAAATGTAATCATGGCTGCTTCTATGGCTAAGGGTAAAACAGTTATTGAAAATGCTGCAGAAGAACCAGAAATCGTTGATTTAGCTACATTCTTGAATGCGATGGGGGCTAACATTCGCGGTGCAGGTACGAATGTGATTCGTATTGAAGGTGTAGAATCCTTGCATGGTGCTATCCATACCGTTATTCCAGATCGTATTGAAGCTGGTACATATTTAATTGCTGCGGCTATGGCTGGCGGTGATGTATTCGTAGAAAATGCATTACCTGAACATTTGAAACCCGTAGTGGCTAAATTGAAAGAAGCAGGCGTTACCGTAGAAGAAGATATTGACGGTATTCGTGTTATTAGCACAGGCAAAGGCTTAAAAGCTGTAGATATTAAAACATTACCATATCCTGGATTCCCTACAGATATGCAAGCTCAATTTATGGCGTTCACTACTATTGCGGAAGGTACAAGCACAGTAACGGAAACCGTATTTGAAAATCGTTTTATGCATGTCGCTGAATTGCGTAAGATGGGTGCTCATATAGATATTGATAATCGACAAGCTATCGTAGAAGGGATGCAATCCTTACATGGCGCTGTTGTGAATGCAACTGATTTACGTGCTGGGGCGGCTTTAGTTTGTGCAGGCTTAGCTGCGGAAGGCACAACAGAAATAGGTCGTTTACATCATATCGATCGCGGTTATGATGATTTAGTGGGTAAATTGAAAAGGTTAGGTGCCGATATTGTTCGGGTTGACGAATAAGAACAAAAGGCCAAAACAGAATACAAAGAAACGAAGCCGGCGTAAACAAGTGCCGGCTTTGCGTCGCAGTCAAGATAATGATGCAAAAGCTAAAAAAGAGTCGGTTGTAGAGCGCACTTCACGAGCTGCTATGGTCAAGGTAACGGAATTACGCCGTAAAGAGCGCCGTCAAAAACGGACGAAACCGATTGCAAAGACCACTCCAGCTATGACATTGAAGCGTATTGTATCCCCTCAGAATGTAGGAGAAACGGTGTTTAAATTTGGTCGTTCCCTTACATTTGATTTGGGTATCGATTTAGGTACGGCCAATGTTTTAATCTATGTCAAGGGCAAAGGACTTGTTCTAGATGAACCTGCTTGTGTGGCGAAAGATACTCGGACTGGCGATGTATTAGCGGTAGGTGAAAGCGCACGTCGCATGATTGGGCGAACTCCAACGGGAATTGAAGTTATACGACCTGTGCAGGCAGGCGTTATTGCTGATTACGATATGACGGAATTCATGCTCAAGTATTTTATTCGTTCTGTTGTTCCTGCATCTCGTCTCATGAAAACACGTATCGTTGTTTGTGTTCCATCGGGGATTACTCCCGTTGGAAAACGTGCTATTCTTGAAGCATTACTACGAACTGGGGCTAAGAAGACGGTTCTTATTGAAGAACCTTTAGCAGCGGCTATGGGCACAAATTTAAATGAAGCGGATAAGGTCGGTGCTATGGTCGTAGATATTGGCGGTGGCACTACGGATATTGCAGTCCTTTGTGATACAGGTGTCGTAGTGAGTGAATCGTTGCGTATTGGCGGAGATTCTTTTAATGAGGCTATTATTCAATATGTACGACGCAAGAAAAAGCTTGTCATTGGTCCTCTAACGGCGGAAGAAATAAAGATATCTGCAGGCACTGTAGACCGGCGTTCTGAAGAGCGAGAGGTAGAAATTCGAGGGCGTGATGTTATTAGCGGTTTGCCTAAGATAGTTACATTACATTCGCTAGAAATACAGCGTGCATTAGAGTCTCAAGTTATGAGTATTCTTGAGGCAATTAAGTCCATATTGGAAAAAACGCCACCTGAATTGGTGGCTGCTATAGGCGATCATGGTATCATTCTCACCGGTGGTGGGGCATTGATTAGCGGGCTTGACCGCGTTATTTCTCGATCTGTTGGCATAGCTGCTTATTTAGTCGAATTACCAAGGTATGCGGTAATTAAAGGGGTAGCAAAAACATTAGATGAAATGTCATCATTGCGAGATACATTAGAAGACTTACAATAGAATTAGAAAAGCTGAGGTGGGAAACTGTCTCAGCTTTTTGTATTATTGCGAGAAATAGTGTATACTACAAGTGAATAGATTGTATAAAATTAATAATGAAGTATAATCTGATTTAAGTTGTTATATCTAGTTCTGATTCATAACAGAATACGTTAACATACAGAATTTATAAACTCTATATATCGTAAAGGAGTTCGATGATGATACGCCTTAAAACAGCCGCTATAATGGCATCTATTATGGTAACAACTACTGTTACTGCTTGTGCCGGTGATTTGACAGCCGTGCGAGTATCCGATTATGATGGCGCAAGCCGTATTGTTTTTGATATGACTGAATTACCTTTATCCTGGACTAAGTCATATAACGCAAACCAAAATACGGTTACCTTGAACTTAGCCAATACAACTAATAAAATTTCCAATGCCGCAGATCGTACAACACATAAGATCGGTGTGTTGAAAGGTATGTCCTTTCAACCTACTAATGATGGTTTACAAGTGAGACTATCTGCCAATCAATCGATTAATTATCATGCTTTCACCCTATCGAATCCCAATCGTGTGGTTGTTGATTTGTTTTCAGATTACAGTCAGAAGACAACGAAAAGTGTAGGTGCATCGATTCAGACTGCTAACATAAAAACAGCAGTTAACGAGGGATTAATTCGCGCTTATGCGATGACAGTTAACAATGATGCACCAATGGTGGTAGCAAGTGTGCCCGGTGGAAAGCCTTTGTCCTCGATTTCACAGCAACACATTGCTGCTGTCGGTTTATCCGTTCCGGGAAAGAGCTTTGATAAACCGTATGCGGTTAGTGCATCTAGTGAGGTGGATTTAAATCGCATTCAATCCGTTGGCGTTCTTCGCTATACACCAAGTAGAGGGTATTTTATAGAAGAGAAGAAACCATTGTTGCAGGCTAAGACACCTAAATCTACGTTGGTGATTACCACTGTAAATGGTCCACGTAGAAATAATGCACTTACGCTATATACATCTAGTTTTGGTGAAAGTACAAATACAAATGAATTCGGTTATGAAGTGACAGTAAGTAATGGGAAGGTTCTTAAGGTGGGAAATGGCAATTCCGCATTAGGGAACAATCAATTTGTATTGTCTGCTCATGGTGAGGCCATAGCTTCATTAAAATCTTTAAAAGTGGGCACGCCTGTTGTATTACAACCACGTCAGGAACTTGCGAAGGTAGAAACTGCTGGTGGCGCTATGGTTGAAGGGGGCACACTGGTTTTACATAATGGTAGTTATGTGGGCCCTAAAGATTCTACGAATCGTAGTCGAAGTTTCATCGGCACAACAAAGGATGAAAAGCTCGTTGTAGCCACTGTAGATAAACATAATGCTTCATCTGTAGGTGTTACACTAGAGGAAGGGGCTAACCTATTGACCTCTTTAGGGGCTATCAATGGATTTGAATTATCCAATCAAGGCAGTGTTGATGTAGAGGTTGATGGCCATTATACTCACAAAGGTAATGAAACGCCTAGTGCTTATGAAAAAATACTTATAATCAAGTAATGAGTTGCATACAATTTTGTTTGAAAAAAAGCTAGAGATTTAGTATAATGTCTTTATGTATTCTATTGTAAAAGGAGGGATCGTTATGAAAAAGACACTTTTAGCCTTAGCTGCTTTAACAGCATTAGGTATTACTTCTGTAATGGCGGCCCCTGTATCATACCAAAGTGTATTAACAGGTAAAGTTGCTTCTACTGTTGCTGTTGGCACTTCTGTTACAGAAGGTCAAACATTGGTGACTGTAGAAACATTGGCAGGCCCTATGGCGGCAGCTAAATCCACGGTGAATGGCACTGTGACTGCAGTTGATGTTACAGTAGGTTCGGATATTTCTCGTGATCAAGTCGTTGTCACTGTAGAAAGCAAATAAAGGAGATAGGAATGAAGTTTTCTCATTCTTGGCGTCGGTATAGAAAAACGATACTGGCGCTTTTCTTCTGTAGTGCTCTATCATCGGCACAGGCAGTTGATTTTATGCCTGTTCAAGATGTACAGACTGGTATGGAAGGTATAGCAAAAACAGTAATAGTAGGGGATACGATATCGAATTTTAATGTTAAGGTATTGGGCGTTATGAAGGATAAAGGCCCATCTGGACATTTAATTCTTGCAAAGTTTTCTGGCCCTGTTATGGAACAGACCGGTGGCATTGCGCATGGTATGAGTGGTAGTCCTGTATATATTAATGGGAAACTTGTAGGTGCCGTAGCATATGGTTGGGGCTTTGCTGATGGCACGATTGGCATGATAACGCCTATCGAAGATATGGTGAAATTATGGAATATACCATATGAAAAGAATTTGACAAATACTTGGTCAGACAAACAATTAATTCCAATGAAAACTCCTTTGATGGCCTATGGATTTGATACTACATCTATGGAGTATTTTAAATCAAAATTACCACAATATAATTACGAAACCTATGATACGGCTAGTTCTAGTAGTGATGATATTGCTAAGCCGTTAGAGGCTGGTGGATCTGTAGCGGCTTTGTTGGTTGATGGTGATTTAAAACTTGGCGCTATTGGTACCGTTACCTATGTTGATGGCAAACAAATGGTGGCCTTTGGTCATCCGTTCTTGAAACATGGTTCTGCTAATTATTTTATGCATAATGCCAATATTTTTACGGTTGTTAAAAGTTATGAATCTGCCTTTAAGCTAGGTTCTATGGGAAGAGAAATCGGTACTGTTACAGAGGATCGTGGCGCAGGCATTGCCGGTGTTTCTGGCACTGTTTCTAGTGGGATTCCAGTTCGCTTTCATTTAAAAGATATCGATATGGGCCGTGACAAGCAGTCTAATGTAAAGGTTATTGAAGATAAGGATATGACACCTACATTGGCGGCTACAGCACTGTATAATATGCTAAATAAGACCCTAGACCGCAGTGGTGCTGGTACTGCTAAAATTACCTATACGATTACACCACGTAATGGTGAACAAAAATCATTAACGCGAACCAATATGTTTTATAGCTCTGAATCCATTAGTGAAAAAACGGTTGATGAATTTTACAATGTTATCGATGTATTGATGAACAATCGCTTTATTAACTATGAAATTGCGGATATCAATGTGGAAACAGAGGTAACACAAGATAAGAAAACGGCAAAACTTGTAGATGCAGCTGCATCATCGACCGTTGTATCTCCTGGTGATACGATTGTAGTTGACGTTACATTGGAACCATATCGTGGGGAAAAAGTTAATAAAGAGGTATTCTTCACAGTACCTAAAGACCAACCTTTAGGTAAATATACCTTAGAGGTTCGTGGTGGTGGCGAAATCCCATTGCCTTATGTATTGGAAAAACAAAAATATAATTTGACTGATGAAGTTCTACGTCGTTTAAAAGTTTACAAAGACTTTAACGATTTGTTTGATGAATTACAAAAGACTGATACGAATAATCAAATTGTTGTAGAAATCTTAGAAGATGGCGTTAGTCTTGTAAATGAAGAGGCTTCTACAAATTCTGTGAAAAAGGCAAAACTTCAAGGTGTAGAAGATAAACCTAGCCCTGGAGATCTTAAAAAGAAAAAAGGTAGTGAAGACCTTAGCGATGGTAAAGATGATGAAAAGAAAAATGAAAAAACTGCTATCGACACAGAGTATATTGTTCAAGGGGACGGTCAATTTACAATCCAAGTTATGAGTGTTAAAGACCGTGACAAAGCATTAGCTAAACGTGCTAAAGAAGCTAAAGAACAGGTTAAGATGGAACATAAATTGGAATTAGAAGATCAAGGTAATAAAAAAGATTCCAAAGCATCTCAAAATAAAAAAGACAAGTCTGTTAATAAACCATCTAAGGAAAAACCATCCAAGGATAAACCAGCAGGTGATGCTCCTTCGAATGAGAAACCATCTAATGATAAACCTTCAAATGATCAAGTAGAGTAAAATTTGAAATATAAGCAAATAGTAAGGGGGACTGTTGTGAATTGGCTTGAGGCGATAGGGCGCAATGTAATGGCCGGCTTATCGAATGTGGGTACTGCCATGCTACTTCTATGGCAGACCATAAAACAATTAAAAATGCTCAATGCATGGCATGTGCTACAACAGATGGCTCATCTTGGCGTAGACTCACTACCGATTATTAGTCTGACACTATTATTTGCAGGTGGTGTAATGACATTACAAATAACAGATGTGTTAATTACCTATGGTGCACAAGGTACGGTAGGTGGACTCATGGCCGTTGCGATGGGCCGTGAATTAGGACCTATTCTTGTAGGCGTTGTATTAGCAGGCCGTGTAGGGGCTGCCATTACGGCCGAAATTGGTACGATGAAGGTTACAGAGCAAATCGATGCATTACGCGTTATGGCTGTAAATCCAATCGGTTATCTCGTTGTACCTCGCGTTGTAGCCTGCATGATTATGGTACCAATCCTCGCATTTTATGGCGTTGTCATTGGTATTGCAGGTGGTTATTTTGTAGCTACTACTATTAAGGGGTTAGCACCAGCCACCTATTTAGATTCGATACAAATGTTTTCAACCATTTCTGATTTTACATTAGGGTTAATTAAATCTAGTGTTTTTGGTGCTGTCATCGCTCTTGTAGGGTGCTATAAGGGAATGCATACCAAGATGGGGGCCGAAGCTGTTGGTTTCTCCACTACTAGTTCTGTAGTAACAAGTATTATCTTAGTATTTGTATTAAATTATTTTTTATCAACTCTACTCTTTTAATCGATTATCTCGAACGAGGGCTTTATGATTGAATTACGTGATGTGGTTGTAGCCTATGACACGCGTGTAATATTAGATTCTGTTAATCTGACCATTAAAGATGGGGAGACGCTTGTTATTTTGGGTGGTAGTGGTAGTGGTAAAAGTACGCTATTACGCTTGATTATAGGTTTACAACGCCCCACATCAGGCCAAATTATTGTTGATGGTGTAGATATTACTACATTATCTGAAGAAGAATTTAATAAGGTACGTCAAAAGATGGGCATGGTATTTCAATACTCCGCATTATTTGACTCTATGTCAGTGGGGGAGAATGTCGCCTTTGGACTAAGGGAACATACCAATCTAAGTGATGATAAAATTCAACATATTGTTGATGAGCGACTCGGTTGGGTTGGGCTAAGCGGATATGAGTCTTACATGCCTAATGAGTTATCTGGGGGGATGAAGAAAAGGGTTAGTCTTGCTCGGGCTATCGCTCTTGATCCGACGCTCATCTTGTATGATGAACCTTCGTCTGGTCTAGACCCCATTACATCGGGAACGATTAGCATGCTCATCCGAGGTATGCAAGAACGGTTGAGCTGTACATCTATCGTAGTAACTCATGATATGCAATCTGCTTTTTATGTGGCTGACAGAATTGCATTACTTGATAAGGGAAAATTTATAGAAGTATCTAAAACAGAGGATTTTAAAAACTCACCTAATCCTAAAGTACAACAATTTATTCATGGTGAGGCGGAGGCTATCGATATCGGAACAAGGAGAGACAGATAATGAAGTGGACGACGGAAGCTAAAGTAGGGGCTTTCACAATTGTAGGTGTTGTGTTGTTCGTGCTGGGCATCATATTTGTGGGGCGTATAGACGTATTTGCAAAACCTCAGATGACGATTACCGGTGATTTTGCTCAAGTTAATGGGTTGAAAAATGGTAATCAGGTTAAATTTTCTGGTGTCGCAATTGGTACGGTTTCTGATATTGAAATTACACCATCTGGTGTTTTGGTGAAGATGAAAGTCGATGATAAAACTCAAATACCAAGCGATTCAACATTTTCCTTAGGATCTGATGGATTCTTAGGGGATAAATTTATTCAAATTTCACCTGGTAAATCAACCGTATATTTACATGATGGTGATTCCGTTAAAGGTGAAGGGGTCGATGCGATGGATAAAGCCATGCAAAGTGCTCAAAAATTAATGGCTGGTACAGAACAAATGTTGCAATCCATTAATAATATTATTGGCGACCCTAAAACACAAGACGCATTAAAACATTCGTTGCAATCTACGGCTGTCATGGCTGACAATGCGGTAGCGGTTACACAAAATATGGCAGATGTGACGGCTCAGCTAAATCAAGCGGCTCAACAATTTAATGCTGATGGTAATGCTGGTAATGACATGCGTGCTATCTTGACGAATATTAAACAAACTACGGATCGTGTTGATCACATGGCGCGTTCCATGGAAGGAACCGTAACGGATCCAAAAGCACAAGAAAATATTAAAGCAACATTGCATAATACGGAGCAAATTTCTGCTCGTGTCAATAAATTGTTAGGTGGCAAACCATATGCATCTGAAACCGTTAATGGTTCCTCGGAGGCTAATGGTTCTGAAAAAAAGTCATCTATTAAAGTAGAACCTTCTGTGGATTTACTTTATAATACAAATCAAGAAGAGGTCCGTATCAATGGTCGTGCTCGCGTTTACACAGATAAAGGCATGGGTGAATTTGGACTTTCTAATATTGGTGATGATACCGATTTTGATTTGAATGGCGGTAAATTTATCGCAAATAAATGGTTAGTACGCGGTGGTATTTTTGAAAGCAAGCTCGGATTTGGCATTGACTATAATCCACGTGGGTCTTTTGGTGTTTCTGCAGCTATGTATGATTTGAATCATCCTAAATATCGACTACGTTCTGATATACGCTTACATAATAATACGTACGGTGTTGTGCAAATGACACGCCCATTTGGCTCTTCAAATGGAGGCACCTACTTTGGTATTAAACAAGTCTTTTAAAACACATATCGTGTGGAGGTATACGTATGAATAAGAAGGCCTTTTCATTAGCCATAATAGTATCGATGGCTACAACAGGTGCATTCGCAAGTGACGTTGTTTCTACATCTGTCAATAATGGTGACAAACTCACAAAACTTCAAAAAGAAGCTATTCAATTAACTCAACAACAATTAGCTCAAAAAGCTTCTCAAGATGCACAACAATATGAAGTCGCATTGAACCTAAATGAAGATAGCACAGTTTCTCTTGCACTGGCTAATAACCGTACTGCGAAACAATCCTTGTGGGATTATCAAGCTGCAAAAGCCACAGTAAGTGCTACAGCAGCAGGAAAAAATCCTAATGTATCCTATGCATGGCAAGGCGCTCGTAATCACGGTGCCAATACTATGACGGGGAGAACTGTTACTAGTAAGACTGGTCAACATAGCTTCACTATTAAGGCCCCTGTATTTAGCCCTGAGTTAGATGCTAATATTGATAAGTCTCGCTTTGCTCGTGAAGGTAGTGGTGCTGCTTATGAAGAAGCTTTACAACAAGCTAAATATGATGCTATCAATGGATACTACACATTGATTATGTATCGTAACAAGGTAGACGTAGCAAACCAAGCTGTTAAGGATTACCAAGGTCATGTAGATAATGTAAAGGCTCAATATAATGTAGGTCTTGTAGCTAATTCTGATGTATTGGCTGCGGATACTAATTTGGCTGACTCTCAAACAAACCTTGTAAAAGCGCAAAATGCAGCGAATTTAGCGGAAGCAAACTTGAATTTGGTGATTGCATACCCAACACAAACGTCTATTACAACAGCAGAACATGATTTGCAATACAAACCATATGCTGTTACATTAGAACAAGCAAAAGCGTATGCTATGCTTCATCGTTCTGCTCTTGTACAATCTGCGATGGCTGTAAAACAAGCTGAAGAGGGTTTAAAAGCTGAGAAAGCTGGCTATTTACCAACAGTAGGTGTCGAAGCTGGCCGTGGCTATGCTGATCCAGATGGCTACTTTGGTACAAGCAGTAAATCTTGGCATATTGGCGCATCCGCTACATGGAGTTTGTGGGATGGGGGCCAAACACAAAATAAAATTAAGATTGCTCAAGATACATTAGAAAAGGCTAAGGAAGCTAATTTAGCAGCTGTTGATAAGGTAAATCTTGCAGTGCAACAAGCATACCTTAACTTGCGTTCTGCAGAACAAACAATTCAAAGTACGCAAACGGCAGTAAATCAAGGTCAAGAAAATTTCCGTATTGCAACACTTCGTTACCGCGCTGGTGTAGGTACAAACCTTGATGTGCTCGATGCAGAAACTAAATTGACTGAATCTCGCAATAATTATGTAGATGCTTTATATAATTACAATGTAAGTATTTCTGCTCTTGAACAAGCAACAGGCATTCCTTTGGATACTCCTGTAGGTCAAGGGGCAAGTATTATTGCTAATAGTGGTGCTGTAGAACAATTAGCAGCTTTAGCGACAGCTACACCTGCAAAAAAATAATCATAGAGATAATATACACTCTATTTAAAATGACGATTGCTTCGGCGGTCGTCATTTTTTTTATCGTTGAATGAACTGTATTACATTTTGATTTCATAAAATTTATACATCATATACTATTGAAATATCATAGAGTATGGTAATATTGATGTATAAATAAGCGTAATTTTTTTAGGTGTGGGGTTTCCTATGACAAGGAAAAAATGGTGCCTAATTGGTGCAGCAGTTTTAGGATTGGGTGTAGCTGGAATAGCTACTTCCATCAATCCAATTGCAGAGCGATATGTGGCGCCCATGGTACAGGAACAACTACATAATACAGTTAGAGGTACAATTCAGTATGATTCTATGCACATCGCTTGGAATGGGGATGTAGTACTACAAAATGTATCATTAAGGGATGAAAATGACCATTTGGTAGCGGCCGTTCCGACTATGAAGGTATCAATGAAATGGACATCTGCTCCATCTATTTTGATGGGGAATTCAAGTGGTGCAGCCATCGTTTCTACCATTACTTTAGAAAAACCGGACGTCCATGTGTGGCAACTAGCTGATGGATCTTGGAATGTAAATTCTTTATTGGAGTCATCCTCAAAAAATGATAAGAAATCATTTGATGGCAATATCGTCATTAATGATGCTACAGGTGCTGTTCGATTTAAAGATGGCAATGTACATAGGCTATCCAATTTAGATGGAAATATAGCGTTAAATGTTGATGGTATGACAAAAGGGGCATTAAATGGACTTTTAGATGACCATTCGATCGCTGTTAATGGCTCTATCGACATGAATAAAATGGATGATTTTGATTTGTTTGTTCGAGCCGAGTCTGTTGATATATCAGGCGTTATGAATATGGTTCCATCCAATAAAAATCTCTCTATAACATCTGGTATATTACATGATGTAAAAGCGCAGATTACGGGGCGTGATGGCAAGTATTCTATGTCTGGTAATTTAGCCTTTGATGGCTTAGGTGGTACCTATAAAAACGGGTCTACTACATACCAAATTGGACAGGGCAATGGTAAGATTTTCTTCCAAAATAATACTGTTTTAATCAGTCATAGTGGCTGGTATGTAAACGATCAAGCCGTTAAGGTGAATGGTTTGGTAACATTAGGGGATGAGGTTGGTTTAAACTTAAATGCGGTTGCTGATTCCGTAGCTTTAGAGGCTTTCACCAAAAATCAAATTACTGGTAACGTAGGTGCCCGTGTTCATATCGGCGGTACTAGTGTTAATCCCTATGTATCTGGTTCTATAAAGAGTAATGCAATCTCTTATGATAGCTATCATATCGATAGTGGAGAGGCTAATTTTAGTTATTTCGATGGTACAGTGGATATTCACGATGCTTCGTTATACATTGGTAATGGTAGCGTAAAAGCCAAAGGACAATACGGCATTGATAGTGGTGAATTTTCCGTTGATGGTACGATTCATAATGCAGAAATAGCTCCATTTACACAAAATTTATCTACACAGGCGTCCGGTATTGTGAATGGAGAATTTTCTGTAAAAGGAAAAAATAGTGATATTACCTCTATAGAAGGTAATATAGTGGGAACGAGTCTATCCGTGCGTGGTATATCTATTGATTCTGCTCGCGTTAGCTTTAATAATGTAGGCGCCTTGACAAATATAGCCGTTACGGGGGCGATAGGAAATGGCCAACTTAGTGGATATGGAACGATTGATAATAATCTATTGAATCTATCCTTGTCGGCGGATTCATTAGATGCATCTAATTTTTCAAGTCTTGTTGGTAATAGTATATCTGGCAATATTACAGGCCATGCTTCTATTACAGGAAATTTAGATAATCCATCTGTGACAGGTAGTGTTACAAGTCCTGAGATTGTCTATAGTGGGGCTCACTTTAATTCCATTAATGCAGGCTTTACCATTAAAAATCATATATTAGAATTAACAGATACATCTATAGGTGATGGAGATGGCGCCATTACTATAGGGGGTACATTTGATTTAAATTCTAATGCACTTAATATGCGGGCGCGCGCCAAAGCTGTCCGGATAGAGAACTTGATTCGGCCGTTTTCTGATGTTCCGCTTACTGGGTGGTTTGAATCTGAAAATGAAATTCGTGGTACTTTAGATAATCCATATGTTCAGGGCCATGTTCATTTATATGATGGTTCTTATAATGGCAAATTGATTAGTGATGCAAAGGCAGATTATACATTAGAAAATAAGACTCTTACACTACCTAAGTTTACTATTCAAGGATATGGTGCTGTCATTCAAGGGTCTGGTACTATGTCAGAAGATGCTCTAAATATCGATTTGGAAGGTAAAGATATAGATATTGGTAGGTTATTAGTCAATACTGATTATGATGTAAAAGGCTATGTACAAGCTAAGGGGCATATTGGAGGCTCTTTATACAATCCTAATTTTAATGGATCTGTTACATCTAACTTCTTAACTATTAATGGCGAAGGCATCACCAATATTTCTGGTACATTATATGCAGATAAAACCGTTGTTAATTTAGAAAAATTTGAATTTGATGAAGAACAAGGTGGCCATTATATGGCCCGTGCAGGTATGTCTACTGTGGGCGATAAGCGACTATTTGGTACATTACAGGTGACAAATGGTCGTGTAAGCAATCTGTTATCCCTACTGGGAAAACCGGTGGATAAATTAGATGGTTCTTTGAGTGGTACAGTTGATTTAGGAGGTACCTATGGCAATCCAAGCATTAATGTGGTGGGTTCAATTAAGGATGTAACTATTGATACTAAGGTAGTAGGCGATGCAAAGATAGATGTCAGTCTAGAAAATCGTAAGTTTAAAATTCGAACATTAAAATTACCTGTTGATGATGGACTTATTGCTGCTGGTGGTACTGTTGATTTAGATGGTGATGCAGATTTACAAATTGCAGTTCGCGATGTTGATATAGAACCATTCTTACCGCTTATTGGTGATAATATTAATGCAACTGGTTCCGTTACCGGTGTTATCAATATGACAGGGGCTACAAAAAATCCTAAGGTTGAATTGTCCGCGAGTCTTGCCAATGGTTCTTATAACGGTATCGATATTGATCAAGGCTTTGTATTGGCAACCATGGAAAATCATGTTATTAACGTTCAACGTATTCAAGGGGTTAAAGAAAACTATAAGCTAAGTGCATATGGCAAGATTCCTCTAGCCGCGTTGTATACGACTGGATATCTCGATGCAAATGATTCTAAAGCGATGGATATGACTATTGACTTTAATGAGGCTGATATGGCTGTTATTCCTTTGATTACTCCTACGGTGAAAGACGCAACTGGGGCATTAAAAGGTGTTGTTCATGTAACAGGAACTATTGATCAACCAGAAGCGTACGGTACAGTATCTGTTCGAAATGGTACCATGAAGATAAAGACTGTAGGGAATGAGCTTAAGAATATTGATGGGGATTTAATTTTCTCAGGTCAACAAGCAGATTTTCAATCTCGCATATCTGCGGGCAAAGGGACCGCTGGTTTAGCAGCGAAGGTTAATTGGACAGGTCATACCATGACTAGTTACCGTGCAGCCATTCAATTGGATGGGTTAGATTTATCTAACGAGTATATTTCAGGTCCATTAAAAGGAGAACTCTATATAGCTGAAAAAGAGGGAATCCCTACACTTATGGGTAATCTAAATCTAGAGAATATGAAGTTCAAAATTCCACTTTCTTTAGAAACTAGTGAAAGCACGCGTGATTTGGGGATTGATGTTAACGTACATGCTGGTAAAAATGTACGACTCTACGATAGAACCTTGTATAATATGCGTATTAGTGGAGATGTTCATTTTGGGGGCTCTGTATTTAATCCTACCTCTAGTGGACAGTTTAACGTGGTGAGTGGTACGTTTAAATATCTAAGCCATACCTTTGATATTACAAAGGGGACTGCAACTTTTACATCTGGAACGTATTTGCCTATGCTTCAACTAGATGCGGAAACAAATGTAGGTACTTATAATATCTATCTCGGCGTGAAAGGTACTGTGGATCATATGGATTTAACGCTTAAATCCGAACCAAGTTTATCGCGTAAGCAAATCATTTCTATGTTGACTTTTGGTCGTGGTGAACCATCGAATAGTAGTACAATTACCAATGAAGATGCGAATGCATTAGCTGTAGCTGGTGCACAAATGTTTGCTTTTGGCTATGTACAAGATGCAGTACAAAATGCATTGGGCTTAGATCGTGTTAATATTACGACAGGTTCCATAGATCCGAATGAACCTACTAGTAGGGAAACATCGGGAAATTATAATATCGAAATCGGTAAATATGTCTTGCCGAGAACGATGATTACCTATACGCAAGGTATCAATAATAAACAAAATAAATATGGTATTGAATACTCGTTACGGCGAAGTGTTAAGTTTAATGCTTGGCATACATCACAAGGTAGTACCTATATTGGTGGACGTTGGACACGAGAGTTCTAGCAATGATGACTATAATGAAGAATCTGAATAAGGAGCTTCATTATAGTCATTTTAATTTCATAAAATTGAATTATAGTAGTACTAATTCCCAGTATTATATGATATAATAATAAAGATTTAATACTCTTTAAAGAGGGATAATTTTAGGAGGATTTTATGTTAACAAGCAAAGCCTATAAACGTATGCTAGCAGCATCTGTGTTGACTGCTGTTATGGGTACTGGCAGTGTGTTTGCTGCAGAAGTACAAACAGGCTATACACCAGATATGAATGCAACTGCTACAGCAGATACTGCGACTACTGATGATACAACGACTAAAGCAGCTGTATACAATGCGGGTACAGAAAAGGGTGCTAATACACAAGATAATACTGATGCGGCAATTTTAGCTGCTCGTGGTGACACTACATTATCCACTGATGGTACTGTTGTACAAGGTTCTGATGGTACAGTTACCGTTAATAACGGGGCTTTAAAAACAGACGATAAACAAGTTAAAATGGTTTCCAAAACTACAGCAGGTACAGACTTGGATAAGGTTGCAGAAAACGGTCAGGCACAAGCTGTAACATCTGTTGAGGCTCAATACGTTACTGCTGTTAGTGCTGATTCTGTTAACCCATTTGTAGGTAAAACAATTACAGGCTTATCTATCTCTGGTATTTCTGCAGATCAAGCGGCGCAATTAATGACATTGTTATCTGAAAAGGTAGGCGATGCTGTTTCCGTTGATGGTGTATTTAAAGATGTACAAAATTTGGGTAACAGTGGCTATTTCTCAGAAGTAAACCCTGTCTTTACATCTGTTCCGGAAGGCGTGAAAATTGACTTTGCTGTTGTGACTAACCCTGTAGTACATGGTGTTGTATTTGAAGGTAACTCTGTATACACATCCGATGTATTAACTAAATATATGGCAATTCCTGAAGGCCAAATCATGAACTCCGTATATGTAGGCCAAAAGGTACAAGGTATCAATGCAGCGTATGCTCGTGATGGTTATATGTTAGCTCATGTAGACGGTATTGCTGTAGATGATAATGGTATGATTCATATCCATATCGTGGAAGGCATTGTAGAAGATATTGTACCAGCTGGTAATAAGAAAACTCGTAACAAAGTTATCACTCGTGAGTTCGTACAAAAAACTGGTAAACCATTCAACAAGTTCTTAGTTCGTCGTTCCGTAGAACGCGTGTACAACTTGGGCTTCTTTGATGATGTAAATGTACGTATGTTACCAGGTGAAAAAAATCCTAACAATGTAATTATCGAAATTGACGTATTGGAACATAAAACAGGTACAATCACATTAGGTGCAGGTTATTCTAAATCCGATGGCTTGATGGGTATCGTTGAATTTGGTGAAGATAACCTTCGCGGTACAGGTGATAAATTTAAAGTTCACTGGGAAATCGGTGGTAAAAAGAAATATAAAAACTACCAAATTTCTTACTTGAAACCTTGGATTGACCACAGAGGTACTTCTCTTGGATTCTCCTTCTTCAACCGTGAAGATGAATACACTGACTATGATAGCGATGGTAGCGAAGTAGCAGAATACAACAAAAAATCCAAAGGCTTTAATATTTCCTTTGGTCGTCAAACAGGCGAATATACACGCGACTACTTAACACTTGAATCCCGCTCTGATAAATACAAATGGGATAATGACGATAGCTCTGGATTCCGTTATGATGCGGGTACTGGTGCAGGCCCTAATAATAGATGGAATAACGGCTCATATGATTTTGCCGGCATGGATTATGTAGGTAAAAACTTTGGTCGCATCAATTCCATTTCATGGCAAAAGGTATATGACTCCCGCGATAACATTTATGAACCAACTCGTGGTCGTCGTATTTCCTACACTGCACAATGGGCTGGTCATGGCTTAGGCGGTGATTTTGATTTCTATAAATTCACAGCTGAAATGCGTGCATACAAAAAAGTGGGTTCCAAAAATGTATTGGCCTTCCGTGCACGTGGTGGTTTCATCCAAGGTGATGCACCATATAGCCAATTGTTCACATTAGGTGGCGCAGATACATTACGTGGTTACGAAGATGATCAATTCCGCGGTAAAAATATGTATAATGCGACATTGGAATTCCGTTTCCCTATCGTGAAAAAGGTAAGTGGCGTATTATTTACAGATATCGGTGATGCTTGGAATGCTCCTAATGTTCCTTGGTATAAAAATACTAAGAGCTTTAACTATGGCGTTGGTGCCGGTGTTCGAATCACTACACCAATCGGTCCTGTTAAACTCGACTATGGTATTGGCAAGGATAAGAAGAAATTCCACTTCAGCTTCGGTACACAATTCTAATATTGACACATATTATGGTGAAAGCACCTTCTATAGAGGGGGCTTTCACCAATATCTCTATTATGGCACTCATAGTGCGTAGATTAACAGAAATGAGGAATGTTCATTATGATGAGAATGATGAATAACAAGAAGAATGTGAAAATATTCTCCATTGTTATTGCCGCAATTTTTATTATCGGTATTGGTGCGTTAGCCTATACTCAAATGGCTACACCTGGTACTAGCGCTGCTAGTAATGTAGGCGTTATCGATATGAGCCGTTTGGATAATCCTGAAAACCCTGTATATGTAAAAGCTGCTAAGGAATTTACTGATTATCGTAGTCAAGTAGCAGCAGATATGCAAACGAAGGTAGATGCCGCTCAAGATGATGCTACTAAAGCTAAAATTAAGCAAGAAGCACAAGCTAATGTAGAAAAGAAAATGGAAGAAATGAATAAACAAATGGCTGACCAAACCATGGAGGCAGCTAAAGCTGTTGGTAATGCTAAGGGTTTATCTGTAGTTCTTCCTAAAGATGCAGTTCTTTATGGTGGTGTAGATATTACGGATCAAGTACTAAAAAAACTAGCATCTGATGCAAAATAATAATGATACAAAGGTAATCAGATAAGGGTGAGCAGTATGAAGCTAAATAAACGGTATATAGGATTATTTCTGTTTTTAGCAGCTGCACTGATTGCGATGTATGGAGCCTATGGATTTATTACTAATCGGCAATCTTCAGAAGGGCCATCTATTGGGGTAGTACAAATTGATGATGTACTAGAGTTTAATCCGTCTTATGAAGATTATAAGAATGCAAAAGCAGAGTTGGAACAGCTTAAAGCTCAATATGCCATAGAACAGGAGGCGTTGAATACCAAGTCTGATTTGCAGAATGAACAACTTAAATCCTTGTCTCTAGACCCGACATTGTCGGATGCGTTAAATATTGAATTACAAACGCGAATCGCTACAAAACAAAATCAACTTAATGCACAGCTAGATGCTAAACGGGCTGAACTGGTACAAAAATACATGAAAGAGCTCAAAGTTGCTAACAAGGGATATGACTTGGAGATTGTAAATCTACAATTACAACTATATGCTTTTGATAGCCGTGTTTATATCGATGATGCGCAGAAAGAAGCGGCTCAGGCACAAAAAGCTGAATTGGAAAGCCGACTTCAAAGCTTGCTGGCTAAACGTAAACCATCCAATTTTGATATGGATGCTATACGGGCTAAAGTAGATGCAGAATTAAAACCTATCCGTGATGCAGGGGAACAAGAACTTAAACAATATGCCGAATCTGTACAAGCTGAACTAGCAAAGAAACGCGATACAATGATGCAAAATCAAGCTAAAGCAATTGTATCGACGAATAATTTGCCAGTTCCTCAAGAGTGGAACGATAGTTGGGCAAAGAAATTATCGGATAAAGAGGCAGAGGTAAATGCACTTCATGAAGCCATTTTAGAAGACGTGCGGATGCGCGTTGCTATTATCGCTCAAGAACGTCATTTAGATCTTGTTTTGATTGATCATGGTGGAAATATCAAAGGGCTAGATATAACAGATGCTGTGAAAGCGTCATATCGAGTTCAGTAAGGAGTATACGATGAATAAGAAAATGAAATCTTTAATTTTAGGTGCAACAATGATTATGGCATTGCCAATTATTGGTGGCTGTGGTAGCAATACTATTGGCTATGTAGATTCCCAAAAAGTTGTGACACAAACTGCGAAATCTATTGAGATTAACAAAGAAATTAATGCAAAAGGTAAAGAACTTCAAGCCAAAATCGATGCTGCTGATGAAGCATCTAAAGCGCAAGTTACGACTGATGCAAAACAAGATTTTAATGCTTTCACAACTGCAAAAAATCAAGAGTTGAAACAATATATCGATCAACAAGTTAATGAATTAGCTAAAGAGAAAAAGCTAGATGTAGTATTGCTTAAAGGTGCTGTTGTTGGTGGCGGCGTAGATGTAACTGATGACTTAATCAATAAAATGGGCAAAGCATCTGATGAAGATATTAAAGCTGCAGAAAATGAAGCGAACCAACAAGAAGCTCAACAAGCGCAACAAGGTGATGCTCAACAAGGTGAAGCCCAACAAGCGCAACCTGCTGGAGCTGCGCAATAGTTTAGTTAACACTTGGGGGGGACTTAATAGTGGAAAAGACCGTACTGGAGCTTGCTCAACTTATTGGTGGTAAGGTGGTTGGTAATGAATCGCTAGTAATCACAGAAACACGTGGCTTTGAACAAGCGGCACCTCAATCGATTACATTTGCTATTGGTGAATATGTGGAACACATTGGCTTATGTAAAGCTGGTGCTGTAATTTTAGAGCAAGAAGCGCCCAATGCACCGATGACACAAATCATTGTAGATAATGCAAAGGTTGCCTTCGCACAAGTATTACAATTATTTCATCCACCTGTTGTAATACCACGTGAAATCCATCCTACTGCAATCATTGGTGAGAACGTTAAGCTAGGCGATAATGTTGCTATTGGTGCCTATTGTGTAATCAATGATAATGCAGTGATTGGTGATAATGTTACAATTCGTCCATATGTTTATATTGGTCATAATACTCGTGTTGGTAATGATTGTGATATATATACTGGCGCTGTTGTTCATGAAAATTGTATATTAGGAAATCGTGTCGTATTACGCGCCAAAGCGGTAATCGGTGGTGAAGGCTTTGGTTTTGCTACTGAAAATGGCGTACATACGCATATTCCACAAGTAGGTAATGTCATTTTAGAGGATGATGTAGAAATTGGATCCTGTACAACCATCGATAATGCAACTATGGGATCTACATTAGTTCGAAAAGGGACAAAAATTGACAACCTAGTTCACTTGGGACATAATGTTGAAATTGGTGAAAACTGTTTCCTCATTGCACAAGTGGGAATTGCAGGTAGTACGAAATGTGGAAATAATGTAATTTTTGCAGGACAAACCGGTTGTACAGGGCATATTACAATAGGTGACAATGCAAAATTTGCTGGTAAAACTGGTATTACTGGTAATGTGCCAGCAGATGCTGTTATGGCTGGTTACCCAATGCGTCCTCATAAGGAATGGTTAAAACTGTCCGCTTATGAACATCGCTTACCAGAAATGGTAAAAACTGTAAAACAATTGCAGAAGGAAATCGATGCTTTAAAAGCGCAGCTTAAGGAGAGCTAATACGTTTATGTATAGGTTTATGAAGTTGTTTAGTGCCTTTATTTGCATGTTGCCCCATAGTTGGCAGTATGCATTAGGTACATTGCTTGGTGAAATTGCTTGGCTTGCTGTGCCTCCTAAACGGAAGCGGTTGGCAATCGGGCAGATTTTGTTTTGTAAAATCACTGATGATCCTGTTGAAGCAAAACGAATTGCTAAGGCGAGTACGACTCGATTTGGTCGTATGATTATCGATGTATTGAGATACCCTGAAATTAAAGACGGCGCCTATAAAGATATGGTCAACTTTACCAATAAGGATATTTTGGATGAAGCCTTAGCTGATGGCAAGGGGGCTATTCTGGCTGCTCTTCATAGCGGTAACTGGGAATTACTTGGAGGTGTACTGGCTTCTGAAGGGTACCCTCTAATTTCTGTAGCGTTAAAACAAAACGGCGATGCAGATAAATTTATCAATGAATATCGTGAGCTTATGCATCAACATGTAATGTATAAGACGAGTGTGCGCGATATGGTGAAAGCTTTAAAAAGCGGTGCTTTTTTAGGGTTGATTATGGACCAGGACCCTGGAGAGAATGGCGTATTGGTACCATTCTTTGGATATGAAACGTTAACAGCAGATGGTCCTGCTGTATTAGGACGTATGCAGGATGTACCTATTATTTTTGTGACCATGCACTATAGTCCGTACACAGGAAAGCATGAACTTGAAGTGCATCCACCATTATATGTAGAAAAATCAGATGATAAAAAACGCGATATAGCGATTACTACGATTAAACTCAATGAATTTATTGAGGATTATATTCGTCGTTATCCAGAAGATTGGTTCTGGCTACATAATCGTTGGAAATGGACTCGTCGTTACTATGGTGACAAGATTGATACGCCACCAGATGTGTTTCATTAAAAAATATAAAAAGTATAATCGGCGTTGCAGATGTCTTAAAATAAAGCTTTGCAATGCCGATTTTTTACATCTAGTCAGTTGATAAATAGTCCTATATTCTTGTAACAGCTATGCAAATAGGGTATAATACAGTATGGTGTATAGTAGACATGGAATTAGATTATGAAAGGACATTCTTATGAGTAAGCCCCAACAAACAATTAAACAGGCTATTTCATATAAGGGAATTGGCCTTCATAGCGGGGAACCTGTAACCATGGTTTTTAAGCCAGCACCTGAAAATACAGGAATTGTGTTTGTGCGCTCAGATATAGAGGGAAACCCCTCCGTTCGAGCACACATTGATAATGTGACGAACACTATGCGCGCTACTACTTTGGAACATGGTGAAGCAAAGGTTTTCACTGTTGAACACGTAATGGCTGCATTCAGTGCTATGAAAATTGATAACTGCTTTGTTGAAATGGACTCTCCTGAGCCACCTGTTGGCGATGGCAGTAGTGCCGTATTTGTTGACTTAATCCTTCAGGCGGGAATTGAAGAACAACAAGCTGAACGACATGTGTATAAGGTGAAACGTAGTCATTCCATTTATGATGGCGATAGATTTATTCTTATTGTACCTTATGATGGATATCGCGTTACATTTACATCGATTAATCCACATCCGCTACTTGGTACGCAACAATGTGATTTTGATGTAACACCTGAGTATTTTCAAGAACATATTGCCCGAGCTAGAACCATTGGATTTGTAAAAGAATTAGAACAATTGCAAGCCATGGGCTTGGCAAAGGGTGGCAGTACAGATAATGCTCTTGTATACGATGATACAACCTGTTTATCTGTCCCACGATTTGAAGACGAATTAGTTCGTCACAAAGCCCTTGATGTGATGGGTGATTTATATTTATTGGGACCTATTGAGGGACATGTAATTGCGTTAAAATCGAGCCATGAACTCAATTCTCGTTTGGCTCATAGTATAATAGAAGAAATAAGGGAGACACAGCAATGATTCTTAACCATGAAGACATTTTAGAAATTTTACCACATCGTTACCCAATGCTATTGGTAGATCGTATTATTGAATTGGAACCAATGAAGCGTGCTGTGGGCATTAAAAATGCTACATTCAATGAATTGTTCTTCCAAGGCCATTTCCCTGGAAATCCAGTTATGCCTGGTGTACTATTAACAGAAGCAATTGCTCAAGTTGGTGGCATTGCTTTGTTGTATCCTGAAGAAAATCGTGGATTAACACCTATGTTTACAGGCATTGATAAAGTACGTTTCCGTCATCCGGTAAAACCTGGTGATGTTGTACGCATGGAAGTGGACATTGTAAAAATTAAGGGCCGTATGGGCAAGGTTGAAGGTCGCGCTTATGTGGGTGATAAACTTTGTGCTAGCGGTGAATACATGTTTGCCCTTGTATAATAGACTTAAGGAGTGATTGTAGTGATAGTTGTAGGCATGGAAAATGCGGAATCCAACATTCATAACACGGCCATAGTGCATCCGAATGCTAAACTGGGCAAAGATGTTGTCATTGGACCTGGTGCTGTCATCGGGGAAAATGTAGAAATAGGGGATGGCACTCAGATTGGTGCCAATGTAGTTATTGGTGGTTGGACAACCATTGGTAAACGTTGTGAAATCTATCCAGGTGCATCCATTGGTTTGGAACCGCAAGATTTAAAATTTAAAGGCGAGAAAAGTTATTGTTACGTAGGTGATGAAACGGTTATCCGTGAATTCGTTACCATTAGCCGCGCTACTGGAGAAGGCGAAGAAACACGTGTTGGCAATAACTGTTTATTACAAGCGTGTACGCATGTGGCTCATAACTGCATTGTGGGGAATAATGTTATTATGAGTAACTGCGCAGGCTTGGCTGGTCATGCTATCGTTGAAGATCGCGTGGTTATAGGTGGCCTCGCTGGTGTTCATCAATTTGTAAAAATTGGCCGTAATGCTATGGTTGGCGGTATGGCTAAGGTGGTACAAGATATTCCGCCTTATGTTATTGCCGATGGTCAACCAGCTCGTGTTATCGGATTGAACTCTGTTGGCCTATCTCGTGCAGGTATTTCGGAAGAGGTACGCCGTAGCTTGAAGCAAGCGTTCCGCATCATTTATCGTTCAGGCTTTAGCTTGTCTAGAGCTATTGAAGAGATGGAAATGCAACTTGATTCTTCCGTTGAAATTGAAAACTTATTACGCTTTTTACGTAATGCTGATCGTGGCATTATGCGTACCCGTCGTGATTAATATGAAACTCTACATTATGTTTATATAATGTAGAGTTTTTTTGTGGTTATTTTATACTCTTTTTAGGTACATCCTTTTTGAGTAAGAGTGTAGGAAAATACAGTGCGTTTATAGCTAGAAAAGCGTTGAAATTATAGTAAAATGGCGTGATTTATAGTACAATATAGTGTATATGAGTATGTCTTAAAATTATACTCAAAACAAATGATTTGACGAAAAATTGTGGACCATATAAGGCTTCACATAGGAGGTATAGTCGTGGCAAAGGTAGGTTTAATTGCAGGTATTGGCGTTTTACCTGTTGAGTTCATGCGGGCTGCTCATATGTTGGGGCATCAAGTTGTAGTCATCGGAGTTGTGCCTGATACGGATCCCATATTAGAGAAAGAAGCGGATGCTTTTTACAACATTAGTGTGGCTAAGTTAGGTAAAATATTTAAAACCTTGAAAAAAGAGGGCGTTACTGAGCTTACTATGCTCGGGAAGGTAACAAAGGAAATTTTATATAAAGGCTTATCCTTCCCTGATTTAAAAACTTTGGGTGTCCTTAAACGATTGAAAAATCGTAAAGATGATACTATTATGCTCGCTATTGTTGATGAAATTGAACGAGAAGGTTTTTCTGTTCTAGATCAAACTGTGTATTTGAAACCGTTCATGCCTAAGGTTGGGGTGTTGACCAAACGACAACCGACAGAAGAACAATGGCAGGATATTTGTTTCGGCTTTGAATTGGCTAAACAGATGGGCAAGCTTGATATTGGTCAAACTGTAGTAGTAAAGCATAAAGCAGCAATGGCTATTGAGGCTATTGAAGGAACTGATAAATGCATATTGCGCGGCGGTGAACTCGGTAGAGGTGAGGCCGTAGTCGTTAAGACTGAAAAACCAAATCAAGATGTTCGCTTTGATGTGCCTGCTGTAGGTATTAAGACATTAATGTCCATGATTGATAGTGGTTGTAATGTTTTGGCTGTAGAGGCTGAAAAGACGATATTTGTACAACAAGAAGATGTACTAGAAATGGCTAATCGCCATAATATTATTATTTGTGCTGTAGATCAAGCATTTGTAGATGCTAGAAAGGAACTATGATGAAAATTATGTTTTCTGCTGGCGAAGCGTCTGGAGACACACATGGCGCTAGCGTGGCCAAAGCGCTTTCACAAATAGATTCCAATATAGAAATGTTCGGTATGGGTGGCACCTTGATGGAACAAGCTGGCGTTCGTATCGTATATGATATCAAAAATCTCGGCGTTATTGGCATCGTAGAAATCATAAAATCATTGCCAAAGTTCTTTAAATTACGCACCTATTTAAAACGAGTTATGTTGAAAGAAAAACCAGACGTACTCGTATGTATCGATTATCCGGGATTCAACATGAAATTGGCTGAAGTAGCTCACCAGTTAGGAATCCCTGTATTGTACTATATAGCGCCTACTATTTGGGCTTGGCATAGCAGCCGTGGCAAGACGATTAAGAAATTTGTTACAAAGGTGGCCTCTATTTTTCCGTTTGAAGCAGAAGCATATCGCAAGTTCAATTGTGATGTAGAATTTGTGGGGCACCCATTAGTAGATATCGTTCATCCATCCATGACTAAGGAGGATGCGATGGACTACTTTGGGGCTAGGCCAGAAGCAAAACGCGTTCTATTGATGCCGGGCAGTCGAAAACAAGAGGTATTATCCCTCTTGGATGTAATGCTTGAAAGTGGGGAACGCTTATTACAGTCTCACGAAGATGTACAGTTCTTTTTACCGCGTGCTCATACGATTGAGCGCAGTGAATTAGAAGCTTTCATCAGTGAACGAAATGTCCCTGTAACGATTACGGAAGACCACACCTATGATTTGATGCAAATCTGTGATGTATGTTTAGCTGCATCGGGCACTGCTACACTAGAAACAGCGATGATGGAGTTGCCAACTGTATTATTATATAAGGTATCGCCTATTACATATGGCATCGGTAAGATGGTCGTAAATCTTACGCATGTAGGGTTGCCTAATATTGTGGCTGGCAAGGAAGTCATTCCTGAATTATTGCAAGATGATGTTTCTGTAGATGCTATAGTGAATACCGTCTTACCTCTACTAGATGATTTGCAAGTTAATCAACATATGCGCTCCGAATTGCGCAACGTCAAAGAAAAACTAGGTGAGTCAGGTGCTGTTAATCGCGTGGCTCAATTGATTTATGACCTAGGTAAGGAGAAAACTAATGAATAGTTACTCACGTTTATTGTATTTTGTGAGACCCTATTATAAACGAATGATATTTGCTGTATTTTGCATGATTGTAGCAGCTGCAGCATATCTCGTAGTACCATGGCTAATCAAAAACGTCGTTGACCAAGTATTACAAGATAAAAATATGTTTATGCTCAATCTCATCGTTGGGGCCATCATTTTGATATTTTTAATTCGTGGCTTTGCCACATATGGGCAAACTTACAATATGTCCTATATCGGTCAACGGGTTATCATCGATGTACGGGAAGCAATTTTTAAGCATTTACAACGCTTGTCCTTATCCTATTTTGATCGCCGTAAAACTGGCGTCATCATGAGTAATCTTACAAATGACGTATCTGCTCTTCAATCAGCAGTAGTGGATAATCTAATATCTCTCATTACAGAGTCCGTTACCTTAATTGGTTCTTTAGTTTCCATGTTACTCATCGATTGGAAGTTAACACTGGTTACATTTATTACGGTACCAATGGTGCTGATTATCATAAATGTATTTGGTAAAAAGTTGCGTTTAGCTGGCCATGATGTACAAGGTCGTATCGCTGATATTACGGCTCTTTTGCAAGAGGTGATTTCCGCTATTCGCGTCGTAAAATCTTTTGCCCGCGAAGGTTTTGAAGTTAAACGCTTTGAAGTAGAAAATCAAAATAACTTTAATGCCGTTATTAAAGCCACTAAATTGACTAGCTTATTAAGTCCTATGGTTGAGTTCTCTGCAGCGATTGCGGTAGCTGTCATCCTATGGTATGGTGGCTATTCTGTAGTTACAGGAACAATTACAGCTGGTTCCTTAATAGCATTCTTGATTTATGCTATTAATTTATCAAATCCTGTTAAGCGTTTGAGCCAAGTCTATGGTAATATACAAAAAGCGTTGGCTGCAGCTGACCGTGTGTTTGATATTTTAGATACAAAAGCCGATGTAGTGGAAAAAGAAAACGCTATAGAATTGCCTGATATCAAAGGTGATGTAGATTTTAATCACGTTAGTTTCTCCTATGATGGAGAAAAAATGGCATTATGTGATTTTAACTTGTCTGTTAAGGCCGGTGAAAGCGTAGCCTTAGTAGGCCCGTCTGGTGCAGGCAAGACAACATTAGCCAATCTATTGCCTCGTTTTTATGATGTTACGAGTGGGTCTATAACAATTGATGGTACAGATATTAAAGCCGTAACCTTTAAATCTTTGCGTAATCAAATTGGGTTAGTACCACAAGAAACAGTTTTATTTAATGCATCCATTAAAGAGAATATTTTATATGGTCGCTTAGATGCGAGTGATGAAGAAATTTACGAAGCAGCTAAGGCGGCGAATGTATTAGAGTTTGTCGATAAGATGCCTGATGGTCTCGATACTATTGTAGGTGAACGAGGTAGTTCCTTATCAGGTGGTCAACGTCAACGCGTTGCAATTGCACGTGCTATCTTGAAGAATCCTAAGATTTTAATTTTGGATGAAGCTACGTCTGCTCTTGATACAGAAAGTGAAAAACTTGTACAAGAAGCGTTAGACCGCTTGATGGAAGGCCGTACAGCCTTTGTTATTGCCCATCGTTTGAGCACTGTACAAAATGCACATCAAATCGTTGTATTAAATCAAGGTAAATTGGTAGAGAAGGGAACTCACCAAGAACTATTAGCCTTGGAAAATGGTTTATATAACCATCTTTATTCCGTTCAGTTCTCTAATAAAGGATAAACATGTACTGGATATATAATGTATTGCTCATATTTTATTGGATTGGCCTAATTCCGGTTATCCTATATCGTCTTGCTTTTGAAGATGGTTTCTATGAGCGTATAAAACAAAGTGCAGGATATATGCCTGCTACATTACTAAAAAAAATAGAAGGACGTCGTGCGATTTGGATTCATGCTGCATCAGTTGGGGAGATTGTTGCAACAAGTCCTCTTGTAAAAGAGATTAAGCGAGAATTTCCAGAAGCAGTAGTTGTTGTATCTGTTGTTACGGCTACAGGTCATGCAATGGCACATCGAATTATTCCGGAAGCTGAAGGCATAATTTTCTTCCCCTTAGATTTACCATACTTAACACGTAAAATTTTGCATATCATTAAACCGATTGCTATTTTATTAGTAGAGACAGAAATTTGGCCAAATTTCTTGCGTATCGCTGAGTCTGAAAAGATTCCAGTTATGATGGTGAATGGTCGTATTTCCGATCGCAGTATGAAACGCTATCGCTACATTAGTGCTTTCACTCGTGAAATGTTGAGCTCTATCGAACGATTCTGTATGCAATCAAATTTTGATGCAGAATATATTGCACAGCTTGGTGCGAACCCTGATGAAATCACTGTTACTGGCAATATGAAGTATGATCAAACCTATGCGACAGTATCCGAAGAAGAAAAGCAAGCCTTGTTAGACGAATTTGGATTTGGTCATAATCACCCTATTATCGTTGCAGGCAGTACACATAAGGGGGAAGATGAAGCCGTATTTGAATCTTTTAAACAGGTTTTAGTAGAGTATCCTAATGCAAGATTACTTATTGCGCCTCGTGAGATTTATAGAGGCCATGATGTACAGGCCTTAGCAAAACATTATGGCTTGGAAGCGATTTGTCGCAGTGATATGACTGAGCCTGTCCATAAGGAAATTCCTGTAGTAGTGCTTGATACAATAGGGGAACTTGGTCGTTTATACAGCTTAGGCGATATCATTTTCGTAGGTGGTTCTCTTGTTAAAACAGGGGGGCACAATATTCTAGAACCAGCTGCTCATGGAAAACCTATTATTGTGGGCCCACATATGTTTAATTTTAAGGAAATTTTTAATCTCTTACATTCTAGACATGCATGTGAGCAAGTTAAAAATCAAAAAGATTTAACCACTATGATTTTACATCTCTGTAAACACCCTGAATTAGCGAAAGAAATGGGGCAGAATTGCTTAGATATTATCCGTGAAAATCGTGGTGCAACGCGTCGCAATACGCAAGAATTACGTCAACTATTTGAATCACATCATATTATTCCTTAAGAAATATTGGTGTAATCGATACGGAAGGAGGTGCCTACTATGAATGGTGAAGATATGTTTAAGAGCATTGTAAGCGGCGAAGATCAATCTATCTTAGGCGATGTAGCCAGGGCTGGGTTATCACTTCTTAGTAAGGGGTATAAAAAAGCTGTTACTATGCGTAACGCAAAGTTTGATGCAAATAAAGGTGTTGTAAAAGTATCGGTACCTGTAATTAGTGTTGGTAATATAACAGCTGGTGGAACTGGTAAAACTCCAATGGTTAGACTTATCTGTGATATTTTAGGACAGAAAGGCTTTCATCCAACTGTATTGAGCCGTGGTTATAGAGCTAAAGATAATAGTCAAAATACAATTATTTCCAAGCATGGATCTATTTTAGTAGAGCCTGAGGAAAGTGGAGATGAAGCTTGGCTATTAGCAAAGGTGTTACCAAAATCTAGTGTGATTATTGGTCGTAATCGTATAGAATCGGCACGTATAGCAATTGAAGAGTTAGGTGCTGATTATCTTGTAATGGATGATGGTTTTCAACATCGTGCGTTGCATCGAGATAAGGATATCGTATTAATCGATGCATCGAATCCTTTTGGCTATGAACATGTATTGCCAAGAGGATTATTACGTGAGCCTATGGAGGGCCTTGCACGAGCTGATATTATTGTGCTTACAAAAGTAGATCAAGTTGATCCAGGATTGGTTGCAGCACTTAGAAAACGATTAGCTCGGATGGCGCCACAAAAGCCTGTTTATGAAACCATTCATAAACCACGTGCAGTCTATACACTTGAGGCATGGGCTAATGGTGATGAAGGACATCCTATTGGTACTGATGTCGATTTACCTATTATGGCCGTAAGTGGTATCGGTAATCCTAAATCCTTTACGAAAACGCTAGAAGGCTGTGGTTACGACGTAGTACATACAATGGGTTTTGGTGATCATCATGATTTTTCGGATGATGATGTAGTAGAAATTTGGAAGCAAGCTTTTGCTCATCAAGCCAAGGCGATTATGATTACTGAAAAGAATGCTGTTAAATTAAGTCAGTTGCATACAATTGAAGACTTGAAAATACCGATTCTAGTGCTATCCATAGGTATTGAGTTCATCTCTGGAAAACAAGAATTCATAGAAAATTTAGAGATTTAGTGTATAATAATAAGATACGCAAATAAAAGAAATGGGGTTTTATTGTGAATATTGGTTGTGTGATTCCAGCTCGATTTGGTTCCACGAGATTGCCAGGAAAACCTTTGGCAGATATCGCGGGTAAACCTATGATTCAACGTGTTTATGAACGTGTTACACAGGCGAAGAGACCACAAGTAGTTATTGTGGCTACTGATGATCAACGCGTATATGATGCGGTTAAATCTTTTGGTGGTACGGTTGTTATGACTGATGCCAATCATCCGACTGGTACTGACCGATTAGCTGAAGTAGCACAACAATATACCGATCTAGATGTTATTATCAATGTACAAGGTGATGAACCTATGATTGATGCGCATTTAATCGATCAGTTAGGAGAACTTTTTGAAGATGATGCACATCTACAAATGGCTACAGTAGCAACTCCTTTATTAAAAGAAGAGTATGATGAACCTTCTGCGGTGAAGGTTATACTTAATAAACGAAATGATGCGATGTATTTTTCTCGCTCCTTAATTCCATATCCACGTCATGATTTTGTTAATGCTCCTTTAAAGCATATTGGTATTTATGCATATCGTCGTCAATTTTTATTAGACTATGCAAAGATGGAGCCAACTGCAGCAGAGCAAACAGAGTCGTTAGAGCAGTTGAGAGCGTTAGAAAATGGATTTTCCATCCGCGTCATTACTACAGATAAACGATTTGTTGGTGTTGATACACCAGAAGACTTAGCTCGTGTAAATGAAATATTCGAGCAAGAGGAGAAATAAATGAAAACAGTAAACGTTGGTAATATGACAATTGGTGGCGGTAAAGGGCTGTTTGTATTAGCAGGCCCATGCGTAATCGAAGATTACGACCGCACATTGGCAATTGGCAAAGAGGCTAAAGCAATTTGTGAACGCCTAGGCATTCCTTATGTATTTAAGGCTTCTTTTGACAAAGCTAATCGCTCTAGCTTCAATTCTTTCCGTGGTCCAGGTCTAGAAGAAGGTCTAAAAATTTTAGCGTCCATCAAAAAAGAACTAAATGTACCAGTTGTTAGCGACATCCATTCTATTGAACAAATTGAACCAACAGCAGAAGTGTTGGATATTCTCCAAATTCCTGCATTCTTATGTCGTCAAACTGATCTAGTTTACGGTGCTGCTAAAACGGGCAAATGCGTAAATGTAAAAAAAGGTCAATTCATGGCTCCAAAAGATATGGAGAATGTTCTTAATAAAATGAAAGAATCGGGCAATGAAAATCTTATGCTTACAGAACGTGGTTTTAGCTTTGGCTATAATAATCTCGTTGTAGATATGAGATCATTCCCTATTATGCGTTCCTTTGATTATCCAGTAATTTTTGATGCTACTCATAGTGTGCAATTACCAGGTGGGGCTGGTACAAAATCTAGTGGCAATCGAGAATTCGTGCCAAATTTGGCACGTGCCGCTGTTGCTAGTGGTGTAGATGGTTTATTCTTTGAAGTACATGATAATCCTGAAGAAGCGCTTTCCGATGGTCCAAACATGGTATATTTAAATCAATTCGAAGACTTATTAAAAGACTTAGTAGCTATTGATAAAATCGTTAAACGATAAGGGGCGATAGTATTGGATATTTTAGAACAGGCCGCTCAAGTGCTTCATGAGGAAGCTCAAGCGATAGAACAGTTAATAACAACATTAGATCAAAGTTTTGTAAATGCTGTTAACATGATTCTTGCATGCAAAGGTCGTGTTGTATGTACTGGCATGGGTAAATCTGGACATATTGGTCGTAAGATTGCTGCTACATTAGCGAGTACAGGTACACCAGCATTATTTATGCACCCAGGGGAAGGTGTTCATGGCGATCTAGGTATGATTACTGAAGATGATGTGGTACTTGCCTTTTCTAATAGTGGGGAAACAGGTGAAATCATTGGTATTTTGCCTTCATTGCGCCGCATAGGTGCTAAATTGATTTGCGTTGTAGGAAAACCTGAATCTACATTGGCTAAAAATTCCGATGTTGTATTATTGGCGCAAGTTGAACGTGAAGCATGTCCGTTAGGATTGGCACCAACTACAAGTACAACAGTAGCATTGGCCTTGGGCGATGCTTTGGCGGTATGTTTACTAGAGCGTCATCATTTTACGCCGGAAAACTTCGCTGTTTTCCATCCAGGTGGCTCACTTGGAAGACGTTTATTGTTGACTGTTGAAAATATTATGCATGGTGGTGAAGATAATCCAGTTGTACACAAAGGGGCAACCGTTCGTGATGCTCTGTTTGTAATGACGGAAAAAGGACTTGGTGCCACTAGCGTTATCGATGAAGATGGTCACTTAATCGGTCTTGTAACTGATGGTGATGTGCGTCGCGGTCTTGATTCTGGTAGCAACTTCTTAGAGTGGCCAGTTGAAGATATGATGACGAATATGCCACGTACTATTACAAAGGATAAATTGGCTGCTGAAGCACTTCATGTAATGGAAAAAAATCAACCTCGTCCTATTACAGTACTACCTGTAGTAGATGAAGACGGCCATGCAATGGGGATTGTTCACATTACAGACTTACTTCGTCGAGGCATTGTGTAATGAATATTAAGTGGATTATCCTCGATGTTGATGGTGTATTAACAGATGGAAAATTAATCTATACATCGAGTGGTGAAGAAATAAAGGCCTTCTCTGCGAGAGACGGATTAGGTCTAGCCGCTGCTCATAAAGCAGGGATTTCACTAGGCATTATAACGGCTCGCACATCGCCTATGGTGGAACGGCGTGCTAAGGAATTAAAATTTGATGCTTTATTGATGGGGCATGCTAATAAAACGGAGGCTCTACGTTCTCTATGTGAAAGCCATCATATTGAGTTGGCGCATATAGCTTATATGGGTGATGATTTAAATGACCTAGGGGCTTTATCTCTCGTAGGCTTGCCGATGGCTCCTCAAGATGCGGCGGCTGAGGTTAAGGAATTGGCTCAATTTGTATCAAATCACAATGGTGGATTTGGTGCCGTGCGAGATGCTGTTGAATATATTTTAAAAGCTCAAAACATGTGGGATTCAGTCGTAAAAGACTATGCTATGGAGGCTCATAACCATGGTCAATAAAGGAGGTGAGCAGAATGAATAATGAATGGCAATACCATGTCGTTAAGGGAATCAGTTGGCTTGTATGTCGACTGCCGTATAAGCTCATTTTGCTCATAGGTGCTAGCTTAGGACCCCTGTATGGAGTTATTGCAAAAAAGCAAAAGCTAAGAGGCATTAAAAATATAAAAATTGGCATGAATATGAATGACGAACAGGCAGAGGCTTTAATTGAAAAGCTATTCAAAAACCTAGGTCGAAGCGTTATGGAAATTCTGTATATGCCGAATTTGACTAAGAAATTTATTAATGAGCATATCGAAATGCGCGGTGTAGAGCATTTGGATAATGCTATTAAAGAAGATAAAGGCGTTATTGTTCTTACTGGGCATGTAGGCAACTGGGAATGGATGGGGGCTGCGTTAGCTGCACATGGTTATCCATCTACAACTATTGTAAAAAAACAACCTAATGCACAATTTACACGCTTTATGAATGAATATCGTGAAATGGTTGGTCTCGATGTGTTTGCCAGCGGTGGTAATGAAATAGTTTCTGCTGCAAAAGCATTGAAAAAGAAGAAATTGTTGGGCTTTTTGGCCGATCAAGATGGATATATTCACGGGTTACCGGTGCCATTTTTAGGGCAACCTTCTTCTGCTGTTGTAGGACCGGCTACATTTGCTAAAAAATTCGGTTCTCCTGTAGTACCAATTTTTACATCTAGAAAGCCTGAAGGCGGACATATTGTTCATATCTTGCCACCATTACATTACAATAATAGTGGCGATGATGATGTAGATATGTATACGTTGACAGAAGAGTGTGTACGCGTAACAGAAGACTTTATTCGTGAACATCCAGATGAGTGGATTTGGTTCCAACATCGGTGGATGACTAAGATGAGCGAAATCGTTGATTATTATAAGAAACTAGAGATTCGGGAGAGAGCACATGAAAAACAATAAAAAATTAATCGCTATTGTCGTGGCTATCGTCATTGCTCTAGTTGGTCTAATCGCGTTCATTTTGCACGACTCTGGAGACTCTTCTTCTAAAGGGGCTAATAATGGGCAACTGGTGAATTTCCAAGGTGCCGAGCTTCAAGAAGAGAAGGACGGTAAGTTGGTATGGGCCCTATCTGCAGAGAAAATCGAGTATGACCCTCGTTCAAAATCGATTGTACTCACTAATTTAAAGGGTCTTTTCTATCAAGATGATGTGACAACAACGATTACGGCACCTCATGCTGTATTGTCTGGCGATCATAGTTCCCTTGATATTGATGGTGGTGTAACAGCTACCAATACGGAAGGGGCTAATTTTAAGACCGATGCATTACATTTTGATAACAAAACTAAAATGCTTACATCAAAAACGGCTTTCACTTATGATTCAAAAGATATTACCTTAACTGGTGATAAGTTAGAAGGTAATATGTCGTTGAAACAAATCAAAGCGATTGGTCATGCTAAATTGACGAAAAAGTAAAGTTGAGGAATTGCGATGAATAAGAAAAAATATATGGGATTAGCTGTAATCTCAGCAATGATGATGCTATCTGTTACCGCTTGGGCTGCCAATGAAGGTCCGTTGACCATTAGTGCGGATACATTATCCTATGATGGTAATACAGGTCGTGCAGAGGCATCTGGTAATGTAGTAATTACACAACAAGATAAAACGATGACTGGTGCGAATGGATGGTACAATACTAAAACTCGTGAAGCATCTCTAGAAGGTGGCGTTTCCATGATTGGTGATAATATGTCCATGTCAGCACAATCTGTACATAGTGTAAATGATAACCAGTTCAGTGCACAGGGGGATGTTCATTTGCAACGGGATGATCGCCAAATCTTTGGTGACTCTGTTGAGTACAACTCTGATACTGAATATGGTAAGGTAGTGGGAAATGCTAAATTAATTGCAGAAGGCACTACATTGACAGGTAACCAAGTAGAAGGTTGGTTGAAAGAAATTCGCGCCGTTGCACAAGGTGGTGTAACATTTAATAATCCAGATAAAAATGTATCTGGTTCGGCAGATCGTGCTACATATACGCAAAGGCCTAATCAAAATGATGGGGTTGTATTGCTTACTGGCTCAGCACATGCAGTACAAAATGGCAATGTGTTGAATGCGCCTGAGTTAAAATTGTACTTGAAGGATAACTCTGCGGAAACATTAGGCGGACGTAGTACATTAGTTATCACACCGAACTAGTAAGGATTAATGTATGTATATAGAAACTAAGAACCTAGTCAAAACATTTAATGGTCGGAATGTAGTAGATGGTGTAAGTCTTCATGTTGAAAAAGGACAAGTCGTGGGACTATTGGGGCCTAATGGGGCTGGTAAGACTACATCGTTCTACATGATTGTAGGCATTGAAAAACCGACGACAGGTATTATTACAGTTGATGGTAAGGATATCACGATGTTACCGATGTATAAGCGGGCAGCGGAAGGCATTGGTTATTTACCCCAAGAGGCATCGATTTTTAGATCTATGACTGTTGAGGAAAATATTCGTGCCATGTTGGAAACAACAAATAAAAATCGTGATGAAATCGATCAAATTGTAAACTCTCTTATTGATGAATTTAATATTGGTCATGTGCGAGATCGTAAGGGGATGCAACTATCCGGTGGTGAACGGCGGCGTGTAGAGATTGCTCGTTGTTTGGCTTTAGAACCGAATTTTATCTTATTGGATGAACCATTTGCCGGCGTAGACCCAATTGCAGTTGCCGATATTCAACAAATTATTTTACAAGTAAAAAATAGAGGAATCGGCATTCTTATTACAGACCATAATGTGCGAGAAACATTAGGCATTGTTGATAAGGCATATATTCTAAGCACAGGTAAGATCTTATTGGAAGGTACACCTGATGAAATTGCCAATAACCCAATTGCTCGTGAACATTATTTAGGTAACAATTTTAAATTATAGGAGGGACCATGCGCTTATTAGATAAATATATTTTAAAAGCCTTTGTAGGTCCATTCCTATTTGGGGTATTTGCTTTTACCAGTATTTTCATTGGTACAGGTACATTATTCCGCATTGCTCAATATATAACAGAATATGGTGCTCCGCTACTACTCGTTATGAAAGCCTTCTTTTTAGCTATGCCAAGCATTATTTTATTGACATTCCCTATGTCTGTATTGCTTGGTTCGCTGATGGCTTTCAGCAGACTAAGTAGTACTAGTGAAATCGTAGTTATGAGGGCTGGTGGCCTTAGTTTTTTACGACTTGCAATGCCTGTATATATTTTAGCGTTGCTTATTTCTATTGGTGCTGTAGCATTTAATGAATTTGTCGTACCACGTACAAACAATATGTATCAAACCATTGTGCGCGAAGAAATTATGAAGAATGCATCGCCACAAACGCAAAATCATATTGTGCTAAAATCTATGAATGGTGACAATCTTAGTACATTGATGTATGCTAAACACTATGATAGTGAAAGTAAAAAACTAAGCATGATTACGGTCCAACAATTCAATGACAAAGGTGAACTACAACAGGTAGAAAATGCGGAAAATGCTGAATGGAATGGCCAAGTATGGGTCATGCATAGCGGTATAATCTATGACGTATCGGCCGGTGAAGGTGTAGAGCGGACAATGAAGTTTAAAGAACAAGTATTGCCAATTAAATCTTCACCAAATGAAGTACAACAAGATCAACGTAAACCAGAAGAATTGACGATTAAAGAATTGCGTCATCAAATTAAAGCATATAAAGCTGCATATACAAATTCTAATAAGTTAGAAATGGAAATGTATCAACGTTTTACCATTCCGTTGGCAAGCTTTGTATTTGCCTTAGTAGGCGCACCATTGGGCTTGCAAAAACAAAGGTCTAGTTCGTCTATCGGATTTGGTATCAGTATTTTAATTATCTTTATTTACTATGGTGTCATGACCTTTGCCGGAGCTCTTGGTAAGGGTGGTGCATTACCAACGTGGATGGCAGCAATGATTCCTGATACATTAGGTATCATTGCCGGATTATATTTAAATTGGCGTGTTTCACGCTAATAGATAGTATGTTGGATTACAATTTATTTTGAAAGGAGGGACACCATGCTTGTAGGATTAAAGATTCTCGTTATTATCGCTATCATGGGCGGGCTTATTGCCTATATGGGTGATAAACTAGGAACAAAGGTCGGTAAGCGTAGAATGTCCCTCTTCGGATTGCGTCCTAAGCATACATCGATTATTGTAACGATCGTAACAGGCCTACTCGTTGCAGCTGCAACGGTTGGTGTTCTTACAATTACATCGCAAAGCGTACGTACTGCGCTTTTTGGGATGGATCAATTGCGGGCAGATATGAATCAGCTAACAGCAGAGGTAGCTGCTAAAAATGCTGAATTAGAACAAGGTCAAGCCCTATTGGAAGCTAATAAAAAAGAATTAGCGGACCGTATGGCTGAGATTGAAACAATTCGCAAAGAGGTTGAACAAAGCCGTCAAGAATTAGCTGATGCAGAGGCTGCAAAGGTTGCTACAGAGGCAGAATTATCTGCATTACAAGCCTCCTATGATGAGGCCTCTAAAAAATTAGCTGCCTTGGAAGCTACACGGGCTAGTATGGAAAAACATATTGCGGACTTGCAGAAAACACAAGAAGAGTTAAAAACGGGGATTATTCATCTTAGAGAAGGTACGATTTTATTCCAAGTTGACCAATTATTAGCACAGGCAGTAGTGCGTAATGGTTTATCTCCTAATGAAGCGCGTGATGCGGTTAATAGTATTGTGGAAGATACAAATAAACTCGTTCTTCGTCGCTTAGGCGTTGAAGACCATGGTGAATCCGTCGTGTACGTGGACCGTCAAAATATTGAGGTCGCCATTTCTAAAATTGAAGAATCTAAAACGCCTATGGTTATCCAAGTGGTGGCAGCTGGTAATATCATTGCTGGTGAACCAGCAGTTGCGACGATTCACGTGTATCCACAACAATTTATTTATAAATCAGGTGACGTGATTGCTACGTCTGTTATCGATGGTGGTAGTAATGCTCAAGTCAATATGCTTCGTTTCTTGAAACAAGTCAATGAAGAGGCTAAGTCTAAAGGGGTTATACCAGATTCGTTGTCCGGTGATATTGGTACAATACCTGGAGATGAATTATTTTCGGCGATACGTCGCATTAGCATGCTACATGGCAAGGTATATGTAGAGGCGTATGCCGATGGTGATACATATTCATCTGGCCCTGTACACATTAAATTGCGTATTACACAGATGACAGATACGGGTAAACTTATAAAATCAAATTAGTTTCTATATAAATGGCCTATGTATTAAGATTTAATACATAGGTCTTTTATTTTGTGATAAAATATAACTATTGTATTGAGGAATGAGGAAAATAGTATGAATAATATATCGTATATAGCCGCTGTTGATCCGGGGAATGAAAAGACCGGCGTAGCTATTCTTTCACAAGCAGGTGAGCTAATATATCGAACCATTGTAGAAACTAAGACATTTAATAGTTCCTTTGAAAGTATATTAAGTACTTATCTTGGTATACATCATATCGTATGTGGTAATGGTACCAATCATAAGCATTTGTATCCATCTATACAACAAATTGGGCGCAATCATAAAATTACGACGAGTTTGATCGATGAATCACATAGTACTGAAGAGGCTCGAAAATTGTATTGGCAATATAATCCGCCTACCGGTTGGCGTAGATTCGTACCAAAAGGCATGCAATTTCCACCTGAACCAGTAGATGACTTAACAGCCTATGTCATTGGTAAGCGATATACTAAACAATTGAAGGAAGAGGATTATAATAAACTTCAAGACTGTAAAGTAGAAGAGGATTTAGAAGCTAAACGTTTAGCGGCAATTAAAAAATTATATAATGAAGGAGATACACATGAGTAATGTGATAAAAAAGATGCATTGGTCCAGTATACTACTGCGATGTATTTGGATGATTATAGGGGCCCTGATTTATACGGTGGGCCTAGATCTATTTTTAGTGCCAAATAATATCATCGATGGTGGCGTTGTTGGTATATCTTTGATGACAGCTGAACTTACGGGGATATCGTTTAGTATATTTGTAGTATTAATTAATATTCCATTCTTGTATATTGGTTATCGCATTAATGGCAAGGTATTCACCATATCTACATTGTTTTCTATCGTTTGGATGGCCATATTTTCATCCTTTGCCCATGAATTTACTCCGATTACAACCAATCCTTTTTTAGGTGCCATTTTTGGTGGTATCATACTTGGTATTGGCGTAGGCCTTATTATACGTAATGGGGGCTGCTTAGATGGGTCGGAAATCGTAGCTATTATTTTTGATAAACGAACTACATTTTCTGTAGGCGAGATTGTAATGGCCATGAATTTAGTCATCTTAGGGGCTGCCGGATTTGTATATAGTTGGGATAGTGCTATGTATTCCTTAGTAGCCTATTTTATCGCCTATAAAATGATCGATATTACAATTACAGGCCTTGAGGAATCAAAGGGGGTTATGATTATTACTGATGCAGAGAATTCAGAGAAAATTGCGGATACATTAAATGCAAAACTAAATCGAGGCGTTACCATATTATATGGTGAAGGTGGTTATTTGAAAACACCTAAGCATGCATTGTATTCAGTTGTAACTCGTTTAGAGATTACGCGTTTGAAGGATGCTGTATATGAAGTGGATCCATCAGCATTTATAACCATTCAAGATGTACACGATGTATTTGGTGGACGTTTTACTAAGAGTGGACATTAAGGGGGCTCTAATGAATAATAAATTTGTAAAAGAAACATTAGATTGGATTTATGCCATTGTATTGGCGCTAGTTATTGCAATGGTCATTCATATTTTTATCGTACAACCAACACGGGTATCCGGTGAATCCATGGAGGATACGTTACATAATGGTCAATATTTAATCGTTACCAAGTGGCAACATATTATGCGTGACGTACCTGATTATGGTCAAATCGTTATCATTGATAGTCGAGTGAACCGTGAACGTACATGGACGGATGATGTGAAAGAACCATTGATGAACTATGTTAGTGTTATCGATAAATCTGCTCAAACAAATGATGTGTGGGTAAAACGCGTGATTGGTAGACCTGGTGATACATTGGAGTTTAAAGATGGTCACGTATGGCGTAATGGAGAAGAGTTACAAGAACCTTATACAAAAGATCCAACAATGAACTATAGCCGTTCTACACCTGTTGTAGTACCTGAAGGACATGTTTTTGTAATGGGGGATAATCGAAATCACTCGAGTGATAGTCGCTTTATCGGACCTGTACCTGTAGATCATGTACTAGGTTTTGTAGAATATGCCCTATAACAGATAATAAAATATATAGAAATCTAAGGTCTTACGTGTTACAGCTCAATACTATAATGCTTTATATGAGAACGTATATTACTAAATTGTAATGTACGTTCTTTTTTATATATTATATGAAGTACTATATTGCTTGCAATCTATCTCTTTTATACATATAACGATGAATGATTTGTATAATCAATATCATTTACAATGATATTGAAAACTGATATTATTTTTATGTTATGTGAATTTTTTATTGAGAGGTTTAGATGATGAATAAGAAAAATCTATCTTTAGCAGTTGCCGCATTATCTGTTGTAGGCGTAACGACAGCCTTTGCTGCCAATCCTTTTTCTGATGTAACACCTGATAGCTGGGCCTATCAATCCGTATCGCAATTAGCTAGTGCTGGCATCATTAATGGATATCCAGATGGTACGTTTAAAGGCCAAAAGGATATTACCCGTTTTGAAATGGCTCAAATGGTTGGTAAAGCGATGGCAAACCAAGATCGTGCTAATGCAGAGCAACAAGCGATGATTAATCGCTTAGCTGATGAATTCTCTAATGAATTGTCTAATTTGGGTGTACGCGTAGCCGCCTTAGAGGACCGTGTAGGGAATGTTAAGTTTACTGGGGATGCTCGTATTAACTATGTTGAAAAGGAAGGCATTGATAATCTAGATTCGGAAGGTAAATTTGCAGCTCGTGTACGTTTGAATATGGATGCTAAAGTTAATAAGAATACATCTGTGAAAGCGCGATTAACGACAGGATCTATTGAACTTGGTGATGCAGCAAAAGATCATACTATGTCTTTTGATCTAGCTTATGTAGAGCACAAATTTGGCAAGAATCATATGGTAGATATTGGTCGCTATACACAAAGCTTTGGTGATGGTTTAATTTATTCCAGTAACTTTGATGGTATTGGGTATACAACACAAGTTGGAAAGGTAAAAGTAAATGCCGCTTATGGTTACCCAACAGTAGGTCGATTTAGTAAGGCCTCTAAAGATAATAATACTGAAATGGCGCTTATTAACCTTAGTGCACCAGTAAATAAACACTTAAATGTAGGTGGTATGTTTGCTCATGTAGGTACTACTAATGTTAAAATGGGTAATGGCAAAACTACTAATGATTTTAACAATGTATATGGTTTTAATGCACAATACAATAGTGGCAAATTCGCAACTAATGCTGAATGGGTGACCGCAACAGGTCTTAGCAATAGTGATGTTTGGAATGTCGGCGTAAAATGGGGCGACTACAAAATCACTAAGAAAAACTCCTGGCGTGTAGCGCTTGATTACTACAACCAAGAAAAGAATGCGCCTGTATTCAAGACACAAAAATATGAAGGTAATGACTTGTATGGTAAATCTCGCTATGAAGGCTATAAAGCATGGCAGCTTAGTGCGTCTTATGCACCAGAAAAGAATGTAGGCATTACAACATATTATGGCTTCCATGCTAAAACACAAGAAGGCCATAAGGTAAATGATTACTATCGTGCAGACTTGTTATTTAAATTCTAATTAATGCTTATGAAATAAGATCTATCAGAGATGATAGGTCTTATTTTTTATTAAAACTAATTAATTTGAATGAAGTTTATAAGTTTTACATATTAATTAAGGAAGTATGATAGGTTAAAATACATTATTTTATACGTAAATAAAATGAAATTTTACAAAATTTAATTTTGATAAATGCAGATAAATACTGGTTTTATTGTATAAAATTATTTCATGAAAGAAATTTCATCATATTTAATTGTATAAAATGCTTTACAAATTTGTTGACCGGATGTATATTGACATCACAGAAAGACAACACACCAAGTTGTGGTGATATACAAGAACAGAAGAAGAGGAAACGTGGATACTCATCAGGATGTTCTTATATAGATCATAACTAGATGTACAGTCTTCTGATAATATATATTTTTTTCTAAATTTGTTAGTCAAAAAGACTATATCAGAAAGAAGGAATCTATTATGAAAAAACAATTCGCAGCAGTATTTGCAGCAACAGCTCTTTTAGGTGTAACAAGCGCATTCGCAGCTAACCCATTCTCCGATGTAACTCCTGATTCTTGGGCATACCAAGCTGTATCTCAATTAGCAGCAGCTGGCATCGTTAATGGTTACCCAGATGGTACTTTCAAAGGTCAAAACGATATCACTCGTTACGAAATGGCTCAAATGGTAGCTAAAGCAATGGCTAACCAAGATAAAGCTAATGCAGAACAACAAGCAATGATTAATCGTTTGGCAGATGAATTTTCCAATGAATTGAACAACTTGGGCGTACGCGTTTCCAAATTGGAAGACCGTGTAGGTAATGTAAAAGTTACTGGTGATGCTCGTATCCGTTATCAAGGCTCTGAAGACAAAGGCGTTTACAAAGATGGTAGCAAATCCTTAACTGATGGCCGTGCTCGCGTTCAATTCAATGCAAAAGTAAATGATAAAACTGATGCAGTAGTTCGTGTTAAAGGTGGTTATGAATTCGGTGATGCTTCCAATGGTACAACTGCTAAAATTGACCGTGCATATGTAGATCACAGATTTGGTCAAAACGTATCCGCTAAGGCTGGTCGCTTCAATCAAACAATTGGTGGTGGTTTAATGTACGATGATACATTCGACGGTGCTCAATTGAACGTTGGTAACGATAAAATCCAAGTACAAGGTGCTTATGGTTACATGATGGAAGGCGCTGCAGAAGGCAATGCTAAATCTGATAATCCATCTGTATCTTATGTAGGTGTTAAAGGCAAAATCGGTCAAGAATCCTCCGTTGGTGGTTTCTACTCCAGATTGTCTAGCGGCAATTTAAAACATAATGGTGTAGCAACTCCAAATGACCATCAAAACGTATACGGCTTCAATGCGGACTTCCGCAAAGATAAAGTATGGGTTGGTGGTGAATGGTTGAAAGCTTCTGACGTAGCTAATTCTCAAGCTTGGACAGCTGGTGTAGGTTATGGTAACTACGACATCGCGAAGAAAGGTACTTGGGATGTGAAAGGTCAATACTTCAACCAAAAAGCTAATGCACCAATCGTAAGCTCCACTTGGGATCAAGCATATGACTTAACTAACACAAATAACGGTTATAAAGGTTATGTAGCAACAGTTGATTACGCTGTACAAGATAACGTAGGCTTAAGCGCTGGTTATGGTTTCAACTCTAAAGACCAAAGCGGTAAAGACTTATCCGATTTCTATCGTGCAGAACTTAACTACAAATTCTAATTGATAATCAAATAACACTATTATGAAAACCATCTCTTAATAACATATAATAGTATATATAAAGGAGCCCTCCTTAGAGGGCTCCTTTTTGTATGTGAAAATGGTTACATGCAATATGTAGTATGAGTATAAAATGACTCAAACATGAAGGCATATTAATGAATAGAAATAATTAAAATGTATTTAATAAGTATAATTTAATAATAATGATGAGAATAAATATCATTATAAGAAAAAATGGATAAATTTGTATAAAATTTTGATTTTTTTGAGTTGTAAAAAATTTAGATAAAATCTAACTTTTCCAAGATTTCAAAAAATAAATTTTTTAAAATGAGAACGTAAATGAGAAAAAAGGGTTTACATCAAAATTTCTTCGTGCTAATATCATGGCAACAAGAGGCGGTAAGCAAAACATACTGAAATCTCGATGAAGAATTATGGTGAGGAAACGTGGACACTCCCAAGAGAATTCTAAATCTTGAAATTAGAATGAATTGTGAATCGCAACTTGTGAAAACAATTTTATTCTTATTTTTCAGAAAGAAGGAATTCAACTATGAAAAAACAATTCGCAGCAATCTTTGCAGCAACAGCAGTTTTGGGTGTAACTACTGCATTCGCAGCTAACCCATTCTCCGATGTAACTCCTGATTCTTGGGCATACCAAGCAGTTTCTCAATTAGCAGCTGCTGGTATCGTTAACGGTTATCCAGATGGCACTTTCAAAGGCCAAAACGATATCACTCGTTACGAAATGGCTCAAATGGTAGCTAAAGCTATGGCTAACCAAGACCGCGCTAACGCTGAACAACAAGCTATGATCAACCGTTTGGCTGATGAATTCTCCAACGAATTGAACAACTTGGGCGTTCGTGTAGCTCGTTTGGAAGACCGCGTTGGTAACGTAAAAGTAACTGGCGATATGCGTGTAAAATGGGAAGACCAAGAACATGCTTCCTCCAATACTGATGGCCGTGCTCGTATCCAATTTAATGCAAAAGTAAATGATCGTACTGATGCAGTAGCTCGTATTAAAGCTGGTTATAACTTCGGTGATGCAAATGGTTCCACTGCAGTTTCCATGGACCGTGCATATGTAAACCACAAATTTGGCGAACGCGTATCCGCTAAAGCTGGTCGTTTCGGTCAAACATTCGGTGCTGGCTTAGCTTATGACTCCACATTCGATGGTGCTCAATTCAACGCTGGTAACGATAAAATTGCTTTCCAAGCTGCTTATGGTTACTTGACTTCCGCTAATGTGAAATACAACTCTGGTACTGCTGCAGCTCCAGTAGCAAGTGCTGTAAATAAAGATGGTAACGCAGAAGTAGTATACTTAGGCTTAAACGGTAAAGTAGGTAAACACGCTGATGTAGGCGGTTTCTACGCTCGTTTTAATGACCATAAAGCACTTGGTGCTGATAATGGTGATGGCGTTCAAAGCTACAATACTTTTAAAAATGTATACGGCTTCAATGCTAACACTAACTTCGACAAAGTTTGGGTTGGTGGCGAATGGGTAAAAGCTTCTAACGTTAAAGACTCCACAGCTTGGACTGCAGGCGTTGGTTATGGCGACTACAGCATCGCTAAAAAAGGTTCTTGGGACGTTAAAGGTCAATACTTCAACGCTAAAGAAAATGCACCTGTATTCGATTCCACTTGGAACCACAAATACATCCAAAACGCTAAAGGTTGGATGGCTTCCGTTGATTATGCATTACAACCAAATGTTGGTTTATCCGCATACTACGGCTTCGACTGGAAAACAGCTGATAGCGCAAAAACTGACAAAGCTGACTTCTACCGTGCAGAACTTAACTACAAATTCTAATTTGATAGTTACAAATATAAAAGGGACTCCTTCGGGAGTCTCTTTTTTTGTACCCCTTATAAATGGTATAATAGATAAATACAGTAATTATATAAGGAGGTCTGCCGATGAATCCTTCTTTTTCACATATTCAGATGGTAGCTATCGATTGTGATGAAACCTTGTTGCGTAGTGATAATACGGTATCAGAGTATACTAAGCATGTATTGCATCGCTTGCAAGATAAAAGCATTCGTATCACTATTGCAACGGGCCGCATGTACCAAACGGCAAAGCCTGTTGGTATGTCATTGCAGCTTGGTAATGTGCCGATGATATTATTTTCTGGAGGTCTCATTCAAGAATTAGAATCAGGTCGTAAGCTATTTGAACGGACTGTGCCATTAGATACGGTACAACGCATTTGGAAAATAGCAAGTCAATATGGTTGGCATATTCAATCTTATGTAGATGATCATCTATTGTGTCATCACCAGGATTGGCAATCGGATTTATATGAATGTCAAACAGGAGCTAAAGCTGAATTTTTAGGCGATTCGTTGTATGAACTTTCACAAGAGCCGAATAAATTAATTGCTATAGATACTGTTAAAAACATAGATTCTATCATTGATACATTGACGCCCATTGTAGGTGATACGGCTACGTTAGTGCGGAGCCAAAAGGATTTTTTAGAAATCATTGCACCTCATGTATCCAAGGGCGATGCGTTAGAGCAGTTAGCACAGCAATATGGAATTGGTTTAGAACATATCATTTCATTTGGCAATGCAGAGAACGATATATCTATGTTATCTAAAACGGGGTATGCGGTAGCTGTTGAAAATGCGGTAGATCATGTAAAATCGGTGACTCATGAGGTATGTGGGCATCATAATGAAGACGGCGTAGCTCATTGGATTGAAGAACATTTATTATAATGGAGTAAGGTATGGAAGCATTTCGTTTATTAATCGTAACCGGCATGTCTGGTGCTGGGAAAACACAGGTATTACAGGCTTTAGAAGATATGGGCTACCTTTGTGTAGATAATATTCCGCCTGTATTAATTCCAAAACTGAGTGAAATTTGTCGCCAAGGTGGGGTCCGCACCAATCGTGTGGCCCTCGTTGTCGATATTCGTGGCGGAGAGTTTTTTGAGGCTTTGTCTGCTTCGTTAGAGACCTTGAATGAGATGAAGGTAGATTATGAAATCGTGTTCATGGATGCTAGTGATGAAACCTTGATTCGTCGTTATAAAGAGTCTCGCCGTAGTCACCCGCTCGCACCAAGTGGTCGTATTACAACAGGCCTAAGAAAAGAACGGCAGATTCTAGATTCTGTGCGCCATAAAGCGGATTATATTATCGATACAACGGATATGAAAACCGCATCCTTAAAGGAATACTTGAAAAAACGCTTTACTCAAGTGGCAGATAAACACGGCATGTCCGTAACTGTTGTCAGCTTTGGCTTTAAATACGGCTTGCCATTGGATGCAGATATGATTTGGGATGTTCGTTTCTTGCCAAATCCGTTCTATATTCCAGAATATCGTCATAAAACGGGGCGTGTACAGGTTGTTAACGACTATATTCACTCCTTTGATGTAACGGATGAATTTAAAACACACTATTTTAATACCATGGATTTCCTTGTGCCTAATTATGAGAAGGAAGGGAAAGCTCAATTTATTGTAGCCGTTGGCTGTACAGGCGGTATGCACCGCTCTGTTGCCATGGCAGAGGCTTTGTATGCTCATTTATTAGAAAAAGGTTATCGTGTCACGGTGGAACATCGGGATATGATGAAGAATAATGTGGAAGAAGATTTTAATCCACATCAAGCAGATCTAGGGGATTAAAAGGGGATTATATGTTACGAAAACGTTGGTTCCGGTGGTTAATTCCGGGCCTTAATATAAAACGTTGGCTTGCTCTCTATAGCTTAGGAGTAGGCTTATTAATCATAGGCATTTCACTATTGTTTAACTATCAATGGTTATCGTATATAGAGGATATTGTTCTTGCCTATTCCTATTCCTTAACGGGATATTATAATTACAATGTATTGATTTTAGTGGGCGCAGTTCTTATTGGTATATCGGCTATTTTAATTTTAGTTGGTACGAGCAAGGTTATTAAAACCATTATCCGTGCTGTTTTACCAGATCCATCTAGCAAGGTATCTGATATTATCTTTCAAAATATCCGACTTGATAAAGGCCCTAAAATCGTCGTTATTGGTGGTGGTACGGGCTTATCCAATTTATTGCGTGGTTTGAAAGCTCACACATCTAATTTATCGGCTATCGTTACGGTTGCCGATGATGGCGGTTCTTCTGGTCGCTTGCGAGAAGATTTTAAAATGATTGCACCTGGCGATTTACGCAACTGTCTCATAGCTCTTGCAGAACAAGAAGGGGTTATGGAAAATCTTTTCCGCTATCGTTTTGAAGGGAACAATGAGCTCTCTGGTCATAGCTTTGGGAATCTCTTTATTACGGCGTTGGCACAGGTTTATGATGGCGATATAGAGGAGGCCCTCGAAGCGGCTAGTAAATTATTGCGTGTCCGCGGTCGTGTCATTCCGTCGTCTACAGAATTTATTCAACTCAGCGCTGAACTCATTGATGGCACAATTGTGGATGGTGAAAGTAATATTCCACACTCAGGAAAGAAGATTAAACGCGTATTTAGTAGTCCTGAACATCCAAAACCAGAAGGCGCTGCATTGCGCGCCATAGATGAAGCGGATGTTATCATATTAGGGCCTGGTAGTCTCTATACGAGTATCATTCCTAATTTATTGACCGACAAAATCGCGGACCATGTGCGCGCTAGTAAGGCCAATAAAATTTATATTGCAAATGTAATGACACAACCTGGTGAAACGTCAGGCTACACATTGGCTGATCACGTACAAGCTATCATCGACCATAGTGGGGGAGGCATCATCGATACGGTTCTCGCCAATGATGGACCTTTGCCAATTCAAATGGTAGAACAGTATAGCGCAGTTGGTTCAGAACCTGTGGCCATCGATTCTAAACGTTTACAAGACATGGGGATTCGCACGGTTAGAGCAACGCTCATTAGCCAAGAAAAACCGGCTATTCATGACCCAGAACGTTTAGGTAAGGTCCTTATGGATATCATATATGCTATGAAATCAGATATGGAACCACGGGTATTAGAATATTATTTACGCCGTGCGGATCATTAGAAAGGAAAACCTATGTCTTTTGCAGAAGATGTAAAAAATGAATTATGTGCCTATGAGCCTGAAACGGATACCGATGTGGCCATGAAGATTGAAGCATCCTGCTTATTGCGCATGGGTGGTTCCTTATTGCTCGGTATGAGGGGAGCTATCGGTATACGACTAGCCACTGCTAATAATGCGGTGGCTAGACGTTTGCTAGGCATACTTAAAAAACAATACGAATTGCCGACCCATGTTATGGTGCGCCAAGGTTTAAATTTGCGGAAAAAGAATATGTATACATTAACGGTGGATCCATCTCAAGAGGGGCGTCAAGCCTTAGAAGATTTGGCACTGTGGCCTGTCACCGAACAGTTGCCGCGAAAGTGGTTACACTCAATGGAGGCGCGACGCGCCTTCTTGCGCGGCGCTTTTTTAGGGGGCGGATCCGTTAATAAACCACAAAGTGATTACCATCTTGAGTTTATGACGGGCAACGAAGCTTTTGCACGAGAAATTGTATATGTATTGAAATTATTTCACATTCATGCAGGTCTGACAGAGCGTAAAGAAGAATATGTGGTATATCTTAAAGAAGGCGATGCGGTAACAAATTGTTTACAGGTCATGGGTGCTCAATCGGCATTGATGGAATTTGAAAATGTACGCATCATGAAGACCGTTCGCAATCAGATCAATCGACAGGTAAATTGTGAGACTGCAAATTTACAAAAAACCGTAGATGCAGCGGTACGTCAAGTAAAAGCCATCCGTATATTGGATGAGCATATAGGTATTGATGCATTGCCGGATAAATTGAAAATTGTAGCTAGATTGCGCTGGAATAATCCGGAAGCAAGTTTAAAAGAATTAGAAGAAATGATGAATGGTACCTTATCTAAATCTGGTATTGGACATCGTTTGAAAAAGTTAGAAGCATTAGCCCTTACATATGATCCTATGGGGCTGGAAGAGGTTTAATATTATGTTATTTAAGAAAACATATAAGCTAGCGACGATGTTAGCAGTTATGGGAGCATTAACAGGTCATGCAGCAAGCGATATTGATTTGAACTCCATAGGATATTTTTCGTTTACTCCATTACCAGCGGAATTACAAGCGCAGAAGGATACATTGCTATTATCTGATAGTCCTGAATATGTAGGTCCCGTAGGCGGCGTTTTAAGTGCCGGTAGCATTAATGGGAAAGGGCGTATCTATTTTTACCATGTAAATGAAATGGCTGAACCTCATAAGATTGCCATTATCTTGGAGAATACAGGTAATGAACCAAATGGCATTGCCGTGTTCCGTGAACTAAAATCCATCGCTACATCAGATTATTTTGCGGCGGGCCGTGATTTATCACGAAAGGAATTAGAGCAACCATTGACGGATAAACCATTGTATTCCTTTGTGATGCCTCCCAAAAGTCGTCAACTCGTATTTACCGATTTAGAACATTCCCCAATACCTAAAGATGCTTTATTTACAGGCATCGTAGATTTGCAAACAAGTGCTCCTGTATTTGCACGGGTTATGATGATTCCTATGAATCTGAACTCTATTGAGTCCTCGTATTGGGTGAATAATTTGCCTATAGACCATGTGCGATTGCGTGGTACTTTCACCGGTGCTGAGCGCGAAATGGCAGTAACAAAAGAATATAACACCACATTAGGTGGTGCCTATGTGGAACTGGGCAATGATAGAGAAGACCGTTTTGTAGAGGGCGTGGATGAGCTCGATAATAAAGCCTATGTTAAGGACGCAGGGAACTATGGTATTTCTTATACCGTTAAAATTCCTACAAGCGGCGAGGATCCTTTCCGCCTCTATTTCAATCCATTAGGCGGCGGTTATTCGGGTTCTTTTACTGTGAAAGCACAACGTCGTTGGCAGAAGGCACCTAGTGAAAGCATGACCTATCATATCGGTGGTGACGACGGACTGATGGCATTAGGTCATAATACTGTATTAGATTCTCGATACATGGGGAACTATTACGGTGGCGATACGTTGACCATCGATTTCATGCCGGCTGGTGCTTCGAATTTACCAGTTCGTTTTTTACTGATTCCAGAAGCGTTAGCAAACCCTCAATATGCGCGCGTATTGGCCACTAATGAAGCTGGTCAGCGTGCATTAGAAGCAGAGGCGCAAAAAGAAGCAGCCGAAGCAGCTAAGAAGGTGGCTATTGAAGAAAAATATGTAGCAGCGAAGACTCAAAAAGAAGAACAAGCTCATCAATTAGCAGAGGCAGCTAAATTAGCGGCTGAAAAGGCAGCTGCTGCTCATAAAGCAGCTCAAGATAGACAGGCTGAGCTTGATAAACGAGATGCAGAGGAACAAGCTAAACTCAAGGCAAAAGCCGATGCAGCTGCTGAACGAGCACGTGCTAAAGCGGAAGCTGATCGACAATTGGCTGAACAAAAAGCTAAGGCTGATGCCCAAAAAGCGGAAGCAGCACGCATTGCAGCAGAGCAAAAGGCGAAAGATGATGCGGCTAAGGCTGAAGTGGCTCGTATTGCAGCCGAACAAAAAGCCAAGGCTGATGCTCAAAAATCAGAGGCAGCACGCATCGCAGCCGAACAAGCAGCTCGTGAAAAAGCAGAACGTGAGCAAGCTGCTCGAGAAGCAGCCGAGCAAAAAGCTCGTGAATATGCAGCAAAATTAGAAGCACAACGTTTAGAAGCGCAGCGTAAGGCTGAAGAAGAACGCATTTTGGCTGAACAACGAGCTGAGGCTGCACGCATAGAGGCAGAACACAAAGCGGCAGAACAAGCGGCTAAAAACGAAGCAGAACGCCAAGAAGCGGCTAGAAAAGCAGAAGCGGCACGTCAAGAGGCGGCTCGTCAGGCCGAGGAAAAACGCAAGGTTGCAGAAGCCAAAGCAGAGGCTGATCGAATTGCAGCCGAAGCAAAACGCGCTGAAGAGGCTAGAAAAGCCGAAGAAGCTCGTCAGGAAGCATTGCGCAAGGCCGAAATGGCTCGACAAGAAGCTGCTCGTAAAGCTGAGGAAGAGCGCCTAGCAGCTATTGCAAAAGCTCAAGAAGAAGCGCATAAAGCCGAAGAACGTCGTATTGCAGAGGAAGCAAAACGGGCCGAAGAAGCGCGTAAAACCGAAGAAGCACGCCATGCCGAAGAGGCTCGTAAGGCAGAGGCTGCAAGAATTGCGGAAGCAGAACGTATTGCGGAAGCCGCTCGACAAGCTGAGGAAGCTCGCATCCGCGAAGAAAATCGCGCTGCAGAAGCGGCACGTAAAGCAGAGCGTGAACGGATTGCGAAGGAACAAGCAGAAGCGGCTAGAAAAGCCGAAGAAGCTCGCCAATTGGCAGAAAAACGGTACCGTGAATACGAAATTGCTCAAGAACAAGCCAAAGAGGCACGCCGTCGTGCTGATATTCAACGGGAAGCTCAGAAAAAAGCAGCTCAACGGGCTGAAGAAATCCGCTTAGCTGCACAACGACAAATTATCGCTAAGCGAAATGCAGAAATTGCACGTCAAAAATTAGCCGAAGAACGTGAAGCAGCGCGTATTGCAGCACAAGGTGGTAAACGTCGTAGCTTTGCCGAGTTAGATGATGTTAATACATCTGCCGATCAAGATGAAGATACTACACAAAATGCGGTATCTATTGATCAGTTGACAAGAAAACAACAGTAAACGAATCGGTGGATTTACATATTAAATCGGATGCCTGTTAAGGCATCCGATTTGTGTTTCTTCATGAGAATTACATTGACTTTCACAGGTAATTTCAGTACAATGAATAGAGATAAGTGCAATATACAGTACGAGATACTGTAGCATTACAAAATCCCTTTTAAATTGGTCCAGAGAGGCTAAAAAAGGACATATAGTTGAAGCGCCCTCAAGGGCTTCTTTGTGCAAACTATTCGACCTTTTGCCCTGGGGCAAGAGGTCTTTTTTGTTATACGGTTAGGAGGCAATCATGGGACAAGTGAGCTTGCATGGCAAACATTTGTTAGGGTTACAACATGCTACACCAGAAGAGATTAAATTGATTCTAGATGTAGCGAAAAAGATGAAGAAGGTTGTTTTGTCTGATGACAAAAAAATCCCTTATTTGAAAGGTAAGGCGATTATCAATCTATTCATGGAACCTAGTACACGTACGCGTAGTTCTTTTGAACTAGCAGGTAAATATTTAGGGGCAGATGTAATCAATATTACACCAAGTGGTTCCTCTATGGGTAAGGGTGAAAGCTTCCGCGATACATTATTAACATTGTCCTATATGGGGACGGATGCCATCGTAATGCGCAGCAGTGCAGAAGGGGCTCCTCTTTATGCAACAAAAGCCGTTGATCCTATCATTATCAATGCTGGCGATGGTGCCCATGAACATCCAACACAAGCATTGCTCGATATGTTCTCCATCATTGAACGCAAAGGTTCATTAGAAGGTAAAAAAGTCGTTATCGTAGGCGATATTATGCATAGCCGTGTAGCTCGCTCCGATGTTTACGGTCTTACTAAAATGGGGGCCGACGTTCACTTGGCAGGTCCTCGTACTATGCTCTATCCTGAGCTTGAAAAAATGGGTGTTACCATTCATCACGATGTGCGTAAAGCTGTAAAAGATGCAGACGTTGTCAATGTACTTCGTATTCAATTAGAACGCATTCACTCCGCTCTATATCCAACAAATCGCGAATATGCGCGTATCTTTGGTATTAATAAAGATGTATTAAGCCTAGCAAAAGATGATGTTATGGTTATGCATCCAGGCCCAATGAACCGTGGCCTTGAAATTTCCCCAGATGTAGCCTACTGGGATCAATCCGTAATTCAAGAACAAGTACGCAATGGTGTATCCGTTCGTATGGCTGTATTGTACTTAACAATTCATGGAGGTGACGGTAGTGAGCTTGCTTATTAAAAATGGTACGGTAGTCAATCCGGCAAAACAACAACATGAAGTAGCAGACGTTCTCGTGAAAGATGGTAAAATTGCAGCCATCGGTCAAAATTTAAGTGCAGATGGTGCTGAAGTATATGATGCAACAGGACTTATTGTAGCACCAGGTCTTATCGATATTCATACACATTTGCGCGAACCAGGCCAAGAAGCAAAAGAAGATTTCCATTCTGGTACACAAGCGGCAGCTGCTGGTGGTTTTACACGCGTCGTGACTATGGCGAATACAACACCAGTAGTAGATAATGCGGCTCTTGTACGAGGTTTGAAAAAACAAGCTGAACTTACTGGTGTCGTAAAAGTAGAATTCATCGGTGCTGTATCCAAGAACCTTGAAGGTAAAGAACTTGCTGAATTAGGCGATATGGCTGAGGCTGGTGTTGTAGCGTATTCTGATGATGGACACTATGTAGAAAGTGCTGCTTTCATGCGTCGTGCGTTGGAATATTCATCCATGTTCAATAAAATGGTTATCGACCATGCAGAAGATATTAGCTTGACTAAAAATGGTCATATGCATGAAGGTTTCGTATCTTATGAAATGGGCGTTATCGGTCGTCCAGCTGTAGCTGAAGATTTGGCCGTAGCTCGCGATATTTTACTAGCGGAAATGACAGGTGGTCATATCCATATCGCTCACGTAAGTAGTAAAAATACGGTGGATATGGTACGCCGTGCAAAGGCTAAAGGGGTTAATGTAACTTGTGAGGTAACAAGCCAACATCTATCCTTTACTGATGAATATTTGCGCGAATATAATCCGGCTTTCAAAATGGCACCGCCAATTCGTTCTGAAGATCATCGTCAAGCATTGCTAGAAGGTTTAAAAGATGGCACCATTGATGCTATTATCACTGACCATGCACCACATGCATTCGAAGAAAAAGACCACGAATTCTGCTGCGCTCCAAATGGTTTTAGCGGGCTTGAAACATCTTTGGCTGGCGTTATTACTAATGCCTATGGCCCAGATAAACTTAGTATCGACCAAGTGGTGTACTACATGAGTACACGTCCAGCTGAATTGATGCATCTAGATGCAGGTGTTTTGGAAGTTGGTAAACCAGCGGATATTACAGTATTCTCTACTACAGAACAATGGACTGTAGATAGAAATAAATTCTATACAAAAGGTAAAGTCAGCCCATTTGATGGCATGATTGTGACTGGTAAAGCAAAACTTACCGTTGTAGACGGTAACATCGTTATGAAGGAGGGCGTGGTCCTATAATGAAAGGCAAATTAGTTCTGGAAGATGGTTCCGTATTTGAAGGTTCCCTATTAGGCGGCGCTCCTACAGTGGGCGAAGTCGTGTTCAACACGGGCATGACTGGGTATCAAGAAATTTTGACTGACCCATCCTATGCGGATCAAATTATTACATTAACATATCCATTAGTTGGTAACTATGGCACATTAAATGCTATTACACAAGGTCCTAAACCATACTGTAAAGGCTTTATCGTAGGTGAACTATGTGATTTCCCATCCAATTGGCAAAATGAAGGTTTGTTCAGCGAATATTTACGTTTGCATGGCATTCCTTGCCTCTATGATGTAGATACGCGTGCTATTACGCGTACTATTCGTAACCATGGTGTTATGAAAGGCGTACTTGTGCGTGCTGATTATCCGATGGAAGATATTCAAAAATTATTTAAACAAGATTTGCCTACAGACCAAGTTATGCGCGTCACTACAAAATGGCAAGGCATGCGTGGCGATAAAAATGCAGAATTCCATGTAGCTGTAATGGATTATGGTGTAAAAGAAAATATTCTTCGATCCTTAGAGCTTGCTGGTTTCCGTTTAACTGTATTCCCAGCAGATTCTAAAGCAGAAGACGTACTCGCTGTTAATCCTGATGGCATTTTCTTGTCCAATGGCCCTGGAGATCCTCAAGATCTAGGTTATGCAGTAGAAGAAGTGAAGAAAATGTTTGGTAAGAAACCAATCTTTGGTATCTGCATGGGTCACCAAGTATTGGCACAAGCATACGGCGGCACTACATTCAAACTTAAATTTGGTCACCGTGGTTCTAACCACCCTGTACAAGATCTTCGTACAGGCCGTGTATATATTACATCTCAAAATCATGGCTTTGCTGTAGATGATTCTTCTTTGCCTGATTATATTGAAATCACACATCGCAGTGTGAATGATGGTACTGTAGAAGGTATGCGCCACAAAGAATTGCCAATCTTCTCCGTACAATACCATCCAGAAGCGTCCCCTGGACCTACTGATAACCTATATTTGTTTGATGAATTTGAAGATATGATGAGAAAGGGAAAATAATATGACCACAGAAGCAAAAAAAGTACTCGTAATTGGTTCTGGTCCAATTATTATCGGCCAAGCAGCAGAATTCGACTATGCTGGTACACAAGCGTGCCGTTCCCTTCGTGAAGAAGGCTATAAGGTAGTATTGGTTAACTCTAACCCTGCAACAATCATGACAGATACAGATATTGCAGACCGTGTATATGTAGAACCTATTAGCCTTGAATTCGTAACGGAAGTTATTAAAAAAGAACGCCCTTGGGGCTTATTGGCAACATTGGGTGGCCAAGTAGGTCTAAATATGGCCGTTCAATTATCAGAAGCAGGTGTACTCGAAGAGTATGGCGTTAAGTTGCTTGGTACGACATTAGAAGCTATTAAACATGCAGAAGACCGCGAACTATTCAAGGAAGCGATGAAGGAAATCAATCAACCAGTTCCTGAATCCGACATCTTCAATGACCTTGAAGAAGCCGTAGCCTTTGCAAATCGCATCGGCTATCCTATCATCATCCGTCCTGCTTATACATTGGGCGGTACTGGTGGCGGTATTGCGCATAACGAAGATGAAATGTATGAAATCACACGCCGTGGTTTGAAACTTTCACCAATTCACCAAATCTTGGCGGAACGTTCCGTTGCAGGTTGGAAAGAAATCGAATACGAAGTCATGCGCGATAGTGCAGACAACTGTATCATCGTATGTAACATGGAAAATATTGACCCTGTAGGTGTACATACAGGTGACTCCATCGTTGTGGCACCAAGCCAAACATTGAACGATATTCAATACCAAATGCTTCGTACCGCATCTGTTGACATCATTCGCTATTTGAAGATCGAAGGTGGTTGTAACGTACAATACGCTTTGAATCCAGATAGTAACGAATATATTGTTATCGAAGTAAACCCTCGTGTATCTCGTTCCTCTGCATTGGCATCTAAAGCAACTGGGTATCCAATCGCGAAGGTGGCTGCAAAAATTGCAGTAGGCATGACGTTGGATCAAATTACTAATGCTGTAACAGGTGAAACAAAAGCGTGCTTCGAACCAACACTTGACTATGTGGTAACTAAATTCCCTCGTTGGCCATTTGAAAAATTCAATTTGGCGGATCGTACATTGGGCACTCAAATGAAGGCTACAGGCGAAGTTATGGCTATTGACCGTACTTTGGAAGGTTCTTTATTGAAAGCTATCCGCTCCTTGGAAATCGGTTTAGACCATATTGAGCTTAAGAAAATTGCTCATGAGTCCATTGAACAATTGATTGAACGGTTACATTTAGTAGATGATGAACGTATCTACGTTGTGGCTGAAGCACTTCGCAAGGGGATTAGTGTAGAAAAAATCCACTACATTACTAAAATCGATACATTCTTCATTGAAAAAATCAAGAATATCGTCAATGTAGAAAAAATGTTAACTGAACATGGTTTGACTCAAGATGTATTGCGTCTAGCTAAACGTTATTCCTTCCCTGATACTGTTATTGCGCGCTATGCGAATACAACAGCAGAAGACGTAAAGGCGAAACGCAAAGAATGGAATATTCTTCCAACCTATAAATATGTAGATACATGTGCTGCAGAATTCGAATCTAAAACACCATACTACTATAGTGCTTATGCACAAGAAGACGAAGTTAAACCACTAGGTGAAAAATCCGTTGTAGTACTTGGTTCCGGTCCAATTCGTATCGGTCAAGGTGTAGAGTTTGACTACTGCTCTGTGCATTCCTCTTGGGCACTTCGCAAAGCGGGTTACCAATCCATTATGATCAATAATAACCCAGAAACAGTGTCTACAGACTTCGATATTTCTGATTCCTTGTACTTCGAACCATTAACAGTGGACGATGTTATGGAAATCATTGATAAAGAAAAACCAGCTGGCGTTATTGCTCAATTTGGTGGTCAAACAGCTATTAACTTGGCGGGCCCATTGGCTAAACGCGGTGTAAAAATTCTCGGTACATCCGTAGATAGTATCGACATGGCAGAAGACCGTGAACGTTTTGATGAATTATTGGCAAAACTTGGTATTCCTCGTCCAGTAGGTGCTCTTGTTACATCTGATGAAGAAGCGCAAGCAGCTGCTAAGAACTTAAAATATCCATTGATCGTTCGTCCTTCTTATGTATTGGGTGGTCGTGCGATGGAAATCGTATATAATGATAAAGAACTTGATGTATATATGAAGGAAGCCGTAGTAGCATCCAAAGAACATCCAGTTCTTATCGACCGTTACATGGTTGGTATGGAGGTAGAGGTTGATGCTATTTCCGACGGTACCGATGTATGTATCCCTGGCATCATGGAACAAATCGAACGCGCCGGTGTTCACTCCGGTGACTCCATGGCAGTTTATCCAGCACAACATTTGAGCCAAGAAATTATCGATCAAATCGTAGATTATACACGTCGTATTGCAATTGGCCTTAATGTTAAGGGCGTTCTTAATATTCAATATATCGTGGCTGACGGCGAACTTAATGTAATTGAAGTTAACCCTCGTTCTAGCCGTACTGTACCATTTATTTCTAAGGTTACAGGTATTAATATGGTAGAATGTGCAACTCGAATTGCTCTTGGTGAAAGCTTAAAAGATTTAGGCTTGCCACTTGGTCTTGTACCTAACAAACCATATGTAGCTGTAAAAGCACCGGTATTCTCCTTCTCCAAAATGGGCCTTGTAGAAATCGCTCTTGGACCTGAAATGAAATCTACTGGTGAAGTTATGGGGATTGGTCGTACCTATTCTGAAGCATTGTTTAAAGCTATTAATGGTGCAAACATGCGTATTCCAGAAGATGGTACAATCCTTATGACCGTAGCAGATCGCGATAAAGCAGAAGCTTGTGAACTTGCAAAAGGTTTCATCGACCTTGGCTATCACATCGAAGCGACTGGTGGTACAGGCAAATACTTCATCGAACATGGTGTTAATTGCAAGGTCGTTAATAAAATCCATGAAGGCGAAGACAACTGTGCTGACCACATTCGCCAAGATAAGGTGGATCTCGTACTTAATACATTGACAGCTGGTAAACGGCCTGAACGTGAAGGTTTCCAATTGCGCCGTCTCGCTGTAGAAATGGGTACACCATGCTTAACAAGTCTTGATACAGCTCGTGAAGTATTGCGCGTTGTAGCAAACCGTAAAGATGACGCTAACTACAATGTAGAAGCATTACAAGATTTTGAATTGGAGTAATACCATGAGTGGATATGTAGAACAGGGCGAAGTCGTTCGCAATGAGCAAATAGGCTCTGATGTGTGGATTATGGATATTCACGCACCAAAACAAGCAGCAGAAGCAAAGGTAGGGCAGTTTTGTAATGTTCGCGTAGCGGACTCTACGGCGCCATTATTGCGTCGCCCTATTAGCTATGCTGGATTTGATGCACAAAAGGGTACCATTACCCTTTTGTACCGTGTCGTAGGTAAGGGGACGGATATTATGACTCGCCTCGTGCCTGGTGATACATTAGATTGTTTAGGCCCGTTGGGCGAACCATTTGTAACATCTGAGAATATGCTTCTCGTTGGCGGTGGCGTTGGTATTGCACCGATGCTTTGTATTGCGTCCCATTTACAAGATGGCGAGTCTGCACACGTTATCTTGGGCTTTAGAAATGAAAGCGAAACCTTCTGGGCTGATTTGTTCAAGGATACAGCTGTACAGGTTCATATCACAACAGATGATGGCAGTGTAGGAACAAAGGGGTTCCCAACAGCTATTATGCCTGAACTAATTAATTCTAATACATTCACTTCCGTTATGACTTGTGGCCCTACACCGATGATGAAAGGTGTGGCTCAAGTGGCTAAAGAGCTCAATGTACCTTGCCAAGTGTCCTTAGAAGAACGGATGGGCTGTGGTACAGGTGGTTGTTTAGGCTGTGCTTGTGATGGCGTAGGTGGTAAGCGCTATAAGGTTTGTAAAGATGGTCCTGTATTCCCAGCTGAGGAGGTGTTCTTTTAATGAGTGAACGCGATTTAAATAACACCGTTACACCAAATCCAAAACTCGCCATTGATTATTGTGGTATTAAGATGAAAAATCCTATTATCGCTGCATCTGGTACCTTTGGAAATGGTCCTGAATACGCTGGTTATCTAGACCTTAGTAATGAGGTGGGGGCTATCTCTGTGAAAGGATTAACGCCTAAAGGTCGTCATGGTAATCCTGGCCCTCGTATTGCAGAGACGCCATCTGGTGTATTGAACTGCATTGGCCTTGAGAATCCAGGGGCAGAGCATTTTGTAACGGATATTTTGCCAGAACTTAAGAAATATGATGTACCGTTACTAGCTAATATGTCTGCTGGTACAGTAGAGGAATTTGCTTGGATGGCAGAAACACTATCGGTGGATGGTATTGCAGGCCTTGAAGTCAATGTATCATGTCCAAATGTAGAGTGTGAAGGCATGGCATTTGGCGTAGACCCAAAGGTTGTTGAACAAGTAACTAAAGCGGTTCGTAAAGTAACTGATAAGCCGGTTATTGTAAAACTTTCACCAAATGTAACAGATATCGTGGAAATTGCAAAGGCTGTAGAAGCCGGTGGTGGTAATGGGGTCAGCCTCATTAATACATTGTTAGGCATGGCTATTGATATTCACCGTCGCAAACCATTGTTAGGTAATATTTATGGTGGTCTATCTGGTCCAGCAGTAAAACCTGTGGCGCTTCGCATGGTTCATCAAGTCTATAAAGGGGTTACTATTCCTATTATTGGCCTTGGTGGTATTATGAGTGGCACTGATGCTATCGAATTTATGATGGCTGGTGCTCAGGCCGTACAAGTTGGTACCGCTACGATGGTTGATCCAACCGCTATTTCTCGTATTGCTCGTGAAATGGGCGATTATGTGGAACGATATAATCTAAACAGTATTACTGATATTATTGGTGCCGTACATCAATCATAGTCGAGCTATAACAAAAGCAGGAATTGGCGATGCCAGTTCCTGCTTTTTTGTGTATATGTAATTATTTCGTATCAATATTGGTAAATGTATTATACGTAGGCTTTATAGAAATCTATAAATTGTTGTGCCACCGGTGAAAGGGCATGACCTTTTAAGGTTATGAATGCTTTTTTGTAGTCACCGGAAAATTCAGGTAATTTAATGCGTGACATTTTGCGGTGATTTACCATTTCTTTGGCATCCATTGGGACCAGCGCTACCGTACGACCGGATGATGCCCATTCAATAGCCGATGTTTTTGTAGTCGTAATAGCGCTCACATTTAGATGTTCCATATCTGTTAAGGATGATTGCATAATCATTCTTACGGACCCACCAGATAAGGAGAGAGGGCATTGTCTGATATCATCCCAGGTGATGGTATCGTGTTCACGATCAGTCCAAAACACATCGCGTCTAAACAATGCGTATAGATGTTCCTCTTGGGTTAAGAGAATATCAAATTTTTCAGTATCTACCATTTGGATATTAGCAATTCCAATTTCTGCACTGCCACTGATGAGCTGTTTTACGACATTGGTCATGAGTCCTTCGTAAATCTCAAAGTGTACAGATGGATATTTCATGGAGAATGCCGGCAAATATTGTTGTACGATGGGGGTGGAACGGGATGCGGAGGTAGCGATGCGCAGCGTACCTTCGATACGTGAATTTAACTGTTGTACTGCATTATACGTGGATTCTTCAATAGAACATAATTGCTGTGCTTTTTCATAAAAAATTTTACCTGCATCGGTAAGTTGTAAATTGGAACCTCGTTGACCTCGTTTAATATTGATGAGTTGAGCTCCAAATTCTGCCTCTAAATACTTTAACTGCTTACTCAAAGCCGGTTGTGTAATGTGGAGAATTTCTGCAGCTTGTGTCATGTTTCCTGTTTGAACAAGGGTTATAAAATTGTGATAATACGATGTGTCCATAAAATCCCCCTTTAATACACAAATCATAATAATTAAAATTTATAACTAATAAAGGAATAGTTATTTTACCTTTTAAGAAATGTCATATATACTATACACATCAAGAGAATAAAAGCACATAAAAAGTTGTTTTAATAATCTCATCAATATTTTTGATATAGTTGCATTGACTAGGAAAGTGAGTACTACTATGGGCGTAGTAAAAAGAACATTAAGTAAAGCAATTCGTAATTGGGAAGCACGTAGATTAATGACAGCACATAATGCTGGTGTTAGTCGTAAAAAACAATTAGAACGCGTATGGCCACATCCATTGACAACGGAAAAACGTCATGAAATGAACCAAGGCATTACTGGTTTAGTTCATAATGGCAACTAATTAGTTAGTGTACGAATTGATTGAACACTTAATCTAGTGGTAATACCACTTCGATAGCATCTAATACATTACAAGTAGTAGCTCCATGACTCATGTCTTGGAGCTCTTTTTGTATCCGTTCTATATCGATAGGTGGTACTAAAATCGTAAGATCTATTTTTTGTCCAAAGGTAGCCTCATAATGTAGTTGGGCATCTTGTAGATAGCGTTCTATTGTGCCATATAGTGCATAGTCAATAATCGCTTGTAATTGTGTTCTTGTGGTATGCAATTCCTTTGGTGCAAGACGCAATGTTTCAGCAACGGAGTGGGAGTATGCTCGGATTAATCCACCAGCCCCTAGTTTTATACCGCCAAAGTAGCGCGTTACCACGACGGCTACATTTGTAATACCTGTCTTTTTCAAGACTTCTAGCATAGGCTTACCCGCTGTGCCCGATGGTTCACCATTATCGGACGAGCGTTGTTGTTCTTGCTTTGGTCCTAATGCGAAGGCCGTACAATTATGCCGAGCATCCCAAAACTCTTTATTGATACGGGCGATAAAAGATTGCGCATCTTCTTCGGTACTACATGGATATACGGTAGTGATAAATCTGGATTTCTCCACTACATATTCATGGCGGAATTCTTTGGCAATGGATATGAATTCCACAGTAGGGCTAGTTGTATCTGGCATTTCCTCACCTCCATTCTTATTTCTACCACTATAGTATTTATTCATCATCATCACTTTATTATAAGCTATTTATAAAGGTAATGTATAGATTATGAGCGATAATGTTTAATAATATATATATTTATTTACACAATATATAGCGATACAATCGTAATTATTAATTCCCTTACAGAAAAGGAATAACCCTCTAGTTTTAGTAGGATATTGACGAATGGAGAATCTATGTTATTATAAATAGTAGATATATGAGTATTAGTTCATGTGATAAATATTACAAATATACTGTATTTATCATATTTTATGAATCTCTGATTTGAATTGTATCGAAGGAAGTTATATATGAGTACAAAAAAACAAGAGTTTGACATTACGGGCATGCATTGTGCAGCCTGTGTAAAACGTGTTGAAAACGTCGTATCCAAGGTGGATGGCGTAGCTTCTGTAAAGGTTAACCTACTAACCCGTAAGGGGAGTGTAGAGTTTAAGGATGGCGCTACCGTAGAACCACAACAAATTATCGATGCCATAACGAATATTGGTTTTGGTGCTACTGAAGCGGATGAAACGAAACAAGAAATAGAAAAGGTTAATTTAAAACCACATATTACACGCCTTATTATTGCGGCTTGTATGGCGGTGCCGATGATGATCAACATGACCTTGCATCGTTTTGGTATTCAAGCGTTGCCAGTATGGGTCGAATTTGTATTAGCCACCATTGCTCAATTTGGCCCGGGTCTCATGTTCTATAAGAGTGCATGGAGTGCCGTAAAGAATGGAGCTCTTACGATGGATGTCCTCGTTGTTATGGGTACGACTGTGGCATATCTATTTAGTATTTATAACTGGCAGTTCCATCCAGAACTTGGTCCTCATGGTATTTACTTTGAAACCTCTGCATGGCTTATCACATTTATTCTTCTAGGTAAATTGTTAGAAGAGGTAGCCAAGGGGCGTACGTCTGAAGCGCTTCAAAAACTAATTGCTTTGCAACCGGCAACGGCTCATGTATTGCGCGATGGTGAATTTGTAGATATTCCTACCTCTAAGGTTGTGGCTGGCGATGTTTTACAAGTGCGCGCTGGTGAAAAGATTCCTGTAGACGGTACTATTACAGAAGGTTACTCTACCGTTGATGAAGCTATGCTTACAGGTGAAAGCTTACCTGTAGAAAAACAAGTGGGCTCTGAGGTTATTGGGGCGACTATCAATTTAAGTGGTGCTTTCACAATGGAAGCAAAGCGCATTGGTAGCGACACGATGTTATCTCAAATCATCAAGGTCGTAGAGGAAGCGCAAACATCTAAAGCAAGCATTCAACGTATTGCGGATATTGTGGCTCAATACTTTGTACCAACTGTTATTGGTCTAGCTGTACTAACTGGTCTCGTTTGGTACTTTATTGTAGGCGATTCTATCAATGTAGCCCTTATTAATGCGACCGCTGTTCTAGTAATCGCTTGTCCATGTGCGCTTGGCCTTGCTACACCGACATCCATCATGGTAGGTTCTGGCCTTGGCGCAGAACATGGTGTTCTCATCAAGAGTGCGGAATATCTTGAAAAAGCTGGTAAACTCGATGCTATCGTTATGGATAAAACAGGCACCCTTACACAAGGCGTGCTCGATGTAACGGCTTTCAAAAACTATAGTGGTGATGAAAGTGTGAACATGTCCATCATGATGGCCCTTGAAAGCGGCACATCGCATCCGATTGCTAAGGCTATGGTTTATTATGGTGAAGATCATGGCTACAAGGGGAAGGCTGTTGAACTTGAAAGCTTTGGCGATGTGCCTGGTAAAGGTTTGCAAGGTGCTTACCAAGGTGTATCTGTACAACTTGGTCATAGCCGTTGGATGAGTGAACTCGGTTATGATTTATCTAAGGTGCAAGATGATATTCAACATTTTGAAGAACAAGGTGCTTCCGTATCTGTTCTCGCTGTAGATGGTGTCATCAGTGCATTGTGGGCTGTAGAAGATGAATTACGTCCTGAAACTATTGAGGTTGTAAAAGAATTACAGTCTCAAGGTATCGATGTGTGGATGCTTACCGGTGATAATCGCCGTACAGCTCAATATATTGCAAAACAAGCAGGCATTACTCATGTAATTGCTGAAGTGTTGCCTCAAGATAAAGCTAGCAAGGTAAAAGAATTGCAAGATAAAGGCCTTGTAGTTGGTATGGTTGGCGATGGTATCAACGATGCACCAGCTCTTGTAACTGCAGATATCGGCTTTGCTATCGGCAGTGGTACAGATATTGCCGTAGAAGCAGCAGATATCGTTCTTGTAAGAAATGATTTACACACATTAGTACAAGCAGTACGCCTCAGTCGTAAGACGATGACTAATATTAAACAAAATCTATTCTGGGCATTGATCTTTAACTGCATTGGTATTCCTTTGGCTGCTGTAGGTGCCTTGAATCCTATGATTGCAGGTACTGCGATGGCATTCAGTTCCGTTACAGTTGTGGGTAACTCCCTTCGCTTGAAACGCGCTAAGATTTAAACGGCAAATAAGTTATAATATTTATAAAGCACCTATGCAGTTGTATAGGTGCTTTGTTATTTAATTCCTGCGAAATCGGTGTTTTTAGACTGAGTGAGATTTGTTATACTAAATATAATTATTCAGCTAAAAGAGAGGAACTAGATTATGAAATTAAAAACACGAGATATTGTTTATATTGGCTTTATTGCTGCTTTATGTGCAGTAGCAACTACAATTCGCATTGAAATACCAGGTGGGGCCATGGTTCACTTAGGATCTGCTGCATTATTTACATCATCCATTCTTTTTGGCGGTTTATATGGTGGTTTAGGTGCGGCTATTGGTTCCGCATTATTTGATCTTTTTGGTGGACATACTCAATACATTGTATTCTCTTTCTTTATTAAAGGTATTGCAGGTCTTATTGTAGGTGGTATGACAGCAGGTTACTTGCCACCATCCATTACAAAGCCGACAGCATCCTTTACACGTATTTTGATTGCTCTTATTATTGGTACAATTTGGACTGCATTTGGCTATTTCTTAGCATGGTGGTTTGTTCTTGAAAGTGCAGCCGTAGCAGCTAGCAAAATTCAATACTCCTTAATTACAAGTGCTGCAGGTATTGTGGTGGCTATTATATTGACACCAAAACTACAAAAGGTAGTACGTAGATTATTTACAAAAAACTAATAGAGAATAATTTAAATCGCATCTTATTTCTCTAAATAGTAAAAGGGCGTTTATTAGCATATATATAAGCTAATGAACGCCCTTTTATTTTCATTTTATATCATTTGTTTATTGATTTTGTTTATGGCATTAAAAGTTACAAAGGTCGTTTAGGTTTTCTGCCATGGTAGGATGTGTGAAGATTTGATTTTTGAAGTATGTATATGGAATGTTGTTATCCATAGCCATTTTAATGAGATTAATCAACTCTTCAGCACCTTGAGAATAAAGTGTAGCACCGAGGATTAAATCGTTATCTGCATTTACTACAATTTTAAAAGCACCTTTTAAATAGTCGTTTACATGAGCTCTTGGCATGGTGGCTACGAGCATTTCTTTAGTTTTAACTGTATATCCTTTGTTGATAGCATCTCCTTCTGTGAGACCTACACGCGCCAGTGGCGGTGTTAAGAATGTTGTGTAAGGAATATTTTTGCGATCTTTTAATGTGTATTGGCCATTTCCTGTAAGTGCACCAAATACAATGCGGAAGTCATCGAGAGAAATATACGTAAATTGAGGACCACCGTTTACATCGCCTACTGCATATACGCCAGGAACGGAGCTTTCACACGTATCATTCACTACGATAGCACCGCGTTCGTTAGTAGTGATATCCGTATTTTCTAAACCGATGTTAGCTGTATTTGGTTTGCGACCTGTAGCATATAAAACGGCATCAAATGTATAGTGTTGACCATTTGCAGTAATAACAGGTTTGTTGCCATCATTAGATACAGAGTTTAATGTTATATCGTTAAGAATAGTAATACCTTGCTCAGTCAAGTACTCGTTAGCTAATTCTTGTACGATCGGTTCCTCCCGTTTTAAGATGCTAGATTCAATATTAAATACTGTTACCTTTGCACCTAGTTTAGCGTATAAGCTGGCAAATTCAAGGCCGATAGGACCAGCACCGATAACACCTAGTGTATTTGGTTGAGGCGATAATTGTTGAATTTCTGTGCTGTTATAGAAGCCTGTTGCTGCGCTGATGCCATCAATGTTAGGCTTAATCGCTACAGCACCAGTGTTAATAATAATTGTTTCACCAGATAAGATGATTTTGTCTTCCCCAGCTGTAACGGCGATTTCTTTATTACTAATGAATTCACCATGTCCAGTATATACATCGACATGTTCATTTGTGTCTAACATAGCGAAGTTTTTATTGCGTAAACGAGATGTAACCACCTCGCGTTGGTTTAATACTTGATCGTAAGATAAGCCTTTTGATGCGGCTATAATCATCGTTTTAGTTGGGATACATGCAATATTAATACATGTGCCACCATACATGAGTGGGTTTTCTTCAATCATAGCTACGGCTTTGCCCATGGAGCCCAATTTAGCTGCTAATGTTTTACCGGCTTTGCCGAAACCTAGGACGATAAGATCATAATGTTTGGTATTCATACAATACCTCCTATTTTTTTATATTGAAAATATTAGATATGTTTATTATAACATATTACAGTAGATATAAAAGTAAAATATGAAAATAATTCTCTATAATTTAGATGTTAAGTATTTCTACTTGACACATCTTTTTTTATGCTGTAGTATATGTAAAGTAATATGACTTGACAGTGATGGAGGTGGCGAAATGGAAGAACGAGTACTTATCAGTTTACTCCTTGATTTCTATGGGCCATTGTTGACGGATAAGCAACGCATGTCCTTACAACTTCACCACGAAGATGATATGTCCCTTGGAGAAATTGCTGAGGAGCTTGGCGTATCTAGGCAAGCTGTACATGATAATTTACAGCGTGCACGTCATATTTTGAATGACTATGAATCTAAATTACACTTGGTGGCTCAATATGAGGCACGAGAGCAAGTGATAAATGAATTAAAAGATACGTTGCCAGCGGATGTGCTTTCACAATCGCGGGTACAACAATTATTGACGCAAATGGAGGGATAATATGGCATTCGATAGTTTGTCAGAAAAACTGCAAGACGCCTTTAAATCCTTAAAAGGTAAGGGCAAAATTACAGAAGAAGATGTCAATCTTGCGTTGCGTCAGGTACGAACTGCTCTCTTAGAAGCGGACGTAAACTTTATGGTGGCGAAGGATTTCGTTAAATCCATTAAAGAAAAGGCCCTTGGTGAAGAGGTGTTCGGATCCTTGAACCCAGCTCAAACGGTTATTAAAATCGTTAATGATGAGTTGACAGCTCTCTTAGGTGGTACGCAAAGCCGTATCATGATTTCCAGTAAGCCTCCAACAATTATTATGCTTGTTGGTTTACAAGGTGCTGGTAAAACGACTACGGCTGGTAAATTGGCTGTATACCTTCGTAAACAAGGTAAACATCCAATGCTTGTTGCAGCCGACGTATACCGTCCAGCAGCGATTAAGCAATTGCAAGTAGTAGGTAAGCAAATCGATATCCCTGTATTTGCTGATGAAACACCAGGAGCTAATCCAGTAGATATTGCGCGTCGTGCCGTAGAGCAAAGCACGCATATGCTGAAAGATGTTGTTATCATCGATACAGCAGGTCGTTTGGCTATAGACGAAGTCCTTATGGACGAGTTGTCCAACATTAAAGCTGCTGTTCGACCTCATGAAATTCTACTCGTTGTAGACTCTATGATTGGTCAGGACGCGGTGACGACAGCACAAACGTTTAATGAAAAATTAGGCGTTGACGGTGTTATCCTTACTAAACTCGATGGTGATGCGCGCGGTGGTGCTGCATTATCCATTAAGGCTGTAACTGGTTTGCCAATCAAGTTTACGGGCGTAAGCGAAAAAATGGATGGTTTCGATGTATTCTATCCAGACCGCATGGCTTCTCGTATCCTCGATTTAGGGGATTTCAAAACTCTTATTGAAAGCGTACAAGGCGCTATTGATGAAGAAGAAGCTCGTGAAATGGCGCAAAAAATGGCGAAAAACAATTTCACCTTAGATGATTTCTTGAAACAGATGAATCAGGTGAGAAAGTTAGGACCATTGCAAAATATTATTGGCATGTTACCAGGCATGGGTCAAATTAAGGATCAATTAAAAGACCTTGATTTGAATAGTAAAGAAGTACGTCGCATTGAGGCTATCATCAAATCCATGACGGCTGCAGAACGACAAGATCCAAATATTTTAAATGGTTCTCGTCGTAAGCGTATTGCGATGGGGTCAGGTACACAAGTACAAGACGTCAATCGCTTATTAAAACAATTCGAAGAAGCGCGGAAGATGATGAAGCGTTTACAAGGATTGCGTGGCGGTAAGGGTGGCTTCCCTGGAATGCCAAAATTACCGTTTATGTAATACATGGACAGGGGCGCTGAACCTGTCCAGCACATCATTATAAGGAGGTGAATCCCACATGTTAAAAATTCGTTTGACTCGTTTAGGTGCTAAAAAAGCTCCTTTCTACCGTATCGTAGTTGCTGACTCACGTGCTCCACGTGAAGGTCGTCCTGTTGACACAATTGGTCAATATGATGCTACTAAACAACCAGCTATCGTTAATGTAGACGAAGAAAAAGCTTTGGCTTGGTTAGCTAAAGGTGCTCAGCCTACTGACACTGTTCGCTCCTTGTTCAAAAAACAAGGCGTTATGCAAAAATTTGCAGACGCTAAAAAGTAATTAATAGAGAGGCATACTGTGATGATAGAATTAATTTCATTAATTGCGAAATCATTAGTGAAGCAGCCTGATGCCGTTTCTGTTACCATGGTCCAAAAGGGCAATGTTGAGGTCTATGAACTTCATGTAGCTCCAGAGGATATGGGTAAAGTCATCGGAAAACAAGGTCGAATTGCAAAAGCAATTCGCTCTGTGGTGAAAGCGGCGGCTATTAAAGAGAACAAAAAGATATCTGTTGATATTGTCTAAAAGGGAGTGTTCCAATGGAAGAAATGACATTACGTGTCCCTGTAGCAGTAAAAGCAAAAGTAACAGAAGATTTGAAAGCGAAAATTGTATCCGATCTTGAAACTCGCCTTGATATGGTGAATAAAGATTTGGAAGCAATTGAGTTTCAAGCTCAACGTATTTTAGCTGATGCAGCTAAAGTTGATGCGACAAGTCTTACTGCAATTCGTCAACAAATCGACGAAGAGAAAAATAAACGCTTGGCTTTCAAAGAAGAAGTAACAGCTAAATTGAAAGACGCTCAAGAATTGACATTGGGGACTGAAATTCCTCAAGGTACATTAGAGCAAACAGTTACCGTTAAAATCGGGGATAATTTGGATGCCATGATGGGCGCTGAAATCCTATTAGAAGACGGTAAAATCGTTGCGTTTCGTCAATAATGAAGCCTAACGATTTCATCACTATAGGTGTTATCATCGCCCCGCACGGCGTGCGGGGTGATCTTCGTATTATGCCTAGAACCGATTTTCCAGAACGGTTCATGCATATGGATGCCTGTTACATCGATGGTAAAGAATACCACGTTGCATCCGCACGATTTCATAAACAATTCGTATTAGCTTCGTTTAAGGAAATTCCTGATCGCAACGCGGCTGAATTATTCTCTAAGAAAGAGATTCAAGTACGTCGTGAAGATTTGGTAGAATTACCAGAAGGCCGTTACTATATCTTTGATATGATTGGCCTTGAGGTGCAAGATACAAAGGGCAATGTACTTGGTACATTGACGGATGTATTACAACCGGGAGCTAATGATGTATATGTGGTTTCCAAAGAAGGGGAACCAGATCAATTATTTGCGGCCATTGATGATGTTATCATTGACATCGATATGGACAAACGCATGATGATCGTTGATCCGCCTGAGTGGGTATAATCCATTTAGGCGGTTTTTTATATCTATTTATAGGTGTCTTATGATAGAATTAATTATAAGATAGCTATATATAGATATATGATAATAATAAGTGTATTCGGGGGAGGCCTGTTGTGAAAATAGATATTATATCCTTGTTTCCAGAGTTTTTTGATGCCTTCTTTAGTCATTCCATCATAAAACGAGCTATAGAGGCGGGACGGCTAGATATGGCTGTGACGAATCCGCGCGATTTTAGTCATAATAAACATGGACAAGTGGATGATACACCGTATGGTGGTGGGGCCGGCATGCTCATGATGGCGCCTCCTATTTTTGAGGCTGTAGAATCTGTTGTCTCTAACTATGATAGTGCTATTAATGGTGCCTACGAAACGGATGAGATGTGTGATGAGATGAGCCTCATTGGTAATCCTAGTGAAAGTATACGTCGTCGCATTGTATTTATGGGTCCTACGGGTCAACCTTTCACACAGGAAAAGGCTAGAGAACTAGCAACTTATGATCAACTGATTCTCGTATGTGGCCATTATGAAGGTGTTGACTATCGTGTAGAGGAGCATCTAGTAGATGAAACCATTTCCATTGGTGACTATGTGTTAACAGGTGGCGAGTTGCCTGCTATGGTCGTTGCTGATGCGGTGGCTCGTATGATTCCTGGCGTATTAGGGGCTGCTAGTGGGGCCCAAGAGGATTCATTTTATGAGCCCCTTTTAGAATGTCCGCAATATACAAAGCCTCCAGAATTCAGAGGATGGGTTGTTCCTGACGTATTGCGTAGCGGTCATCATAAAAACATTGCTACGTGGCGACAAAAGGAAGCACTAAAACGGACACGATTGTTGCGTCCTGATTTATTGGAACGACCATTAACAAAAGAGGAAATTAAACTTTTAAAAGAAATTGTTGAAGAAGAGTCTAGGCTATGAATTTTAAGTGTTATGATGTTGTAGAGATTCAGGGAAAGCGATACGTAGTTACTGAAGTTATCTCCTATCAAGAATTCATCATAGAAAAGACAGTGAATTATACTCTTAATGATGAAATGTATAATAATGAATTAGGTACTCATAAAGGGGCTAAGAATTGGACCGAATATGGTCTTATGCCAGTGGATGGTGAAGATAAAAAATGGCTCACCATTGTAAATGGAGAAAAAGACTATTGTACCTTTTCAGAGACTGTTTTACGTTCAACGCCGCCTAAAGGATATAAACTGTACGATAAAGGCTTACAACGCGTCATGTCTGTTGAGGGTGAAAGTAAAGCTAGAAGCGGTGATAAGGCCGATTATAAAGAATATAGATCAATTAAAAAGGATAAAACCAATGTATTCTTTATTGAGGACTGGCATGGTGGTTTGATGGATCAGGCTCAAGGTGAGCGGATTCGTTTGGCTGATGTACATCGACGGCGAGATCAGGCTGCTCAAGCAGTGAGTAAAAAGATTCGTAATGCAGCTCGCAGAAAAGAATGGACACGATTGGGTCTGAGTTGGGGAATCATTTTATTCTTTTTGGGTTATTTATTCGTAGGAGATATGACTTGGCATGAATTGCGTGATGAAGTGGGATTCCCCTATACCATGGAGGAGCGAATTAAGGATTCCTATTATTATGAACCGCAGGGTACAAAAGACGGTTTGATGGTATATACGTCTAAGCAAGATCCTAATGCAACGGCTATCGACCTTATCGATGCTGTGTATGGCAAGGTTTATACCATTAAACAAGATACTAAGTCTCCTGAGCGATGGATTGTTATTTATACGACTAAAGAGGTATCTGTTATTAGTGTGGTTAATGGCACTACGTATGTTGAAGTGGGGCAATTAAAAAACTTGTCAGATTCGGAGAATACACGCATAGCGACTATTAGAAATGACAGTGAAATATTGTTACGATATGCGTATATGGTGGAATTAAAGAATAAGCAGGGACGTAAGACGTTATCAAATATAATAAAAGATTGAGATAGTATTGATTTCAGTTACGAAATCAAACGAAGGAATATTATATGTATGAACCAAGTAAGAATACTGTTTACATAGCCATAGCCTTTACATCTATAGCAGCTCTTGTAGGTGTTTATTCCTATTGGGATGATATTAGTTATGCTTTGTGTGATGTGGTCAAACCAGAATCGAATAATGGTGAAGTACGGCTCATAGATGATGAAGGTAAAAGCTATACCTTGATTAATCATGGTGATGGAAAAGAAACGGCACTTTATGATGATGCTGAGAAGTCTGTTACCTTTCATCGTGATGAGAAGGGTGATATTATATGGGATGCAGGCTTAGCCAGTTTGATTCCAACTTTGGCGGTAGGTTACTATGCATTTCATGGTTTTTCAGCTCCAACGGCATATATGGATGCACCTAGTATGACCTATCGCGCTACATCACCTCTTACCCCTTTTGATGCAAGTACAGGCGCTAGTAAATCTAATAGTGCAAGAGTGGCTAGAACTATTAATGAAATGACTAGAAATCGTTACAATACTAAAACGAGTAATCGAGCACATAGAATTGGTGAAAAGTATGGCTTTGGTAGTGTAGGGGCTCGAACTTCGAGCGGTGCCTCTTAATGAAAGGATGAACAATGAAATCCTATATTGATGAGCTTGATAGAAATATATTTAATTTCGTGGAATATGAAGGATATGATGATCGGTATCCTTCCTTGTCTATGCAGGCCTTTTCATCCGACTTTTACGATGAAATTCGCCATGCTTCGCGTAGATTATTTCAAATATTTTGTAAAGCTGCAAAAGTATTTCAGATGGCACCAGATGACTTTGCTCGAAATATGGATATGCCAGACAATTTAATTCCTTACTTACATAAGTCGAATGCCTTAGGGTTGCCGACGTGGTTATCTCGTTTTGATTTTGTTCTCGATGTAAATGGCAATTTGCGGATGGTAGAACTTAATGCAGATACGCCATGTTTTCTTATTGAAAGCTATTATGCCAATGAAGTGGCAGCTAATTATGTAGGACGAAAACATCCTAATATAGAATGCCGAAAAGAATTACATACATTTTTAAAGCGCATGTATGACGCTGTTTTATCTGCTAAGTATGGTAGAAACCAATATGACTCTATGCGGGCAAATAGAGAGAGCCTACCTAAGGATCCCTTTGTATTCTCTTGTTTTCATGATTATTTTGAAGATTATGGAACAACACAGTTTCTTATGAATGAGCTAAAAACAGCCTGTCCTGAGGCAGACACGCGATTCATATCCTTTTATGATATGAAGATTGATGATGAGGGCATTCCTTTAGAAGATGGTAGTCATGCGACTCTATTATATCGATTGCATCCTATGGAACTTTTGATTGATGAACAAACACCTGATAATGAACCTTTGGGTGAGATGTTCTTAGATTTGTACGAGGATGATACATTCGCACTTTTTAATCCGCCAGAGTCAATTATTTTACAAAATAAATCCTTTATGTCCTTAGTATATGCATTGTATTTAACAGATCAATTTTATACGAAACCGGATCGGGATATCATCGAGCGTTATTTGGCACCATCCTATTTTGAAAATGATTTTTCAGCTCTTGATGATGGTCTTTATATTCAAAAGGAAATTTGGGGCCGTGAAGGAAGGCATGTACAAGTTGTTCAAAAGCGTGGTGATACATCTGAGCTTTACATGGAAAAGTTAGTTGATAACTATGACGATATCGTTTGTCGCGATAGTAAAAAGGTGATGTATCAAGACTTTATACAGCAGAAACGTTTTACTCATACAGTGGATTGTGGAGTGAAAGATGGATTTTTAACCTTATCCTGTTTTATGCTTGGCGATCAAGCCTCCGCGGTAGGATGCCGTTTTTCTCCGGAAGAGATAGCTGGTACAGAAGCATATTTTGTACCATTACTAATAGAGTAAGAGAAATACTATGTAATTTTTGACCATATAGAGTATGGTTAAACGAAGGATAATAGGTGTACTTCGTAGTGGTCGTGGTTATGTCTACTTTAGAGAGGGTGCGTATGGAGTTTAATTGTTATGATGTCTTAGAGGTTCATGGCAGCCGTTATGTAATCACTGAGAAAATTAAATATATAGAGATTATTCCAAAAGCAGATAAGGAACAATCCTATAGGGGCCAGCCGTCTATGACCAAATCACCTGGTGATTATTGGCATGAATATGGACTAGAGGCTGTTGAGGGAATCGATAAAATATGGTTAACCATTGAGTATAATGATAATGAATGGTGTACCGTATCTAGAACATCCTTTCATACGCGGCCGGGGAAAGATTTTACATTACATCAAATCGGTTTAGAAAAGGTTGTCGATGTGGATGGTGAAAGTGGTGCCTCCGTAGGGGACCGCGCAGGATATCGAGAATATCAGCTACCTTGTGAAGGTGGTGCTAGTGTATTCTTTGAAGAAGAGTGGTTTGAAGGTAAAAAAATGTTTGCCGAAGGATCACGAGTGCCCTTGGTGAACATTCGTCTTTGTAATGATGCAGCCGCTCAAGCTATTAACCAAAAAATGCGTAACAAATCAATGAAAAAGAGGTTTGGATCTATTGCTGTTGGCGTAGGGTATGGTGTACTATTTTTACTATTTTTATTTTGGTCGGACAATGATTTGTCTTGGCATAGTATACGCGCTATGTTTGGGGTGCCTTACACGGTAAAAGAACATATGCATGACACATCTGTATATTATACAAAAACAGATTCGGATAGCGACTATGTATACACGTCTACACTAGATCCTGTTAGTACCGCATTAGATTTGATTGATTCTGTGAATGGTGATATTAAGAATGAGCGGGATAACTTAGAAGAGGGACATGAAGTTATTGTATTTTATTCTGGGGACTTGGTGTATCTCATCACTAATACGGATGGACAAACTAGGGTTAAGGTATGTGAACAATCAAAATTAACACAAGAGGATTGGAAAATTATTGATCGTACATTAATCAGCTCTCATATACTCGATAACTATGCGACCATGGTTCGACTAGGGGATAATACGGGACGCGAACGATTGTATCCTACCAGCAACTCTAACAACACATCCAATACAAAATTATATTATTAGGAGGCTTATTATGATTTATATACCAGATGTATTATTGACAATTTTTTATGCTTGTTTTGGCATTATACTGATGTTAACGGCGAATACGGTTATCGATTTCTTCGTGCCTGGAAAATTTAGTGAAGAAATTAAGCGTGGTAACTGTGCTGTGGCGTGGCTTTCAGCGGGATCATTTATCGGTATCGGTGAAATTTTGCGCGCTGTTATTATGTCACCCGCCGTGACTATGGCTGATACGTCCCTGTTACACGGCATTGTAGCCAGTGTTGTATACGCTGTGCTAGGTATTATACTATTTGTAACGGGCTATATGTTTATCAATATTTGGCATCGTAAATATAAATTATCCGAAGAAATTATGCGTGGTAATACAGCGGCTGGTATTCTTGTATTTGGCATTTTCGTTGGTCTTGCTCTTGTTATTAGCGGTGCTGTGCACTAAGGGAGCGTTTTATGTATAAGCCAAGTAAGAAAACCATATACCTTACAGGCGCTTTTGCCGCAGTTGCTGGTCTTGTAGGTGTGTATTCATACTGGAATGATATCTCCTATGCTGTGTGTGATAAGGTTTATCCAGAGGCAAATGAGGGGGAGGTTCGATTAAAGGATAGTCAAGGTAATCGGTATTCTCTTTTAAACCATGGCGATGGAAAAGAAACCGCCTTGTATGACGATAATCGTTCAGTTACCTTTCACCGTGATAATGGTGGAAACTTAGTGTGGGATGCTGGTTTGGCAAGTTTGTTACCAACTATTGCAGCTGGGTATTATATGTTTCATGGGTTTAATCCTCCTACGGCACGTATGGATGGACGAACTATGACATATCGCGCGGTATCGCCATTAAAACCGTATGAACAACCTAATGAATATACGTCATCAGGATCAATTATACATGGCTATGGAGGTGGAAGAACCTTTCGTAGTTATGAGAATAATAGAAGTAAGAAAGCATCATCTATAGGGCAAAAGTCTGGATTTGGCAGTGCTGGTGCACGGTCTAGTGCTTCATAATGGATGCGATGATACTATATGTTGATGGAAGTTGTTTAGAAATTAGGAGATTTAGCATTGGCAAATTTATATATTGGGCTCGTTCATTATCCGATTATGAATAAGCATAAAGAGGTAATAACGACGGCCATTACCAATTATGATATTCACGATATTGCACGCGCATCTATTACCTATGATGTATCTAAATATTTTGTGATTCATAATATACCGGCTCAACGAGAGTTAGCGGCTACTATTATGGAACATTGGAAATCTGGTTTTGGTAGTACCTATAATCCAGATAGAAAAGATGCTTTCACAGGCGTTGAACTCGTTAATTCTATCGCTGTGGCAGTGCGTACTATCGAGGAACTGGAAGGGGTAAAACCTATCGTGGCAACTACCGATGCTAGAACTTATGATAATACAATTTCCTATGCACGGATGCGTGAACACCTTGAAAATGAGGGCCGCCCTGTGTTAGTATTATTTGGTACCGGTTATGGTATGACAAAAGAAACGATGGAAAGCTTTGACTATATTTTAGAACCTATATATGGCCATGGTGAATACAATCATTTATCTGTGCGTAGTGCCGTTTCAATCATCTTAGATCGATTGCGGGGCGAAGCATGGTGGAATAAATAGGAGGCGTCTATGTCAGGACATTCAAAATGGGCAAATATTAAACATAAAAAAGGTAAAACCGATGCGTTGAAGGCTAAATTAGCTACGAAAATCGGTCGTGAAATTACAGTAGCAGCACGCATGGGTGGTGCGGATCCAACAGGTAATATGCGCTTGAAATTGGCTTTGCAAAAAGCTCGTGAAAACAATATTCCTAAGGATAATATTCAACGTGCTATCGATAAAGGCGTTGGCGCTACGGATATGAACGCATACGAAGAAATCGTATATGAAGGTTACGGTCCTGCCGGTGTAGCTGTTACTGTAGAGGTTATGACGGATAATCGTAACCGTGCAGCTGCCGATGTGCGCCATGCCTTCTCCAAACAAGGTGGTAATCTTGGTGAAAGCGGTTGTGTAGGCTGGATGTTTAAATCTAAAGGTGTATTCGTTATCGATAAAGAAGGTCACGATGAAGATGAATTGACATTGTTGGCTCTTGATGCGGGTGCAGAAGATCTTAAAGCGGAAGATGATGTATTTGAAATCTATACAACACCAGAAGATTTTGATGCAGTAGAACAAGCCTTGGCTGATGCGGGTATAGAAACTGAAGTGGCGAAGATTACCATGATTCCAGATACAACTATCGAATTATCTGGTGACGATGCTGAAAAAATGCAAAAAATGCTCGATGTTTTGGATGACCTTGATGATGTACAAAACGTATATCACAATGGTATTTTGCCAGACGACGAAGAAGAATAATAGAAACAGGGAGTGCTCTAGGAGCACTCCTCATTTTTTGTCTTCCTCTAGTTTCTCCTTGTAAAAAGGTAATAAAAATATCGTGATTTCATGAATTTCGATGTTCTAATATGCTATAATAAAATAGATTATGAGTGTTACGAGGTAAGCTTTGGCTTATCTCATTTTTAAACTGAGGGGGATGGAGTGCGGATTATAGGAATCGACCCAGGTACGGCAATTTGTGGCTATGGCATTATTGACGTGCAGGGAAGCAAGCTAACGCCAGTAGCCTATGGGGCTATTACGACCCCGAAGGAGCTAACGGATGCACAGCGTTTAGAAATCTTATTTAATGATTTAAGCGATATTTTAGAGGAATATAAGCCGGATAAATTTGGTGTAGAAGAACTCTTTTTTAATCGTAATGTAACGACGGCGATTAAGGTAGGTCAAGCGCGTGGGATTATATTGCTGGCCGCAGAGCAACAGAGAATACCTATATATGAATATACGCCATTACAAATTAAACAGGCTGTTACCGGTTATGGTAAGGCCGATAAAAATCAGGTTATTTACATGACCATGAATATTTTGGGGATTCGTGAGAAAATTAAGCCCGATGATACGGCGGATGCATTAGCAGTTGCCATTTGTACGGCGCATAGTTCTCACCAAGATAGATTGATGAGGTTAATTAAATGATTGGGTATGTACGAGGCATTGTAACACATCTATTCAAGGAATCTTGTTATGTAGATGTACATGGTGTAGGGTACCGTGTGTATGTGCCAACCACTACACGACAACAATTAATAGAGGGGCAAGAGGCCACATTGTTTACCTATCTCAATGTTCGGGAAGATGCGATGCAACTATACGGATTCTGGACAGAGGATGAGTACGAACTTTTTATTCTGCTCATTTCTGTTTCTGGGATTGGGCCAAAGGTAGGCTTAGGCATATTGTCAGGCATGACGCCAGAGGCTTTCAAATTGGCTGTTATTAATGGTCAGGTACAACAATTAACAAAATTACCGGGTATAGGGAAAAAGTCGGCAGAGCGTCTTGTCCTAGAATTAAAGGATAAGTTAGTGAAGATGACTCAGATTAGTGTTGAAACACCTTCAGCCATCCAATCAATTGGTGTTACTCATAGCGGACCGAGCGGGGAGGCGATTGAGGCACTGGTATCATTAGGATATGCGCAAAAAGATGTGGAAGCACTAGTTGAATCCTTAAACGATGGTTCAAAAGATGTATCTGCATTGATAAAAGCTTGTTTAGTTGAACTTGGGAAAGGACGTTAGCCATGAACGAAGAAGTACGCCTCGTAGGCGGCGGTGATCGAGAAGAGGACGTATGGCAATATAGTCTTCGACCTAAGTATTTTAATGAGTATATTGGCCAACGAGAGGCTAAGGATAATCTGAATATTTATATTCAAGCTACTAAACAGCGTGGTGAAGCCTTAGATCATGTTCTGTTATATGGTCCTCCAGGGCTAGGTAAGACCACATTAGCTGGCATTATTGCTAATGAGCTGGGTGTTAATTTTCGTATAACATCAGGTCCTGCTATAGAAAAGGCCGGAGATTTAGCTGCTATTTTGACGAATCTTGATGAACATGATGTTTTGTTTATCGATGAGATTCATCGACTTTCACGAAGTGTAGAAGAGGTATTGTACTCTGCTATGGAGGACTATGCCTTGGATATCATCATCGGCAAGGGACCAAGTGCGCGTTCCGTCCGCATTGATTTACCCAAATTTACCTTGGTTGGTGCGACGACACGAGCTGGGGCATTGGCTGCACCATTGCGTGATCGATTCGGTATCGTGAGTCGTTTGGAATATTACAAACAAGAAGAATTAGAATTTATCGTAACTCGTGCAGCGGATATTTTGAATATCGGCATTGAGCAGGCTGGTGCTAGTGAAATAGCACGCCGCTCAAGAGGAACACCGCGTATTGCGAATCGATTGTTGAAACGGGTTCGCGATTTTGCACAAGTTGTGGGGAATGGCGTTATTACTGCGGATATTGCAGATGAAGCGCTAAAACGTCTACATGTGGATAAGATGGGACTTGACCGCATTGATAGACGAGTGTTGAAGTGTATTATTGAAAATTATGATGGTGGCCCTGTGGGGATAGAAACAATAGCGGCTGCTGTTAGTGAAGAGAGAGATACCATCGAAGATGTGTATGAACCATATTTGATGCAATTGGGATTTTTAGGTAGAACACCGCGGGGGCGTGTGGCTACTAAATTGGCTTATGATCATCTAGGTATTTCGCAAACAGGGAAATAAAATGAAAAAGAAACAATTACCATTAATGATTATGACAACATTATTGTTAGGCATTCATAGTTTTGCAACTGTTGAGGCTGCACAGGTAGTAGGTAAATCGGGAACAAAACCTGTTGTAGCTAAATCATCAACAACGGTGTCGGGAAAAACTCCTGTAAAAGCTGTGCGTGGAACTATTGGAAAATCCACGTTTAAACCGCTTGTTACAAAACCGGTGCCAAAGGTTACTGCATCTACGACTATTAGACCTAAAGTTACAGCAACTACAACTGTTAAACCTAAGGTTACTGCACAATCAAGCGTAAAACCAAAGGGTACGACCGTAGCCAATGCAAAACCAAAGGTTGCTAATACTACTGCTGTAAAACCGAAGATTACAACTTCTACTACAGCATCTCGTGCAACGGCCGCGGTGGTGACGAAGAATCAAGTAGAACAAGTAACAACGCGCGTTCGTGTAGAAAATACACCGGACGTTCGCGTTTTACTTGGATCTCGTCGTCAAGATGCCTCCGTATCGAGTGCAAATGGTGTAACCGTTCTTACTAGCAATAATGGTAAGGTTGGTAGTCATAAGGTTGTATCCGTAGGTGTACGAGGCAATAAGATTGCTGTTAATGGCAAAGCTCTTGATTCTGTTGTCACATTAAAACCTACGAGTGGTGATATTTTTACCTTTGAAGGCAAAGCGTATCGAGGGGCTCTTACATTGCGGGCCAATAATGGAGCTATGATGGTTATTAATGCAGTTCCATTGGAATCGTATTTATATGGTGTTGTTCCACAAGAGGCGATTCCATCTTGGCCAGCAGCGGCCTTAGAAGCGCAAGCTGTAGCGGCTCGTACGTATGCACTACATACGATGGAGCAAAATAAAAATCAGCTCTATGATGTGAGCACGTCTACAGATCATCAAGTATATGGTGGTGTGAGCGGTGAAACACAAAGTACTACGGCTGCTGTTAATCATACTAAAGGCGTTGTTATGCTATATAATAATCGTCCTATTAATGCCTTGTTCCATTCTGATGGTGGTGGCTATACTGAGGACAGTGTCAATGTATGGGGCAATGATATTCCGTACTTGAAAGGTGTTAAAGATTTTTCAAATAGCAATTCTAGTGCGTCAAATTGGACAGTATCCACAAGCCGTAGCACTTTAGAGGGCAAGTTAAATGCTGCTAGTAAGGGAGTGGGTAAGTTGAAAAGTATTCAATTAACCCCATTGGGAAATCCTGGCAAGGCTACAGCCGATAGAGGCGTATCTGGGCGTATTAAATCGGCGACCTTCGTTGGTACTGCTGGTAAGGTTACGGTAAGCGGTGATGATTTGCGGGGCATGTTAGGTTTAAAGTCAACATTATTTGATTTTTATGTCAATCAAAATCCAGCAAGTTCAACCGGTAAGTCGTATCATACTTTCACAGGCAAGAATGATACAGTGTACATTAAAGGTCATGGGTGGGGCCATGGTCTTGGTATGTCACAATGGGGCGCCGCTGAAATGGCGAAACGAGCTGGTACGGGTGATACCAATTATTATCAAACAATTTTAAGACATTACTATAGTGGTATTACATTGAAAAAAATGTATTAAGGATAAGAATGAAAGTTACAGATTTTGATTATGATTTACCAGAGGAGCTTATTGCTCAACATCCTGTAGAGCCTCGCGACACATCGCGCTTGCTTACATTGGATAAAATAACTGGTGAGTATACACATAAAGCGCATTTTTACGATTTACTTGATGAATTACAAGCAGGAGATGTCCTCGTGTTTAATAATACGAAGGTTATCCCAGCTCGATTATATGGTCAACGAGAGGGTTCCGGTGGCAAGGTTGAGGTTTTACTACTAACACCATGTGGAGAAAATCGCTGGGAATGTCTCGTTAAACCTGGCAAGAAATGTCCGATTGGACAGGTTATTGTGTTTGATGAGCGGTTGAAAGCAACTGTATTAGATAAAACTGATTTTGGCGGTCGTATCGTGGAATTTACCTGCGATGGTGTATTTGATGATATTATTCAAGAAATTGGTGAAATGCCGTTACCACCATATATTCATGAAAAACTTGAGGATAAGGATCGCTATCAAACGGTGTATGCAAAGGAAAAAGGATCTGCTGCAGCTCCAACAGCGGGACTACACTTTACACCGGAACTATTAGAAAAAATTAAAGCTAAAAGTGTAGAGCTCGAGTTTGTTACCCTTCATGTTGGTTTAGGTACCTTTAGACCTGTATCCGTAGAAACTATTGAAGATCACGATATGCATAGCGAATTCTACAGCGTATCTGAAGATACAGCGCGTCGTATTAATGAAGCAAAATCTAAGGGTAAGCGTATTATTGCAGTAGGTACTACATCGATTCGCACCTTGGAATCAGCCTCTACTGATGATGGTATACTACATGCCACAAGTGGGTGGACAAAAATCTTTATCTATCCGGGCTATAAATTTAAGATGGTAGATGCATTGGTAACCAATTTCCATTTACCACAATCTACATTATTAATGCTCATTAGTGCACTAGCCGGTCGTGAACATTGTTTAGCAGCTTATAAAGCAGCTGTAAAAGAACGATATCGATTCTTTAGTTTTGGCGATGCTATGTTTATACGTTAGGAGATTCTATGCCGAGTATTACATATGAATTACAGAAAACATGTCCTCACACAGGTGCTCGTGCGGGTTTGTTACATACGCCACATGGCACGTATGAAACACCTATGTTTATGCCCGTCGGGACACAGGCGACAGTAAAAACGATGACGCCAGAAGAGCTAAAGGCCATTGGGGCACAAGTGATTTTAAGCAACACCTATCATTTGTTCTTGAGACCTGGTCCTGAACTCGTAGAGGAAGCTGGTGGCCTTCATAAATTTATGAACTGGGATCAAGCAATCCTTACGGATAGTGGTGGTTTCCAAGTATTTAGCTTAGGCGATATGCGTAAGATTACCGAAGAAGGGGTAACATTTAGATCTCATATCGATGGATCTAAACAATTTCTTTCCCCGGAGGTGGCCACAAAAGTACAGGAACAACTTGGATCTGATATTGCGATGGCCTTTGATGAATGCATTCCTTATCCTGCAGAACATGATTATGCGAAACGCTCTACAGCGCGTACTACGCGTTGGGCACATCGATGTCAAGAGGCTCGTCATGCTCATGATAGACAAGGTATGTTCGGTATTGTGCAAGGCGGTATGTATAAAGACTTGCGCAAACAAAGTGCAGCTGAATTAGTGGCGATGGACTTTGAAGGATACAGCATTGGTGGTTTATCTGTAGGGGAACCACATGATTTGATGAATGAAATTCTCGAATATACAACACCGTTGTTGCCAACCAATAAAGCTCGTTATTTGATGGGCGTTGGTACAGCTGACTGTTTGGTAGAAGGGGTGGCTCGCGGAATTGATATGTTTGACTGCGTATATCCTACACGAGTTGCGCGAAATGGGATGGCCATGACTTGGCATGGGCGTCTTAATATTCGAAATGCTCAATATGCGCATGACTGGGGCCCTCTTGAAGAAGGTTGTCAATGTTATACATGTAAAAACTATTCTCGTGCGTACTTGCGTCATTTATATAAGGCGGAAGAAATTTTAGCATTGAGACTTGTTACATACCATAATTTATATTTCTTATTAGAGTTTATGCGCCAGATGCGTAAAGCTATTTTAGAGGATCGATTCTCTCAATTTAGAATGCAATTTTGGGATAACTTTAATAAATAATATAAAAAAACTAGTCAAATTCATTTTGAATAGATATACTTATAAAGATAAGATGAATTTTAGTGAGGAGGATTACCCATGGGTGATATCGAACAAATTTTACAAACTAGCTGGCCAATCCTTTTGATGGTCGTAATTTTTTATTTTTTGTTGTGGCGTCCACAAAAGAAACAACAAAAAGAACGTACTAATTTGTTGAGCAGCTTGAAAAAAGGCCAAAAAATTGTAACTATTGGTGGTATCTATGGCGAAATTATCGAACTTGATGATGAAAAAGTTAAGGTACAAGTAGCGGAAAAAGTAGAAATGACATTTGCTCGTACTGCTATCGCATCCGTAGTTTCTAAAAAAAATAAGGAAACTAAGTAATGATAACAAAAGAAGCAGTGCGCCAGGCGTGCAAGTCCCAGCGCGCTGCTTTATCTATTGCAGATTGTGAATCTTGGGCACCTAAGCTGTGTCACGAGATTGTTCAATTACCTCAGTATGAACAGGCACAATCGATTATGGCCTATTTAGCGATGCCTAAAGAAGCCAATTTGGATGATGTTATAGAACATGCTTTACAGGCAGGTAAACGCGTTTATGTACCTGTTTGTACTGATAAGACTACGATGATTGCTGTACGACTTCATAATCTTCACGATGTAGTGCATGGCGTCCTAAATATCCGTGTCCCAAAGGAACCCTATGAAATCATTGATCCTAAGGATATTGATTTTGTGCTAGTGCCTGGTGCCGGATTTGATCGGCTTGGTGGTCGTATGGGAATGGGAAATGGTTATTATGACCGTTTTCTTAAGGGGCTTTCACCATCGAACTATATTGGTGTCGCATGGGAAGCGCAAATTATGAAAAATCCGATTCCAATGGAACGCTATGATCAACGTATGCCCGCTATCGTTACAGAACAGGGTGTAATTCATGTTATTTAGAAGGGAGCAACGATTTTGAAAGGCAAGGCTATAGTTAAATTCTTAGTCGTTATTGCTGCAATTATTGGTTGTTTTGCGTATTTTATTGGACCCCTAGCCGGTTCATTAAAGCAAGGCCTTGATTTACAAGGTGGTACGCATATTGTGCTAGAAGCAGAGGATACTGAGCATGGTACAGCTGATAATGATGCGGTAGAACGAGCAAAACAAATTCTTGAACGACGCATTAATGAAATGGGTCTGTCTGAACCTATTGTGCAACGGGAAGGGGCAAAACGTATTATCATTGAATTACCAGGTGTCAAAGATCCTGATGAAGCAATGAAACGTATCGGTAAAACAGCGGTCCTTGAATTTAAAAATGAAAAAGGCGAAACTGTTATGACCGGTGATGACCTAAAAGATGCAAAAGAGGAAATGGGTCAAAATAAACAACCTTTAGTTGCTATCGAGCTTAGTGATGAAGGGGCAAAGAAATTTGCTGATTTAACATCTAAAAATATTGGTCGTCATATTTCCATTACTCTCGATGGTGAAGTATTAACCAACCCTGTAGTACAACAAGCTATTACTGGTGGTAAGGCTACTATTTCTGGTAGTAAGTCCTTAGATGAAGCAAAAGATTTAGCAATTTTATTGCGTTCTGGTGCATTACCTGTAAAAATTAATGTCCTTGAAGTTCGTACTGTAGGTCCTTCTTTGGGTCAAGATTCAAAGGATAAATCCGTAGTAGCATTTGGCGCTGGTATTGCCATGATCATGGTATTCTTACTTTTGCTCTATCGTTTATCCGGCTTTGTTGCCAATGTAGCATTGCTTGTATATGTTATGTTATTACTTCTCGTGTTAGGTAAAGGTTTTAATGCAACTATGACCTTGCCGGGCATTGCGGGTATTATCTTGTCTATGGGTGTTGCGGTAGATGCGAACATCCTGATTTTCGAACGTTTTAAGGAAGAGGTTTTCTCTGGTAAATCCATGCGTGTTGCTATGGAGGCTGGTTTTAAACGGGCTCTTTCTACAATCACTGATGCGAACGTATCCGTTATCATCACAGCTGGTATCTTGACACTCTTAGGCTCTGGTCCGGTAAGAGGGTTTGCTATCAGCTTGGGCGTAGGTGTTGTTGTAAGTATGTTTACAGCGATTACTGTCAGCCATTTCTTGCTTCGCCTATTAATTGATTGTAACTTTACTAATCATCCATTCTGGTTTGGTGCTAATATCTCACCAAGTAAAAGTTCTGATGATTTTGCACCAAAATCTTTGAAAGGAGGTAAGCGCAAATGAGTTTCAACGTAATTAGACATCATCGTTGGTGGTTTGTGATTTCCTCCATTCTAGTAATCATTAGTTTAATTTCTATTTTTACAAAAGGCTTTAACTTTGGTATTGACTATACTGGTGGTACCATTGTAGAGGTTCAATTCACTAAACCTGTAGAGGTTAGCCAAGTTCGTGATGTATTGAAAACATTCGACCTTGAAAATGCACAAATTCAATTGTCTGGTGATACTGCAGAAACAGCAGGCGAAGATGTTATGATTCGAACTCGTAACTTGGAGCCAAGTGAAAGTGCAGCTGTAGTAGAAAAATTGAATAGTGATATCGGTGAAAACACAGTAAAACGTATTGAAACCGTTGGTGCTGTTATCGGCTCTGAAGTAACGCAACATGCGCTATTGAATCTTGTTATTGCCTTTGCTGTATTGGCGCTCTATATTTCTTATCGTTTTGAATATAGAATAGCCGTATCTGCATTGACTGCTATTTTCCATGATTTGATTATGGTATTAGGTGTATTCTCATTCTTCCAATTAGAAATCGATGCATCTTTCTTGGCGGCCATCTTAACCGTTGTAGGTTATTCCATGAACGAATCTGTAGTTATCTTTGACCGCGTTCGTGAAAATGCTCATACTCATAAACGTACTGATACATTTGAAGATTTGGCGAATGCTTCTATTGCACAAAGTATTCATCGTAGTATCTATACATTAGCTACTGTAATGTTTGCCTGTGTATCTCTATTTGTATTTGGTGGGGATACAACAAAAAACTTCGCTCTATGTATGATTATTGGTTTCGCCAGTGGTGCATACTCCTCCATCTGTGTCGCTACATCTTTATGGGTGCTCTGGAAAAATAGAAATAAGAACGACATTCGCAATCAATAATTTGATTGTTATGGTGAAAGCTATAAACCCTAATCGCATTTTATTGCGATTGGGGTTTTTCTTATGAGTGAGATCATTGTGATTCAAAGAGAAATAACATACAATAAAGACTATATAAGGTTTTAAGTAGAAAGAGTGATATAGTGAGTTCAGAACGTTTATGGAGTCCTGCTTTTATCAATTATGGTGTAAGTAGTGGCATTTTTTATATGACCCAATATGTCTTAGTGGCGGCATTGCCCATAATTTTAACAGCTGAATTAGGTGGTACCGCTTTAGATGCGGGATTGGCTATGACATATTTCCAAATCGGGACCATCTTATGTCGTCCTTTTGCAGGACGTTTAATTGATGGGTTGGATAAACGCATAATTTTATTGATTTCATCTGTTTTATTCTTTATTATTATGGGGTTGTTTAATTTAACCACATCGTTACAAACGATTTTTGTGCTACGGGGCATACATGGCGCTATATTTGCATTAGGTACTACTGTTATGGCAGCACTGGCCGTAGTTGTTTTGCCTGCTTCACGCAAAGGTGAAGGCATCAATATGTTTGCTGTATTCTCAAATATTGCTATGGTATTAGGGCCTGCTGTTGGTTTATATACATTACAAGCCTATGGAAGTTCAGCGCTATATATTTTTCTGACTATAATGACTGCGCTAGCTTTTATTTTGAGTAATGTCATTCGATTGCCAAAAGAGTTAGCTAAACCGAAACAAAAATCTTCTAAGGGATGGAGTATATCTCAGTTTATAGAGAAACGAAGTCTTCCTTGGGCATTAATGGGATTGTTTATAGGTTTTACATATTCTGGTGTTCTAGTATTTATTCCTATTGAATTGAATAGTATGGGAGCAGGTGTATGGGGGAGTGTGTTCTTTGCTTTGTTTGCGCTCATGATAATTATTAGCCGACCATTAGTAGGCAAAGTATATGCTAGATATGGATCACGGTTCGTCATCTATCCTGGTGTAGGCCTATTTATCGTAGGCCTCGCTATTCTTGGAGTGGTATCGACTCCAGTTGGGATTATTTGTACTGCGCCATTACTTGGGCTAGGCTATGGAGCTGCTCAACCTGCATTTCAAGCGTTAGCAGTTCAATCAGCACCAATAGAACGTGCAGGCGTTTCTACAGCAACATACTTTTTAGCACTTGATATAGCCGTCGGGGCTGGATCGGTTATCTTAGCCTTAATTGCAAATGCATTAGGCTATCAATCTTTATATCAAATTACATCACTCATAATGATCATAGCACTAGCTTTATATCATTTCGTAATTCGTAAACACTCATATATAGCGGAATAAGCATTATAAAAAGCACGTATTTCTTATAGTATGTATGATAGTAAACTATCAAAATACTAGGTAAATACGTGTTTTTTATATGAAATAGTAATGATATAGTAACAAGCTACGTAAGGCAAAATATTGATTATAAATGAGTTAATAATGAAGTTGTAAAAAGTGATGAAAAAGCGGTTGACGTTTTCTTTGTTTGTGATATACTAATACAAGTCGTTAGGACACAGCGTAAATCGGATGACAGCACATCATTAAAACATGTGAATTTAATTCAAAAAGTTTTAAAAAAGTGCTTGACGAAATACTCTGAACTTGGTATTATAATCAAGTCGCTAGCGCACGACAGTGACTAGCAAACAGATCTTTGAAAACTGAACAATGATAGGTAATCAATCATATGATTGAACATATGCCAGAGTGCGGGTTTTGACATAGTCAAAACCAACCATAATTCAAAGTTACTTACATGTAACGACAACAAATAATGAGCTATTCAAATAGCTTCAAGATATCTTGGAGAGTTTGATCCTGGCTCAGGACGAACGCTGGCGGCGTGCTTAACACATGCAAGTCGAACGAAGAGCGATGGAAGCTTGCTTCTATCAATCTTAGTGGCGAACGGGTGAGTAACGCGTAATCAACCTGCCCTTCAGAGGGGGACAACAGTTGGAAACGACTGCTAATACCGCATACGATCCAATCTCGGCATCGAGACTGGATGAAAGGTGGCCTCTATTTATAAGCTATCACTGAAGGAGGGGATTGCGTCTGATTAGCTAGTTGGAGGGGTAACGGCCCACCAAGGCGATGATCAGTAGCCGGTCTGAGAGGATGAACGGCCACATTGGGACTGAGACACGGCCCAGACTCCTACGGGAGGCAGCAGTGGGGAATCTTCCGCAATGGACGAAAGTCTGACGGAGCAACGCCGCGTGAGTGATGACGGCCTTCGGGTTGTAAAGCTCTGTTAATCGGGACGAATGGTTCTTGTGCGAATAGTGCGAGGATTTGACGGTACCGGAATAGAAAGCCACGGCTAACTACGTGCCAGCAGCCGCGGTAATACGTAGGTGGCAAGCGTTGTCCGGAATTATTGGGCGTAAAGCGCGCGCAGGCGGATCAGTTAGTCTGTCTTAAAAGTTCGGGGCTTAACCCCGTGATGGGATGGAAACTGCTGATCTAGAGTATCGGAGAGGAAAGTGGAATTCCTAGTGTAGCGGTGAAATGCGTAGATATTAGGAAGAACACCAGTGGCGAAGGCGACTTTCTGGACGAAAACTGACGCTGAGGCGCGAAAGCCAGGGGAGCGAACGGGATTAGATACCCCGGTAGTCCTGGCCGTAAACGATGGGTACTAGGTGTAGGAGGTATCGACCCCTTCTGTGCCGGAGTTAACGCAATAAGTACCCCGCCTGGGGAGTACGACCGCAAGGTTGAAACTCAAAGGAATTGACGGGGGCCCGCACAAGCGGTGGAGTATGTGGTTTAATTCGACGCAACGCGAAGAACCTTACCAGGTCTTGACATTGATGGACAGAACCAGAGATGGTTCCTCTTCTTCGGAAGCCAGAAAACAGGTGGTGCACGGTTGTCGTCAGCTCGTGTCGTGAGATGTTGGGTTAAGTCCCGCAACGAGCGCAACCCCTATCTTATGTTGCCAGCACTTCGGGTGGGAACTCATGAGAGACTGCCGCAGACAATGCGGAGGAAGGCGGGGATGACGTCAAATCATCATGCCCCTTATGACCTGGGCTACACACGTACTACAATGGGAGTTAATAGACGGAAGCGAAACCGCGAGGTGGAGCAAACCCGAGAAACACTCTCTCAGTTCGGATCGTAGGCTGCAACTCGCCTACGTGAAGTCGGAATCGCTAGTAATCGCAGGTCAGCATACTGCGGTGAATACGTTCCCGGGCCTTGTACACACCGCCCGTCACACCACGAAAGTCGGAAGTGCCCAAAGCCGGTGGGGTAACCTTCGGGAGCCAGCCGTCTAAGGTAAAGTCGATGATTGGGGTGAAGTCGTAACAAGGTAGCCGTATCGGAAGGTGCGGCTGGATCACCTCCTTTCTAGGGAGACATACACCGAGCCAAGAGCTTGGATGTCACTTAGGTCGACACTTTGGCCAGTAAGTAGACGTAGCATATGCGCTAGCTGTACTTACAACCTACATTGTTCGGTTTTGAGAGATCTGTAAATGATTTCTCAATTTAATATGACGTATAAATTACGCGTTAATCTATGCGCATGAGTTGAACGACGTCGCCACGTAATGGTAATTACGTAAGACAAGTGAAACGAATGCAACGACGAGTAACACGGAATTTATCGGCAGATTTGTTCTTTGAAAACTACATAGAAGATAATTATTATATATATTTGTAAGGTCATCTCTTAGAATTTCTAAGTAGGTTGACCCGAGCACATAGGAAATAATTCTCTGACTTATTGGTGACGTACATGAAAATGTACGGCTACAAAAAACGACAATGTATCTAATGCATGTCTAAAAATCAAATTGATTTTCGTCAGAATTTGATGAATATCGAGGCGTACCAATGAAGCAAAATCGCCGCGTATTTGTATACGCAAGATGAGCTGAATGCAGTACAACGAAGATAGTCGCAAATTATGGCGCAAAATAAGTAAAGATTTTAAGGGCGTACGGTGGATGCCTTGGCGATATCAGCCGAAGAAGGACGCGGTAAGCTGCGATAAGCTACGGAGAGGTGCAAGCAACCTTTGACCCGTAGATTTCCGAATGGGGGAACCCGGCAGTGGTTATGCACTGTCACCCATACCTTTGAGTATGAGGAGG
>NZ_PPDE01000010.1 GCF_002959915.1 Veillonella atypica KON | reverse complement strand
TGAAATACTGAGACGTTTATGTGAATATAAGGGCGTCAAGATTATAGAGGGGGAGCTTATGGCAGATCATGTGCATATGCTAGTGTTAATTCCACCTAAAATATCAGTTTCATCTTTTATGGGATATCTAAAGGGTAAAAGTGCGCTAATGATGTTCGATAAACACGCAAACTTAAAGTATAAATTTGGAAATAGACACTTTTGGTCCGAGGGATATTATGTAAGTACGGTAGGATTAAATGAAGCTACCGTAAAAAAATATATACGTGAGCAAGAGTTACATGACCAAATGAAAGATAAACTTAGTGTAAAAGAATATGAGGACCCTTTTAAGGGTAGCAAGTAATACATATCCCCTTTAAGGGGACCGTTACGAGTCAATGGCTATGCGGCTTGAACGTAGTGAAAGCCAGCGCCTTTAGACGCTGGCCTAGTACTACGGGCTTATAGCCCGTGAGCAAACCACCCGTTTTACGGGTGGTTCTGATTTGTCTGAATATGATTTATAGAGCTTATAGATCTAAACTAACTTAAAGGCCTCGTTAGGTAGGCTTTTTAGAATTAGAACAGGCCTGTTCTAATTTGTAGGACCCCATATAGCTAGACCATCTTAGAGATAGTACAGGCCTGTTCTAATTCGTAGGGACTCTATATGGATAGGTCGTCTCAGAGATAGAACAGGCCTGTTCTAATTCGTGGGGCCTTATATAGATAGGCCAACTTAGAGATAGTACAGGCCTGTACTAATTTGTAGGCCTTATATAGATAGGCCAACTCAGAGATAGAACAGGCCTGTTCTAATTCGTAGGGACCCTATATGGATAGGTCGTCTCAGAGATAGAACAGACCTGTTCTAATTCGTAGGACATCATATAGATAGGCCAACTCAGAGATAGTACAGGCCTGTACTAATTCGTAGGACCTTATATATGGAGGCTTAATGCTAACAAAACGGAGCTGCTTGTATTAACAGCTCCGTTTTGTTAGTTGGATACTTCTTTTAATTGTCCTGCAGCAATCGCCATATTTTTAGAATAGATGGCTTGCATATAACCATATGTATCTGGTTTTAATTCTTTTAGCTTAGGGTTTTTCTTAATGTTTTTACGTAGAATTTGACCTGTAAGAGCATCAATTAGATTGATTTCGTCTTGTGTCCAATAGATGGTATCAGCATCTTGGTTGAAATAGTAATGATTGATATATTCTGTCATGTAATACATGGCACCTTGATGGCTATATGTTTTGGCGATGATTTCGTAGTTATTGCCTTCGCCTGCACGGACGATGACGCGATTATCCGCGTAGTATTGTTGACCGTTCATGCGATACATATAGGAATAGCCTCTAGCGTTCTCTAGGTCACCTATATTAACTGCGTAGGCACTACCCGTTAAGGCAAGGAATGTAAGCGTTAGAATAGCTAATTTTTTCATAGTATGGTGATTGCTCCTTATTTGGCATGAGGCTGATCTGATTCAGCGACGACGTTGACCACAACTTGTTGGTCGGATGGTATTTGACTCATGATAACCGGCATTGGTTGTTCCATGGCTTGCGCAATGCCTTTTATTTGTCGAATCGCAACTGGTACGGGTGTAGAAGACCCGTCTTGAAAGTTTTGTTCTAGTGTATTGATTTCGCTAACTGTTAAAACTGCTTTTGCTGCAAATGTTTCTTGTGAAAGTTGGTGTTCCTCGCGGAATGCTTTTATAATGTCTCCGATATACATAATGACCTCCATAATGTAAATTACTCTATCATTATACATGAAAGCATAATGAGATAATAGATAGATTGAAATATAGTCTTTTGTTATTAGTGTATTATAAATATTTATTTATGAAAATGTAAAAAAGGTTTGACGAAAGTAACATACGGTGATAATATAAACACATAGACAACATCATATTTGGGAATAGGTGCTGAAAAGCATAATAGAGAAGCTGGTTAAAGGCCAGCACGGTCCCGCCACTGTATGGTTGAGCGAGTCTAATTAAGTCACTGGGAAACTGGGAAGGCTAGATGAGCGTTGACACCGAGTCAGGAGAACTGCCTATTCAACATTCACCATTTGACCTACGAGTGATAGGGAGGAGAAGTTTTAGACTCCCTTTTTACGTACCCGTAAAAAGGATTTTTTTGTGTAAATGATGTTTTGTAGTACACAAATTATAATCTTTGTATCGTTAGAGTAGTCATGGTGAATATACCGTTTGGTATTATCAGCATGGCTTTTGTTATGTCTGTTAATATATTTATTGGTAAATGTAGGGCATGCATTTATTCATCATCATCCTAAAAAGAGAGATGGTCCTAGCACCTAGGTTAGGTGTTTGGACCATCTCTTTTTTTGATTCTTGGAACTTTAGAGTTGATAGATACATAGACATCTTGAAATTGTTAATTCTATATATATGATGAAGTCTCATAAAAATTACAAAAAATGATTGACGACATATATAATAAGTGGTATTATAGTTTCAGTCGGTACGCGGGAGTGGCGGAATTGGCAGACGCACCAGACTTAGGATCTGGCGCCTTACGGCGTGGGGGTTCAAGTCCCTTCTCCCGCACCAACTATATTTGCACCTGTAGGTGCTTTTTTTTTGCCCATTTACATCTGTTCAAGGAAACAGGCTTTTTTTTTTGCATATTCGTAAATATGCTATAATAAATTATCAGTACTATTGTACTTGTAATAGATATGTTTAAGATATTATATAGATAATCATTATATATGGTGCAGTATGGATACTTCAATTGACACACTGCTTTCACAAAACCCATCTATGACAGATGGGCTAAAGGCGTTTCGCCAAAAGGGAAAGTCAGTTATATATGGTTTAAGTGGATCACAAAAGTCATTCCTCTTAAGCCGTGCTATTCCAGAGGAACAAGTACAATCTATTATTATCGTGGTGCACGATAAAGAACATAAAGAATTGTGGGAACGGGATTTGGCGTTTTTCTGGCCTAATGTGCAGGTATTGCCATTTCCCATTACAGAACGTGTAGAATTTACTACCGTAGCTCGTAGCCTTGAAGGACAAGGGGCTCAAATGCGAGCGCTTAGTATGTTGGCCTGGAATCGTCCTGTTGTAGTCATCGCTACAATAGAAGAGGCCACGCAATATGTAGTGAGTCCTCAATATGTTATATCTCAAAGTGTACATCTTGAGGTTTCTCAATCTATAGAGCGAGATGAGCTGTTAGAAAAATTAGTTAAAATTGGATATGAACGCGTAGACCAGGTAGAACAACGTGGTCATTTTTCTGTGCGCGGAGATATTTTTGATATCTTCCCTGTGAATAGTGATGATCCAATACGTATGGAATTCTTTGGCGATGAAATCGACACGATGCGCCATTTCTCCGTAGATACACAACGGTCTATTGAAACGGTAGATGCCTATACGGTAACACCATTCTTCTTAACTAGTGATGACGCAGATAGTACATTGCTATCTTATGCAAAGGATGGACTTATCATTTATGATGAACCGGTGCGCATTCAAGAAGCGTTGAAGAAATTCTTAAAAGAAGATACAACACATCGCAAGCAACATTGTGAATGGTCTGAATTACAACGCTCTGTAGATGCTAAGATTGAGGTGGCTTTCACATTCATGCAACAGCGTTCTATAGGGCTAGCTGGATTTTATCCGATTGGCATTCAAGGTAAAACGATGACGAGCTTTGAGCGTCAAATTCCATTGTTGATGGATGAAATCAAGCAGTGGCAAAAGCTGGGCAATCAAGTTGTGCTTGTGATTAATAATTTGCAGCGCCGTGAAGGCATAGAAAAGACTTTGCATGGTGATGCCATTCCGTATAAGCTTTGTGAAAGCTGGGATTTTGAGCCTAATACGGTTCACGTTATGCAAGGCTTATTAACTGATGGCTTTGAATTACCGCATAGCCATTTAGTCGTCGTTGTAGAAGGCAATATTTACGGGCAGCAAAAACGCAAACTTCGCAATAAGCCTAAAAAAGGCCAAGAAATTAATTATTTTACGGATTTATCGGTCGGCGATTACGTTGTTCACAGCATGCATGGTATCGGTAAATATGTGGGCTTAAAAACGATTGAAACAGAAGGTATCCATCGAGACTACATTGAAATTGCGTATGCCGGAACAGATAGACTGTATTTGCCTGCTAGTAATTTAGATCAATTGCAAAAGTATATCGGCAATGAAGGCGATGTACCTCGCATTCATAAGATGGGTGGTAGCGATTGGCGTAAAGCGGTTACAAAGGCACAGAAATCCATTGATGATTTGGCGGATAAGCTAGTTGAACTGTATGCGAAACGGGAAATTACAGAAGGATTTGCGTTCTTGCCGGATCAACCGTGGCAACAAGAATTTGAAGATGCCTTTCCTTATGAGGAAACAGAGGACCAATTACAAGCTACGCGAGAAATTAAAGAATCCATGGAACGACCAACACCGATGGATCGCTTGTTAGCGGGGGATGTGGGCTTTGGTAAAACAGAGGTCGCTATGCGTGCCATCTTTAAGGCCGTTGTGAGCGGTAAGCAAGTGGCCGTATTGGTACCAACTACTGTATTAGCTCAGCAACATTACCAAACGTTTTTAAATCGATTTAATCCATTTGGTGTAAAGGTAGATGTACTCAATCGATTCCGTTCTACAGCGGAGAAGAAAGAGGTGCTAAAGGGCGTCGAAAATGGTTCTATCGATATCTTAATCGGCACGCATTCCTTGTTAAATAAAAAGGTAAAATTCAAAGATTTAGGATTCCTTGTCGTAGATGAAGAACAACGTTTTGGCGTAGCACAAAAGGAAAAATGGAAGGAATGGGCTAGTAATATTGACGTCCTTACCTTAAGTGCGACACCTATTCCACGGACACTTCATATGTCTCTTGTAGGTGTTCGTGAAATGTCGGTCATTAGTACACCTCCAGAGGATCGACTACCAGTACAGACCTATGTAGTAGAATACGATATGAATCTCATAGCTGATGCAATTAAACGAGAACTTGCTCGAGGGGGACAGGTTTACTTCGTGTATAATCGGGTAGCATCGATTAATCATATGGGTGAACTATTAGAACAGGCGTTGCCAGATTTGCGTTATGCTATTGCACATGGACAGATGACAGGCCGTCAAATCGAAGAAATTATGACCGATTTCTATGAAGGTCATTATGATGTATTGCTCAGTACAAGCATCATTGAAACAGGCCTTGATATACCAAATGCCAATACGATTATCATATACGATGCGGATCGTTTAGGCTTATCTCAACTCTATCAAATGCGTGGCCGTGTAGGTCGGTCTAGACGACGCGCTTATGCATATTTCATGTATCGACCTGATAAGATGCTTTCAGAAGCGGCAGAAAAACGTTTGAAAGCCATCGAAGAATTCACAGAATTAGGGGCGGGATTTAAACTGGCTATGCGCGATTTGGAAATTCGAGGGGCTGGTAATCTATTAGGTTCACAACAACATGGTAATATCGCATCGGTCGGCTTTGGCATGTATGTATCTATGTTAGAGGAAGCCATTGCGAAAGCACAAAATAAAGAGGTCGTCAAAGAGGTAGTACCAGATCCTGCCATTGACCTTGAAATCGATGCTTTCATAGATGATGCCTATATCAAGGATAGTGCGCGCAAGATTTCCGTATATCAACGGATGTTACAAATCAAGAATAAAGCGCAGCTTGATGATTTGACGGATGAACTTATCGACCGTTTTGGTACACCAACGGATCCGGTAGATCGTTTACTACGAGTCGCTCAAATTAAGGAACAGGCTCGTTTGTTGGGAATTAAGAGCATCGTTCGTCGCGATGGTCAGCTCATCATCCATTGGCAAGATGATTCAAAAATGGCCGATTGGGATATGGGTGCTGTTCGCGAAGATTTATGGAAGAAAATGAAGTTCATGGACACAAAACCTGCGTCATTATACATCAGTTTGAATGGATTAAAGGGATCTATTTTAACGATTACAGAAGCGGTGATGAAGGAGTTGTCAAAGAAATCTAAGGGGGGCCTATGAACCGATTTTTAAAGGGAGCCATGATTTTAACCATAGCTGGTGTTATCGTTAAAATTATTGGTGCTTTCAGTAAGGTACTCGTCGCTCGTATTCTTGGAGGCGAGGGGATAGGTCTCTATATGATGGCCTATCCGATATACCAGATTATAGTTAGTATTTCGGCTGCAGGGATTCCTGTGGCAATCTCCATTATGATTGCTGAAAAATTGGCGAATAGGGATATGCGTGGGGTACAACAAGTTTTTAATGTATCCTTACGGGTGCTTACACTAGTAGGTATTATATTTAGTGTGGGACTTTATGCTAGTGCAGAATGGCTTATCAAATGGAATATTATAACGGATTCAAGGGCTTTAATACCGATTCAATTATTATCGCCGGCTATTATTGTTGTCACTATTTTAAGCTGTTTTAGAGGCTATTTCCAAGGTTTCCAATATATGGTTCCTACCGGGACAAGTCAGGTTTTTGAACAAATATTTCGCGTAGGGTCCATGGTGGGACTTGCGTACTATTTTATCGACTCCGGATTACATCTGGCTGCAGGTGGCGCTACCTTTGCCACATTTCCGGGCGTATTAGCGGGTTTAATCGTACTTGTGTATTTTTATAGGTCTCAACGTAGTTTGCGTCAGCAGATGCTAAGTGAGCAAAATGAAGAGGCCCCTATAGAACGTACCAGTGCTGTTATTAAACGTTTATTTGCCCTAGCCATTCCCGTTTCCATGGCCAATATTATGTTGCCTATGGTATCTTTAATTGATACTTTTATCGTTCCAAAACGATTGATGGATATTGGCTACTATTTACATGAGGCGACTACACAGTTTGGATATTTGACAGGGATGGCCACGTCATTAATTGGATTACCTATTATTTTAACGACGGCTCTCGCAGCGAGCCTCGTACCGGCTGTATCCGAAGCGCATGCAACGGGGAATAAGGGTCGTATAATCGAGCGTGCTAGTACAGCGATGAAGATTGCCAATTTATTTGCTATACCGGCTTGTATAGGTTTGTGCGTATTGGCAACGCCTATTTCTCAGTTAATATATGCAACGCCCAATGCAGGTCCCGTTATTGCCGTGATTAGTCTTAGTATTATCTTTTTAGGATGGCAACAGATTACGGCTGGTATATTACAAGGATTAGGGCGCACCATTATTCCTATGCTGTCTATTTTTATAGGGCTTATGGTGAAAGCTATCTTAGACTATCAATTGACAGGATCCATTGAACTCGGTATTAATGGTGCTGCATGGGCTACGAACTTAAACTTCGCCATCGCGGCCTTAATTAATCTAGTATTCGTAAAACGGTATGTAGGTAGTGTTATCCAATGTATGAACCTATTGAAAATCATCATTTCCGCTATGGCTATGGGTGGTGCTACACAAGTTAGCTTTATGTTTCTTGTCGATATGGTTGGTAATGGTGTTGCTGTAGCTATTTCTATCCTTGTTGCACTTATTGTATATATACTATCTCTTTGGATTACTAAGGCCATCGTAATGGATGATATGTATCATATGCCTGTTATCGGTAAACGATTGCGTAAACGCCAAGTAGAGGAGAATCGAATCTATGAAGACCAATATTGATATACAACCTCTTGTAGAGGTGGTACAAAAATTACGCTCTCCTAATGGATGTCCTTGGGATAAGGTGCAAACTCATGAATCATTGCGCCGTTATTTTATTGAAGAAACCTACGAAGTAATGGATGCCATTGATAATAAAGACATGGATAATCTGCGTGAAGAGCTAGGTGATGTATTACTACAAATCGTGTTTCATAGTAGCATTGCTGAAGAAAACGGGGCTTTTACATTACAAGATGTAATAAATGACGTAACTGAGAAGATGATTCATCGTCATCCTAATGTATTTCCAGAAGAAAATCCTGATAATAAGGGAAAAATATACACTTGGGATGAATTAAAAGCACAAGAAAAGGGAAATATACGAAAAAGTGTATTAGATGGAGTATCCAAGGGTTTACCTGCATTGGTAGCTGCTCAAAAGCTACAAGATAAGGCCGGAAAGGTAGGTTTTGACTGGGATGAGCTGGAGCCAATTTGGGCAAAAGTGAGTGAAGAAATCGGTGAATTTAAGGAGGCTGTAGACTTAAAAGATAGAGAAAATATGGAAAAAGAGGCAGGAGATGTGCTTTTTTCCTTGATTAATCTATTTAGATGGTATAAAATAAGCGGTGAAAATGCACTGAATCGCACAAACACTAAGTTCCGACAGCGTTTTTCACATGTAGAAGCTTGTGTTAACCAAAGCGATCGCTCATGGGAAGACTTTTCATTAGCTGAGCTGGATGCTTTTTGGGAGGAGGCTAAAGTGCAGGAAAAGTAACCTAGAGGTATGTTAGTAATCTCGGGTATTGTATTTTTAAGGAGGTTCTGTCATGAATAAAACAGAATTAATCGCAAGTGTTGCACAAAAAACTGAATTGACTAAAAAAGACGCTGAAAAAGCGGTAAAAGCTGTATTCGACACAGTTGCTGAAGAATTAGCTGCTGGTGGTAAAGTTCAAGTTATCGGCTTCGGTACTTTCGAAGTTCGTGAACGCGCTGCTCGTGAAGGCCGCAACCCACAAAACGGTAAAACTATCACTATCAAAGCTTCCAAATCTCCTGCATTCAAAGCTGGTAAAGGTTTGAAAGAACAAGTTAACGCAGCTCCTGCAAAAAAACGCAAAAAATAATCTGAATAAGATGTAAAAGAGACCCGATAGGGTCTCTTTTTTCGTCTATGTTATTTTTTCTTGTTTATGTGGTATAATCACAAGGAAAGGATAGATTATGACTACAGAACAATCACGGAAGGTCCTCATTGTATCTGCCTCTATTGGGACAGGACATATGCAGGCCGCAAGGGCGATAGAAGAATATTGGAAATTAAAAGAACCACAGGCAGAGATTAGCCATGTGGATTTTCTTGATACGGAAACCTTGTCAGTAGAACATCTTATCAAGGGTACATACATTAAGATGATTGACGTATTTCCTATGTTATACGATATGATTTATCGTGTATCAAAGGGGGAGAAAAAAGGGACTATTTTACAAACCGTTTTGTCCTATATTCTTAAAAGTCGTATGTTGAAGCTCATTCAACAAGAGAAGCCTGATGTGATTGTATTCACGCATCCATTTCCGTGTGGGGCCGCCTGTATTTTGAAACGCCAAGGCCACATTGATGTCCCGTTAGTGGCCATTCTAACGGATTTCAGTAGTCACCAATTCTGGATTTACCCTCAAGTAGATACCTATTTTGTCGCTACAGAGGACATGGTAGGAGAAATGACGGCCGTCGGTATTGAGCAGAATAAAATCCATGTGTCCGGCATTCCGGTGCGTAGATCATTCTTTAAGGATGCCATCGATCACTATGAAATGAAATCCCCTGTTAAGGTTCTCGTTATGGGGGGAGGATTAGGCTTAGGTTCATTAGAGATTGCACTTCAACATTTAGATGCGGTCAATGGTATTGATGAGATTACTGTCGTAGCGGGACAGAATACATCGCTCTATGAGTCTCTAGTAAATCTTAGTGTACGGATGAAAACGAAAACCACTGTATACGGTTATACATCTAATATTTCTGAGTTAATGCACTCAGCGACTATGCTCGTTACAAAGCCTGGTGCATTGACCTGTATGGAGGCTGTTACCATTGGGCTTCCTATGGTTTTCTTTAATGCTATTCCCGGTCAAGAAGAGGCTAATGCGGAGCTATTAGAAGAGCGAGGTTGTGCGCGTTGGGCTAGAGATATACATAATTTAGAGGACGTAGTGGCTGCATTGTTAATCAATCCGCCACGGTTACAACAAATGTCTGAACAAGCACGTGCTTGGCATGTAGATGGTGCTGCTAATATCGTAAACGAACTCATTCATATTCTAGATACAAAAACAGATGCACTTTCTACTAAGTGCGAGTTAGAAATACTATAAATAAAAAGGTCATCCCCGAAACTAATTTACCTACCATATGTATGGATTAGGTAACCATTAGTTTGGGGATGACCTTTTTATTATTCGCGTGCGAAATTATTGATAGTTTTTAATGTTTTCTGTACGTATCATTTGTAATGCGTTTAAGAAATCTTCTGTTGAAGTATGTTCTTCCAGTAGTGCTTGTAATTGATGAGAATCATTAAGGCTTACACTCCATTGGAATGAATCGGTATCGTCATATACATTGAATACGATTGGGGTATCGAGTGTATCTGGCATATGACCATCGTCGTCGGATACAGTTGCATAAGTACCATCGTCTAGTAGTTCAACAAAAAGTGTATCATAACCATCAAAGTCGATAATTTCAAAATCTAGAGCATCATAAAAATCTAATATTGCATCTGTTGCCATGAGAACCTCCTAATAGTATGTACTTATCATGTTGGATTACTGTCTAGTTATCTATCTGTATTCTACTGATGCGGTGTATGACTGTCAATGAAAATCTGTAGTATAATAAATAACATAATGATAATAGAGGAGTACGGGTATGAATGTAATTTGTTTGCAGAATATAGAGAAATCGTATGGCACACGATTGTTATTTACCGATGTGTCCATAACATTTACAAATCAAAAACGATTGGGACTTGTGGGAATCAATGGAACTGGTAAATCAACCTTTTTAAAGATTTTAACAGGCCAGATGGAGTGTGATAAGGGTACTATTGAGCGCAATGGCAAGGCTACCATCCATTATTTAGCACAAACGCCAAGTTTTGATGAAGGTAATACCTTATTGGAAGCCATTTTAGATGGTGACCATCCGCGATTACAAATGGTAAAACGATTTGACAAGGCCAGTCGCGATTACCATTATATACAAGAACAGGACGTATCTGATGAACGTATTGAGCGTCATTATATGCAGTGCTTAGAAGAAATGGATACCCAAGATGGATGGCAAGTAGAGCAAGAGGCGCGTATCATTTTGAGTAAATTGGGCTTTCACGATGTCAATATGTCAGTTAGCTTATTATCGGGTGGTCAAAAACGTCGATTGGCGTTAGGACAAGCATTATTATACCCTTGTGATTTACTCCTCTTAGATGAACCTACTAATCATTTGGATGAAGATAGTATCGAGTGGCTCGAAACATATTTAAGCAATCGTCAAGGTGGTCTTTTAATCAGTACTCATGACCGATATTTTTTAGACTCCGTATGTAATGGTATTTTGGAATTATCCAATCGTCACATGTATGAGTACGAAGGGAATTATGAAAAATTTATTGAATTGAAAGCCAATCGTGAGGCACGCCAAGCTGCAACCGAGGAGAAACGCCGTCAATTTTTAAAGCGGGAAATCGAATGGGTACGCCGTGGTGCTCAAGCCCGTAGTACCAAACAAAAGGCCCGTTTGCAACGGTATGAAACGCTTAAAAATATGGAGAAAACTAGACGTCCTGATCAAATGGATCCGATTGCCTTAAAGACTCGATTGGGCAAGACTATTTTTGACATTGAACATTTATCCTTTGATTTTGATGGACGCCCTATGGTTGATGATTTTACATATCACGTGGTGCGTCATGACCGCATTGGTATCGTAGGTCCCAATGGGGTTGGTAAATCGACATTTATGAAAATCATCGATGGCACCTATGAGCCAGTATCAGGAACTATTGGCAAAGGCGAGACTGTTCGCATTGCACACTTTAAACAGGAATTGCCTGAATTTGATGAAAATATGCGTGTCCTTGATTATATAAAAGAGGAACATTCCTATATGTCGCTAGGTGATGGCACAACGTTAAGTGCAGGTCAAATTTTAGAACGCTTTTTATTCACCCCTGAATTACATGGTGTGCCTATTCGTAAATTATCTGGTGGTGAGCGTCGTAGATTGTACCTTTTAAAATTGCTTATGAGTGCGCCTAATGTACTTCTCTTGGATGAACCGACTAATGACTTAGATATCCCTACACTAGAGGTATTAGAGGATTTTCTTGATTCCTTCAGTGGCGTTATCATAACCGTGTGCCATGATCGTTATTTCCTAGACCGCGTGGTAGATAAATTATTTGTATTTACGGGCAATGGTCGTATCGATATTGTTCACGGATCTTATTCTGATTATAAGGCTGACATTGGTGAAAGTAACAATTCACCATTCTATGTACCTGAACAACAGAGTACTAGTACTCATAGAACTGAGGCAGAATCTGATTCTATGGATACAATTGGTGCATCCTCTAGTACTGAATCTAGTCATACAGAAAGTCCTGTAAAGAAAGGCCTCAATAAGGCTGAAGAGGCAGAATATGCATCGATTATGGAGGAACTGCCAAAACTAGAACATCTTGTTAAAGGGTTGGATGTCATGATTGGCCAAGCCGGTACAGACTATGAAAAAATGCAAACCCTCATGGCTGAACGAGAAGAGACACAATCTCAAATCGATACATTGACTGAACGATGGATGGAATTAGAAGAACGTCTATAAATCTTTGTTTTATGCGATTTTTTAATACCTGATATGCATAGGAATTACTTTCAGAATCATTGATAAAAATCACATTTTGTAGTATAATTTCATCGATTAACGATAACAACGTTACCTAAGTAGGAGGAAACATGAGTAAGTACCAATTTTTAGATCGTCGTGTACCAATTGAAGACGGCAATATTGCATTAGTACAAGATTTATCCAAATGTAAAAACTGCTCCTTATGTCGTAAAGCTTGTGCTGTAGACATGGGCGTATTTGATTATTATGATTTAACAACTAATGGGGATCATCCAATTTGTATTCATTGCGGTCAATGTGCATCTATTTGTCCATTCGATTCCATCAATGAACGTTCTGAAATTGATGAAGTAAAAGCAGCTATTGCTGACCCTAATAAAATTGTCGTTTTCCAAACTGCACCTGCTGTACGTGTTGGCTTAGGTGAAGAGTTTGGCCTTGATGCAGGTACATTCGTAGAAGGTAAAATGGTAGCTGCTCTTCGTAAATTGGGTGGCGACTATATTTTAGATACAAACTTTGGTGCTGACATGACTATCATGGAGGAAGCATCTGAGTTGTTGGAACGCGTTATCAATAGTGATTCCGTATTGCCTCAATTCACATCTTGCTGCCCTGCTTGGGTTAAGTTTGCTGAAACATTCTACCCAGAATTCTTGCCAAACTTGTCTACTGCTAAGAGTCCAATTGCAATGCAAGCGCCTACACAAAAAACATATTTTGCTGAAAAAATGGGCCTTGACGCAAAACAAATCGTTGCTGTTGCAGTAACACCTTGTACAGCTAAGAAATTCGAAATTCGTCGTGACGAAATGAATTCCTCTGCTGAATACTGGGATGTACCAGAAATGCGCGATACAGACTACTGTATTACTACACGTGAACTTGCAAAATGGTTACGTGCAGAAGAAATCAACTTTGATGAATTAGAAGATTCTGCATTTGATCCATTGATGGGTGAAGCATCTGGTGGTGGTATCATCTTCGGTAATACTGGTGGCGTTATGGAAGCGGCTATGCGTGCGGCTTACAAACTAGCAACTGGTGAAGATGCACCTCAAACATTGATCCCATTCGAAGCAATTCGTGGTATGGACGGTGCTCGTGAAGCAGATGTTGTGATTGGTGATAAAACATTACATGTAGCGGCTGTTCATGGTACTGGCAACTTGCGTAAATTCATTGAACGCATGCGCGCAGAAAACATCCATTACGATTTCATCGAAGTTATGGCTTGCCGCGGCGGCTGTATCGGTGGTGGTGGTCAACCACGCGTTAAATTACCAATGGCTGATAAGGCTCGTGAAGCTCGTATTGCGTCCTTGTATACTCGTGATGCAGAGGTACAAGTGAAAGCGGCTTGTGATAATCCAGATATCCAAAAATTATATGCTGAATTCTTTGATGGCAAACCTATGAGCCACAAAGCACATCATATGTTGCATACTACATTTGTAAACCGCTCTGAAGATTTAGGTCCTAATGGTGCATGTACACCTGCTACATGTCCAACGTCTGTACCTAATTTGAAAAAAGCAGCAGAAGCTGCAAAAGCGGCTGCAGAAGCAAATAATTAATTGTTTATAAATTTGAATAAAAATCTTGAAAAACCGCATAAAATAGCATATACTAATTATTGTGAGAGACAATAATATAATGGTCCTTAGAGAGAGGTATATGTTAATGACATGGGGCGGACAGAGAGAAGGTTCTGGTCGTAGACCTCGTATGTACAAACGCGAATGTCGCTCGTTCCGTTTGACAGACGAGGAATATCAAATCCTGAAACCATTAGTAGAGGCTATTAGAACGCGTACAGATGCATCTAATAAGCAACACTTAGAGTACTTGAATAACTAAATATTGACATGGTATATGTATATAAAATATCTTTTTTGTACTCTTCCAATAATAGCAACTCTTATACATGCCATGTGAATAATCGAAAGTTAGACCCTTTTGGGGTCTAACTTTTTTTGTAAATAAATACATAAGGTATAGGAATTTTAACTATACCTAGTTATAATATGAGTATACAAGTTGTGAGTATAGGAGGTGTTAGCTTGTTACAAGATTTATTATCAGAGGATAATGTATCGTTTCATTATCCTGCTGAGACATGGGAAGATGTAATTCGTCACGGTGGTCAGCTCATGGTCGATGCTGGCTTTACAGAACCTACATACACAGAGGCTATGATTGATGTAGTTCGTGACATGGGGCCGTACATCGTATTGGCACCGGGTCTTGCTATGCCTCATGCGCGTCCAGAGATGGGGGCTAAGCAAGTAGGTACGGCTCTGGTAACGTTAGAAAAGCCTATCGATTTTGGTAGCCCAGAAAATGATCCTGTATCAGTAGCGGTATTTTTATGTGCACCGAATAAGGAAGAACACATTCAATTGCTTACAGATATTGCGACGCTCTTTGAAGATGAAGAATTTCTTGATGCAGCGGTAAATTTTGAAAGTATTGAAGATGTACAAGCTTTTTTATCGGAACATCTTGATGAAGCGTAATTTTGGAGGTAAACAATGATTTCCATTTTAACTGTATGTGGTAATGGCATCGGTTCTAGTTTGATGCTAAAAATGAAAATTGAAGAAATTTGTGCTGAAAATAATATCGAAGCGCAAGTAGAATCAATCGATTTTAATGCGGCTCAAGGTCGCAAGGCCGATTTAATTGTTACTGTAAAGGAATTAGCAGAACAATTTGAAGACAAGGATGTAGCTATTGTACGTAGTTATATTAATAAAAAGAAAATTAAAGAAGATATTTTGGAACGATTACAACAAATCGCTAAGTAATTCATAGAGGGAGATAATTCTATGGAAATGATATTAGAATTCTTACGAGATGTATTGAGTCAGCCAGCGTTGTTGATTGGTATTATGTCCTGCGTTGGTTTAATCGCTTTGAAACGACCATTTCATAAGATTATGACTGGTACGTTAAAGCCAATTCTCGGTTATTTAATGCTTGCTGCTGGTGCTGGTGTTATCGTTAGCAATCTTGATCCACTTGGAAAAATGATTGAACACGGATTCCATATTACCGGTGTTGTACCAAATAATGAAGCTATCGTCGCGGTAGCACAAAAGGTGCTTGGTGTTGAAACAATGTCTATCCTCGTTGTAGGATTATTGATGAACTTATTAATTGCTCGTTTCACCAAATTTAAGTATGTATTCCTTACAGGTCACCACAGTTTATTTATGGCTTGCTTAATGTCTGCCGTGCTTGGTACTGCAGGTTTATCCGGTATTGAATTGATTCTTGTAGGTGGCTTCTTAATGGGCGCTTGGTCCGCTATTTCTCCAGCTATCGGTCAAAGCTATACTTCTAAAGTTACCGATGGCGATGAAATCGCATTGGGCCACTTTGGTAGTTTAGGTTACTATCTATCTGCATGGGTAGCAAAATACGTAGGTAAGGCAGAGGAAAGCACAGAAGATATTGAAATTCCTGAAAAATGGGGCTTCTTACGTGACTCCACATTATCTACTGCCTTGACTATGATCGTATTTTATTTGATTGCCGCTATTGCCGCGGGCTCTGAATTCGTAGCAACTCTATCCGGCTCTATGAGTCCATACTTATTTGCTGTTATGAGCGCTATGAACTTTGCCGTAGGCGTAGCTATCGTATATTCTGGCGTTCGTATGATCTTGGGTGATTTGATTCCAGCATTCCAAGGTATCGCTACAAAAATCATTCCTAATGCAATTCCAGCGGTAGACTGTGCCGTATTCTTTACCTATGCGCCAACAGCCGTTGTATTAGGCTTTATTAGCTCCTTTATCGGCGGTATCATCGGTATGCTTATTCTAGGTGCTGTAGGTGGCGTACTCATCATTCCTGGCCTTGTACCTCACTTCTTCTGCGGTGCAACAGCAGGTATCTATGGTAATGCTACCGGTGGTCGCCGTGGTGCAGCTGTAGGCGCATTCCTTAATGGTTTGGCTATCACATTCTTGCCAGCACTAGCATTGCCAGTTCTTGGCCAATTAGGTTTCCAAAACACAACATTTGGTGATGCAGACTTTGCTGTAATGGGCCTCGTATTAGGTAATGCCTTCGAATGGATTGGCATGGCTGGTATTTATGGCGTTGTTGTTATTGCAGCCCTTGTTCTTATTATTCCTAACTTCATTAAAACAAAAGGGAAAGTTATTAATTACGTAGAAGAGGAGTAATGAAAACAACTGAGCAACATAGTAATATAATAATTCGATATATATTCTTGACCATTGGCGCTATAAGCTTTTGCCTTGGTACAGCAGGTATCGTATTACCAATATTGCCAACAGTTCCTTTTTATGTGCTTACTTTATTTTGTTTAGCTCGTGGATCTGAACGCTTTCATAGAATGTTTTTGGAGTCCCAATTATATAAAAAGACAGTTGGTGCGTATGAACGTGATAAAGCATTGACGTTGCGGGCAAAGTTGTCCATTTTAGCTTCTGTAACTACAATTATGCTAATAGGTGCTTATTTTTCTAGGAATATTCCTATAGCCCTTATCATCATGGCAGTCGTATGGATTGCTCATGTTATAGCATTATTATTTGTAGTTAAAACAAAAAAATAGCTAGCTATATACTAGATCCCTCGTATTAGAGAATACTTTAATACGAGGGACTTTTTTCGTATTAGAGGATTCCATTATATAGAGTAAATGAATATATTACTTGTATTTTAATAAAAATCACATGAATTATTACAAAATTGAATTTGACAATTAATCTCAAAATGCTTACTATTAATGTATTGTTTATAATATTTATATATATGGTGATACTATGAATCCACATGCTCATATGGAATTACAATCGGGAGTATGCATGGCTAGACATACCGTATTTGACGGTATTGATTTGCTATTCCTTGATGTAAAGCGTGAAACGATTCAATTTTTCGCCAAATCTCATACAAAGACCTTCGCAATTAATCATTGTGAAGAGGGACGTATTGAATGCAAGTTTGCATCTGGAGAATACTTGTATATGGGACCAGGAGATATGTCGTTAGGATGGCATATCCGGGCCGATTATCAACATGAAAATTACTTCCCTACAAAATCGTTTAAGGGAATTGTTCTATTAGTAGATGTAGTACGAGCACAGCATGTATTAGATACCTTGGTAGCTGATACACCAATTGATTTGACTGCCATAGCCAATCGATTTTGTGAAAATACAGACTTTGGTATGATGATGGAGGAAACAGAGTCGGTTCGCCAAATTTTTTCCAGTTTATATAATGTGCCAGATCCCATTAGAGCTCATTATTTTAAACTAAAGATTGTAGAAATATTTTTATTATTGTCTGTAATCTCTACAGAATCCCATGAAAAACGAGGTAGCTACCGAAAGCAACAGGTAGACATTGTAAAAGCAGTAGGTAAATATTTGTCTAAGAATTTCGTCAAACGTATAACCATTGATGATCTATCCCGTGATTTTGATGTTCCTGCATCAACCTTAAAACGTTGCTTTAAGGGCGTATATGGTGTGACAATTCATCAATTCATCAAAGAGTGCCGTCTTAATGAAGCAAAACGTTTACTACATGAAACGGATGAATCCATCTTACAAATTGCCAATGCCGTAGGTTATGAAAACGGTAGTAAATTTACAAGTACCTTTAAGGACTTTGTCGGTATGACACCGAGTGATTATCGTAGAGTATAATTACATATTGTTTAACTGTATCTAATAAAAGTATCAAAATCGTATAATTTTGGTCTTTTCGGAGTAGATATACATAATACACTTTGCTAACATATTAAATGTAAATGATTTTCAATGTCATTGTTGTTAGTAAAGTGTATTTTTTATTACTAATTTTAATGATGCATATAGTTGAGTGAGATTATAAGAGGAGGAAACAATGAATCGGTGGAGCCGTACAAAGCGCTATTTAGTCCTATCTAGTGCGGTTGCATTATGGCTAAATGCACCCCTCGTCGTTTTAGCGGATAATGCAGCTGTTACGACAGATGTAGTTCATGTACAAGGCACATGGGCAGAGGAAGAAGCAAAATTAAATCCACAGCAAGTGCAAATCATTACCAAAAAAGAGATTGAGAAGAAGCAGGCGAAGTCCGTCGAAGATATTATATTTACCCAAACGGGTGTATCTAGAACCGTTGATGCCATGGGACGTGTCGGTGTATCCATTCGCGGTGCAGAGGCTCGTCATACATTGATTCTTGTAGATGGTCAGCCAGTATTGGGGGATTTTGATAAGTATTCTGGTGCCGCGGACGAAGTGCAACGGCTAGGGGCTGAAAACGTAGAACGTATCGAGGTTATTCAAGGTGCAGCGAGTGCTAAATATGGTTCCGATGCGGTGGGTGGTGTTGTTAACATCATCACGAAGAAGGCTCTTAAGAAACCAACATTACAGGTAAATGCCGAAGGAATGCGTCGTAAGAGTGATGGCGATTTATTCCCATTCCAAAACTTTTATATCCGAGCTGATTCGGGGCAGATGGGTAAATTAAAGGTTGGCTTATCTGGTAGTAAACGCGATTTAATGCCTGTCCTTGCATCGGTTAAACGCCGTGCATCGGGGATGGGCTTTGACTATGCGAAGCATAACTTTAAACCCAATGTACTGCGCTACTATGGTGATGCATCTGATATTGGTCTGGTAGCAACGTATGAAGCGAATAAGAACAATAAATTTGAAATGCGTTTAAATCGATATACGGAAGACCTTGTACGGGATATTAAACATTCTGATTCCGATTTAGAGCCACAACAACATTTCAAACGGACTGCAGGCCGTAATACGATTAACCTTTCATGGAATGCTAGAGCCGGTAAAAGCGATTGGACCGTAGAAACAAACTACTCCCGCATTAAAGAAGACGACGTAGCGCTTATCAATTATACGGGACGATCCTCTTATGAAGGCTCTAATGAGTTACGGTATATCGATAATATCGACCATCGTCAATTAGATGTTCGACTCAATGCGAATACGCAGCTTAATAATAAGCATCGTCTTAGTTATGGTGTTAGCTATGCTCGTGAAGAAGGATCTGGCAGCCGTCTAAAGAGTTCCCCTAATACGAGTACCATGTATATCGACCCTTGGGCGTATGATAAGAGCTTACTTGTCGATAAGCTAGATCGTCTTGTGCGTAAAAAAGGGGATAACAGTGTTAAGGTTTATTCCCATATTCATGACTATAAATTTATAAACTCTAGTAGCGGTATGCCGCAATGGGATATGGATTATGAATATTATGGTGCTGAAACAGATGCTCAGAAACCGGGGATTACATACGATGATTATGTAAATTATGGTTTGTCTGAAGGGGCTATTAGCTCTTGGTCGAGCACATCGCCTAATAATCAACCTATATCCGATGACTTTAGAAATCGTTATAATGCATTAAAATCTCGATTAGAAGCAGAAAATCCGGATATGGCTAATACTCGTTCAAATATCGTAGGGGACTACTTTAAATATGGCGAGTCTAGTAATCCTGAAATGCGTAAAAAAGCGCCTAAACTAAATGGCAAGGCCTTCTTAGAAGAGTATCGCAATCGCGACCAACGCTTGACGACTGGTCAAGGTACAATTCGTAAGATGAATGCTTATATCTCCGATACTTGGCAAGTGAATAAAAACCTTACATTTGTTCCTATTATCCGACTAGATAATAGCAGTTTGTTTGGTTCTAATTTATCCGCGTCCATGGGGATGACCTATAATGTGAAAGGCAATCCTCATCGTCGATTTAAGGCTAATGTCGGCACCGGTTATACTGAACCTGGTATGGGCGAATTGTGGTATAACTGGGAAATGTATGCATCTAATCCGGTAGGTATTGGTGTTGCAAAACTCGGTTGGTATTGGGCGGGTAATCCAAATTTAAAACCTGAAAAATCGCTCAACATTGATATGAGCTTAGAAGGGGAAAATAAAAACACCTATGCTCGTGTTGGTGTATTCCATAACCGCATCAAAAACTATATGTCGGTTTATTTCACTGGTGAATTCCAAGATTTTGCACCATATTTGAAAGGTGACGCAAAATACCAACGCGCTCCGGATATGATTTATAGCTTTAAGAATATCGGTATGGCTGAAATCACAGGCCTTCAAGCGGAAGTACAACAAAAATTTGGTAAATATTGGTCTGGTAAATTAGGATATACCTATTTGCATGCTATTAATAAGAGCGATCCAACGATGCCTCGGCAATTATTGGATAAACCAGTGCACAAGGTAGATATTGGTGTAACCTATGACAATCCAAAAACTGGTTGGAATGGCTCCATTTGGGGTGATTACTATATCAATATGCTGGATAGTAACACATTGAACAATGGTGGTAATTACTGGCCAGATATTTTATCCGGTGATGCAGGTGTGTACAAAAAGCAAGTTTATCAAAAGAAAACATTTGGCATTTGGAACTTAATGGTTCAAAAACGATTCAACAAGAATGCCATGATGTACTTTGGTATTAACAATATCTTTAATCATCGTGATGATGACCGAGCAACGCAAGAACGTGTATATCGTATCGGCGTTAACCTCAAATTTGGCGGTGGTGATGCTAAGACTACGCCAATCGGAAAAGATAGTAATAAAGTCGCAAATGGCAGCGTAACTAATGGCGCATCCGGTAGTGAAGCGGGCGTACAAAATATATCCGAAGTTGTTAAATTAACTGACTTTATTCGTCCTGATTTTGATACAACCAAGGAACGTGGCATTGAGTTTATCGGCGATTATCGTGCGCGCTGGATGTCTCACGACGGCACCAATCGTCCGCAATCTCCATTCCGTTCTAATTCAGCCATCGGTTCTGCTAAGGCGAATATGTATGATTCTAATCGACATAGCTTTGAACAACGGATTCGCCTTGGTCTTGATGCTCGTCTTAACCCATTCACAAATCTATCCGTTATCGGTAGCATGACAGGTATGAGCGGTGTTGATACAAGTTGGACTAAATCTGAGTCGAAAGGTTTCAATCATCAACGTCTTGATACTGTTGATCTTACTAGACATGTTAAGAAATGGGATGTTTCTGTAGGTCGTTTAAACGAACCTATGGGTGCTAGTGGCTATTGGTTTGGTCAATCCTATGATGGGGTTCGCGGCGTATGGACTGGTAATGATACCCAAGTTCGCGTTGGTGTTGGTAGCTTTAAACATAGCACTGGTATTAGTGATTCTGCGTATACTCATGTGGTACATGAGGTGATTACTAGACCGCCAACAGCAGCAGAGTTAATTGGTATTAACCGCGATGAATATCCATATGATATCAATAATGCTACAAAAACAGGGTCTGATGGTGAAAGCAAATCCAGTGATGATGCACCAGCACCAGATAGCCCTTCAGGTATTTATGAATCTACCTATAAAGGTAAAGTAGATACAATTTACTTCTATCAACAGCTTAAGGATTTACAGGATGAGTATGAAGCGTATAAAGAATCATTAAACCTCAGCTGGAGTAATCCAAATCGGGATCAAGAGATTGAAAAGGTTAATAATAAATTAGCAGAAACTCAACAAAAGCAAGCACAAGTTATGGCACATTTACAAGATATTCTCACTAAAGCATATCCATCTGAAATGGCTGATAAGAAATTCTCCTTAGCTATTCCATCTGGTGGCTATACAATGTATGAAATCACTAATAAGAATACAGGTGAGAAACTCTATAAAACTGGAGAAATCATGTATAATGTGAATTCCTCTTTATACCCTGAATACCTAAAAGAAAAGGCTAAGGGGCTCATTGTTTCTACTGATAATAAAGATGCTTTAATAAATCCAAAAGCTTATATTGATCAACATGCTGCAGATATTAATCAATCTATTTCGGAAATCGCAAAATATAATGCCGCAGATAACTGGTCTAACTATAATAATAGCGAGTTAGATACTGTTTGGGTTAAACAACCAGATGGTACGTTTAAACAATCCTATGATTATTATGGACAACCATCTAGCGACTATGAATTTACTGGCTATTTAGGTGTAAAAACGTATAAATACGATAGTGGAGAATATGTATTTAGCGATTATGATGCTAAAGATGCCCTTTATAATAAGAACTTTACAATGTCCTATAATGATTGGGGTGAAGGTAGCTCCGATTATGGTTGGGGCATGACACCAGCAATGTACAACTATTTATATAATCTTGAAAAAGTTGTACACGATGCAGAGTCTGAAAATAAATTACCACGTGAAGCAATTGGTAAAATTATCGGTAATATTATTCAAACAGAAGGTGTAGTTCTTGAAAAAGATACAATTCCACCTATCGAAACGGCAGCGTTTGTTCAAGTGAAGAAACAAATTGGAGATCGTCTTGGCTTACAAGCATGGTACTTACGCTCCTTTAATGGTAGTAAACGTACATTCTTAAATGCTAATGGCAATGGTAATGATGAACAAAGCTTCTCCAATATAGCTAATGTATTTGGCATTGGTGCTAAATATCAAATCGGTGAAAGTGCAGTACTTACTGTAGATTATGGTCAAAATAGATCGAAATTTGGCCGCTACATGAATGGTAATACTGTATATGACCATGAACGTGGAACCGCAGACTTTACTGTAAAAGGTCACCAAATGGGCGGTACACCTCATTTCTGGATGGCTCGCCTCGATATTGGTCGTGCTGATATCGATATTCCTAAATCATGGAATGCGTTCATAGATTATAAATACTTCGCTCATGGCTCATTCCTCGGCGGTAATGGTACAGGTGCTGTACCGGATCGTTACCTCGATGGTATTCGCAGCTTTACATTCGGCGCTGGGTATGTACCGCGCAAGAATTTACTCCTTGAAGCATTCTATACATTCGATGCTAAGGGCACAAATAAACGAGATACTTTATATGGTAATGAAGGCTTTAAGTTAGGCGATTATGCAAGAATTCAAGGAACCTACCGGTTCTAATGTACAGTCTGTAAACAGACAGAAAGGTTTATTAGTATGGAAAATCTAAATTATGTCATTCACTTGTTTCATAGTGGCGGGTATGTAATGTATCCATTATTATTCTTGTCTCTTATGGTCATTGCTATCGCCGTAGAACGCACTTTCTACTATCGTAAATATGCAGGGAAAACCTATATAGTAACTCATGCGGTTAATGAGTATGCAAAATTACAAAAATGGGATGAAATTGAAAAGGTAATCAAAGAAAACCCATCCATCGCTAGCCGTATTGCTGAAGCTGGTTTGAAAAATGGTGCTACTGAAGAAGGCATGAAAACAGCATTCTCTGATCAAATGGGTGTCGATGCAGTAGGTTTTAGAAAATATATGGATTACTTAAGTGCAACCGTTACAATTTCCCCATTGTTGGGTCTACTTGGCACCGTAACAGGTATGATTGGTTCCTTTAGTATTCTCGATGCCGGTGCTGGTGCATCTGCCATTACTGGTGGTGTAGGGGAAGCCCTTATCGCAACGGCGACTGGCCTATGTGTAGCCATTATGGCCTTTATTGTGTATACATTCTTTAGCCATCGTTTGGACTCTATTATTAACCAAATTGAAAACATGTGTGTTAACATCATTACCGCAAAACGAGAAGGGTGGAAATAACTATGAATTTACAAAGTTTTCGTATGAAATCCAAGCCTGAATTCATGATTATCCCTATGATTGATATCATATTCTTCTTATTGGTGTTCTTCATGATGAATAGCTTACAAACAATTGCCCAAAAGGCTTTGTCTGTACAGTTGCCACAGGCTACAACCGCATCTGCACCAGCTCAATTACCGGTGGTGCTTACATTAGATGCAGAAGGTCATATAACGATTGATAATGTCCCAATGAGCATTGATGCAGCAGAAGCGATGGTAAAAGAACGAATTGCACAAAATCCGAATGCTAGCGTTATATTGCAAGCGGATAAACGCTCTGCTCATGGACAAGTAGTAGCAATTATGGACATGCTTAAACAAGCTGGTGTTAAACGCTTAGCTATTGCAGCAGAACAGAAAGGATAACTATGGGATTAGGCATATCATGGAAAAAAGCAGCCATAATATCCGCCGTAGTTCATCTAATCATTCTATTTATTGCCGTTATCTTTTTCGTAGTCGTTCCTGCTATTCAAGAGCAAGAAATCTATGAAGTCGATCTCACCCAAAGTGTGCTCGATGATGGCGGTAGTGGTCACGCTGGTGGTGGCGGCGGTGATAGGTCATCTCTATTCCCAAAACCATTGTCTGCAGATGAAGTGGCGGCAAGAACAAAGGCTGTAGTAGCGAATGTAGAACCATCTACAGCGACGGATATTCCTGATGCGGTAGATGTCCCAAGTAAGGGTAGTGAAAATACATCAAATGTATCTGGTGAAAGCGGTGGTGCCGGTAATGGTCCAGGATCTGGTGGCGGCGAAGGTGGCGGCCATGGTACTGGTACAGGAACGGGCGTTGGTGATGGACAGGGTGAAGGCGAAGGCTCTGGTACGGACAAGGGCTCTGGTGATGGTCATGGTCGAGCTCATGTCGCTTTTGATAAACAAGGCTTTTATAATGCTGTAAATAATCAGAAGGTGATTCCTCAACAATACATTCGTCAACATAAAGAAGTTCATGAAACAATTTACGTATTTGTACGTATTGATACAAATGGTAATGCCGTTGAACAATATGTGGAATCTGGCGATGATCCATTGTTGAGAGAAGAGGCTATGGCTGCGGTAAATCGTGCATTACCATATCAAAACCCAACAGATGACATTCAACCGGTAACTGTTCCGGTACGATTTGACCTATCCGAAGGTACAGATGACGATGATTAATCATACATAATGTAAGGAGATAAATATGGGTACTATTATTTTATATTCTTCCCTCACTGGGAATACAAAAAGCGTAGCGGAGGCGATGGCCTCTGTTATGCCTGAAGGTACACCTTGTGTACCGGTAAAAGAGGCACCGGCTAATCTAGGGGATTACGATACTGTATTTTTAGGTTTCTGGGTGGATCGTGGCACAGCTAATAAAGAAGCGGCTAAGTTGATTGAAACCCTTACAAATAAACATGTAGTATTCTTTGCTACACTAGGTATGTATGCCGATTCTGATCATGCTCGTGAAAGTATTGAAAAGGCATCTGCCTTATTGCCTAATAAAGAATCTCTTGTAGATGGTTTTGTATGCCAAGGTAAAATTGACCCTAAGGTTATTGAGATGATGTACAAAATGTTCCCACCAGGATCTGCTCATGGACAAAGTCCTGAACGTGATGCATTGCATAAGGCGGCAGAAACGCATCCTGATGAACAAGATTTTGCAAATGCGAAAGAATTTGCTAAATCTGTGCTTGCAAAGTTGCAAGGCTAATGAGTGAAAGGGGGAACGTATGAGTTTAGCGAGTTTTTTCGAATCGATTCCAGAAAAACAACGGAATCTGCAACTAGGATTGGCCTGTGATAATCCTATGAGTGGCGCCTTTCCTCATAAGCGCGTTGTTCACGCAGGCCTTAATGGGACTTTAATTTCACCTAAGGAATCACAATCTGTATGGGATACTGTAATGCGTGGTACTCCTAAGAGGGGGCAAATGCAGTGTGCTTATATTCACATTCCGTTTTGTAAAACGAAATGTACATACTGTGGTTTCTTTCAAAATGGTACAAGTCAAAGTATTGAAGACCAATATATTGATGGTCTTATTGGGGAACTTAAGCTGGCTAGTGAAAGTCCGCGCTTAAAGGATGGTCTTATCCACGCTGTATTCATTGGCGGTGGCACACCGACATCCTTATCTCCAACAAACTCTGAGCGCTTGTTAAAAGCGATTAAAGAATACTTACCACTAGCAAATGATTATGAGCTTACCCTAGAAGGTCGCATTCATGATTTGATTCCTGAAAATCTTGAAGTATGGATGGATAACGGCGTTAACCGTATGTCTATTGGCATCCAATCCTTTAATACTGAAGTGCGCCAAATGGTAGGTCGTTTGGATACAAAAGAAACCGTACTAGAACGGCTAGCGGCCCTAAAGGCCTATGGTCAATGCTCCGTTGTGATCGACTTGATTTACGGATTGCCTGGTCAAACAATGGATGTATGGGAACAAGACTTAGCCGATTTAGTAAGTTCTGGTGTAGATGGCGCCGACTTATATCAATTGAATGTATTCGATGGTAGTGACCTAAACCGCGATATTGCAAGTGGTAAGGTACCACCTGCGGCAACAACCGCTATGCAAGGGGATATGTTTGAATTTGGTCGTAAATACTTAGATGCCCGTGCGTACCGTAGATTAAGTGCTGCTCACTGGAGTGCTAATAATCGTGAACGTAGTTTATACAATATCTTAGCTAAAGCAGGTGTACCGATGTTCCCGTTTGGCAGTGGTGCCGGTGGCAATGTGGATGGTTATGGGATGATGTTACATCGTGCGCTTAAACCATATGAAGATATGGTAAGCCGTGGCGAAAAACCATTTATGGCACTTATGAAGCAAAGTGATTTACAACCATTTGTAAACCAAGTAGTAAGCCAATTGGAACAAGGCTACTTGGATATCAATACATTAGTGGCTATGGATTCTCGTTTAGATGAATTGAATTGGTTGTATAAACTATGGGAGAAACGAGGCCTAGTTTCGTATAATGGCTTATTGTATAAATTGACATCCGCTGGTGAATTCTGGACTGTAAATATTACGCAAAGTACATTGGAGGCTATGGAATATATTTTAACTGGTAAAAATTCCTTTGCCTTAGAATCCGTAGCGGCCCAAGATACGAAGACTACATCTAAAGAAAATCCTAACCAAGAGGTACGTGGTATTGGTCAAGGTAAGGCTAATATTTCCGTACCGACAGATGAAGATAGTGAAGTACAACGTAAAGAAGCTCTCATGGCAAAAGCGAAAGAGGAAATTGCCAAGAGTGGTGCCTCTGGTGAAGCGGCAAACCGCATGGTGCAAGCTATGGCGAATTTGAGCGCTGATGAAATTGAATACATGATGGAACGTATGATGTCCTAATTATCTCTAACAACCTCTCATATAAATAACTACAAACATTGACAGGTACGTTTTATCTTAGTATTAAAACCCTAGATTACGATCTATTCTTTAAACTGGACGATTCAGTTTAACGAGAATATATCGTGGCCTAGGGTTTACTTTTTATGTTTTGGAATGTATTCTGTACATATAGTTATACAAGGTATTAGGAGGTTAGTATGAATGCATTTCCTAACGAAGTGATAGATATAGTTGGTATTGGGGCTAGTACCTTAGATCGATTCATCGTGGTTGATCATTTTCCAACGGGGCGTGAGGTGCAAGAGGCCATCTCATCTACTACAGATGGCGGCGGGCCGGTAGCGACTGCACTAGCCACGGCTGGTAAATATGGATCTCGGACGGTAATGATTGACCGTATTGGGGATGATATGGTTGGACGCTATATTCTAGAGGACTTTCATAAATATAATGTCAATACAGAGGGCATCCAAGTTGATGCGGATGCTAAGAGTGGAACTGCAACGATTCTTGTGAAACAGAAGACAGGGGAACGCGCTGTATTTTTTGAACGATCTACAGCGTCTGATCCAGAGTTCTTAGACAAGTATCAGGGATTAATAGAAAATGCATCCATCGTGCATATCAATGGACGCCATCGCCATTTGATGCGTACCGCTATTGATATAGCGCGACAAAGTGGTACTATTATCTCTCTAGATGGGGGGGCTCAACGATACGATAATGATATGAGGCCAATTACCGAATCATCTCATGTCGTTATTGTGGCTCGCGACTATGCAGAAAAATATACAGGGGCTACTAATTTAGAAGAGGCATGTTACATTATTCATGACCGTGGTGCGTTAATAGCTGGTGTTACCGATGGGGCCAATGGCAGTTATTTTGTTTGGCCTGATGGAACGGCGTATCGCTGTCAACCATTCCCTCAAGCCAGTGTAGTAGATACGACTGGTGCTGGAGATAGTTTCCACGGTGCATTCTTATCGAAACTTGCTGTGTCGATTCGCCAAGAAAATGCATTATATGGTGAGTTTATAAAACCTATAGACATATTACAATCCTTAGATCATAAACAGTTAGAGTCTGCCGCTATTTTTGCGTCTGCTGTGTCTGCGCTCAATACACAGGGCATCGGTGGGCGTAGTGCGTTACCATCGTTAAAATCAGCATGCAACCTAGCTGGATTGGAGTAGACCTATGTGGCAAAAACATAAACCGCATCATATGCAACGATATATGCAACAGAATCCATATCGATTGCTAGCACTTAGCTTTTTAGCGGTCATGACGGTGGGAACTCTTCTTCTTATGTTGCCTATAGCGAGTACACAAGGACAAGGTACAACCCTTGTTGATGCAGCTTTCACTGCTGTATCTTGTGTATCCGTAACGGGACTCACTACTGTGGATACTTATTATCACTGGTCCTTGTTTGGTAAGATTGTTATGGTCATCCTTATCCAATTAGGTGGACTTGGCATTGTATGCTTTACAACCATTATTGCCGTACTATTGGGAAAACGGGTAGGCCTTAAGAATCGATTATTACTTTCAGAAGACGTAGGTCAAGATGGGATGGCGGGTCTTCTCCATGTAACGAAAAAATTAACTATTTATACATTAGCCATTGAATGTATAGGCGGAATTTTGTATGCTATTCAACTACATCCATATATAGGTGATGATTCGCTCTATATAGGATTTATGCAAGCCATTTCTACATTTTGTAATGCAGGATTTATATTTTTTGACAATAATCTGCCCTATAAAATGGTAGGTGATGTATTATTTAATATTAATACGATAGCCTTAATTATTATCGGTGGTTTTGGTTATTTAGCAGCTTTTGATATATGGTCCCATCGCAAGGTGAGACGCTTCGCAGATTTAAAACTGCATACCAAACTTATGCTTATCGGTACGACTCTATTGATTGTCCTAGGAGTTATTATATTCCTCGGTGTAGAATGGGCTAATCCTAAGACCCTTGGCCCTCTGCCTATGTGGGATAAGGTAATGGCTGCCATCTTTCAATCTGTAACACCACGTACAGCGGGGATAGCTACTGTCGATTATGGTCAACTGCATCCTATCACACTGTTTGTCAGTATTATCCTCATGTTTATTGGGGCAGGTCCAAACTCTACGGGCGGTGGTGTTAAAATCAGTACTGTTATGGTTGCCATCTTAGCATCGTGTACATTGTTCAACAACCGCTCAGACGTAGAGGTTTTCGGCCGACGCATATCTATGGTTACCGTTCTTAAGGCGAATGGGATTATATTCCTTTCCCTATTATTGGTATTGTTAGCTACGTGCTATTTAGCATGGGATGAGCCGTTCGATTTTATCCGATTGCTCTTTGAGGTTACGTCCGCATTTGGTACAGTGGGCCTTACGACGGGAATTACGCCTGATTTATCTGAAAGCAGTAAATGGGTTCTTATTTTGGTCATGTTTACAGGCCGTGTGGGTGTCATGACCGTCATTGGAACTTGGGCGTTACGGACAAAGCCGAATAAGCCGATTTCTTATGCAGAAGAGAATGTAATGTTATAACGATAGATGACAATACATCTAAAAGAGGTACATAATGAAACAAAAAACAATAGCTGTTATAGGTCTTGGTAGCTTCGGTACGACCGTTGCCAAGATGTTGGCATCCATGAATCATGAGGTGCTAGGCGTAGATATCAATCCAGATGTTGTACAAAAAATATCTCCCTATCTTACACATGCCATCGTAGCGGACACTACTGATGAAGAGGCGATTAAAGCATTGGCATTAAGTCAATTTGATATGGTCATTGTAGCCATTGGTGGCAATATCCAAGCTAATTTGATGACATCCATGCTTCTCAAGGAAATGCATATCCCTAAGGTTGTGTGTAAGGCAGAAAATAGCCTGCAAGGTAAAATGCTTAAAAAAATCGGCGTAGATCAGGTTATTTATCCTGAGTATGATATGGCGTTGCGACTTGTTCAATCGTTGACGAGAGAACATGTGATGGATTATTTACAACTATCCAAAAATATTAGTCTTATAGAAATAAAAATGCCTTCATTTATGGTTGGCACATGTTTGAAAGATTCCAATTTGCGTGAGAAATATAATCTTAATGCAGTAGGCATAAGACGCGGTGAGGATTTAGAAGTTCCACCAAACCCAATTACCATCCTCGGTGAAGATGATAAATTATTAGTTATTGGGAATAATTCTGATTTAGATTCATTAACAGTGTAGTAAGTATACGAAACAGATATAATTATATCGAAAAATTATGATACAATAGGAATAGAATTCAGTATAGGCCGTACGTATTCGTATGGCCTTTTTAGATAGAAAAGAAGGTTATTATGACAGAGGAACAATATATAACGGCTCTCAAAAACAATCCCCATGGCATACGCAATATCCCTAATCCTACAGAGGAAATGCAGTTAGTCTGTGTGGAACAGAATGGGATGCTATTACAGTACATTAAAAATCCTACTGATCGAGTGATTGAAACTGCGTTAGCACAGTCGCCACGAGCCATTCAATATGTGGACAATCCAAGTGACGAATTATTGATTTCATTAGTCAAACAAGATTGGGCGGTACTTGAGTATATTCAACATCCATCAGATGATGTGGTTCGCATTGCCTTAGACCAATCGGGCTGGGCCATTCGATATATTACAAATCCATCAGAGGAATTACAGTTAAGGGCTGTAGAAACACAATATGATGTATTGCAATATATTGCCAATCCATCAGAGCGGGTTCAAATGGCTGCTGTAAAATCTAATTATTTATCATTGCGCTATATCCAGAATCCGACATTGGACATTTTGAAAGCCGCCGTGTTACAAGATCCGCAGGCTATGCGTCAAATTACGAACCTAGATTTAGATACAGTGGTAGAGCTATTGAAGGTTTCTACATTGATACTTGGGTATGTACCGAAACAAATAGGCTTGACTGTCGATATGGTTCGACAAATTATAACTGAAATGATTGCAAATCCTGCTGTAGAAGATCGCTATGTGCGAGAAATCGTAAGCAATCCTGCCATTGGTGGACGCCAATCAACATGGCCCATCGATGTATTGTCATTAGTTGATGCATATGGATCTATAGAGGCAAAGAAAATTGCTATTGATCAGTATTTACTATATTAATTAAGAAGGAGTCATAATGAATTTTACAGATACAATGGCTAGTGTGGAATTGGTACTAGCCGCTAATCAAGTACCATTGCTCGTCGGTGAAACGGGGATTGGTAAAACATCGCTAGCAGCGCGCGTAGCAGAGTCTCATGATTGGGAACTCGTCACCATTGATGGCAATCTTTTAAAAGAAGGTGAAATAGGCGGTTTGCCTACGGTGGAAACTGTATCTCATAAAGATAGTAATGGGACGGTTAAAGAAATAAAGACCACCGTGTATGCCGTTCATCATACATTAGAACATGTATCAAGGGCTGTTAATGCAGGTCGACATGTGTTGCTGTTTATCGATGAAATCAATCGGGCAGAGCATGCGGTACAACAAGAGTTGATGAATTTGATTTTGAATCGAGAAATCAATGGATTTGCTTTGAGCGATGATGTGCGCATCATTGCGGCTATGAACCCAGAGGATTCCTTTGACTACCAAACGATTGATATGGATCCAGCCCAACAAAACCGTTTCGTATGGCTTTATATGGAAGCGGATTATATGCAGTGGATTGACTGGGCTATTTCTGTAGGCATTGAAGATAAGGTGGTGGAATTTATCTCCTCTTATCCAGATTATTTAAATCAACGTCATGAAGATGATATCGATGCGACACCGCGTTCCTTTGAACGGATATCTCATATTTATGATATCTATAAGGAAGGTGGTTATAGCCGTGAAGTATTCCAAAATGTTATCCGTGGTAATGTGGGTAAACTCATTGCGGAGGCCTTTGTTAATTTCGTTGAAACTGAACAAGAGCCATTGATTTCCTTTGATGATGTGTTAGAGGCTGTGCATAAACCGGGTGCCATTATGTCCTTGCAAGAACGTGTTAATGGTGAAAGTCCTACTCGCCTCTATGTTTCTGCGAAAAATATGTTGTATCGTTTGAATCGTAATAGTAATGCCGAAGAAGTTCATTACTTTATTGAGTTCATCACATTGTATCCAGGTGATTTGCGCATTGCTGTTATGAAAGATTTACGCAACGCATATGCTCATGTGTATAGCTATGCTATTGAGGATGAGCTCTTTATTGAAACGTTTTTTGAAGCCAATCGTTAATTGTGAAAGTGCATATGACAGGTAGAAATTATGAATCGAAATTTAGATAAAGACGATATTCGGGATGCGTCTGACCTGCTCACTCATATAGACGGATGGGAGAAGACTGGACGCTACGATGAAGAGGCTATCAAGGAACTCGATCGCTGGCATAGAAAGCGAAATCAGATTGCTCGTGATGCGGATGCTTTGTATGAGCAAGTATATGCGCGTTATCAAGCGTATGTAGATGAACATCCAGTGCATAAACAACAGGCAGAAGATATTGCTGTAGATATGGTAAATCACAATATGTCGGATAGTCATATTGGCACGATAGGCAAGGGATTAACGGAACTGTATGAGGGCGAAGGCACAGATCTCGATGTGTTGGCACAACACGTACTAGCCGATGGCTATGAACAACGGTTATGGCATATCTTGCATGATGTAAATAGTTTATTGCTTGACGAGGATCAATTCTTTGGCTATTTTTATCTACAAATGACGCATCGTGTACGCTTAGATATGACCAGCGCTTTTGGTGTTAACCTCAAACACGGTGGCTATGTGCTATACGTGAATCCTTTCATTATGTTACGACAACCGCCGGATGTTATGAAAGACGGCATTAAACGAGAAATATTACATGTCATATCCGCTCATTTGATGCGGGTCAAAGAACTTAGTCAACGGTTTAATAAAAAAGCTGTTCACATGGCTATGGACATGGTTGTCAATGATTATTTAGAACATGTTGACCGCGATGCTATAACCGTTGCCAATGTAAATGCAAGATATGGTCTTTTACTAAAGCGATTCCGTACTTTAGAATATTATGCAAAGGCCATTGATAAGGCAATGCAGGAAAAACCAGATCTTTTTATAGCTGTCGAGGATTCCAGTCAAATCATAGCAATGGAGTTTAATGCTGATTCAAGCCATGATATTTGGGATGAGTCCGATGCTATCGATACAGAGACGATGGATAAAATTACGGAACGCTATATTAACGAAGCATCAAAAGGGGATATGGAAGGCTATGTAAAAAGCCTTATCGATACATTCCAAAAAACGCGCCGTTCCTTGCCTTGGTATTTTTATCTTAAAAAGTTGATGGGTAAGGTGGCTAGCGGACATAAAAAAACGACGATGCGTCGCAATCGTCGTCAACCTGAGCGTCTGGAATTATCTGGCACATTACGTCAACATAAGGCGAATGTGTGGGTAGCCCTCGATATGAGCGGTAGCATTACAGATGCGGAATTTACCAATGCTTTAGAACAAGTATTACAAATCGTACATGCCTATAATCATCGCATTACCATTGTGGAATGTGATAACGAAGTACGTCGAACCTATACGATGGAATCCGTAAAAGATGTGAAACCACGACTCGATGTGCGTGGGTCAACAGCCTTTTCACCTGTATTTTCTCTAGCTAATCAACATCACGTAGATTTACTCGTATACTTTACGGATGGCAAAGGCGAAGACCGCCTTCGCGAAGCGCCAAAAGGCTACAAAGTACTTTGGGTCCTTACGGGCTCTGAACCTAAATTATCCTTGCATAATCCGCACGGCATAGTTCGTGAAATGGGTTATGTAGCCGTTGACGAAACACAAGACATTGACGAATTCGTGAGAATGAGCAGTCGGTCGGGGTTTTCCATGGCGAATCAAGAGTAATCATTGCTTAACAATCTTAACTAGACCATATTATTTACGGCAGAGGGAGGTGTGGGTGTCTAAAATCTTCCACCGGCTATTTCTTCCCCCCTTCGGGGCTCAGGCCAAAGTCAGATTTTAGACACCCACACCTCCCTTTTGAACGTAGATGATATTTGATCCATTAAGATTGTTAAGCAGCTGATTACTTCGGGCATAATAAAGAAAGGGCCAAAGTCAGATTTTAGTCACCCTCGTCCCCTTTCTGAACGTAGATGCTACCAAGCTTATTAAGATTGGTAAGTCATTGATTACATCGGGTAAAAAGAGAACGGGCCAAAGTCAGATTTTAGACACTCACACCTCCCTTTTGAACGTAGATGATATTTGCTCCATTAAGATTGTTAAGTAGCTGATCACTTCGGGCATAATAAAGAACGGGCCAAAGTCAGATTTTAGTCACCCTCGTCCCCTTTCTGAACGTAGATGCTACCTAGCTTATTAAGATTGTTAAGTCACTGATTACACTGGGGTTCTGGAATTAGAACAGGCCTGTTCTAATTTTAAAATGCATATATCAAGGGCGGGAAAGGTTAGATTTTAGACATCCGTTTCTCTCTTTGAGCGTAGGTGATACTTAATCAATTAAGATTGTTACGTTACTGATTACACTAGGGTTCTAGAATTAGAACAGGCCTGTTCTAATTTTAAAATACATATATCAAGGGCGGGGAAGGTTAGATTTTAGATGCCCCTATATCTTTTTTGAGTGTAAATACTATTTAATTTATTGAGAGTATGAAAGTATTCTTCTAATATAAAAGGACGCAATTGCGTCCTTTTTTGCACTTTATTGATTTATCTGTATTAGTTTTATAATAGATAAATTACCAAGGTGGAATGACAAAAATGGCCCCCAAACTCTGACTTTGGCCTGAGCCCGTAGGGCGAAGAACAAGCCGGTGGAGAAGTTTGGGGGCTGTTTTTGTCACAACGTTGTAATTAGTTATTTAAAACAATAGAAGAACCTGGATCGATAATAACCGCAGTTTGGTTGTATTTGCCTTCTACTAGGCTTGTGAATACAGCTGGTTCGCGGTCGATAACAGGCCATGTTTTGTAATGGATTGGGATAGAAATACGAGCTTTTACATAGCTAGCTGCAAGGGCTGCATCCTCGACGCCCATTGTGTAGTTATCGCCGATAGGGAGAAGTGCGTAGTCGATATCGCCAAAGCGGTTCAATAGTTTCATGTCGCTAAAGAGGGCGGTGTCGCCTGCAAAGTATACGATGTCGCCAAAGAAGTTGACGATGCAACCTGCTGCGTGACCACCTGGTACGCCAGCGCCATGGAATGCAGGAACGATACGAACGGAACCAAATTCAAAGTCATATTTGCCGCCAAGGTGCATCGCATGTGTACGGCAACCTGCAGCAGCTGCTTTGCCAGCAACTTCAGCTGTAGAGATTACGAGCGCATCGTTAGCTTTAGCGATGAACTCTGTGTCGCCGTAGTGATCATCGTGACCGTGGCTGACGAAGATGTATTGGCATTTAATATCTCCTTTTTTTGCGATGTCCCATGTATTGCCTGTTAAAAATGGGTCGAAAATCATGGATACGTCACCATTTGTTAACATAAAGCACGCATGGCCGAAATAAGTTAATTTTGTTTTCATAGGAACACTTCCTTCCTCATATATACTAATTTAATTATATTGTATAATAGAAATGGAAAAAGTAAAACTATTGATGTACATTTATACATAAAATAAGGAAATATTATGGAATTAACACATTTTGATGAACAAGGTAATGCGTGGATGGTGGATGTTTCGGGGAAGGACCATACGCATCGTATTGCGGTAGCAGAAGGTTTTATCGCTATCAATGATGCCATTTTTGAGCGCATTCAAGGTGGAACGATGAAGAAGGGGGATGTTTTATCCGTTGCTCAATTGGCTGCTATTATGGGGGCTAAGCAAACGAGTAATCTCATTCCGTTGTGCCATCCTTTGATGCTTACGAAGGTAGAGGTTCATTGTCACCTTGTTGATGGTGAAAGTTTAGCTTTCACAACGGATACACATAATAAAGCGGTTAAAATTACGGCTACGGTTAAGACGACGGGGCAAACCGGTGTAGAAATGGAGGCACTTACAGCCGTTCAAGTGGGCCTTCTTACGGTATACGATATGTGCAAGGCCATTGATAAAGGCATGATTATGGGGCCTACGTATCTCGTTGAAAAAGATGGGGGCAAGAGCGGCCATTTTATTCGAAGTAGCAGTAAATAATCTTAGTGGTGTAGTGCTATTTGTGTCCCACCTAGGAAAAATAGAATTCACTACTTGAATACGCACTTTAGATTAGGTAGAATAATATAGATATAAGAATAGAGGGAATAATATGGAAATTGTATTATATGAACCGGAGATTCCTGGTAATACCGGTAATATTGCACGCCTTTGTGCGGCAAACCATATGACCTTGCATCTCATCAAGCCATTGGGGTTTTCCATTGATGACAAGCACGTTAAACGGGCGGGCCTTGATTATTGGCATTTGGTAGATGTACAGGTTCATGAAAATATAGAAGAATTATATGCGAAATATCCTGATCGTCGTTATTTTTATGCTACTACAAAGGCAAAACATGTGCATTCAGATGTGAAATTTGAAATCGGTGATATGCTCGTGTTTGGTCCTGAAACTAGAGGTTTACCTGAAAGTTTATTAGAAGGTAATGAGGAAGCGTGCATTCGCATTCCTATGGTGGAAGAGGCGCGGTCTTTAAACCTTTCTAATTCTGTGGCTATTATTGCCTATGAGGCTATGCGTCAATTGGATTATCCAGATTTGAAAGAAGTTGGCAATTGGATTAGCCATAAGTAAAATAATGTATGATGTTCGTGAGACTTAGCTTTCACAAAGAATAGTGTATGCAATAGGGGGAATGAATATGAATTACGATAAAGCCCATGATTTAGCACACGCAATGCGTGAATCTGAAGAGTATAAAGAGTTGATGCAAGCGCAAGAGGCTGTGAAAGCTGACGCAGAAGCAACTGCATTGGTGCGCACATTTATGGCTCAACAAATGCAATGGGAATATGCTAAGTTATCTGGCGCGCCTGAAGCAGATGATTTGCAAAAGAAACAAGAGGAATTAATGCCTCAAATTCAAGCAAATACTGCAGCTGCTAATTATTTGCAAGCGCAAATGCGTTGGAGCCAAGTATCTAATGATATTTACAAAATCATTAGCGAACCAATCACTGAGGGGATGAAAGTGTTAGATCATGGGGAAAAACAACAACCACAACATTAAGGCTTTACAAACGGCTTTATTAGAAACATTACCAAGTACACGTGTACGGGAAGAGGAATATTTACGTCATCATACGACCTTTAAAATCGGCGGTCCTGCTGATTTGTTCGTTGAACCTACAACGATGGCTGAATTAAGCTTTGCGCTTCGCACCATTCACGAGTTTGATGTGCCTGTTACCATTATCGGTTGCGGATCCAATATTCTCGTGAAGGATGGTGGCATTCGCGGTGCTGTTGTATCTGTTCGACATATGACACAAATTATGGACTGCAATGATAACGTATTGTGTATCGGTTCTGGGTATATGTTGAAAGACGCTTCTGAGTTCGCCTGGGAAAATGGCTTGACTGGCCTTGAGTTTGCTATCGGTATTCCTGGCACATTAGGGGGTGCCGTATTTATGAATGCCGGGGCTTATGATGGGGAAATGAGCCATGTCGTTACAGCTGTTCGAGCTGTAGATTTTCAAGGCAATATTAAAGAATACGATGCATCGCATTTAGATTTTGCCTATCGTCATAGTATATTCCACGATAATCATGAGGTTATTGGTGAAGTGATTATGACACTTAAACCTGGAGATAAAGCTGCTATCAAGGCACGCATGGATGAGCTTACAGAGAAACGCGAGTCCAAACAGCCTTTAGAATTTGCTAGTGCTGGATCCACCTTTAAACGCCCACCAGGGTATTTTGCAGGAACCTTGATTGAACAAACAGGCCTTAAGGGCTTATCCGTAGGAGATGCGCAAGTGTCTCATAAGCATGCGGGCTTTGTTATCAATACAGGCAGTGCTAGTGCGAAGGATGTACTCGATTTAATTGCTGAAGTACAACGTCGCGTATATGACCAACATGGTGTGCATCTTGAACCCGAAGTACGTATGATTGGTGAAGATTAATACAAAAAATACTCATACAAGATTTCTTATGAACCGTTATCCTTTTTTAGGTATGATGAATTCATAAGAAATCTTTTTTTATAGTCTGTAAAAGAGTATGATAACTATATAGTTAATCTATGTTTAGGAGGCGATGATATGAATATTTTGTTGGCCCAGGAGATTCATGATAAAGCGCTAGCATGTGGCTATGATAGTTGTGGTATAGTGCCTCTTGATGCACTTGATTTTTATAAAGACCGGTTAACGAAGCGTTTAAAAGATGTACCTGAAAGTGAAGATGTATATGCTCATAGTAAAGACTTTCTAGCATTAAAAGATAATTATCCTTGGGCACAATCTATAGTAGTTTGCACCGAGTATTTTGGAAATTATAAGTTTCCTGTGTCGCTGCAGAAGCGATATGCAAAAGGCTTACTATTATCATTAGCCAATATCCCAGATGGTGTTGAAGCCAAACGAAGACGATCTTTTGAAACGTGGTTGCATAGTAAGAATATCCAATGTATTGGCGGTGAAACAGCAAGGCCTGCAGGGGTTGTTCCGCTACGCCCCGCTTCCGTAGCAGCAGGACTTGGCATTTATAGGAAAAATAATTTCTTTTATGGCCCTAAAGGTTCTAATTATGAATTGGTAGCCTATTTAATAGATAAGTCTTGTGAGTATATTCAGCATCTAGAGATACCACCATGTCCAGATACTTGCGATTTATGTCAGCAAGGGTGTAAAACGAAATCTTTATCTGCACCGTTTACAATGAACCCATTAACCTGTGTATCTTTTATCAATACCTTTGGTGATGGTAATTTGCCAGAAGGTGTAACAGAGGATATGTTGGAAGAGTGGATTATAGGTTGTGATAATTGCCAAGACTCGTGCCCATTTAATAAGAATCATGATTGGAGCGTCGGGAAAGACTATCCTGGACTTGATGAATTGGAACCTATACTACAGCCAGAATTTATTTTGAAAGCCTCTGATGAAGAGATTATAGAACAGATGATTCCTAAATTCTGTTTTCATTTAACGAATGAACAAATTCCATTGTTGCGTAAATCTGCTAAGCGCGTGATAGAGCGTAAATAAGTCTTTGGTTTAAGATGAGTCAAAAGTATAATCAAATGTTGAAATTGCCATGATTAGAATAGGCGTCTGTTTTGACTTTTTTCTATAGACTGCGTTATAATTAAGTGTTGCCAATTTTGGGAATATACCTATATAGCGACTTTCACAAGCGTTATATGATATAGAATATACTGAAGGAATTAAAGGGAGGATCTTATGATTCGCGAAAATCTTCGTAATGTAGCGATTATCGCCCACGTTGACCATGGTAAAACTACTTTGGTGGACGCATTATTAAAACAAAGCCATGTGTTCCGTGAAAATGAAAAGGTAGCAGAACGCGTAATGGACTCCAATGATTTGGAACGTGAACGTGGTATTACTATCTTGTCTAAAAACACTGCAGTTATGCATGATGGCATCAAAATCAACATCGTTGATACTCCAGGCCATGCTGACTTCGGCGGCGAAGTAGAACGTGTACTTAACATGGTTGATGGCGTATTGCTTCTCGTAGATGCTTACGAAGGTCCAATGCCTCAAACTAAATACGTTTTGCGTAAAGCATTAGAACAAAAATTGAAACCAATCGTAGTTATCAACAAAATCGACCGTCCTGACCAACGTGTTAAAGAGGTTGAAGATGAAGTTCTTGAATTGTTCATGGAACTTGAAGCTGATGATGACCAACTCGATTTCCCTGTAGTATACGCATCTGCTCGTGCTGGTGTGGCTAAAACTAACTGGGATGACGAAGCAGTAAATATGGAACCATTATTTGAAACCTTGATTAAAGAAATTCCTGCACCACAAGGTGATTTGGAAGGTCCTCTTCAATTCATGGTTACTACACTTGATTACGATAACTTCATCGGTAAAATCGCAGTAGGCCGTATCGTTCGCGGTAAAATGAAACCTAATCAACAAGTGGCTATCATGACTGGTGAAAGCACTCGTAAAGCGAAAATTGGCCGCGTATATACATACAATGGCTTGAACCGTGTTGAAACTGACGAAGCACAAATGGGTGATATCATTGCATTCGCTGGTATCGACGATATCAATATCGGCGAAACTGTAGCAGATGCTGAAAATCCTGAAGCATTGCCATCCATCTCCATCGACGAACCAACATTGTCCATGGTATTCTCCGTAAACAATTCTCCGTTCGCAGGTCGCGAAGGTGAATTCGTTACATCCCGTCACTTACGTGATCGTTTATTCCGCGAAGTAGAAACTAACGTTTCTATGAAGGTAGAAGAAACTGATTCTGCCGATGCTTTCAAAGTATCTGGCCGTGGCGAATTGCATTTGGCTGTATTGATTGAAACTATGCGTCGTGAAGGTTATGAATTACAAGTAGGTAAACCTCGCGTAATTTTCAAAACTATTAACGACAAATTGTGCGAACCATTAGAAGCTTTGACTATCGACGTACCTCAAGAATTCATGGGTACTGTAATGGAAAATCTTGGTCAACGTAAAGCTGAATTGACTAACATGGTTGAGTTAGCTGGTTACCTTCGCATGGAATTCGTAATTCCTGCACGTGGTTTGATCGGTTTCCGTGCACAATTCTTAACAGCTACAAAAGGTAATGGTATCATGAACCATGTATTCCATGGTTATGCACCATACAAAGGTGAAATTCCTTCCCGTACACGCGGTGCCTTGGTAGCATTTGAAAATGGCGAAACTACACCATATGGCTTGAACTCTGTTCAAGATCGCGGTACATTGTTTGTTGGTCCTAACCAAGACGTGTACGCAGGTCAAGTTATCGGTGAAAACACTCGTGAACTTGATATGGATGTTAACCCATGTAAGAAAAAACACGTTACTAACATGCGTTCTAGCTCCTCTGATGAAGCAGTTCGCTTGACTCCACCTCGTATCTTCTCCTTGGAACAAGCTCTTGAGTGGATCAACGATGACGAACTTGTTGAAGTAACACCTGAAAGCATTCGTATGCGTAAAACAATCCTTGATCGTGCTGCACGTGCGAAAGCTGCAAAAAATAAAAAATAATATCTATACAAGATATATGAAAACGACACTCCTGGTGAGTGTCGTTTTTGTATTTTTATAAGATTTAGGTATTCCTATTTATTATATACATATGAAAATTAGATGATAAATTTATCATTTATGATAGATAAGCATAGTAATGCCTATATATATAAAGTATGCATAATAGCTTGATTATACGGGTATAGGTATATACGAAACCTCCATAAATTTGTATAATAATAGCAAGTTTGTTGATATAAGTTATTGATTATGGAGGTTTTTATGAATAAGAAATTATTAGCATCCTTATTTGCTGTAGGTTTGGCTGCAGGTTTTGTATGCTCTTCCGTTGACGCTCATGGTGTATTCTTTGCTAACCGTACCGATGAAAAAGCCCTTGTTCTTGGTGAAGGCCCTGTAGATAATGCCTATAGTGCAGATATGGTGAAAAATATTACTGGCTATGATGTTCAAGGTAAACAAATTCCAGTACAAGTTGTTAAACATGAAAAAAATGTAGCTATTGTTCCACCAGCAGATCTTGGTGTTACAGTAACTAATTTTGACTATGGCTACTGGACTAAAACTAAAGATGGCAAAATGATTCATAAACCAATTACAGAAGTACCAGGTGCTGTTAAGAGTACACATGCTATCAAATATGATGTTCACTATTGGAATGCACAAGCAAAACCTTTCGTAGATAAAGATGCATTTATCCAAATTATTCCATCTGTTAACCCATTAACACTTAGAAAAGGCGATACTTATGAAATTCAAGTATTGAAAGATGGCAAACCTTATGCAAATGCACCTCTTATTAAAGATTTAATAAATGATTTGACTGGTGAATCTAAAGCTGATGAAAACGGTAAAGCTACTGTAGCTGTTACAGCAGATGGCTTAAATGTAGTAGGTGTTGAAGTTGCATTCCCTACACAAAATAAAGGGGAACAAAATAAATACTTTAGTGCATTGTCATTCCTTATTTCTCCTGAAGAATAATAATTAGTATTTTCTAGTACTTACCGAGTGTGTGAGTTAATAAAAGCCCTCCTAAGTTGGACTTAGGGGGCTTTCTATGTTTTTGAGAGTATATAAATCAGTCTGTTGAGAGTGTAAATTAAGACTGGCTAAGAAAGAAGAGAGAACTTTATGAAATTATATCGTCATGTATCGGCAGTCATGGCTGCTTTAGTGTTAACAGGTTTATCTTATTCTGCTGGGGCTACTGATATTAATGTATCAAGTGATAAAGCAGAAGAATTACTTGGTTTATCCATGGGGTCCCCTACACAAACGCAACCAGAGGTTAAGCATTTTGAAGATACATTAACTGTTAATGTACATGGTAAAAGCTTGACCGATGCAGGTAAAAGTAAAAATGTAACAGGTATCTATAATGGATTTGGATCCCAGTTAACGGTAGATAAGGATTTAGTGGTTCGTCTTAAAAATGATGCGCCTGCTTCTAAACGAGAATTGGGTCATTATTATATGAGTGCTGTTTATGCTGGTTACGGCGGTAAGGTACCACGTCTTAGCAAGGATAATCCGGACCGAGATTTTGGGGATACTAATATTCATGTTAAAGGCAATGTAGATATTGATGCTATCGGCTCTGGTTTACAAGTCAATCAACGAGGTCATATCCTTGTTGATGGAGGCGGTAAGATTATCACGCATCCTGTAGAAACATCTGATACCTATTCTGTAGTAGCAGAAGAAGGGGATGTATATGTTAATGCAGGCGCTGATGGCAAACATCCAGGTACTAAGGACCTAGTTGCTGTTGGTAATGTGGGCCTTATCAACAAGGACTATGGCCGTGATCCAAATCATAATGTTGAACCAACTAATATAGCACTGGCTTTCACAACACCTAACTCTAGCCTTACCGGTGCTGTTTTGAATGAATATGCTGAAAGCAATAAAAATCCACATAATTCTGGCGCGGATATTTATCTACAAAATGGGGCTACTTGGAATAATGAATGGATTGGTATGGAACGACCTACTCCTAAAAAAGAACGTCCTTCTGGGGATAATGCGGCGTACCTATATAAGGGGAGTAAAGTACGTAATCTCGTAGGTGGGGCGAACCCAACTGCGGCAGGTATTATCCACCCTATCGATGCACGTCCAATTACCATTCAAAATTATAGCGGCTTTGTGAATGCCGATTATAAGGCTGGTGTACCAGCTAGTGAAGACGGTAAGGGGCAAATCATTATCCAACATGCAGCTGACAATAGCCATGTAATGGTGCAAGGGGATAGTGCAAAAAATCTAACTGATGATGCAAGTTACCGTACGGAAATGCAAGCATTGGCAAATAAATTGCAATATACTGGAAATGATAAAAAATTAGCTACCGCAGTTCAAATCAATGAAGGCATAACACGCCCTGCAGCTGTTGCAGAACTTGGTACAGATGCGTTTGATGCGCAAGGTAATCTCGTTGTAGGTAATACGACGACTGTTAAACACGCTGGGGAATCTTCGTTGGTAAGCGGTACTAAATCCGCTCTTGCATCTACGGCTATGGCATGGCGTAATAATACAAACGATTTACAACGCCGTTTAGGCGACCTTCGTTTAACTAATACAGATCAAGGTGTATGGGCTAAATATATTGGTGGTAAATCAAAGATTACAGATGGCGCTGATGCTCGTATGACCTATAATGGCGTTCAAGTTGGTTACGACCATAAGGTATCGAATGGCTGGATTTTTGGTGGTGCCCTAGATTACAGTACATCTAGCAATTCCTACGCCGTTGGCAGTGGGGATGGTAAAATCGGTGGTATTGCACTATATGGCACAAAACAACATGATGATGGTCGTTACCTAGACATTATCGCTCGTGGAAACCGTTTATCCAATAATTACAAACTTTATTCGGTAGGTGGACAACGTGTGAACGGTGATTACCACACATTTGGCACATCCTTGAGTGCTGAATACGGTAAGCGCATTAAGAAACAAAATGGCTTCTACATCGACCCTAGCGTAGAATTCATCGTAGGTCGTTTGAATGGCGTATCCTATGATGCTAATATTGCCGGTGGTGGCTCCATGCATGTGAAAGCTGACGGCGTTAACTCCGCCGTGGGTAGATTAGGCTTTGGTATTGGTAAAGAAACAGAAAAATCCAATATCTTTGCAAAACTTGCATTGGCTCATGAATTTGCTGGTAAGATGAACACAACCTATTCCGCACCTGGCAATCCAACAGTAAAAACGGAACTCGATTTGAAAGATACTTGGCTCGATGCCGAAATCGGTGGCTCCTGGAGCGTTCGTCCTAGTACATACCTATATGGCACATTTACGAAAAACTTTGGTGCTACTATAGATAATACATGGCGTATCGATGCGGGGGTACGACATAATTTCTAGTTGAATAAATAGAGTTGCTCTATAAGTTCTATCTCTATTTTCTTGTTTAGAGAAATTAAGTTACAATTTTTGGGAATGAATTTGGTATATTACCGGATTCATTCCTTTTTTTTATTGATGTTATAAATAAGAATTTTGGTCGTAGTAATATCTAAAATGTAAATAAGATGAATTTTTTCGTATTTTGGAGTACAATAAATGAAACGTTATATTTTATATTGGGGAAAGTATATATAATAAAGGGGAAATATTATGAAAGCTTTGGATTCAGAGCTGACCAAATTTTTAAGTACGGAAGCACAATTTTCTGTTCCTATTTATCAGCGTAAATATAGTTGGAAAAAAGAAAATTGTTTGAAGTTATTGGACGATATAATAAAAGTTGCAAATGATGAAGGCAGACCTTGTCATTTTATTGGTTCTGTATTATATCTTGCAAAAGATAGTTCAATGCATGCATCAGCTGTTAAAGAATATTTAGTGATTGATGGTCAACAGCGGCTTACAACTATTTCGATTTTATTATTAGCTTTAGGTGATTATACAGCTTTAAAGTTTAAGAATAATTTAGAGGAGTATAAAAAAGCAGCAACTAATCTTGATAAGATTTCTCGAAAGTATTTGCTGAATGAGGATGAAGCTGGAGAGCTATATTACAAAGTTAAGTTAAATAAGGAAGACTCTTATGCTTGGAAAAAATTAATTAATAATAGAGAAAAACCAGATGATATTGATAAGAGTAAAATTTTTGATAATTATAATGTCATATTGGGGGAATTTTGCAAGCAAGGAGTAGATCCACAAGTTGTATATAATGGTATAAAGAAGTTGCGGCTAGTAGATATATGCATTTTGCCAGAAGATAATGCTCAATTGGTTTTTGAGACTGTAAATAGTACAGGACTGCCTCTTTCAGTCGCAGATAAAATTAGAAATTTTTTGTTAATGACGGTAAGCTCAGATAAGCAGGAAGCACTTTATAATAATTACTGGCATCCCATGGAAATAGAACTTGATATGCAATTTGGGGATACGACTCAATTTGAAAAATTTTTTAATTACTATATGACGTCTGTATTACAAAAAACCTTAACAGGTGATTATTATGATATTTTCAAAAATTATTATTATAAATATAAACGTGAAAAAACTACAACAATAAATAGTTCTGTAGTAATTACAGACGAATTAGTAAAAGAGATATATAAATATTCGAAATATTATAAAGCATGGCTAGATGCATCTGAAACAGGTGATAAAATTCAAAAGGCTTTATATGATGTAAGGCGTACAGGCCAGTTGAAAATCACCTCTGTGATTTTAAAACTTCTTGCAGACAGAGATAATAAGTTGATAACAGAAGAAGATTTATTAGTAATTTTAAAAATTATTGAATCTTATTGGATGCGTAGAACAATTTGTGCCCTACCAACAAACACTGCTGGACCAGTTTGTATTTCAATGTTAAAGAGTTTATATGAAACTAATAAGGTGGAGTCGTTTAAAAAGAATTTAAAAGAGTTAACTTGGCCACAAAGAGTGCCTGAGGATAGTGAAATTAAAGAAACGCTTAAGACTTTAAAAATATATTCATTGAATTCAACTAGAACTAAGATGTTATTGGATAAAATTGAAAATAGTATGGGAAAGGAACATATAAATACTAATGAATATACAATTGAACATATTATGCCTCAAAGTCTATCTAAAACTTGGAAACAAAAATTAGGCAGTGAATATAAGGAGGTTCATGAAAAATACTTGCATACAATTGGTAATCTAACACTTACTGGTTATAATTCAGAATATCAGAATAAATATTTTATTGATAAATTAGACTGTAAAGATAAACAGGGAAATAATATAGGTTACAGGCATACTCCAATCAAAATTAGTCATAGTCTAATTAAATATAATCAATGGGGTGAAAAAGAAATATTAGCAAGAACTAATCAATTGGTGAACAAATTGATAGAAATATGGGAATACCCTATTTCAAAAGATGAGTAAGATTTTATTAATTAGTTATTATTTTGCTGTGAAGAGAGAAACATCGACTAGTTGTAAACTAGTCGATGTTTCTCTTATCTACAAAAGATATCAGTAATTATTTACTAGAAAGTACTAGGGCTATATTTTACGGCGATAATGTGTAATTATATCTTCTTTAATTCTGAAAAGAGGATTCGGGCATCTAAATCTATTAATTTAACAAATTCACATTTCTATGCTAATATATAAAAACTAGAGCTTATACAATTTTTTAAGTAAAAATTAGGAGAATAGAATATGAAAGTTTTGATCGTAAATGGTAGTAGCCATGTAAATGGTACGACTATGCAAGCTATACAAGAGGTACAAAAGGTATTCAGCGAAGCCAATGTAGAGACAGAGGTCATTCAGCTTGGCAATAAGCCTATTCGTGATTGTATTCAATGTGGATATTGTTTTGAACATGGCGAATGTGTATTTAAAGATGATGATGTAAATGCCTTCGTAGAAAAAGCGAAAGATGTAGATGGTTTTATCTTTGCAACACCTGTATACTATGCACATCCAAGTGGTCGTATTTTATCCTTTTTAGATCGTGTATTTTTCAGTGCAGAAAATGTAACACCAAATCCATTTGCCTTTAAACCAGGTGCATCCATTGCGGTAGCTCGTCGTGGTGGCACAACGGCATCCTTTGATGTGCTTAATAAATATTTTGGTATTTCTCAAATGCCAATTGCAGGCTCTACGTATTGGAATATTAGCCACGGCCTAGTAGCAGAGGATGCTAAGCAAGATGAAGAAGGCATGCAAACCATGCGTAACTTGGCTCGTAATATGATTTGGATGATGCGTAGTTTTGCGGTAGCTAAGGAGCAAGGTGTGCCATATCCAGATACAGAGAAAAATGTATCTACGAACTTTGTACGTTAATAATTCGACACTTGGTGTGGTGTTAAAGGAGATATAATGGTTAATGTTTTATTTATCTGTCACGGAAATATTTGTCGTTCTACGATGGCAGAGTTTTATATGAAGCATATCGTTAACGAGGCAGGTTTGACTGATTCTATTTATATCGAATCTGCTGCCACATCTCGTGAGGAGATAGGAAATGATACCCATTATGGGACTAAACAAAAATTAGATGAAATGGGTATTCCTTATACTCGTCGTAAGGCTCGCCAAGTGACTGTAGATGATTACCATACATTTGATTACCTCATCATCATGGATGAAAATAATGCACGAAACTTACGTCGTATTATCGGTGATGATGTGGATCATAAGGTGCATAAGGCTATGACCTTTGTTGGTGAAAGCCGAGATGTAAAGGATCCTTGGTATACGGGGAACTTTGACGAAACCTATGATGATGTCAGTCGTAGCTGTGATGCACTCTTACAGGTCATTAAAAAGAATATGTAAAATAATACGCCTCTATTATTATTTCATCGATTAGCTAATGATAGGGGCGTATGTTATATGTCCTTGTGCTAATATACTTTATACTATCGAAGCATGCTGTAATATGGTATAATTCTTTAGTACACATGCGCCTATAGCTCAGGGGATAGAGCGCCGGTCTCCGGAACCGGGTGCGCAGGTTCGAATCCTGCTAGGCGCACCAATAGCTAACGGCTTCTCGAAATTTCGAGAAGCCGTTTTTATATGTTACTATCTATATTTATTACACTGGATTCCTCTGGATCTAAATTCCTTCATGAGTATGTCTATTGATTTATCAATAATTTCTTCGTTAGATATATATACCATTTTTTTGTAATAGACAGTACCATCAAATTCTATCCAACGGCTTGTCTTACCATTTATTTTGCAAATCTTCATTCTCCCGGCCCAACTTCCCATGCTGCGGAATTTTTTCCCTTTAGAGAAACGCACTTCGCGAATATCTTTTAATTTATAGGTTCTTCTTACTAAACCAATGCCTATAGAGACTTGATCATCTTTAAAATAGAGAAGTTTATAACGTTCTTCAGGCGGCATGGATTTAATCATAGATAAGTTATAAGTAGCAAATGTCACGGCAATAGCAACTAATACAAACATTAGGATTAGTATATAAGTTCCCATATTTTCAAGTCCTCCTTTTCTTTATTATAATAAATATAAGTGGTGTACGAAATAATTTTTATCGTTAACATTGAAGCGATATTTGTATGTATTAATAGGAGAAAAATGAATGGACATACATGAACGTACTACTAAATGGAGTAAAGGTATATCTGAAATGTATTCTATAGTTTGCACTTCATGAATGAAATTTCATATCAGTTATATATTTGATATGGTATAATGTTGCCAAATTATTCATGTTGTTCATATTAGTTTGGTTTTCATTATAGTATTACAGATATGGAGAGAGGATTATATGAGTTCATTAATATTTCTGCTGATATTAGCATTGGTAATTTTCTTTATTAAGCAATATAATACATTGCAAAAATTAACTGTAGAGATTAAAGAAGCTCGTGCTAATATTATCGTAGCCTATGAGAAAAAGGTAGCTATTATCAATCAATACTCTGGGTTAGTTGATGAATATGGCGATTATGAGAAATCTATTCAATTAAAGGTGTCTGATAATTTCTTGGAAATGGCACGTGCAACGGCTAAGGCTGTTCAAAATATTACGGCGTTAGCTAATCAATTCCCAGAGTTAAAAGCCGATAGTCAATATGGTAAATTTTTAGAAGCGATTAGTGAAAATGAAACTTTCATTTCTAATAAACGAGAAATCTATAACTTCCAAGTTAAAGAATACAACAGTGCTATTGCGCAAATTCCAATGGTATTCGTAGCTGCTATGTTAGGCTTTAAACAAGCGCCTTTCTTTGATCCTAAGAATGAAGAAGCTCTTGCAGCATTCAGCGGTGCAGATCCTGAAGCTATCAAAAATTTAGCTAAAGAAGGTACTGATAAACTTAGAGATACATTCGATAAGAAACCTGCTGAATTTAAACCTCAAGAAAAACCTGAACAATCTGAACAACCAACTAGTGTAGAAGAATTAGAACAACAAGTTTTAAAACAAAATGAGCTTGGTAAATCTGTAGATACAGAAGAAACTAAGCAAGATGATAAAAAATAAATTATCTAACTATAAGGGACTATACCTTATGCAAATATATTGCATGTGGGTATAGTCCCTTTTGATGATTATGGGGAAATAATGAAATATATTGTTTTCTAATCATTAAAATAGTACAATGTGATTAGATTAGATTAGATTAGATTAGATTAGAAAGGAGGCTTTTATGTATAAAGAATCGGAAATAATAGAATTTAAAAGAGAATATACAGCGGATATTCGTAAGGAGATTATTGCCTTTGCTAATACTAATGGTGGTACTATTTATGTTGGTATTGATGATAATGGCGATATTGTAGGTATAGATGATTGTGATGCTCTTATGTTGAAAATAGGTAATTTAGTGCGAGATTCCATTAAGCCAGATATTACTGCATTTATTCATTACGATAATTTGGTAGAGCATGATAAAAATATATTAAAAATTACAGTCCAACGTGGCACGTTAAGACCTTATTATATTCATAGTAAGGGATTAAAACCTAGTGGTGTATATGTGCGACAAGGTTTCGCCTCTGTGCCAGCTAGTGATATGTTAATTAAGGATATGATTCGCGATACTGACGGAGATAGTTACGAAAGTGCTAGATCCTTACAACAAAAATTAACATTTAAACGGTTAAAACATGAATTTGATGATAAAACTCTAGCCTTTAATGATCCGCAAAAAAGAACCTTAGGAATTACTGAATTTGATGATATTTATACCAATCTGGGGTTACTATTGTCTGATCAATGTCCTCATGAGTTGAAAATTGCAGTATTTCAGGGAACCGATGGATATATTTTTAGAGATAGGCGTGAAATCAGAGGGGCCTTATTAGATCAATTATATGAAGCGTACGAGTATATAGATAATCGAAATGCAGTTAAAGCCACTATTGAAGGGCTTCATAGAAAGGATAAACGAGATTATCCACAGATTGCTATTCGTGAAGCATTATTAAATATGCTAGTTCATAGAGATTATTCATATATGGCCAGTCCAACCATAGGCATATATGATAATCGTATTGAGTTTACATCGCTTGGCGGTTTGCCACCTAGAACTAGTTTAGACGATATTTTATTAGATGGGTTTTCATTGTGCCGGAATCCCAAATTAGCTAATGTATTTTATCGGTTAGAATTAATTGAAGCCTATGGGACAGGCTTACAAAAAATTATGGATGCCTATAAAAATAAAACAGTTAAACCTCAAATTATTGTGACTACTAATGCATTTAAATTAATATTACCAAATTGCAATATCGATGAGCCTATATCTGAACACAATGTACCTAAAATTAGCTATCAGCAAGAAGAGCAGATCATTAATCTAGTTCGTGATTGTGGAAGCATTAAACGGAGTGATGTTGATACAGAATTAAAAGTAGCACAGGCCACGAGCGGTAGAGTGTTACGACGATTAGTGGAGAAGGGGCGACTTAAACAGATTGGCAAGGGACGTTCTATACGATATATTTTATCCGATACAATGTAAATATATAGAATAGGATATTCGATACTTTAGATAATATATGTAAATGTGACTATAGTAACACAAATTTTATTGAGAATAATATACAATGAAAATATAGTATCCATATACAAAATTTGAACTGCCTATTTGGAATGATAGGGCCATATGGATATTGTGTTAACTATATTTACAGTCACATATACAGTATCATAGTAGAGGATATAATATGAATAATACAATACAAGAAGTATCCGTTGATCTCCATGATTGGCGCGATGAACAAGCGGCCTGGAATAATCGATCTAAATTTTTCGTAGAACTACATAATCGAGCAGATCGTAAGGCACAGGTAACTGACTTTCTCTCATTTTTAAAGGACGAACATCTATTACCTTCAGCTGGTGGTACCGCTCTCGACATTGGTTGTGGTGTTGGTGATTATGCACTTGGATTAGCTAGAGAAGGTTACAAAACTACGGGAATTGATTTGTCCGATGGCATGATTCATGGTGCAAAACAACTGGCAGATAAAGAAGGCCTTGATGTGAGCCTATATATTGCACCATGGTCTGAAGAAACTAGGCAGAAATTAGGCTGGGATAAATCCTTTGATTTGGCGTATAGTATTTTTTGTCCTATCATGTTTGATGTAGAGAATATACGGGCCATGCATGATGCAAGCCATGATACATGTCTATGGATTGCGTTTAGTGAACGTATGGATGAAACGGTAGATATGTTGTCAGAACATTTCTTCGGACGAGATTCATTTCCGTGGGCTGGTAAGATGAAAGCATGTTTAGATGCCATTCATGAGATAGGTCATAATGTGAAAGTTACGTATAAAACTGTACCCGAAACAGAGGTTATGAGCCTTGATAAAGCGGTAGATTATTTCACGATGCGTCTCCACAATAATGAGTGGGGCACCATGGAAGATATGAAGCGAGAAATTAGACAACTCATTGAACCGCGTGCTATTGATGGTAAAATTCATAATAAGACAGTGGATACGGTTGCATGGGTATCTTGGTCGGTTAAATAGGAGGCATTATGACAGTAGAAGAAAAGCGTCAATTAGAACTCAAAACGATGCGTCAAATCATTGGCATCTATTGTCATGATAAACATCATACGCCAAAGGGCCAACTATGCGAAGATTGTGAAGAGGTATGGCAGTATGCACAGCATCGCATCGATGTATGCCCACACATGGAGCATAAGACGTTTTGTAGCGTATGTAAAACACATTGTTATGCGCCGACGTACCGAGGAAAAATCCGTGAAATCATGCGCTACGGTGGCCCGCGGATGTTACTACACTCTCCAATTCAGGTTGTTCGTCATATGTATTTAGAGTGGAAGGATAGAAAAAGGAGCCATATATCTCATGAAAACTGATATGATTGTAAGAACGGGAATATTTGTAGCGTTGACGGTTTTACTATCTTATATATTTGCTATTCACACTACCTTTATACATATCACTTTTGGATTTCTATCAACCGCTATATTTGCCATTCTTTATGGGCCGATGGCAGCTGGTATAATGGCTGCTATTGCCTGCTTTATAGGCATGGCTCTATTTGGACAAGGCGTATTCTTTCCCGGCTTTATCGTATCTGAATTTCTTGTAGGCTATGTGTATGGACATTTTTTACATGGTCGTAATGTTACATTTAAACGATTACTTTTACCAGAAGCGATTGTGACAGTATGCATACATTTGCTATTGAATACACTGTGGCTGACAATATTTTATAATAAAGCTGTATCCGCTATATTTGTTGGACGTCTTATTAAAAATATTATTTGTTTCCCCTTAGAGATTGCATTGATTTTAATTGTGTATAAGGCAATCAGTAAATTTATAGTACCCAAAAAGCTATAACCCTATAACCTTTTATTATACTAAAATGCACCCCTAACATTAGATGGTATGTTAGAGGTGCATTTTTATTGGTTATATAGTTTTTATGCAAGCGCTTTGTCGAATACAGCCTTGATGTATGCCTTAGTTTGGTCATAGCTTTCACCAGGTTGTGCTTCGTATTGTTTATCAGTACCGAACCAAAGGTTAGGGTAGTATTCATATGGATGCGTTTTGAATAATTCGTGAGCATCTTGATCCTCAACCCAGTCGATTTTGATATTTTTATATGCAGGATTTTCTGCTTGTAATTCTTCGATTGCACGGAATGCGTTATGGCAATAAGGGCAACCGTTTAAGTGGAAACCTAAAATTTCTTTCATAGTATTCAGTCCTTTCAGAAAATACGACTAAATTTAGTGATTTATTGAGTTATTTCATACTCACATCAACTAAGATATGTTATATTAAAAAGTATATCATAAATAATAACAATATTCAATTTTTTAGATATAATCTACTAACATTTGTAGGTTGTTATATAGGAGGATGGCTATGATTTCAGGTGCCGCATACGTGGTGAAAGCATTGCAAGAGGAGAATGTTGATATTTTATTCAACTATCCTGGCGCAGCAACCATCGATATAATGGATGAATTATATAAACAAGATCAGGTGAAAGTAATCTTACCTCGCCATGAGCAAGCATTAGCACATGCTGCTGATGGTTATGCACGCAGCACTGGCAAGGTTGGCGTTTGCATGGTTACGTCTGGTCCAGGTGCGACAAATCTTGTTACTGGTATTGCTACAGCCTACTCAGATAGTGTACCTATGGTGTGTATTACCGGCCAAGTAGATTTAGCATTGATGGGCAATGACGCATTCCAAGAAGTAGATACGGTCGGCATTGTTCGTAATGTAAGTAAGTATGCTGTTACGGTTCGTGACCGTAAAGATCTAGGTCGTATTTTGAAAGAAGCCTTTTACATTGCTCGTACAGGCCGCCCGGGTCCTGTTGTCGTAGATATTCCTAAGAATATCCAAAAAGCGATGGGGTCTGATGTATATCCTGATGAAGTTAACATTCGTGGTTATAAGCCAAACACGACAGTTCACATTGGTCAGGTAAAAAAAGCTTGCTCTGTTATTGCTAAGGCTAAACGTCCTTTATTCTTATTAGGTGGCGGTATTAGCATCAGTGGTGCTAATGAATTGATGACACAGCTGGTAGATAAAACGGGAATTCCTGTAGTCACTACCTTGATGGGGAAAGGGGCTATTAGTTCATGTCATCCATTGTACTTAGGCAATGTAGGCATTCACGGTGGCTATGCACCGAATGTGGCCATTACCGATTGTGATGTTATGATCTCCATTGGTACGCGCTTTAATGACCGTATTACCGGCAAATTGAGTACATTTGCACAAAACTGCAAGATTGTACATATTGACGTAGATGCTGCATCTATCTCTAAAAATATTAAGGTAGACATTCCAATTGTGGCGGATGCAAAATTAGCTATTGAAGCTCTATTAGAATATATTGAACCTCACGATCTAGGCGATTGGCCAGCTCAATTGCAACAATTAAAAGAAGAGCGTCCTGTTACGCAAGCTGGTGAAGAAGGTCTTACGCCTCAAAATATTATCGACTACATTAATAATCATTATGACCGTCCAGTGGTGGCAACTGATGTAGGTCAAAACCAATTGTGGACTACACAATTCCTCGAAATCGAAGGCAATCATCAATTGTTGACATCCGGCGGCTTAGGTACGATGGGCTATGGATTCCCTGCGGCTATTGGTGCTCAATTTGGTAATCCTACAAAACGTGTATTCGCCATTTGTGGTGATGGGGGTGTGCAAATGAATATTCAAGAATTTGCAACAGCTATGCATTACCATTTGCCTGTGACCTTGGTTGTTATCAATAATGGCTATCTTGGTAATGTACGTCAGTGGCAACAATTATTCTACGATAAACGCTATGCATGTACTAATTTGTTGATGGATGAAAGTGCTATCGTCACTCGTGATATGATCGATGACGGTGAATTTGAATACGTACCAGACTTTGTGAAATTAGCAGAGGCCTATGGCGCACAAGGTATACGTGTTACAAAAGCTGAAGAATTAGAAGGAGCGTTTAAAAAGGCAGATGCTTTCAAAAAAGGACCAACACTCATTGAATGCATCATTCCAACTGAGTTAAATGTATTGCCAATGGTACCAGCCGGCAAATCGTTGAGCGACATGTTATTAAAGGATAAAAAATAGGAGGGGCTATGGAATTACATTTAGAAAAACGCTGCATTTCAGCATATGTAGAAAACCAAATCGGCGTATTGGCCAAAATTTCTGGCCTCTTCGCGGGTAAAAATTATAACCTTGATACGTTGACAGTAGGTGAAACAGAAGACCCTACCATGTCACGTATGACCATTGAACTCACTTGCGATGATTTGACATACGAACAAATTATCAAGCAACTTAACCGCAGTGTTGAGGTTATTAAGGTTATCGACTTTACAGATATGCCGATTACAAAAAAAGAATTATTATTCATCAAGGTTAATAACTGTAAAGAATCGGACAAACAAGAAATATTCCGCATTGCAGAAACCTTTGACCTTAAGGTCATTGACTACAATCGAAAATCTGTACTTGTACAATGCGTGAAAACAGTATCCAAGAACAATGATATGATTGCCTTGTTTAAGGATATGTTCGTTAATCGCATCGAAGTTGTTCGTGGTGGCAGTGTCGCAATTGAGGCATTGGCGACTCCGGATCGCTAGTGAGGTATAGACCTAGAGTATTCATGTTGAGTAGCCCGTACTTGCTCGCTCCACCGGCCGGGTCTGACTTCGCCCTTCGGGCTACGCAGGGCCAAAGTTTGGCGTTCAGCTCATACTTGCTCGTTCCAGCTACCTTAACGGTCTTCGGCCGAGGGCCTTGACCTAGTAAAGTCACTGTGCTAGTATGAGCTTCACTTGGACAATAATGTCTGTTTGTTTTATGGTATAATAAAATATCGAATGTATTAAATATAGAGACCTTGCTTTAATTTAGACAAGGTCTTTTTTACCTGGAGGAAATATGAGTTTACTTGATGATATTTTGAAGCATAATAAGGAATATGTAGAAGATCAAAATACAGGATATGTTGATGTAGATACAAAATGTAGTAAGATGCCTAGTCGTCAGATGGCGATTGTAACGTGCATGGATACGCGTCTTGTGAATTTCTTAGAGGATTCCATGGATATTGGTCGTGGTGAGGCTAAGATTGTTAAGACTGCAGGTAATTGTATTACAGGACCTTTTGATGGTGTCGTTCGTAGTTTGTTGGTTTGCATTTATGAGTTAGGTGTTAACGAAATCTTTATCATCGGTCATCATGAGTGTGGTATGGCTAAAACTACGGCTAAAGATTTAACAGAAAAAATGTTAGCTCGTGGTATTGCACCTGAGGCCATTCATATGGTGAAAAAGGAGATGGAACATTGGGCGGATGGATTCACACATCCTGCTGAAAATGTAGAGGAAACAGTAGATGAATTACGTATGAATCCGTTGATTCCTAAAGATGTGCCGATTCACGGTCTAATTTTCCATCCTAGAACTGGTGAAATTGAGGTCCTTGTCAACGGCTATACACAAATGAAACAATATTACGAAAGATAGACGAGTCCGTCATTGAAAAATAAATGGAGCTGTAGTAGTATGCGTATGCTATTACAGCTCTTTTTTCGTAAAACTTAGAAATTCATATAATTTATAGCTTATAGTTCTATGATTAAAATTAATGCATAGCATAACAAATAAAAATACAAAATATATGTATAAAACTTGAATAATATAAGCGATAGTATTATAATACGTACATAGGTTATAAAAATACACATATAATGTATAAAATATACATACAGTGTATAAAGGAGATAACGTCATGAATACATTACAAGATTTAATAAAAAAATATGCAGCACAATATAAAGAACAAGTTATAGCATGGCGTCGACATATTCATAGTCATCCAGAATTATCTGGTCAAGAAAAAGAAACATCTTTATTCATTCAAAAGATTCTAGATGAATTACATATTCCTTATGTAAATGATGTTTCAGATTATGCAGTCATCGGTGAAATACAGGGCGCTCACACAGGCCCTGTTATTGCTTTACGGGCCGATATTGATGCATTGCCAATCCATGAAGAAACAGGATTGCCATTTGCATCGCAAAATGAAGGTGTTATGCATGCTTGTGGACACGATGGGCATGTATCGATTTTGCTTGGCACAGCGGCCGTATTGCAATCTATAAAAGATCAATTACATGGTACCGTTAAACTCGTATTCCAACCTTCTGAAGAAGAGGCTTTATTCCCTGGTGCACAAGGCATTGTGGATAGCGGAATCCTAGATGATGTAGACGAAATCTTTGGCCTTCACGTGTGGCCTCAATTGCCGGTGGGTAAGGTTGGTCTCAAGAAAGGCCATCTCATGGCGGCATCCGATCATTTCCTCGTTCACATCCACGGTAAATCTACGCATGGTGCGGAACCACATAATGGTATCGATGCTATCATGGCTGCAGCGAACTGGATTGTTAATGTAGAATCCATGGTGGCTCGTGAGACGAATCCAATGGAAAATCTCGTGTGTACCATTGGGGTAATCAATGGTGGTGACCGCTATAATGTCGGCTGTGGCGATGTATACCTTGAAGGTACTTGTCGTACCTACGAACCAGCGAAACGTGACTATATTGAACGTCGTTTAGGTGAAAGCTTACAAGCTTTGGACTTGATGTTCAAAACAAAGAGCACCTTGGATTATAAACGTGGCCATGGCGCGACAACGAATGACCCAGATGCCATCGACTATGCTACATCCATCGTAGAAAAATACCTTGGCAAGGACGCCGTAGTACAACCAGAACATCCATCTATGGCGGCAGAAGATTTTTCCGCATATTTGCATAAAATCAAAGGCGCTTTCCTTTGGTTAGGAACCGGTTTTGAAGGCAATCCAGCACTTCACAATGCAGGATTTACCATTGATGAAAAAATCTTAGAATCAGGTATTACCATGATGGCTGCACTGGCTGCAGAATATTTACAACCGAAAGAATAGCTTTCACAAATAACAAAATAGAATTGTATAAATATATACCATATAGATTGAAGGAGTTATCATGAAAAGTTTACATAATAAATCATTTAAAACAATGCTAGATTATACGCCAGAAGAGATTAAATATTACCTAGATCTCGCAGCTAAATTAAAGGCCGATAAAAAAGCGGGCACAGAAATCAAAACGATGGAAGGCAAAAATTTCGTACTCATCTTTGAAAAGGATTCTACGAGAACACGGTGTGCCTTTGAAGTAGGTGCGGCGGACCAAGGGGCGCATACGACATATCTTGGACCTACAGGTTCTCAAATGAACAAAAAAGAATCCTTAAAGGATACGGCCCGTGTTCTTGGTTCCATGTATGATGCCATCGAATTCCGTGGCTTTGACCAAGAGGATGTAGACACATTGGAACAATATTCTGGCGTGCCTGTATGGAATGGCCTAACCGATATGGATCATCCTACACAAACATTGGCTAATTTCCTAACATTACAAGAAAATATCGACAAGCCATTGAACGAAATTTCCTATGCCTATGTAGGCCATGGTCAATCCAATATGTGTAATGCTTTGATGAGCGGTGCTGTAAAAATGGGCATGGATTTCCGTCTCATTGGTCCTAAACAATTCTGGCCAGCTGGTTCATTCTACGAAGAATGCTTAAAGGTAGCGAAGGAAACTGGCGCTACGATTACATGTACAGATAATGTGGCAGAAGGCGTGAAAGGTCTTGATGTGATTTACACAGGCGTATGGGTAACGATGGGCGATACTTACGATATGTGGGAAGAACGGATTAACCTCTTTAAACCATTCCAAATCAATGCGGATATGATGGCCTTAACTGGCAATCCAAATACAAAATTCTGCCACTGCTTGCCAGCATTTCACAATACAGAAACGCAAGTTGGTAAAGATATCTTTGAACGTTTTGGCATGAATGGTATCGAAGTCACAGAGGACGTATTTGAAGGTCCAAACTCCTTGGCATTCCAAGAAGCAGAAAATCGCTTGCACACCATTAAGGCGGTTATGGTTGCTACATTTGGCGATTATCCAATGAAATAATAGGTAGAATACAGATGACGGGAGAGGTCATCTAGCACGTATAGTAAAGAAGGTTATCATATGAATCCATATAAGGTATTTATCGTAGGTCACGAAGGAACGACGGGCCTTAGAATTCACGAACGGCTATCCGGTCGGAAGGATATTACATTATTATCCATTTCCGATGAGGACCGTAAAAATATTGATGTCATTGCGAGCATTGCAAAGGACGCGGATATCGTGTTCTTGTGTTTGCCTGATGCGGCCTCCAAAGAGGTGGTGGCGGCTATCGGCGATTACCCTTGCAAGATTATCGACACATCCACAGCATTTAGAACGGCTGATGATTGGGCCTATGGCTTTCCTGAACTTGGTGAAAGCTATAAAAACGATATTAAAACGAAACAACATATCGCAAATCCTGGCTGTCATGCAAGCGGCATGATTGCTTGCATTGTACCTCTTGTGAAAGCAGGCATTGCCCCAGTAGATTATCCTTTCACCATTACATCCTTAACAGGCTATAGCGGTGGCGGTAAGAAAATGATCGGTCAATATGAATCGGAGCCAAAGGATTATTTCCTCTACGCACCACGTCAATATGGCCTTAGTCAACAACATAAACATTTGCCAGAAGTAACCCATGTATGTGGCCTTACAGAAACGCCAATATTCATGCCTATCGTAGACGATTACTACAGCGGTATGGAGGTCAGTGTTGGCCTACATACACGTCTATTAGCAAAACCTGTTACCGTAGAAGATGTGCATGCTGCACTCGTAGATTTCTATAAGGATAGCATTATCGTCAAGGTAGCACCACTTAACTTAGAAGAAGACAATAAACAATTGTTAAATGCTAATAAACTAAGCAATACGGATGTCATGGTCATATCTGTTACTGGCAATAATGACCGCATGGTCGTTCACGCTATTTTTGATAATTTAGGTAAGGGCGCTTCTGGTGCAGCCGTACAATGTATGAACATCGCACTTGGATTGCCAGAAGAAACGGGGCTTTCACTATGAACAGTGTAACAAATGCAATGCGGGCGCACATCTTAACGGCGGCCGTTCCATATATTAAACAATATACAGATAAATACGTAGTCGTAAAATACGGCGGCAATGCCATGACGGATCCGGAACTTAAAAAATCCGTTATGAATGATTTGCTACTACTCCAATTAGTGGGGGTGAAAGTAGTCCTCGTTCACGGCGGTGGCCCAGATATTAATAGTACCTTGGAGGCTATGCATATTGAATCGAAATTCAGTAATGGCTTGCGCGTTACCGACAAAGAAACGATGAATGTGGTACAAATGGTGCTGGCCGGCAAGGTCAATAAAGGCCTCGTAGCAGACCTCATCGGCTTTGGTGGCCGTGCTATCGGCCTTTGTGGCGTGGATGGTGAACTCATTCAAGTACACAAGAAAAATGAAGAACTTGGCTATGTGGGCGAAGTCGATACAATCGATCCTAAGGTTATTGACGACGTCATCAGTAAGGGATACATTCCTGTCATTTCTTCTGTCGGATGTGACGCAGAAGGCAATGTATATAATGTCAATGCCGATACGGCAGCTGCAAAGATTGCAGGGGCCCTCAATGCGGAAACCATGGTGGCCATGACGAATATTGATGGCGTACTACGGGATGTAAACGATCCTAATTCCCTTATTTCAAAGATTACTCTTGCTGAAGCGGAACAGTTGAAAAAAGAGGGCGTCATCGCTGGTGGCATGATACCAAAGGTTGACTGTTGCTTAGAGGCTATCAATGCAGGGGCTCAAAAGGTTTTCATCATCAATGGTGAAATACCACATGCCATCCTCATCGAACTATTAACCGATGAAGGTCTTGGCACAATGTTTGTAAAGTAATATAGTAGATATAACGATGGTAACATCATTTGCCATCGTTACATTGCATATAGATTGACGGCGGCTAGGCCGTACGTTTGGAGGATATGATGAGTAAGACACAAGATTTTGAACAACAAGATAAAGAGTATATAGCCAATACGTATGGCCGGTTTAACGTTTGCTTTGAAAAAGGCAAAGGTTCTTTGTTATGGGATGTAGAAGGCAAAGAATATATTGACCTTGGCTCTGGTATCGGTGTTACCGCCTTTGGTGTAGACGATGATGAATGGTCCAAGGCCGTGATTGCACAAACTCATGCATTAAACCATATTTCAAATTTATATTATTCCGTACCACAAATTAAATTGGCTGAAATGTTATGTAAACGGACAGGCATGAAAAAGGTGTTCTTCTGTAACTCTGGTGCCGAATCTAATGAATGTGCTATCAAGGCAGCTCGTAAGTATAGCCATGACAAATACGGCGATGGTCGTAATGTCATCGTTACGCTTGTAAATAGCTTCCATGGTCGTACAGTAACAACCTTGTCCGCTACAGGTCAAGATGTGTTTCATCAACATTTCTTCCCATTCACAGAAGGATTCGTTCATACGCCTGCTAATGATATTGATGCGGCTTTGAAAGTCCTTGCTAATCCAGCAGTTTGCGCTATCATGATGGAACCAATTCAAGGTGAAGGTGGCGTTATGCCTCTCGATAAGGAATTCGTACAAGCGGTTACAAAATACGCGCATGAACACGATCAACTCGTGCTTATCGATGAAGTGCAAACGGGTAATGGTCGGACTGGTAGCCTGTATGCATATGAACAATTTGGTATCGAACCAGATATCGTATCTACGGCTAAGGGCTTAGCTGGTGGCTTGCCTATGGGAGCTACTTTATTCAATGAAAAAACGCAATTCGTATTAACCGCAGGTGCGCATGCCACTACATTTGGTGGTAACCCAATCTGTGCGGCTGCAGGTTGCACTATCATTGAACGGTTAACACCAGAATTTTTGGCTACTGTAAAAGCTAAAGGTGATTACGTAAAACACGCCTTAGAAGGTAAACCGGGCGTTGTTGGTGTTAGTGGTATGGGCCTCATGATTGGTATCGAAACAACTGTAGATCCTAAAGACGTCATCGCTAAATGTCTAGAAAAAGGCGTTGTATGTTTATCTGCTAAAAATAAGGTTCGTTTGTTGCCAGCTCTTAACATCCCTCAAGAACAACTAGAAAAAGCAATTACCATCTTGGCTGATGTCATTGGTGAATTGGCTAGCAAATAGTCTCACGATGACAGATCCATTTATTTGGTATGAACAATTGATAAATATATAGATAAAATCCGATGAATATGTAGACTTTATATTCTATTCGTGATAACCTAGAATAAATAGTCTATATTGGAGGAGTAAATATGAATACAGAATCCTTACGTAATGATGTATTGGTTCCTGCTGTTGCTAAAACATTAGACATTGCAGCAAAAGCAAAACCAACAAAAGATGAGCTCTGCACAACTGCAAAAATTACAGCAGCCGTAGCGGTAGCAACTGCTGTTGTATCCTTGGCGGTACAAGCAGTATTGCGCAATCGATAAGAGAAGCATAAAGAAAACGACATGGCGTTGCCTGTCGTTTTCTTTTACATTTACCCTGTTATTCCCATAAATATGGGGATTTCCAGTATATTTTGTTAATCTGTGCTGAAAGCTAAGGAGGCGATACCATGCATAGTCGTGATTTAATTGAACAATATAAAACCTATGTACAAGATTGGCGTAGGTATTTTCATAAACATCCAGAACTCAGTAATGAAGAGTTCGAAACAACTAAAACTCTAGCCAAAGAATTAGAGTCCATGGGTGTAGAGGTTCATGTAGATACAGAACGTGGAACTGGTCTCATCGGTATTATCCATGGCGCTAAATCTGGTAAAGCGATTGCCCTTCGTGCAGATATTGATGCCTTGCCTGTACAGGAACATAATACATTCGATTTTAAATCCGATGTAGATGGGAAGATGCATGCCTGTGGTCATGACGGACATATGGCGATATTACTCGGTGCGGCTAAGATGCTTACTGCTATGAAAGACCGTATCGAAGGTGACGTATACCTTGCCTTCCAACCGGCCGAAGAAACCGGTGCAGGCGCTCCTGATTTCATGAAGTTTGATAATTGGTTTGAAAAAATCGATGCTATCTTTGGTGGTCATGTATGGATTGACTTACCAGCAGGTCTCATTTCCGTTGAAGAAGGGCCACGCATGGCGGCTAGCAGTAAAATTACAATCCGCGTAAAAGGCAAACAAGGTCATGGGGCACAACCACATCAAGCTATTGATGCGGTTGTCGTAGCCAGTGCTATCGTTATGAATTTGCAAACCGTAGTATCTCGTAATGTGAGTGCCTTAGACTCTCTTGTACTTACCATTGGTAATATTCATTCTGGCTCAGAATGGAACGTTATCCCAGGCGAAGCACAAATGGGTGGTACAATCCGTTTCTTTGATCCAGCACAAGAAGACCATTACGTAGAATCCATACGACGCGTTGTGGAACATACAGCATTAGCTTATGGTGCTACGGCTGAATTGATTTATGAAAAGAAAGTGCCTCCAACCATTAATGACGTAGCAGCCAGTGAACTGGCTGAACGCGTTGTTATCGATACACTAGGTAAGGAAAAACTGTCTAAAATGCGCAAGGTAATGCCAGGGGAAGACTTTGCTTGGTACTTGCAAGATAAACCAGGCTGTTTTGCTTTTATCGGCATTCAGAACCCAGAGGTAGGCGCTACCTTTGATCACCATAACAATCGATTCACAATGGACGATAGCGTACTATCTGCTGCATCGGCGGTGTATGCGGAATATGCTATTGCGTGGTTGAAAGATCATAAGTAATAATATTACTGTATAAAAACTATAGAGCACCATCATCGTAGCTGATGATGGTGCTTTTGTCATGTATTTTTATTTGTATTTTATGTATACTATAAATATATAATACAAGAATTGTTATATGAGAGGTATTTATGAATATACTTATATGTCTCATCATTATTGCTGTTACCGGTATATTACTGATGAAGCGCTATCAACCACAGCCAATCTTGATTGGCATGGGCATCCTCATGATGTATATCGCCTATGAAGGTAGCTGGATTAATGCCATATTAGATGAATCTCAGTCTACAGGCGTTTTGGTGTTTGATGCGATGGATATTGTGCGAATCACGACATCAGAGAATGTAGTGAGTTTAGGACTCATGATTATGACCTGTGCTGGTTATGCCAAATACATGGAACATATTGGGGCCGGGACGAGGCTGGCTCATACATTTATAAAACCCTTGTATCGTCTTAACAGGCCATACATAGTGCTAGCTCTTATGTTTCTACTCAATATGGGGTTATCCATATGTGTACCAAATCCGTTGAGCCTTGCCTTACTTATGATGGTTACCATCTATCCTGTTCTGTTGCGTCTTGGGGTAAGTCCTGTCGGTGCTGCTGCGGTTATTGCTACTGGCCATTTGATGGATGTTGGGCCTGGTGCGGTATCGACATTGCTCATAGCCAAGACACTTAATATACCGGTACCAAACTATTTCGTAGGTTACCAGTTACGCCTCTATTTCTTGGTGGCTGTTGTGACGGCGGTAGCACACTTTTTATGGCAACGATATCGCGATCGATTAGATGGTCCTATGGATGTAGGTGACTGTGAAAGTATTTCTGAGGCGCCAATTGGGCCTAAGCCATACATGATATTCCCTTTGTTACCACTATGTTTCATCTTGGGCTTTAGCCAATATGGCTTGCCTGGCGTAAAGATGAATGTAACCCTTGCCATGATGCTTGCCTTTGGTATTGCCTTATTGGCAGAACTCATTCGTCATCGTAATTTAAGGACCGTCCTTAAAAGTACCACTGTATTTTTTGAAGGTATGGGGAATCAGTTTTCCTATGCGGTAACTCTCATTATAGGTGGACAAGTCTTTGCACAAGGCTTAGTGAGCTTAGGACTTATTGATTCGTTAGTTAGTGCACTGCAAACTTTATCTCTAAATTCAGAGGAACTTACCTCTGTTATGGGTGGAGGCATGCTAGGCCTTAGCATGGTAACTGGCAGTAATGTAGCACCTTTATTTACATTAGTGCCACTCGTGCCTAATATTGTATCTAATCTCGGACTAGATCCGATTACGACCATGCTTGGCATGCAAAATGGGGCTAGTCTAGGTTTGTTCTTGAGTCCTATCAGCCCTGTTATGGTCGGTGTAGCTGGGGTAGCACATATTAAATCTGTAGATTTGCTTAAGCGCACCTCTGTGCCTGTGCTTGTAGCGCTTATTACGAGTTGTGTGGGGATATGGATATTATACTAATATTGATGGATAATATAATAACGAATACTGTAGCGTAAAAATAAGAACCCCCGTTATCAAAATAGATAATGGGGGTGTTATAATACTAATTTTTTACCATGTTAAGGACTATCTGTTTTTATATGCAGTTTTAGTTATATAAGATATAGCACTTCCTTAAATAATTTGTGCTATAATATACACAAATATTAACTCTCTGAAATTAAATTTCCGCCGTTACGATAGTGGCGCGATTTATAGATGTTATTTTAGTATGCTAAAGTACCTTTTAAGCCCAATTGTTAAATTAAATAATCCCCTGATGGGGACGGAAACAAATCAGCAGTTCTAGCTAACTTTACCCAAGATAGAATGACCTTGCTAAATTAAATAATCTCCTGATGGGGACGGAAACAACCCTTTATCACCAAAGGTAAAGAAACCGCCGTTTTTTATGCAGTTAAATTAAATAATCTCCTGATGGGGACGGAAACTAACAATCATAACCATAACCAAACAAACGGCGGTACAAGCCTTGTTAAATTAAATAACCCCCTGATGGGGACGGAAACATGTTGGCGGTTATAAGTAATATTTTTAATTATTTCTATTGTTAAATTAAATAACCCCTTGATGGGGACGGAAACAAACCGCCTTTATATGTTCCGTTCCAACGTCCTTGCGTAGGAATGTTATATTAAATAATCCCCTAATGGGGACGGAAACACCTGCGCCGATGTCATTGGATGAGAATGTTTCAATATCGATGTTGGTTAAATTAAATAATCCCCTGATGGGGACGGAAACCCTGTGCTAGATCACGTCTCAACGTAACTGCTACTTTTTCCAGTTAAATTAAATAATCCCCTGATGGGGACGGAAACGTACAGGTAGAGTATTTAACCGAGTACTCTACCAAGTCCGCTATGGTTAAATTAAATAATCCCCTGAAGGGGACGGAAACAATACCGTGGCCATCTGACAAACGGCTATTGTTTTAGTGATCAGGTTAAATTAAATAATCCACTAATGGGGACGGAAATCCACTTCATCGACGGTATACGTTAGTTACATTTAGTATCTCCTGTTAAATTAAATAATCCCCTGATGAGGACGGAAACTAACCAACCACCATGCCGTGGCCACTTTCTACCGTGCCATTGTTGTTAAATTAAATAATCCCCCGATGGGGACGAAATCAATATCACACTCAATAATATTAACAATCAAAATAACATCCCATTAAATTAAATAACCCCATAATGGGGACGAAAATATCTAACTCTAACTCTAGTTCTTTCTCTAACTCTATTTTTATCGTTAACTAAATCCCTTTATAGGGTAATGAGTCTTATCTCAAAAACTCATATGAGTACAAAAATATATCCAGTATATTCTTTTTTGTGAATATGCTGGATTTTTTGTATAAATAAGACTATTTCTCTATTGGTTTTAAACAGAGATGAATATATAATGAAAGTAATAAGTCGTTTATTTCGTAATAAAAGTTTGGAGGCGATGTGATGGGTAAATGGGATGCACTGGTAAAAGGTGCATTGCTACATGATATCGGCAAAGTTGTGTATCGGGCTAATCAAGGATCTGATGCACATTCTAAGCGCGGCGCTGCTTTTATCGAACCCTATTTTTCAGATATGGGTTTGAAGCAAAGTATTACTCATTGTTTGAAGTATCATCATGGGAAAGAGCTTAGAGGGGCTCAATTAAAAAATGATGATTATGCATACATTGTGTATGAAGCGGATAATATTGCTGCTGCCGTGGATCGTCGGAATCTTGATGAGGGTGAAAATACCTCTACACAAAAATTTGATAAAGAGTTACCGCTCCAATCAATTTTTCGTGTGTTTGGTGGTAACACTAGTAATAAACCTTTACAGTATTACCTACGTGGCATTGATGTATCTGATCACTTTAATTATCCTGAAAGCGATAAAACGATACGTGCATCAAGTGATAAGTATAAGGCACTATATGATGAATTAGTACGTAACTTTCAGCAACAACCAATCGATAAGATGTCCGTTAATGAGTTGCTGAGAATTTATGAAGATACTGTGTCTTATATGCCATCTAGCACAGCAACAGATCAGGCTAATGATATTTCTTTGTATATGCACTCAAAGATAACAGCTGCTGTTGCACATAGTATGGTACATTATTTTGAAGAACAGGGGATTACTGATTATAAAGAATACTGTTACCAAAATTCTAAAAAGTTCCGTGAAATGCCAGCATTTAAACTCATATCTGGAGATATTTCTGGTATCCAGAATTTCATCTATACGATTCCGTCTAAAGGTGCATTGAAATCATTACGTGGTCGTTCATTTTATTTAGAAATCTTGATGGAACAAATTGTAGATGAGTTATTAGATGCATTGCAGTTAACACGGACAAACCTTATTTACAATGGTGGTGGTCATTTTTATGTGCTGGCGCCAAATACAATAAAAACTAGTACTACGATTGAATCTATGGAGAAATCCATTAATGAATGGTTATTAACAGTATTTGGTACCAAATTGTATTTAGCTCTTGGCTCTGCCACAGCAACAGCTGAAGATTTAATTAACTCACAACGCACATTGTTCCGTAATGTGAGTCAATCTGTTGGTGAGGCGAAGACTAAACGTTATTCTGAACAGCATTTAACAGACCTATTTAATCCTAACAGTGTATATAATATGGTTCTTCATGGTGATCGGGAATGTTCCATTTGCCATACTTCAACAGCAACACTATCACCTTATGGCAAAGATACTGATGCTGAGGCTTGTCCAATTTGTAATGGCTTATATAGTTTAGGGGAACAGATTGTTGACAGTCGAGATACAGTTTTTGTATTAGCTAGCCCTAATACTAGTGATGATAATGAAAGTATCCCTAAAGTTGAAGTATATATTAACCGATTGAGTGGTAGTGAGGATAAGGGAAAACTATATCTTTATGTAGTTCCTGAATCATCATTACAGAAGTTCGAATCTAGTCATAAAATCCTTAGAATTTACGCTAAGAATACAGCTAAAACTGGACATAATGTATTCAATCGTATTTGGTTAGCTGATTATGTAGCACGTAAGGATAATGGTCAAGTTTATGAATTTGAAGAACTAGCCGCGTCTAGTGGCTTAGGTGATGATAAAGGTATTAAGCGACTTGGTGTATTACGAGCAGACGTAGATAATCTTGGAGCTGCATTTATTGGGGGCTTTATTTCTGAGGGCTCTGATAAGTTTAAATATGGCACCTTATCACGCTATGCTGACCTATCTCGTGATTTGGCTATGTTCTTTAAGGTTGCTGTTAATAAAATGGCCCAAGGTGATGTGCAAGGCTTTGGTACATCTGTTACACCATTTACTATTTGGGAAAATAAACAAGTTACGACTAGAAAAATTCACGTTATTTATTCTGGCGGTGATGATGTATTCCTTGTAGGTGCATGGGACGAATTATTAGAATTGGCCATCGATATTCGTGAGAAATTAGCTGAGGTTACAGATAATAAAATCACTATGTCTGCTGGCTTAGCTTTATTCTCTCCATCCTATCCGATTAGTCAAATGGCAGCAATTACAGGATTACTTGAATGTGTGGCTAAAGATAATGATGGCAAAGATAGTATCGCTTTATTTGGCTTTGAAACAAATAAAAATGCGAGTGGTGAAGAACGTATATGTCGTCATGTGTATAAGTGGGATGAACTCATTGATAATGTGATAGAAGATAAACTTTATACATTAGATCAATTATTCATTATTCCAGGTATTAATGAGACTCAACAATCTAAAATGAAATTAGGTAAAGGCCTAATTTATCAGTTAATGGAGTTATTACAAGGTATTTTAAATGATAGAGTACAAGGAAAGCATATTAATATCGCTCGTATTCTTTATTTATTGGCCCGTCTAGAACCTAAGAAACATGACCCTACATATGGATCATATAAAGATTTTGTTACAGCAATTCATACTTGGATTCAAACAGAAGCAGATTGTAAAGCATTATTAACAGCTTGCAACCTCATTGTTTACTATATGCGTGATACGAAGTGAGGATAACTATATGGCACAAGATACATTTAATTGGAGTTTAGACCTTGTTAAGGTGGCTGAAGCCGTTATTAATAAGTTAGATAAGAATAAGAATGGTAATGCTTTCTTATTAAAATATGCACAGCTACGTAAAATTTTATCGAGCGTAGTAGCTATTAAAAATAAATTAAGTGTTGCTCAACGGAAAAGTAAAGCTTTTGATGAATTACCTGATGATATTGCTATGGAGGTACGTTTTCTAAAAACTACACTTTTGTACCAAGCTGGTCGTATTGAAGAGTCGGTTGGTCGTGGTAAAAAAGTCTATCCAGTTAAGCAGTTGATTGATATTAGTAAGCTTTTAAACATGATAGAAGATATTGGAACAGACGTTAAGCGTTTTGATTTACTTTGTAAATATGTAGAGGCTTTAGTAGCTTTCTATAAATATCGTTCTGTAGAACTATCTCAATCACCAGAACCGACATTTAATACAAATCAAAATAATCGTCCATCATTTGGTAATCGATAATAGGAGGAGCTTAACATGGAGAGCAATGATAAATTAAAATCCTTACGTGGTAAATTACTAATTACAGGTACTATAAAACTCGAAACAGGTATGCATATTGGGGCTAGTAATGATTTTGCTCCTATTGGATCCGTTGATACACCATTTATTCGTGATGTAGTTACTCAAGAGCCAATTATTCCTGGTAGTTCTATTAAAGGTAAATTGCGCACCTTACTAGCTAAAAGTCATTGTGACGATTATATAATGAATGATATTAAAGAGGATAAAGAGGAAATTAAGCGATTATTTGGTTCCGTAAATCCTGTAAAGCCAGCTCGTTTACAATTCTATGATCTATTTATCACAGACGAAACTCGTCAATTGTTTGCCAATATAGATACAGATACTTATATGGGTGAAATTAAGTTTGAAAACGTTATTAACCGTGTTGATGGTAGTGCTAATCCTCGACAAATTGAACGTGTCCCAGCAGGTACTATATTTGCATTTAAAGTAGCTTATAATATTGAAAATGAAGCTGAAGTTACTGAAGATATGAAGATTTTACAAGAAGGTCTTGCATTACTAGGAATCGACTATTTAGGTGGTCATGGCTCTCGTGGCTATGGTCGTGTAAATATTTCTATTGATGATGTAAAAGCGGTAGGTAATAGCACTATTAATACGCAGGATTTGTTAGATATATTAAGAAAGTAGGTTGTTACTATGAACTACTATCTATATCCACTGCGTTTTCTTACACCAGTGCATTTTGGGGATACTTCAGAGGGCGGTAGTTTAGAAACTATTTCCCTTACATTAGGCTCTGATGCACTATTTGGTGCATGCTGTCATGAAATAAGCCATGACACAGGTCTGCTACAATCTTTTATCGACTCTGTAAAAGAGCAACATATTGTATTATCTAGTTTGTTTCCGTACTGCATAGATAATGGTGAGTATCAATTGTATGTTCCTTCACCTATTATGCAAATCGATTCAAAAGAGCTGCCTATTACAACTTTTGAAGAGACAAAACGGATCGCAACGGAACAAAAAAAGATTAAGAAAATTGACTATATTCGTGCATTACAGTTACAAAATTTTAGTCAGTATATAGAGGCCGATACCTCACAAAAATATATGCCTAGCTTTGGTGCAAAACAAACTTCTGCACAGGTAAATATGCGTGGAGAGAAGAGTCTACCATATTATGTGGGGAACTATCAATTTATGTCACATACGGGACTATACCTTATTGCTGGTTTTAATAGTGCTACAAGCCGTGAGTTATTTGAAGGTATACTTGAGGTTTTAGGACTATCTGGTATTGGTGGTAAACGTAGTGGTGGTTATGGAAAATTTGAATTAGCTGATGCTCCTATTGAATTAGAGGCTAAAGGTATGTATACAGATATCTCAGCTTTATATGAGTTGATTCATAATAAACAAGGAAACATGATGTGTATTAGTGCTTGTGTTCCGACTAGTGATGAAGTGGCTATTTTAAAACAAGGTTCCTATAAGTTACAAAAGCGTGGTGGTTTTGTAGGAACGGCAGGCAGTATGACTCAAGTGAAACGTAATTCTTATTATGTTGTTAAGGAAGGCTCTGTTTGTCCAAAAGCATTAGTAGGACAAATGCTTACTATTACAGGATCTAGTTTACCTCACCCTGTATATCGTAATGGCATGGGCTTATGGATTGGGGTGGATTATGAGTAATCGTATAGATCATGCACAACTAACACTCACTATTGTGAGCCCTACTAATATTGGTGGTCCTGAAAAACTAACTACTAAGGATTATATGTATAATTACGATGCCGGTGAAGTATATCTCCTTAATAACTATGAATGGTTTCGCTTTTTAGCTCGTCATAATAAATTAGCAGAGTTTGAAATATACATGCAGAATGAAATGGTAAGACCAAATGGTCGAACTATGTATGATTGGGCTAAAAATACTATTGGAGCATCTCAGCTAACAAAAGATGTATTAGGCCCTGCTATTGGCTCAATTATGAAATCATCGATATATAATGAAGGACGTAAAAACTCATTAAATGATATTACACCTCAGATTCGTGGGGCAAATGGCGAAGTTTATATTCCTGGTAGTTCGATTAAGGGTGTTATTGATAGTGCTATTATTTCACATATGCTTCGTAGAGATACTAGATTTAGAGCTACAGTACAACAAAAGCTAAAGGAAATTTTATATAAATATAGAGATTTCCAATATGATAAGAGGCGTTGTAAACGTGAAATAAGTTCTGTATTACGAGAAGTGAATAAGCTGATTGATCATAAGATACAAGCACTGTTCAGGGATTCAGAAAAGAAAGTTAATGGTATTTTAGCCAGTGCTTTCAGAGGTATTTCTGTTTCTGATGCTATGCCTATGAGTACGATTCAAACCGAGGTATTAAAGAAAGAGGATTCTTGTATTGATGAAGATGGTACTCATGCTATTTCGGTGCATCGTGAGTGTATTTTACCAAATCAGAAGTTCTCTTTTACACTAACTCTTGATACTGCTATGACAAAGGGAATAGGAATTACTAATGTAAATCAAGTGTTAGATATTTTACAAGAAGACTTTGATGCTACTCATAAGTTATTAGCCTCTAAATTTAAGAAGGTTAGTCCTTCTGTTTTTAAGGCTTTAGAATCAGCTAATGCCTACATTGGTAGTAATACTGGGTTTATCCAAAAAACAGTTATTATGGCAGCTTTCACGGATGATGAAAAGACGGGTATTGATATTATTAGAGCTATTTTAGATGTGAACTTTCCAAAAGCTAAACATGATATTAAGGATAAAATTATGGCACCTCGTGCGCTCAACTTAGTAAAGTGGAATGGACATTATTATGAGATGGGGGGCATTCATATTGGCAGATAATGTTGAAATTATGGCCATTGAGTTAGGAATAACAGCAGATCCATCGATTAAAATTGTACAGTCCATAGGTAGTGTACTACATGGAGTCTTAATGGAGTTAGTGGGGACAGAATACGCAGGTCAGTTACATGAAACAGGCCTGCGCCCTTATAGTCAATATATCTATTTTGATAAAGAGAAAGGACAATATATTTGGCGTCTTTCTGCTGTAACAGCAGAGGCAGTTGAGCGTATATTGCGACCAGCACTAGATATGTCTGAAAAGATTTTTTTGAAACAAAAAAGAGGGCATATTTATATTCAAGATAGAACTATCTTAGAGGAAACTTCCTATGAAGCTTTAATGGCTAAGTTCTGGAGTGGTGAATCAGAATATACGCAAGCGAAATTGCGGTGCGTGACCACTACAAGCTTTAAGGTAGACCAACAGTATACGATTTTCCCTGAAGCGTTTCGTATTTATCGTTATTTGTTGCGTCAATGGAACCAGTTTACAACGTTTGAAATGATGGACTCTGATGATTTATTAGCTGCGCTTGAATCAGCGACTTTCATTCGTGACTATAATTTGCGTATGGGCATGTATGGTTTAGAAGGGGTTAAAATCCGTGGGTTCCGTGGAGAGATTGTTATGCAATTTAAGCGAAACCTAGTGATGCAACGTATTCTATCTCTATTATCCTACTATAGCCAATTTACAGGGCTCGGAATTAAAACTGCATTAGGTATGGGGGGCGTACAAAGCGAGGTAGTACAATGAGAATCCTTTATACTCCTATTGGAGATACTGATCCTATTCGTGGATGTTATGATGGAGCGATGCTTCATATTGTGAGACATTATAATCCTGATATGGCAATTCTTGTATTGAGTAAGGATATGGAGAAAAAAGAAAAATCTAATAGTCGATTTTCTAAGGCTTTAAAACATGTGAAAGCTGATTTAGATATTAGGTTTGTATATACAGGACTTGAAGAGGTGCATCGTATTGATACATTGCAATCATTTGTTGACCATTTCTATGAGACGATTTCAAAATATCCTGATGCAGAAATCTTACTTAATTTAAGTTCTGGCACACCTCAAATGAAGCTAATCATGTCTTATCTGAGTGTAGAGCATGATGCGGTGCGAGGTATTCAGGTTGATAGCCCTCAACGTGGTTCTAATCGCTCTGAACCCGCAGTTAATGATGACGAAGATATTGAAGTCGTTATTGAAAATAATTTTGACGATCAAGAGGATAGTGAGAACCGATGCCATGAGCCTCAAATGGGGTATATTAAGCGGAATAATATCAAACAATCTCTTTATACGCTCATTACTAGCTATAAATATAAAGAAGCCATAAGCTCTTATCATAGCTATAAAAGAACCTTTGAAGCAGGTGTCGTTAATGATGTATTACCATTATTAGAACATGCTCAGTTACGACTAGGTCTAGATTATGAGGGAGCTTTACAAAAAGTTCGCAAGGTAGGTTCTATATCATTAGCTTCTATATTTACTGATAGGGAACCACGTAAATTATATGAGTTTTTAATGCTTATGGAAGTACGATTGAAACAAGGTCAAATTGAGGATTTTATTTTAAAAATTACTCCTTTTATGTATGATCTTATGCGTTATTACTTTTATAAGGCACTTCGTGTAAATTGGCGACAAGTTGAGAGAAAAACGCCCATGGGGACACGGTTAGATATGCTAGCCTTTGAAGATCAATATCCTGAGTTATATAAATCATGGAGAGCTAATACTAAGACACCTCAAATGCAAGAGATTCAATTATCTTTGTATCATATGTTACATATGTTAGAAGATTTGGATACAGTTGATAATTCTTTATTGGAACAGTTAAAAGAGATTCGTAGTATTGAGCAAAAAATTCGTAATAAAATGGCTCATGAGATTGTAGTATTTACAGAACAAGATATATGTAGTGCTGTAGGCATTCAATCTTTACAATCTTTTTTGCATCAAATAAAGGATATATTCTTTTTTATTACTGAACAGAAAAAACAAAATAAACTAATTTATGATGTTATTAATCAATATGTGTTAGAACAGATACAATAGATATAATGGCGTAAAGGAGGCGACTATATGTCATCCTTATATGTTACAGAAGCTGGTTCGTTTATAAAACGTAACGGTGGTCATGTTGTAGTTGGGCGTAATAATGAAGTTTTATTTGAAGTACCATTAGAACGTATTGAAGATATTACTGTTTTTGATACAGTATCTATAACGAGTTCTCTTGTTACAGACTTTATTGAACGGGGGATACCTATTACTTGGTTATCTGGGTATGGAAAATATTTTGGTACTATCATTAATACGAATACCATTGATATTAATAAACATAAGAAACAATTTGATTTGCTAGACAATCATGAATTTAGATTAGCTATGTCTCGTAAAATTATTCGTGCAAAGGTGCGAAATCAATTAACTATATTGCGTCGTTATGCTCGAAATTTAGATGAAGATATAAGTATAGATACGCAGATTGATAATATAAAATCTGTCCGTAGTCATATTGGTGAATGTGTTCGTATTTCTGAACTTATGGGATATGAAGGTATTATTAGCCGTCTCTATTTCGAGGCATTAGGTAAAATAGTGCCTCCTTCATTTTCCTTTTCTAAACGATCTAAACAACCTCCGCGAGATGAATTTAACGCCATGCTAGGCTTAGGATACAGCATGCTATTTAATGAAATTCTAGCAGGTTTAATTAATGCGGGCTTACATCCTTTTGTTGGTGTTATGCATAGCCTTGGCAAGGGGCACCCTGCACTTGCATAAGATTTGATCGAGGAGTGGAGAGCTCCTATTATAGATTCTTTAGTTCTTTCTATGGTGAGTCGTAACATGGTGGACCTATCTGATTTTGATAACTCAGATAAAGGTTGTTATATGACTCCAGAAGGTAGAAAAGGACTTTTGACCGCGTATAATAAGAAAATTCGTTCTGAAAATCAATATATTGAGGATCGTAAAAGTTATAGGGAATCAATCTATAAGCAGTGTAAGCAATTTGCTAGTGCCATTATGCACGAAGACGTAGATTTGTATACACCTTTGGAGATTCACTGATATGAAAAAATTTATAGTATTAGTTATCTATGATGTAGTTGATAATAAAACACGTAATCATCTTGTAAAATGTTTAGAACGATATGGCGTACGTGTTCAGAAATCTGCATTTGAGGCATTGCTCAATAGAAAACAATACGATGTAATGATGCGTCGGGCAAGTCGAATTATTAATCCAGTAGAGGATTCTCTACGAGTATATATACTTGATGATATTATTAATATTTATACATGGGGAATTGGCGAACGAAAAGAGCAAGATTGTATCATATTGTAATGCATTGATTAGAAATATTATTTAATAACCAATAGTAGAATTATCTTTGTTTGATTAGCTGCATATATCTAATGTACTGGCATTGGTGATTCTACTATTGTATTTTTTTTGTTTTTTTATGCTATAATATATCTAGATTATAACCTTGTGAAATACAATCTCCGCCGTTGTGATAGTGGCGCGATTTATAGGTGTTATTTTAGCACGCTAAAGTGCTGTTTTAGGCTCATTTATGATCTCCGCCGTTAATAGTGATTTTGAACTAGGTAATATCTATTGTTTCAGATACAGGGTTAAATTAAATAATCCCCTGATGGGGACGGAAATTTAAATTTATAACCTTTTGTATATTGTCTTTAGTTTTCATTAGTTAAATTAAATAATCCCCTGATGGGGACGGAAATCTTTCTTAAAATATTCGTGTTCTAATAAGATGGTATGCATTGAGTTAAATTAAATAATCCCCTGATGGGGACGGAAATTGGTCTTTTAACAATGCTTTTTCAGAATTAGCCTTATCGTTAGTTAAATTAAATAATCCCCTGATGGGGACGGAAATTTTTGTATGATATTTAGATATTCCATTATTTACCCTCTTTTATGTTAAATTAAATAATCCCCTGATGGGGACGGAAATATGATTTTAAAATCTTCGATATTGTCGCTTTCGTAGATGTCGCGTTAAATTAAATAATCCCCTGATGGGGACGGAAATATGTGCTACACCATCACGACCAAATACAAAGATATTGCGTGGATGTTAAATTAAATAATCCCCTGATGGGGACGGAAATTCTTTGTTATATACGATACGTAAATATTCATCACCATTTTCATGTTAAATTAAATAATCCCCTGATGGGGACGGAAATTAGTGTGCTTTTAAGAAGATTATTAAAAACCAAGTTTTTTACTTGTTAAATTAAATAATCCCCTGATGGGGACGGAAATTAGTCGTGGGCGTGGTTGCTTGCATAGTCAGTATATTGTTCAGTTAAATTAAATAATCCCCTGATGGGGACGGAAATTGTCTTGCAATTGTTCCGCACGTGTCATAATAATTTAATTCCTTGTTAAATTAAATAATCCCCTGATGGGGACGGAAATACTTACGGAAGCGATAATCAAAACAAGCGTTGCCGTAGCGGGGGTTAAATTAAATAATCCCCTGATGGGGACGGAAATCCATAGCACGTTAAAGGGTGCAATTATTGACGGTTTGCAAGTGGGTTAAATTAAATAATCCCCTGATGGGGACGGAAACCTACTAAAAGAATAACCAATTTTCACATCTGAAAGATGGTTTAGTTAAATTAAATAATCCCCTGATGGGGACGGAAACTTGTGTCTATATGTAATGTCATTGTTTTAAATCCTTTCGTTTAAGTTAAATTAAATAATCCCCTGATGGGGACGGAAACTCCAAAACATCTGAACAATATTCACAAACATTTTTATAACCCGTTAAATTAAATAATCCCCTGATGGGGACGGAAACTCAAATAACCGCGAATGAATTAATCTTTTACCACCACGCTCACCAGTTAAATTAAATAATCCCCTGATGGGGACGGAAACAAATATTTATTGGAAGTGTGTTTCGCTTCACCGAAGAATTTAGTGTTAAATTAAATAATCCCATGATGGGGACGGAAACGCGGTGTGAATAATAGTTGGTATCGTTTATTGATACCCTGCAGTTAAATTAAATAATCCCCTGATGGGGACGGAAACCCGGCGAAATCATATTTTTCACCGTTAATATAAATGTGGTCTGGTTAAATTAAATAATCCCCTGATGGGGACGGAAACTTATTTCTATCGTATAATACGACTGTTTTATTTTCTTTTGACATGTTAAATTAAATAATCCCCTGATGGGGACGGAAACGCCGCTTGCATAAATCCAATCATCATAATTCCCCCGTAATAGCGTTAAATTAAATAATCCCCTGATGGGGACGGAAACGTAACGCCTTAACATTCATTATTAAATTGTGGTTATTCATTTTTGTTAAATTAAATAATCCCCTGATGGGGACGGAAACAACTCATCTAATAAAATCTCTTTAATTTCTGCAACTTGTTCCGCGTTAAATTAAATAATCCCCTGATGGGGACGGAAACTATTCAGCGTATTCAGCAGTTTCAGAATCCAGATAGTAACCTGTTAAATTAAATAATCCCCTAATGGGGACAGAAACTATTTATCTTTGTTAAAATTATTAGGCTTACTATAAGGCTTTATTTGAATATAAGGATTCCTGAAATATCATTTTCCAAAATTTGTTCTATATATCTCCTGAACTTTGACTAGGTTTCGATTATGATGTAATTTACAATAAAAAAGTAGCATTACTATAAGTAATATAGACCATTGGCATATGCCATCTGTGTCTATACGTTAGTAATGCTACTTTTGTTATGTTGCTAGATTTATTCTGTTAAATATTTTATGTAAATGATACTCTAAGAATGTACAAAAATGATGATATAAGAATGTACAATTTTAATTGTATCACCGATACTATAGTTGAGGTGATAACAACATGCAATACGTATACGCTATTAACAGTTCATTTACTGTAACATCATTATTAGACTTACCATTATTAAGGGACATTCTGGAGGTTTGCAATTTGAAACCTAATTATAGTTTACTAGGTCGTGAATTAGGCTATGATAGACGCACCATAAAATCTCATTATGAAAATGGAACGCCTGATCCACATCGTCATAAACCATCTATGATTGATAAATTTTATGACGTAATACAGACT